>CAYQJG010000012.1:0-67125 GCA_964417715.1 uncultured Lentisphaerales bacterium | reverse complement strand
ACTCGACCTCTATCCCGCTCAATGAAACATCCCACGCTAAACCCGGAAGCGCCCTACTTTGTGGTCAACCAGAACGCTAACAATAACTACGACAACACTGCCTGGGATCCCACGGTCATGCTCAATGGGGGCGCTGCGCAAGTGGCGGCCCCGACGTTCACTCCGGCGGCGGGCACCTATACCAGCGCCCAGAGCGTGACGATTTCGTCTGCGACCAGCGGAGCTACGATCCGCTACACGACCGACGGCAGCACCCCGAGCGCGACGGTCGGAACGGTCTACAGCTCGGCCGTCAGCATCTCCGTGACGACCACGCTGAAGGCCATTGCCTACAAGAGCGGCATGACCGACAGCACGGTGACTTCGGGCAGCTACACCATCAGCGGTGGTGGCGGCTCGTACACGGCCTCCGTTGGCTTTAGTTCCACGCAGGGCGCGAACCAGTGGTACTACAAGCAGTGGAATGGCAGCGCCTATAGCGACATGAGTTGGGCTTCGGCGAACGGATGGTGGAGGGGCACGCCGACCTACTGCATCGCCGCCGCAGGCTGGCAGCATCCGGACAGCACCGACTCCGCGCGGGCGTGGAAGGCACCGAACGCCGGAACGGTGACGGTGACCGGCATCGTCCGCAAGGATGTTGCCACGGGCGGTGACGGGGTGCGCGTGCGGATCATGAGAAATGGTACGCAGGTCTGGCCGGCCAGCGGTTGGCAGAGCATCGCCTACAACGACACCACAGGCATCAGTCACAGCGTTTCGGTCGACGTCGTGGCGAACGACTTCCTGTATTTCGTGGTCAACCAGAATGCCAATAACGCCTACGACACCACCGTGTGGGATCCGACCGTGAGCTACGGGTTACCGAGTCCGTGGCAGCAGGCGGACATTGGTGCCGTGGGTCTGGTTGGCAGCGCCACCGCATCCAGCGGCACCTTCTCGATCGATGCCGCCGGTGCCGACATCTGGGACACGGCGGACGAGTTTCGCTTCGTCTACCAGACCGCCAGTGGAGACTGCGAACTCAAAGCCCGTGTGACGGCCGTTGAGAATACGAACCCTTGGGCCAAGGCCGGTGTGATGGTGCGTGAGACGCTGAACGCTAACTCGGCGTTCACCATGAGCGTCATGACGCCCGGCAGCGGCGCCAGCACGCAGTACCGCACCAGCACGGGCGCGAGCTGCGGCTACGCCCAGAGCACGGGCAAGACGGTTCCGTACTGGGTGCGCGTCGTACGCAGCGGTAACAGTTTCAGCGGTTACATGTCGCCGGATGGGACAACCTGGACGCAGGTCGGGACGACCCAGACGATCACGATGGGCACAATCGTCTACATCGGGTTGTGCGTTTCCGCGCACGACGATACGACGTTGAACACGTCAACCTTCGACAATGTGGCCGCGACGCCCTGAGGCTGCGGCCACGGCCGAGGCGTCGCTCCGTGTTGCCGATGACCGGAGCGACGTCAAGGCCCGCAGGCCGGCGAACGAACCCATGATAGGAGCGAAGACCAGAATGGCGGTTGGGCTGGGCGGAGCGACCGTGGCACTGTTGCTGCTGGCGCATGCGCGTCATGCGGGGCATGCGCCGCAACCTTCTGCCCGATCGGCGGAGCATGCTGCCGCGCCGCCCGTGCTGAGTGCATTGTCGCACAGTACCAGGCGCACTGCGGCGACGGAGCGCGTTCGCACGTCTTCGTCCGTAGTGTTACAGGCCAGGCTTCTTGAAGGAGCCGCCGTGGAATCCGATCCGCAGGCGCGCGAGACGGAGCTTCAGCAGCGGGTGAGGCAGGGCGAGAACGGAGGCTTCTCCAAGACGCTAACAGCGCTGTGTCGCATCGCACCTCCGGCCGGAGACGAGCTGGAGGTGGCAGTTCGAACGGTGCGTGCGTGGGCGCAGCAGGACGTTGCGGCGGCGGCGGCATGGGTGGGTAGCGCGGAGTCCGGGACGCTGCGACAGCGGGCCTACGAGCAAGTCGCCGTCGCGTGGGTGGCGGCGGATCTTCCGCAGGCGCTCGATTGGGCGCGGACATTGCCCATCGGCGATGCAGACGCTCAGATGGCCGTTCGTCAGGTCGCCTTTGAGGTGGCCCGTACGCAGCCGTTGGACGCCCTTCAGCTCACGCTCGACCTGGCAGAGACGACGCCCTGCGATGGTTTGATCCGCCACGTCACGTTGCAGTGGGCCGCGATCGATCCCGCAGCCGCCGCCGTTTGGGCAGACCAAACCGTGGAGCCCGCACTTCGCGCGTCCTTGTTATCCGCTGTTGCCACGGTGTGGGCAGACCGTAATCCGGTCATTGCGGCCGAGCTTGCGGTGCTGGCGCTGGAGCCTGGACGTGAGCAGGACAATGCGGTTGTCGGCGTTGTGCAGCGCTGGACGCAGTGCGATCCTGAAGCGGCTGCGGAGTGGGTGGCTGGTTTCCCGCAGGGACCCTTGAGCAACGCGGCCGTAGAGAGTATGCTTCCGCTGCTAGCTGATACCCCACTGTAATCCCGCTGCCGCCCACAGCACCGCTCTACCATTTACCGAAAGTCCCCACTTCCCCGTGCATTCACACCGTCCTTACCTTCAAACGACAACTCGCCGTCTTGTTCGCGTGGAGGACGCGCCGTACCGCATCGAAATGTGTGAGCCGTTGGGCCTGCACCATGAACGTCAAGTACTGACGCTCGAAGCCCCCGCCGGGATGCCAGATCTGTCATGGCTTGTGGATCAGGGCAGCGAGCGTCGCTATCCCATGCAGCGATCCGCAGAGGGTCGTGCCTACCTGCTGCTCGAAGTTGCCCCGTGGGAGAAGCTCCGTCTGAGTTTGGGCTGCGCCGCTGCGAAGTCAGACTTCGTTCCCGTCACAGTAACGTATGATACTGACGTATCCGCCGTGCTAGCGAACAGACGTTGCAGTGTGCGCGTGCTGGTGGGCCGGTGGTGCGCGCCAACGGCGGCAGGCGTGGATAGCGTGGCCGTGGCGGGCCCGATTCTCGGGGTTCGTGTGGGCGCAACGGGTGCATGGCGCGGGCGAACCTTCTTCGATACGCATGACCGCGTGGCGCGTTGGTCGGGCGCGTGGCTGGAGCAGGGGCCGGTGCGCACCGTCTACGGTTACCGCCTCGATCTTGTGGCAGGTGGTTGGTACGAGATGCGTATCACGCTGGACGCCGAACAGTGCTTTGCGCGGATCGAGGAGACGTGTCAAACGCATGGAACGGACCAACTGGTCTGGGACTTTAGCGGTGCCGACCTGCCGAGCGGGATGCGGCTGCTGGACGGCGGCGCGGGGTACACCCGCCGCGACCTGCAATACCACTTCGACGAGCGCATCGGGCGCATGGTCTGCTGGACGCAGTACGCGCAGATTATCGGGACCGATGGTGCGGCGCTCACTTTCTCCAATGCCCACGACAGCGTTGGCTTTGTGACACTCGACGGCGGCGCGTGGTGCGGTCGGCGGCTGAATGCGCTGGAGTTCTGGACGCGGCGCTGGCGCGACGGCGACCCGCTGACGCGTCGTCTGTTGCCCCCCGAGGCCAAGGCCGACAGCATGCCCTCGCCGGAGCGCATTCGCGCACGCGGCGTGCCGGCCTGCCAGCCGCATTTCTCGGTCGAAGGGTGGATGGGGCAAAGCCGTCGCGTCTTCGCGTTGACGCTCGCGCCGTTGGCCGAACTGTTGCCCGCCGAGGAACGCGATGCGTCCGCGCCGCGCGGCGGTCGCATCGGCGCGTTCGAGGCCGCGCCGGATCGTGATCGCTATCGCAGCCAGCAGGGCCTTTTGCGCCGCCTGCACGCACAACGCGGCCTCATGTCGCTCCAGCAGATGGCGGAGATGGGCTTCGGCGTTCCGCCGACCACCGGGTTGCCGCCGAGTCCGGACCCGGTTCGTCAGCGCGAAGCGGCCCTGCCGCCGGCTGAACTGGCACGCCGGATCGACGACTTCCTGCAGGCGCGCGTGTACGGCTTCTGGGATGGCTCCGGCGCTGCCGCCGCCAACTGCGTGGTGAGCCGGCCGGTCGCGTTCTACATGACCTGCCTCGGCCCGCTGCTGGCGGCCGGCGCCATCGACGCCGCCACCGCCACGCGCTGGCAGGCGTGGTTTGCCTTTCTGGCCTACCTGAATGCCGACGAAGGCTACTACGCCGGACCTGCCTCCATGCGCGGTCCGGATGATCCCGACGCGCTGGACCCGCTGGCCGAAGGGATGGCCAACCAGAATTTCTACACGGATGTAATCACACTCTGTGGCATGGCCGCCGAGGTCTTCCCGGCGCATCCCGCGGCCGCTGCGTGGCGACGGCTGTTCGACGATGGGTGGTCGCGCCAACTCGACTACCACGTCTATCCCGACAGCGGCGTCTGGGAGGAGAGCCACACCTACTTTCAGCATGTCCTGGCCACCGTGCTGCCGCTCTTTGCGCTGCGGCGCGCGCGGGGCGGCGGCGACGCCTTCGCCGATGCGCGCTTCCGGGGGCTGCTTGCCGGCGCCTTGCGGCAAGTGTCGCCGCGCGACGCCGACCATGGCGGCAAGCGGCATCTGCTGGCCTTGGGCGATCACCATGCCGACCCGGACACTTACGCCTGGGTCTACGGCGTGGCGGCGGAGGGTGTCGCGCCGCACGATCCGACACTCGCGGCGCGTTTGGCCTGGCTGCATCGGGAGATGGGCGGCGTGTCGCCGACAGCGCCTGCGGCGCGCGCGCCGGCTTGGGCCGACGAAGCGGTGCAGGGGCTGGGGTACATGTTCCGATGCCGCGATGACGACGCCGGCGAGGTACTGCTGACCCTGCGCGCGGGGTCGGCCTGGGGGCATCACCACGAGGACGACGGCAGCATCCAGTTGTTTGCGTTCGGGCGCTGCCTGATTGGCGACGCCGCCTACGGCCACGCGCAGGATGGCGGAACCAAACTCAGCGCCGCCGGGCACAGCCGCTGGGCGTTGCGCGACTATCCGGTCACGAACTACCGCTGGCGCTTCAACCGCGGGTGGGTCGTCGCGTCTGGGCCGGCGCCCTGGGCGCACGCCACGGCCTGGTGCCCGGCCTACATGTACCTGCCGCCGCACAACCGTCCGCTCCTGTTGCCGCAACCCGTGAGCCACTGGCGCACGGTCGTCCGGCTGACGCCGCGGCGCTACCTCGTGCTGGATGTGAGCGACACGGATCTGTTACAGACGACGCGTTTCCACCTTCCGGACGGCGATGTCCAGGTCGAGGGAGCGGCCGCACACGGGCGCGCGGGCGCGTGCCGCGTATCCGTTGTTCCGTTGTTCCCGACCGGCGCGCCTGTCGTGACCCGTACCATCGCTCACGGCCACCCGGGAGCTGCCACGTTCGCGGCAGCGTGGGACGTGGGTGTCCGGCGCCACAGCGGGTTCCTGATCGATCTGGGAAGCGTCGGCACGCCAATTCCGGAATGCCACGTTTCCGAAACAGACGTGCGAATGGATGATCGCGCGGCGCCAGCCGTCACCATCGCATGGACCGCCAGCGGCGTGTCCGTGCGCGAAGGCGCGGACGGCCCGAGTCTGGTGTTGGTGTACGAGCGTCCGGCGGGGAGCCCAAGCGACCGAGAGGGAGAGGCAACCCGCGAATGAACGGTACGCAATCAGGTTTCAATGCATCTGTACATACACGGAGAGATGTCTTGATGTCAACCCAGCACGAAGATCAACCGTCGCGCGACGAATCATCGGGAGGGGCGAGCTCCGCGAGCCCGGTTACCGGACTGGCACCTGGCCTTCACTTGGCGTCGCGGAGCTCCGCCCTCCCGGAAGAGCAATCGGCTGGAGGCGCGAGGGCCGGGGTGGCCAGCCGAGAGGGGCGATCTCCGCGAGCCGCTGGCACATGGGTGCGCGCATGATGCCGCGGCGGGTCATGGCTGATTCGCGAGCGGGAAGATGGCGTGGCAGGCGAGCGGGTTACGCGAAGGAGGCAACGCACGTTTGGAGTGCGGCGACCTGGCGCCGCTCCGAGGCGCGTGACCCGGCACGCGCGCAGTTGGGATGCCCATGTCCCCATGCGCTGGAAAGGGGCGGGCCACGTCCCGTGAGGGACGTTGTCCCGTCCCAACGGGACTCACGTCCCGCCCATGAGAGCGGCGTTAGGTCGCCGCAGTCCAAACAGGCCACACGCCCACCCACTGTAGTTCGCTTGCCGTCCGGGATCGCACTCGCACTGGCCGCGATCTGTGTCTGCATGCGGCTGGAGGCGCAGATGGTGACCGGCGCGAGCATTCCGGGCTACGCCGAGACGATGGGCACTGCGTCCACGAACCCGGTGACCTACACGGCGACCTGCCTCGGCAGTTCGGCGCCGGGAAACATCCTGTGGCCCGGCGAGCAGGCCGCGTTCACGATCCAGGTACAGAACACGGGAACGGTGCCGCTCGCGGCTGCCGGGCGCGTGGAGGCGATTCACTACGCCACGCGTGGCCGCCCCGGCAACATCTGGGTGCCCGACATGTTTCGCGTGGGCGTGGCAGGTGTCGTCCCGGTGACGGTCATGCTGCCGGCCGGCGGGCGGACGAATCTCGTTGTGCGCCCGGCGCTGCCCGAGACCAAGGGAGCGTACGCGATCGTGCTGGATCTCGGCCCTGCGGGCCGACGTTTCGTGACCAGTTGCGTGCGGACGTTTCGCGCGTCGGGCGCGCCGGTGCAATACCCGCAGTTCTGCATGGACACCGATGACATCAACGTGCTGACGCGTCTCGGCGCCGCGCCCAACCGCATCGGCATCCCGTACAAGCCGACCACCGACCCGGACTTCGAAGGGTGGTATCAGGAGCGTGTCGCGCATCTGCGGGCCTACCAGGCCGCGCGCCTGCCGGTGACGGTCGAGATCGGCGGCGGTGACTTCTGGCATGCCAACCAACCGCTGGGTCGGCCGCGTCCGCATCTGGACGACAAGGGCGTCATGTGTGACACCAAGTTCGATCTCGCCTGGTTGCCTTCCTATGACGCCGACTTCCGGCTCTTTACGAAGCGTCTCGTCACCGAGTTTGGCTGGCCGCGCGGACCGATCAATGGCATCAAGCTCTGGAACGAACCGTGGGAAGGCATCTCCATCTCCGGTTGGGGTGCCGACATGTTGCGCTATCGCGAGATTTTCCGCGTGCTCTGCGAGGCCACGCGCGCGGCGTGCACGGAGGCCGGCGTCGAGGTGCTGACCGGCGGGTGCGATTCTTCATCGAACACCTTCGACAAACTCTTTGCCGACGGCCGTGACGACTGGCTGCAGTACCTGGATTTTTGCAGCATCCACTATCAGGGCATGCAGCCGCCGTCCACCGTGAAGGCGTGGGTGGACCGCAAAGGGCCGCGCGGACGCGTGCGCGTGTGGGACACCGAGAGCTGGGTGGCGAACACAGACGACCGCGTGGCGGCGGTGATCGCCGTGAACCTCTCCACCGGCCACGACCGGGCCGTGGGCATCTACGGCGGCAACGTGGTGTCGGGTGAAGGGGATGGCGTGATGACATGGTCTGTCGCCGCCGCCGTGGGCGCGGCCACGCACTTCATCGGCGAGCGCCACTTCCAGCGACTGCTGTTCACCAACGGCTTGCCGTGGGTGCTGGTCTTTGACGGCCGCACCGGCGCTGACGGGAAAGCCGACCCCGAAGACGGCACGGTGGTTGTGATCGGCGATATCGGCGACGCGTTCGGACACGACAACCTACTCTTTCGCACCGCACGCGGGTTCAAGGAACTTGAGCACAAGGCGGCGTTGCGCGCGGAACTGGCCGCGCTGCCAGCCGACGCGCCGGATGCGCAGCGGGCGAACATCCGCGCGGCCCTGGACAAGCCGGAGACACTTAGCGGCGCAAACATGACGCTTGCGGCGGCAGGTGAGCGCTTTGCGTTGTACGATTTCTATGGCAACCCCGTACCGGCGCAAGACGGCGTGATCGTGGTGCCACTCGACCATCGCGGCTTTTTCCTGCGCGGCAATGGGAAGCCGGGCGACTTTGCCGCGTTGCTGGCGGCCGTACGCGGGTCGCGCGTGGAAGGAATCGAACCGCTGGCCACGGTTTGTCACGACATGACGCGCCCGATCGGCGGCGGCGCCGTGCTGCGCTTGTCCCTGAACAACGTGCTCAACCGTCCCGTACGCGGACGCTTGAGCGTGAGCCTGGGCGGGCTGACGCTCGTGCCGGCCGAACAGGATCTTGCGCTCGGTCCTCACGAGACGCGCGAAGTCGTGATCGCCGTCAGCGGCGCGCCCGCGCCCGACAACCGGTACCCGCTCGCGCTGACCTTCGATGCCGGCGCCGATGGTCGGGCGGTGCATGAGGAGACGATGTCCGTGAACCTGATTGCCCGCCGGAGCATCGTGGTGGACGGGAGCTTGGATGACTGGGCAGGCGCGCTGCCGCAGAGCATCGTGGCCGCTGGGTCGACCGGCCCCACGCTGACGGAAGCCGCCTGGCTGCCGTTCAAGCCGCTTGATGCCGGTGTCCCGCAGGGGTTCGCCAGCGCCTTCATGGCCTACGACGAGAATGCTTTCTACTTTGCCGCCAAGATCGCCGACACGACGCCCGACGCGGGGATGCCACGTTACGAGACGTTCGATCCCGAGCCGTACTTCTACCCGCAGACGTCGTATGTCGTGCGGCTGCCCAAGGCGGGCATCGCCCCGTTCCGTGCCGGCGACACGCAGACCCCTGCGCCGCTTGTATGGCCCGAAGGGGTGCGGCGTTACAGTTACCGTCGCGACGCCATACTGCCGTGCGGCAACTTCCCCAACCAGGACAACGTGCAACTCGCGTTCAACGTGTTGTCGGCGGATCGGAAGCCGTGGTATGCGTGTCCTCCCGGGACGATGCCCGGCTACATCGGCTACAAGGACACCGACTACGAGTATGCGCTCAATCCGGTGGCGGCGGAGTACGGCGGTGGCACCGAGATCTGGCGACTGCAGGTTCCCGGCATGCCGCACAAGCACTTCTACCCCCGTCAGCCGAAGTCGCCGTTTGATGGTCCGGTGAAGGCGGGTCAGCTCGCGATCCGGCACGAGGGGAACACGCGCATCGTCGAGGCGTCGATTCCGTGGTCGGAACTGCCGGACGTGAAGGCGCGCCTGGACGCGGGCCAGACGATCAAGTACTCCTACCGCGTGAACGACAACGCGGGCCGCGGCACGATGGAACTCTCGCGCGAGCGCAGCGTGGCCAAGCGCAACGGTTCCTTCACGGCCGACTGGGTCGAACACTGGGCCAACGAGTTGGAGTTCGGGTGGGAACGGTAGAGAGTGTGAACGGTGAACAGTGAGCGGTGAACAGTGAACAGTGAACAGCGGGTTGGGAAGAACATCGAAGTGGGGGCTGTGAGCGTGGCGTTGGCGCACGACGGCACGCGCTTCGAGGGACTGGGCGAGATTCGGCACGGGGCGACCATCCTGCGCAGTGGACGCGTGCCCATGGGCGTACGGGTGCGCACGCCGGATGGCGTCGAACCGACGGATTTCCGACTGCTGGACGTTCTGCGCGGCGCGGATGAGACGGTGTTGTCGTTGGGCGCGAGCGCCCGTCCGCGCGCGATCATGGAGTGGATGGTGCACGAGTGTCGGCCGCGCGTGGTGACCGCGCCATGCGAGGCGCGGCCCCGGCCGGTTGATGACCTGACGCTGGAAGTCGCGTTGCGTCCGGCCGCGCGCCGGTTCGGTCCCTATGCCGCCGACGGGTTTGTGTACCAGTACCGCTATCGCTGTCCGACGCACCCGGTCTACATGCTGACCGATGTGGCGACGTGGGAACCCGGCGGCGCAGCGGTCGGCAATACCGTGGTGCAGCGCGGCGGCGCCAGCCAGGCGGTCGTGCCGATCAGAAACACGGATCAACTCTTCACGACCGAGTGGTATCTGCCGGGCATCGTCAACCCGAACATCTTCCAGTTCAAGCCGTTCCAGACGCAGATGCAGGGTTTCACGCTGACGGTCGCACCACAAGGTGCGCTCGTGACGTGGGCGACACAGGTGGCGCACATCCGTACACTTCTCCAGAAGGCGCGGGGTCGCAATGAGATCGAGCACTGGCACGAGCATTGTGCCGATCTTGGGCCGGCGCTGGCGACGTCGCCGATGGAGGTACTCTGGATACCGGGTGTGTTCGCGGGCGCGGAACTTGCGAATCTCTACTTTCACATCGCCGAGACGCTCTACCCGCTGTTGCACGCCCAAGCCGGACTGCGGCGTGAGCGCATCAGCACCTACGGCGTGATCGAGGAATGGACGCCTCCCGATATGCGCCGCTACATTGAGAAGGGCGCGCCCAAACTGCTCGCCGCCGGCGTCAAGACCGTGTTCCTCTGTAACCTATTCGAAAACAACATGACCGCCTTCGGCGTCACCAACATGTGCTGCACGGTCGAGCACCGCGTGGCCGAATGCGTGGGTGAATCCAACTTGCGTGCCTTTTGCGACACCTGCCACGCGGCGGGTGCGCGCGTGCAGTTCTGGGGCAACACGGCCATCTCGTCGCTGGCCTACGGTCTGGCCAGCCGACAGGGGCCCGCGAACCGCGTGCGGTTTCTTCCGGCCGAGAACTCGGCGATGACGGTCCTGTCGAGGGCCCAGGCACCATTCGTCCGCAACGCGTTCGGTGCGATCGAGGCGGATCACTACACGCCGCTGTTCTGCCAGCTCAATCTGCGCGACCCCGCGGTTCGCGCGTACTGGCTCGACCGCTGGCACGCGGCGCGGGAGAAGGTCGGTCTGGACGGCATCTTCCTGGACAGCAGTTTTAACATGACCAGTGACAAGTTCCACTGGTCCTACTGGCCCGGCAGCGGCGGCGGCGGCGCGACCGTCGACCAGACGCATCTGCTCGGGTTCCAGCGGCCCGCGTGCGAGCCCGCGCCGGAGGTCCTGTCGCAGTATGGCGCGCACCTGTCGTTGATGTCCGAGATGCAATCCGACGGCTACGAGTACTGCGGCGAGGACACCGGCGTGTTCGGCCTGCATCGGAGTGGTCCCAGCGCCATGGACCGCATGAACAGCCTCTTCCTGTGGTTCGACTCCTACTGCGAGTTCAACCCTGTCGGCATCGCGGCTGCGGGCGCCGACCCGGACGAAGTCTTCTTCGCGGGGCTCGCGTACCGCGTGATGTGGAGTGTGTACTGGGACCCCGTGAAGGACGAACTGTCGTGGCGCTGCAACTGCCGCGAGGACCCGCGGGATGCGCCGACCGAGGCGCAACTCGCGCTGCTGCGCATCTACAACGCGGTCGAGAGTGACCTGCGGGACCGCAGGACGCTCGCGGACGAGTCGGGCGTGCTCTACGCGCACGGCACGCGCCGCGTACTGTGGGCGGTGCGCGCGACGACGGTGGCATTGGGAACCACGATGTGCGTGACGGATCTGATCACCGGACGCACAGAAGAGACCGCCTGTATCCGCGCCGAACCGCGGCACGTGTACCGGGCTGTCGAAATGTAGACTCAGAGACGGATTCCCCATGAAACTCAGTGACATTAGCATTCGAGACCCGTTCGTTCTGCCGCTGGCATCGACGGGGACCTACTACCTGTATGGCGCCGCCGGAGCGACCTGCTGGCAAGGGCATCCGGGAGGATTCGACGTCTGGCGCAGCCGCGACCTTGTGGAGTGGGAAGGGCCGACCGTGGCCTTTCGTCCGCCTGCCGGCTTCTGGGCCACGCACCAGTTCTGGGCGCCCGAAGTGCACGCGTGGCGTGGCCGCTTCTACCTGTTCGCGACGTTCAAGGCCGATGGTTGTTGCCGTGGCACGCAGGTCATGGTGACCGACGATCCCGCCGGGCCCTTCGTGCCAGTAACCGACGGGCCGGTTACACCCCGCGGCTGGGAGTGCCTGGACGGCACGCTGCACGTCGAACCTGACGGCCAGCCTTGGATCGTCTTCTGTCACGAGTGGTTGCAGGTCGGCGACGGGACGGTCTGCGCGATGCCACTCGACCATGAACTGCGGTCATCCGTCGGCGCCCCCGTTGTGCTGTTCCATGCCTCGGCGGCCTTGTGGACGAAGGAGATCGAGGCCTATGGCACGCGCGGACGAGTGACCGACGGACCCTTCATGCTGCGCTTGGCGAACGGAAAACTGGCGATGCTCTGGTCGAGCGTAGGCCACGCCGGTTATGCCTTGGGCGTGGCGCTCTCAGACGGTGGCATTCGCGGTCCCTGGCGGCAACAAACTGAACCGCTGTTTAGCCGCGACGGCGGCCACGGAATGGTATTCAAAGCCTTTGACGGTGACCTGCGACTGGCATTACACACGCCCAACCAGACGCCGCTCGAACGGCCGGTCTTCCTGCCGATTCACCTGACGTATACGGGCGTCCAGATCGCGACGCAAGGAGCAGAGCATGACGACCGCAGATGATGATGCAGCCATTCGATTCGGCACGGCGTACTATCCGGACCATTGGCCAGAGACCGAGTGGGCGCGCGATCTGGACCAGATCGCCGCCAGTGGCATCACGGCGATCCGCTTTGGCGAATTCAGTTGGTCGTGGTTTGAGCCGCGTCCGGGCACGTTCGACTTCAAGGCATACGACCGGTTCGTGGGGCTGGCGCAGGAGCGAAACCTGAAACTGGTGCTATGCACGCCGACCGCCACGCCGCCGCCCTGGATGATCGTCCGCTATCCGGACGGACGCTTGATCGACGCCGAAGGGCATGTGTGTCAGGCGGCCCGGCACTTCTGGTGCTGGCACCATCCCGCGGCGCGGCAGCAGGCGGAGAAGACCATCCGTGCGCTGGTGAAGCATTTTGCCGGACATCCGGCGGTGGTGGGTTGGCAGATCGACAACGAGCCGAACCTCGGCGAAAGCGACGTTCGCACCTACGACTACAATCCACATGCGCTGGCGGCGTTTCGCCTCTGGCTGCGCGCGAAGTACGGCGACTCGTTGGACGCGTTGAACCGTGCGTGGTACACGAACTTCTGGAGTCAGCGCTATGGCGCGTGGGACGAAATCGGAACACTGGCGTTCCACCGCACGAACCCGCAGGCGCATCTCGATTTCCTGCGTTTTCGCGAAGCACACATCGCCGGCTTTGTGCACTGGCAGGCCGGACTGATCCGCGCAGCCGACCCGGCGGCGTTCGTGGGCACCAACATCCCCGAGACAGGCATCAAGGCCAGCCTCGTCATCGCCCAGGACTATTTCGCCCAAGCCAAGGGGCTGGACTGGGTCGGGACGGACGTCTACACCGCCAGCGGCGACCTTGCGGCGGACGTGCGGCAGATGCGGTTCTCCTGCGACCTGATCCGCAGTGCCGCCGGCAAGGCGCGGTTTCTCGTGGCGGAGACGCAAGCCGGTCCGCACGAACGCACGTGGCCGCAAGGCTTTGCCGGTCATGTCTTCGGTGCGGACTTCCTGCGGACGTGCGTGGAGACGTTTGCCGAGCACGGCGCCGCGGAGGTGTGGTTGTTCCTCTGCCGCGCCACACCCGCCGGCACCGAGATGGGCATGAACGGCCTGACTGATGCCGGGGGACGGGCGTCGCCACGCACCCGCGAGGTGGCGCGGCTCGCGCGGCAAACGGCGAACTTGCCGCGGCGGCACGCACGACACCAGAAACGTCCGCTGGCCCTGATGAACTACTCGCGCGATACAATCCGATTCAATTCGTTTTGGATGGATTCCCTCGATGCGATGGCCGCGTCCTATGCGGGCTGGCACAGTCTGCTCCACGACGCCGGCTACCGGGTTGATTGCGTGAACGACGAAGGGTGCCAAGCACTCGCGGCGCGCCAGGCCGACCTGCTGGTTCTGCCGCAGACCGCGATAGTGTCGGATGAGCAGGCGCAACAAATTCTCCGTCTCGCCGAGACGACGCCCATTCTGGCCGGACCGCATACGGCGATGCTCGACGAGCGGGGGCACCTCCGACAGGAGGCTCCGGGCGCCGCGCTGGCGCAACGGGCTGGGGTTGCGTTGGGTTGTTGGCAGGACATGAAGGTGCAGCGCAGTGTGGGCGCGGGGGTTGCGAGCGTCACCGCATCACGCGCCCTCACGGTCGCGAAGCCGGGGACGGTGGTTCTGCGCTATGCCGATGCGGGGCGCGAAGCCGCGGTTGCGGTCGGTGGTCACGTGGTGTGGACAGCGTTTGACGTTGGGATGGTCTATGGCCGATCTTCTGCCGTTGGACAACGGAAACTGCGGAGTCTCTTCAGAACATGGTGTCTTCGCGCCAACTGATGCCATCTCCAAGGAACAGATACATGCAGAATGACGCCGTTTCACCGGACACGGTTCCGCAATGGCAACGTGCGGAGATCGTGCTGCAAAGCACCACGTCCCATGTCGATCCGTACGTCGACACCGACATCTCTGTCACGTTCATCGGCCCTGGCGGCGTCGCGATCACCCGCCCGGCGTTCTGGGATGGCGGAGCGGTCTGGCGCGTGCGCTTTGCGCCGACGATCATTGGCGAGTGGCGATGGGGAAGCACCTGCTCCGATCCGTCCGACGCCGGACTGCACGGACGGGAAGGCACGTTGCACGGCGTGCCGTACGTCGGCGTGAATCCGGTCTACCGGCATGGGTTCCTCCGCGTCGCGGCCAACAGTCGCCACTTCCGCCACGCCGACGGGACGCCGTTCTTCTGGTTGGGCGACACGCATTGGCAGATGCCCGACACCGAACGGCTGGACGACTGCAACCATCCGGACCACGCGGGCGGCGTCTGTCCGTACGGCGGCCAGTTTCAGCACCTCGTGGCCGACCGCAAGGAGCGTGGCTTCACCGTCTACCAGACCTACCCCAGCGCCACCAGTGCACACTGGTGGAACCACCCGTACACCGGACTCAGTCCGTTGCGCTTTCAGACCGTCTTCGACGCGCAGATGGACCTCCTGGCGGAACAGGGGTTTGTGACTGCGCTTGGATGCGGACATTTCGCCGATTCGACGCGCATGTCGGAACAGGATCTGTGCCGTTGGGCGCGCTATCTTGTCGCCCGCTACGGGGCGCACCCGGTGGTGTGGATCACCTGTCAGGAGATGAATGCGCCTGCCGAACTGGGCGGGAAGGAGGCCAACCGCGTCGGCGTCTGGCACGCGGTCGCCCGCGAGATCGCGCGCACGGACGGCTACAGCCATCCGCACTCGGCGCACCAGTGGGTGCTCGACGTGGCCACCGATCCGATCGGAAAGGAGCCGTGGCACGACTGGTTCGCCTTGCAGGGCGGGCACCGCAACAGCGGCCTCACACCGCAGGCCCGTTACAAGGGCTACTACGACTACCAGCCGACACGACCCGTGCTCGAGACCGAGGCGATGTACGAACGCGTGGATTGCGGCGGCGTCAACACCACCGACGAGGCGCGCCAGTCGGCCTGGAAGGCGATGCTCTGCGGCAGTGCGGGCTACACGTACGGCGGCGCCGGCATCTGGGCGCTCAAGTGGGACGCCGACGATCTCCGCTGGAAGGAGTACAACCACGCGATTGGCTCCTGGCACGAGGGCATGGCGCTGCCCGGTGCGGCGCAGATGACGATCATGAGAGATTTCTTCACGGCCTTGGACTGGACCGCCCTCACGCCGCGCTTTCACGATCACGCCTGGGCAGAGTGGGCCGATTCCGAACGCTGTGTACTGGCCACCGCCGGCAACCGACTCTACCTAGCCTACTGCTACGGCGAAACGTCAGTAGGCAAACTCAGAGGCCTAGATCGTCAGGCACGCTATGTGGCGCGCTGGTTTGATCCGCGCACGGGCGAAAACGCGCCGCTCGGATCTCCGTTCCACGCGCCCGAGGGCGTGTGGGCCGTGCCCGAGAAGCCCATGGGCGACTGGCTGCTGTGGGTCGAAACGATGAAGCGAACGCAAGGGGATGTCATGGAAAAGACGGTTCAGCGTGTTGTTGTCTACCCGGCACCGCAAGGCGCGGCGTTGTCGGCTCAGTATACGGTCAGAGTCAACGGGCAGGATGTGGACGTCTACGCTGCGCCGGTCTGGTCGCCGCCGTACGGCAAGCCGTTCGGCGGGCCCTACGCCTTCGCCTATTTCGACTTTGCCGGAGAAGTCGAGGTCGAGGTTCGATCCGAGAGGCCGCTCGATGCCGTTCGCATCCTGCCCGAATCGCGCGGCGTCACGCCGCGTCGGAAGGGTGGGGCGCTGGTCTTCACGCTGGCGTCGCCGTGCCAACTTTCGATCGAACCGGACGCCAAGAACGGTCCGCTGTTGCTGTTTGCGAACCCCATCGAGGCGTATCGCCCGCAACCGGGCGACCCCAACGTCGTGTATTTCGGCCCCGGCCTGCACAGACCCGGCGAGATCGTATTGGGGGACGACCAGACGCTTTACATCGCAGGCGGGGCAGTGGTCAAGGGTGGCGTCAGGGCGCGGGGGAAGAACATCCGAATCGCCGGTCGTGGCATCATTGACGGGTTGGACTGGGAGCGGTTCCACGGCCCGACTGACAACCCGGTCTGTCTGACGCGCTGCGACAACGCCACCGTGGAGGGGATCATCGTCAAGGACGGGTGGGGGTGGACCTTTGTGCTGCGAGGATGTCGCGGCGTGCAGGTCGACAACGTCAAGATCTGCAGTGCGCGCTGTGAGAACAACGACGGCATCGGCATCGTGAACTCGCAACGGGTTCGCGTCGCGAACTGCTTTGTCCGTACGGACGATGACTGCATTACCACCAAGGGCTTCGGTTGGCCGGACTGCGATTCGGCGCGCGACGGTTGGGCGGTCGAGGATGTCGTCGTCTCGCACTGCACGCTCTGGACCGACCGGGCGCACATCTGGCGGCTGGGATGTGAGTCGTGGACCGAAGGGATGCGCAGACTGGTCTTCCGCGACATCGACGTACTGCATGCCGACGGCGCCTGGATGGTCGGGATACAACCGGCGGAAGAGGTGCTGATGGAGGACGTGCTGTTCGAGGACGTCCGCGTGAACGGGGAAGGGCAGGAACAACTCATCGGCATCTACCCAGGCCCAACCGAATGGGTTCGGCGCAGGAACACGCCGGGAAGGATTCGCAACATTACCTTCAAGGATTTCGCTGTCACCGGTTCAAGTCCGCACGACACCGGACTGATCCGCGTACTGGGATGCGATGCGGACCATACCGTCGAAGGTGTCACGTTCGAAAACGTCGTACGCTATGGCAAACGCGCAACACGGGAGTCGCCGGGGGTGGAGGTCCTGGAGCATGCGCATGGAGTGGCCTTCCGGTAGGACCGCGCGGATCGCGACCACCGTCAGGCATGGGAAGGGTCGAGCCCCGTCTGCTCTGCCCTGCCTGTTGTAGGGAGGGTGCGATTGAAAAGTGTTGAAGGTCAAGCGGCCTTGGGGTGCGAGCGGTAATAGGCGTGGATGGCGCAGACGCGGACGGCGTTGTCGAGGCGCCAGTGCATGCCGGCCTGCTTGCAGCGGCGGGCGCGAGCCCAAGCGCGAGGCAGAGGGCGTGGGTGTGTTCGCAGGCGTGTCACGTCCTGTGTGTCCGCCTTGCAGCAGTTGGCGAACGAGCCGCACAGCGCACAACGGCCTCGCGCGCCGCCGCCGTGGCCTTGTCTGCGAGGCCGAGCGCCGCCCGCAGCGCGGACGGCCTTCCCGGGACGTAGTTCTCGGCGGCCTCCGTCTCAGCCCAGCGCGGTCAGTACCTGCGTACTGCGGACGCTGTGCGTGCCCCCCGTCCCCGCCGACCCGACGGCCGAGCAGACGGCCCCCATATAGTCGCAAAGGGCTTTTCGCACGCGGCGCGGACTCCAGTTCCCGGCGGACGCGCTTCCACCGCTCCTTGCCGTCCTCTCCCCGGTAGACGAACGTGTGGTGCTCGGGCGAGACGTAGACGCTCCCGTCCTTCCGTACCCGCCGATTCCTGTTGCTCTTCATCGTACCCTGCAGGGCGGGGCCAAGCCCCGCAATCTCGCGCTCGATCTCGCGCGGCCGGGCTTCGATTTCATTGACTAAACGGCGCAGAAGAGGTGTCTCCGATGAGTACAGACACCTCCTAAACCACAGAAGGACACGCCTGACAAGCGCGCATTCATCGAAATCGCACTAACCCGGCCGCCAGATTTCAACCCTTTTCAATCGCACCCGCTTTCGGGTGTTCGCGCGTTGCGTTCGCCCATCCGGCGTGTTATACAAGACCAACGCGGAGGAGATCGACCTCTCGGCGCTCGCGCAGGCTTCAGCGGAGAGAACGATGCCCCCATGGAACGTAGCCCGGGCTGATGCGTGGTATCAGCGGCAGCCTTGGCTCTGCGGCTTCAACTACGTGCCCAGCTATGCTGCCAACACGACCGAATGGTGGCAGGCCGGGGCCTTTGACGCGGCCGTGATTGAGCGCGAACTGCGTTGGGCGGCTGCGATCGGGTACAACACGACCCGCGTCTTCCTCCAGTACCTGGTCTGGAAACAGGACCCAAATGCCCTCAAGGAACGATTCGCTGGTTTCCTGCGCCTGGCAGGGCAAAGCGGCATCCGTGTCATGCCGGTCCTGTTCGATGACTGCGCCTTCGGCGATCCGCTGCAGCTCGACCCTTTCCTCGGCGCGCAGCGGGATCCGATTCCCGGGATGATCTTGCCAAGCTGGACGCCGTCGCCGGGGCGTCGACTGGCCGCGGACCCGGGCGAGCGCCGCCTGCTGCGGCAGTATGTTCTCGACCTGCTGGGAAACTTCGGACACAACCCACACGTACTCCTGTGGGATCTGTTCAATGAGCCGATGCACGCGGCAGGCGTGGGTACCCCTGCTTTTCTTTCGGATGTCTTCACGTGGGCAGGCGAAGCGGGCGCAACACAGCCGCTGACCGTGGGGATCTGGTGGAACGAAGACCAGTTGGTCATGCCCGAGGTCGTGACGTCCCGATCAGACATCATCACCTTCCACGCCTACGCCGACCGGCAGGGCCTGGCACGGCGCATCAGCGAACTTAGGCGGTTTCAGCGCCCGCTCATCTGCACGGAGTGGATGGCACGCGTGAAGGGCAGCCGGTTCGATCAGGACCTCTCCCTGTTTCGGGTTGAGCGCGTCGGCTGCTATCAGTGGGGGCTGGTGAACGGGCGGACGCAGTGCCAGTTCCCCTGGTGGAACAAGGCCGGAGGCGCCGTGGATCCCCAAACCGGCTGGTTCCATGACATCCTGCATACGGACGGGACCCCCTACCGGCAGCAGGAGGTCGATGCGATCAAGGCCATTCTCAGGCAGAACTGATGGCGGCGGACAGATCTGCGCAGCAAGGAACGCCATGAAAATCAAACACCTGTTTGCGGTGCTGCTTGAGGGGCTAACCTTGACTTCACTTGCGACGGCTGGTGAAGAGCAGTCCTTTCATGGAATTGCGGGGCGATGGCTGACCAACGCCGTGGCGGAGGCCTATGTCAGCGGCACGCCATACCCCCGCATTGTCGCCTTTCGCATGAAGGGCGGGGAATCACCACTGCGCGTCAGCACAACCGACCCTTTCCTGGGTGTCAGAGTCTGGTTTATGGAGCCGGTGCAGAACGAGCAGTCGCCACTGCCGGCGCTACAGCCGGCGACGCTCGAGCTTCTGTCTCCGGCTGCGCTGCGGCTGACCGGAGGCAATGAGCCCATGTCGGGCTTGCAGTTGACGATGGAAGCGGCGCTTGATCCAGTGCAGCCGGTCCTGAGGCTCAGATACGGGCTGAAAAATCTGCACCCCCGGCGCCGCCGGCTGGCGGTCTGGGCCATTGTCGCGTTACCCCACGCCGGGGTTGGCTTTGCGCCGTGGCGGGCCCCCGACTCCGGTGCGGCCAGTTCGATGCTGGCTTATCCAGGGTCCAGCCCTACCGATCCTTGCGTCCGGATCGGCGAGAAGGGACTTGGCGTCGACTTCCGGATTTTTCCTGACAGGGGGCAGATCAAAATTGGAACATCTTCGGACGCCGGCTGGGCGGGCTACGGGTGGTCGGGGCAGATCCTAAAGTCAACGGCGGACATCGTCAAAGGCGCGGACTACCCCGATGGGGGCGCGAACATCACGATGTACCAGTGCGGCAAGGCCACGAGCGAAGGGTTCGGCGAAATCGAACACGCGGGCCCGTTGTGCGAGGTCGGGCCGGGTGAAAGCGTGTGGCTGAATCATCAACTCGAGATTCGAGCAGGCGTCAAACCCGCCACCGACAGTGTGGACGGGTGGCTGGATGCACTCAGGTAGATGCCGTGCATCCGCGGGCCATCCATGGCCTATGCAGCCGACCCCATCTTCAGCACGAGTGCTTAAACTGCGGCAGATACGGTTTTGACGCGCGGAACATCTCGCCCACCATCTTCTTGATCTCCGGCAGCGACAGCACGGCGGATGTCAGCGGATCGAAGGCAATGGCATGGAAGACCATCTCCGGGTCGCCGCTGACAGCCGCCCGGGCGGCGAGATCCTCGCAGGCGGCGTTGATGCCGTTCAGGATCGCGAGCTGTGGCGGCAGGGCGCCGATGTGCGCCGCCAGAAAACCGTTCCGGCTGGCCGTGATCGGCACCTCCACGCAACTGCCGGCCGGCAGGTTGTCGATCAGCCCGAAATTGCGCACATTGCCGTTGAACACGGTCGGCGTATGGTCTCCCAGAACCGCGTTGATGATGGCTGCGGCATATTCGGGCGAGCGCCTGGTGTCGGTGACCTCGTCGCTTTGCAGCCACTTCTGCACCGTCTGCTTCCAGGTCTTCTCCGACCGCATGTATGCCCGCAGCAGGAAGGCGTGCGCGCCCGGGTTCCATTTGCTGTACTTGGACTCAGAACAGAACTTGTTGATCAGATCCGGCCGCTTGCGGAACCATGACACATACTCGCTGTTGTGCCCGCTGGATTCGGTGACGAAATACCCCAGGTGCAGGAACAGTTCGTTTTGAACGTATTCGGCGAAGTGCACCTCAGGTTTCTTCATGGCTTCGCGGAGAAGCGGATAGGCATCTTGTCCCTTCCACAAGAACTTGAGCACCCAGGCCTGATGGTTGATCCCGGCGCAAACATAGCTGATCTCTTCCATAGGCGCGCCGATCCAGCCGGCCATGGCGGCAACTGTTCCCTGCACGCTGTGGCAGAGGCCAAACGAGCGAATGGGGCTCTCCGCCTGCATGGCGCGGCAGATCATGGCCATGGGATTGGAGTAGTTCAACAGCACCGCCTGCGGACAGTAGCGCTCGATGTCGCGGCAGATGTCCAGCATGACCGGTATGGTCCGCAAGGCGCGGAAGACGCCGGCCGGCCCCCGGGTATCGCCCACGCAGATGTCCACGCCGTACTTCCTGGGGATCAAAATGTCGTGTTTCCAGACAACAACGGGATGCGGCAGGATGGCAACCACGACGACATCGGCACCCTTCAGGGCCTCCCGCCGGCTGAGGGTGGCCTTGACCCTGGCGGGATAGCCGCCTGCTGCGGCCAGGCGGTCCACGGCTGTCTTGGCATAGGCGAGACGTTCGCGATCGATGTCCATCAGGGTGATCGCAGCCCCTGACAGCGCCGGATACGAGAGGATGTCACGTGCCAGGCAGCGCGTGAAATTCATGCTGCCTGCGCCGATGAATGCAATCTTGATCATGTGCCCATCCTGGTTAAACGGTGTGAACCGCAGCGGGGAGTCAGACGGCAGGGGGAAAACGATAGAGGCTGTTGTCGATGATCTTCACGGTGTCCGATGCGGTGTCAATGGCTGCCTGGAGGGTCTGGCGGCACGCCTCCCGGCAGGATTCCAGATTGTCGCGGTCCCAAGTCGCCAGGGTCCATGCCAGGTCGGCGGTGGCTAGGGCGCGATACTCCTCCACGAGCCGCTGTGGCTTCTCGAAGTCCTCCTTTGTCAGCCAGAAGGCACCCGTGAACCAGGTGTTTGCGTGACAGAGGCGCGTGCGCAGTGCAATCACCAGGAAACGGCGGGCGAGCGCCTGCAGGTCGGCCAGGAACTCCGGGCAGGCGCTGCCTGCGCTGCTGACGCCACTCATCAGCGCCAGCGCCAGGCGCGCGTCGCGCTCGAACGCGTCCAGGCCGGAATTCTCGAATAACGCGCACAAACGGTACACCGATCGGGAATCCGGTTGACCCAGAAAGAGCGCTGGCAGGATGGGCCCCCAATCGCGCAGACGGTCGCCGAAGTAGGCGGGGTTGGTCTGGGCCATGACGATCAGGCGCAGCGCCTCGACAAATCCGGCGTCCAGCCGGCCGAGGACCAGGCGGGAGACGTCGGCCAGCCACACGTCGCGCATGTAGGACGGGTCGGATAGGCGGCGTAGGGAATAGAGTGCCCCGATCACGGTCGAGACAAAGGGGTTGATGTTTTCGAACGAGCCCCAGTCGCTGATGATAAAGCCCTCGGCGTCGCTTCCGCCGCCCAGGTCGAGCCAGATGGAGGTGTTGGTTTCCAGGCGCTCAAAAGGGGGCAGGATGTATTCGGCCATGGCATTGCCGCAGGCCCAGTTGCGGCGTCCGGCGGTGACGAACGCATGGCGCGAAAAGTTATGGTTTTCACGCTCGTAGGTCTCCGTCCATGTGCCGTACCCCCAGTTGCAGATGACGATGTCCGGCGCCAGCCGGTCGCGCAGGGCGGGATAGTGGATCAGGGCATCGGCATAGATGATCATCGTTTTGCCGTGCTGCCGGAAGAAGGAGGCGAAATCGTTGAAATAGTCGGCCATGGCGGCTTCGAAGCCACGTTCCCGGATGAAGCCGGCGCTGCGGCCGAGACCGCTGGTGGAGGCTTCGTCGCAGCCCGCATGGACGATGGGGCTGTCGAAGAGGGGCAGCAGTTCCGCGAGCCAGCGCTTGATGGTTTCGCGCGTGGCGGGGCTGTCGATGCGGAAATTGTACGCGTTGGCTTCGCTTTCGCCGTGCATGGCCATCTCAGGGCGCGCCAACAGATGCTCCTGGTGCCCGAGCAACTGGATCAGCGGCACAAGTTCCAACCCGCGGTCTTTCAGCCCGGCCTGCAATTCAGCCAGCCAGGCGCGCGTCACGGGGGTGCGGCCGCAGCCTGAGGCGGGGAACACGCTGTTTTCCACAACGCACTCGATGTAGAGAAGAATGCCGGTAAGTCCGGCCGGCTTCAGCAGATCGGCGTGCGCGAGGATTGTTCCCGTCCGCGGGATTCGTCCGCGACTGATGTCATACTGAAGGAGGCGTTGGCGCATGGCAGGCATGAGGTGCTGGCTCCGGTTGGGTGTCTGACCAGTGTGCCCGCGGATTGCATCGCTCCGCGCGGCCTTGGTCTGCTTTCGTGATGGGATACGGTAGCACGGATGCGCCGCGGAACACTATCAAATACGTTATAAATATATCGTTGTATTTGGCGGAACGACGGGGTACAATGCGCGCTGGTGTCGAGAAGACGGCGTCGTTCGCATGGGGATGGCGCGGCAAGTTGGCTCATGGTAAACAGGCAACAGAGAGGGCGGATCATGAAGATCACAACATGGATGCTCATGGCGGGTACACTGGGGTTGTTCGGCACCACCTTGGCCGGCGGCCAGAAGTGGGATGTGCCCTACTGGAACAACACGCAGGGCAATCCCTATACGAATGCGGATGGCGTGGTGTGGAGCGTGCATGGCGCCACGAGCAACATCGGCTATAGAGGCGATCCGACCCCGTGGTCGCTGTATGCCGCGCCGACGGGTCTGATGACGTGGCATGCCGCTAATGGCCGGTGGGAAGGCCAGGTGGCTGGCTCAGCCGGCACTCGGCCGTATCGAAGCACGGCGGGACTGGTGTCAGGCCGGAGTTGGGACAGTCTGAATTTCCCCGCAGCCCTGATGGCGCGTGTGCCGAAGAGCGGCACGTATGCCGTCTACGGGACCATGAAGGTTCTCCAATTGACGGACGGGGGCAGGGATTTCCGGATCGGATACTACAGTGAAGCGGGCAACGCATGGCACCCGCTCTACAACTACGCGGCTCCAGCTCTTACTGGCGTCGGCAACACGACGACCAATCTCACGCCCATTGCGGCCCTGCAGAAAGTGAAACTGGTGGAGGGTGATCGGATTGCCTTCATCATTTCCGCCTACGATTGGTATTTCACACCGACGCTCGACTTCACGGGGTCCGGCGACCCGGTTGGCATCGCGTGGATTCCGCCCGGCGGGACGGTGATCAGCATTCTATGAGCCTGCCAGTCGATCAACTTGGCCCCCTGTGCTGCTGGGCGGCGGCGGGGCTTTTGTGTGTCGGGGCGACCACGGTGCGTGCCGGGATTGCCGGCACGCCCTCTGCCGGTCCGGCGAACTGCACGCGCTATGTGGACGACTACGGGGCCGTGGGCGATGGCGTGACGGATGACACGCGGGCCATCCAGGCCGCGGTCGACCACGGCTTCAACGGCGTTTGGGACAACGTGGCGCGCGTCGTTTTCGCGCCCGGCAAGACCTACCGTATTTCGCATCAGATCGTGCTTTGGTCCGGCATCCATCTGGACACGGACCCACTCAGCCCCGCCACGATCCTGCTGGCCGCCCGCACCCCGGGCTTCGGCGATCCGCTGCATGTGAAGCACATGTTCCTCTCGCGGCTGTCGGCGGGCCGGCCGGACTGCCAGGCGAACCCCGTGCCGTTCCCTCTGAATCCGAATGAGTTCTATGGCCGGCCCGGCGCGCCGCCTTATCCGGGTTGGCCGTGGCAATGGCCTGAGGATTACGACTCGGCGAAATCGGACGAGACCAAGGTGCATCCGGGGTACGGCGAGGGCAACAACTTCTGGTCGCAGATCCGCAACCTTCACTTCCGCGTCGAGCCGGGCAATCCGGGTGCCGGCGTCATGCACTACAAGACGGCGCAGGGCTCGTATCTCGGCAACCTCGACTTCGACCTGGGCGATGCCCGGTACGCGGTCGCCGGCGGCCCGGTCATCGTCAACTGCACCTTCCGCGGCGGCCGCTGGGGCCTCTACGACCCGCCCAACATGCAGTTCGGCCTGGTCATGAGCTCGCGCTTCGAGGGTCAGCATGAGGCTGCCTACTACCAGGGCGCCACTTCTTCCCGCATGTGGTTGGGGACGACGTTCGAAGACACACCGCTCGCCCTGAAGATAGCCTATCCACGCAGCCTGATAATGGTCAACTGCGAGATCCGCCGCGCCGCGCTGGGTGTCAGCCTGGACGGCGGTAACACGCAAGTGATGATTCAGAACCTCAAGGGCTTTCAAGTCCCCGTCCTGTATCACAGCCCGCGAAAAGTCCTGCCGGGACGGAGCGACGGCACCGTCACGCTTCCCACCTTTGTCCAGGGCGATGTCGTGAACGAGGGGCAGTGGGTTGACGGCGGCGGCATCTTCCCGACGACCACCGAACTGCCGACCTGGATGTCGGCGCTGCCGGACATCGACCTGGCGCGGGCGGCCAACGTGAGGGACTTTGGCGCGGCGGGCGATGGGGTGGCGGACGACACCGCGGCCTTCCGCCGGGCGGTCGCTGCCAGCGATGTGGTTTACATGCCGGCCGGCGCCTATCGACTGAGCGACACCGTGATGCTGCGGCGCAACACCAAACTGGTGGGCGAGCATGTGCAGGCCGTCCGGATCGTGTTCGCCGCCAGCACGCCCGGCTTCGCCGATCCAAAAAACATGCGCCCGATTCTGGACACGCCGGACGACCCGCAGGGCGCGGTTCACCTTTCCCAGTTCACGATGCTGGCCCAGCCCTGGGGCGTGGGCGGGAACGTTGGTGCCATTGGCCTGCGCTGGCGCGTGGGTCGGCGTAGCAGCGTCGTCAACTGCAACTTCCATGCCGCCGCCACCCCGATCCTAATCACCGGCAACGGCGGCGGCACGTTCTTCAGCATCTGGATGGGCCATGAGGGCGTAAGGGGCTTCGTTGTCGATCATAACCGCGAACCGCTGGTGGTCTATGCGCTCTCGTCGGAGCATCAGACCGACAAATCCGTCCAGCTGATCGGCGCGCGCGATGTGGCCTTCTACATGAGCAGTGGCGGTGAGGGCGACTACGCCACCGAGAAGGTCGTCAACGAGTTCGTGGACTGCGACCGGATCGCCTGGATCTCCCTGCTTACGCATCCCGCCGGCGCCGATTCCCAACGCGGGCCGGATATCGACGTGGACAAGATGACCTGCCTGCGGATTCGCAACTCCACCAATGTGTGGGTTGGTCCGTTGATGCGGACGCATGAGGAAAAGGTGCTACACACGTTGCTGGACATCCGGCCGGACGGCAAGGTGGTTGACCTGGGCAACCGCGGGTTCACGCTCTACCGCCGGGGTGAAATCAACGCGCGGGCAGGTCAGGTCGCACGCGAAGACCCTCTGGCGTGGTCGGCTGTTGCGCCCGCGTCCTGGCTGGTGCGGCGCGGCAGCGCCGGAGCGCTGAAGGCGGTTTTGGATGGTTCACAGCGACCTTCCGCCGCAGGGGAAGACGCCGCCTGGACCGTTTGTTCCGTACAGGACGGCAGGTTGGCCATCCCCGCCGCGCGGGGCGGTCTTGTCTGGGCGCAGGTCTGGTTTTTCAACCCCGAGAGCCAGCCGGTCGTGTTCGACTGCGAGAGTGTCGCCGCGCTCCGATGCTGGCTGGACGGCGAGGAGCTGAAGAGTGAGGGAACGCAGGACCGCTGGCGCTGCGCCCGCGAAACCGCCCGCGGCTGGCGGCGCCTGCTGGTGCAGTTGGATGATCAGGGCAAGGGGACGGCACTGCAGACAACCATCAAGACCCCGGCGGGCAGGCCGACCGGCGGTGTCTTCCACACGCTTCCCCCGCCGGTGAGTGCGCCCATGGCGCTGGTGGTGAAAGCCGCTGGCAGTACCGTGCAACTCGCCTGGCAGCGCCCCGGGGATTGGGGCGCCGACCGCGTGCGCGTGGTGCGGAACGAGCAGCACTACCCGGCGGGGCCGACCGACGGGCAGATCGTGTACGAAGGGGCTGAGAACGTCTTTGCGGACGACACCAAACGGGAACGCGGCGCGCTTTTCTACGGCTTCTATACGCTGGACCGCTCGGGCGCGGTCTCCTCCGGTCTAGTCCAGCGAGTGGATCTGGGCGAGGCTCCCTTCCTCGCCGACTGGTTGGCCTGCGGTCCATTCGACGCTCCCAGTATGACGAACAACGGCTACAACACGGCCTATATTGACGAGGTGGCTGCGGCGCCCAGGCCTGGCGAGGTCGCCGGGGGCAAGGCCTGGGACCCGGTTTCTGGCGCAGAAATCAAGGGCGATGCGGTGGACCTGCTGGCCAGGTACAAGAAGGGGGGCAATCTCGCCCATCATCAGGTTGCCTATCTGCACGCCTATGTTCACGCGGCCACCCGGGTCGAGTGTTCCCTGCTGATCGGGTCCGACGACGGTTTCCGGGTCTGGCTGAACGGCAAGCAGGCTGGCGGCGAAGACCGTAACGGCATGGCGATCGCGGATAACTATGCCATCCCGGTTGTCCTGGAGCAGGGGTGGAACCGACTGCTGGTCAAGGTGACCCAGGGCACCGGCGACTGGAAACTCATCGCGCGCCTGGCGCAGGCCGACGGATCGCGGGTGTCCACGGCGTTGACGACGGCATGCACGCCGCAGCGCCCTTGACGCGGTCATTCACGCAATGCGTTTACATGCTGTCAGGGTGCAGGGGAGCGTTGGAATGACTGCGATGCGAAGACTGGTCCGCCTGACGGGGGTGTCCGCTTGCCTGGGGTGGTTCTGCTCGGCGGATGCGCAGGCGGGGAGCTACGCGAAGCTCGACCACGGCGCGATCTTCCGGTCGGTGAAGGACTTTGGCGCCACGGGGAACGGGAGGGACGACGATACCGCCTCGATCCAGGCCGCGATCAACTACCAGCGCGGCGGCCAGGCGCACAAGAAGCCGGCCGTGGTGTATCTGCCGCCGGGCACGTACCGGGTGTCGAACACGCTGGTCCTGTGGCAGGGAACCTACCTCTTTGGCGAGCGGGATGACCCGCCGGTGCTGGTACTGCCGGCGCACACGCCGGGATTCCAGCAGGCAGACCGCCCGAAGCCGCTGCTGGCCACAGCAACGGGCTATGCCATCCCGCCCGGGTCGCTGGCGTGGGACCTGTCCGCGGATGTCCAGGGCTCGGACAACAACAATTTCGGCAACAGCATCCGGCATGTCAACCTGCGGCTCGAGCCCGGAAATCCGGGTGCCATGGGCATCCGCTGGCAGCCGGCCCAGATGAGCGCGATTCGACATGTGCGCATCGATGCCGGTGACGCCGCTGTCGGGATCTTTACTGATGGCGTGACCTATGACCTGACGGTAGTCGGCGGAAAGGTCGGCGTGCAGTGGAACTACCCCGGCGGGGTGGCGACCGGCTGGCGGCTCTCCGGACAGACCGTGGCCGCCGTCCATCTGGACAACTGGTGGACCGCCACGTTTGTGGACTTGCGCATCGAAGACGCGGCGGCGGGGCTGGTGGTGCGGAGTGGAATGGGCGTCATGGTGCTGGACTCGAAGTTCCGCAACATTCGGAGCGGGCATGCGATCGGCAACCGCCCGGGCACCGAATTCCTGCTCGAAAATGTGCGCACCGAAGGTCTCGCCGAGGTGATCGAAAGCCGCTTGGCTGCGACAAATGCCGCGTGCAACGCGGTGGTCTCCTGGCGGTCGGGCAGGCGCTGGGTTGACGGGAAGATGGAGGACGGACCCTTTGCGCAGAGCGCGCTGGACCGGCCGCCGCTGCCGACGCAGACCTGTCCGGTGCTGCGCAAGCCGGTGAGCGCGCGAAAATATGGCGCCCGCGGCGACGGCTACACGGACGACACGGCGGCATTGCGGCAGGCGCTGGCGGAAAACCGGGAACTGTTTCTGCCGGACGGACGCTATCTGGTGACCGACACGCTGACGCTGCGTCCGGATGCCGTGTTGATGGGCGAGACGTTTGGCACGCGGATTGTTCTCAAGGACGGAAGTCCGGGCTTCGGGGATCCGTCAAAGCCGAAGCCACTGCTGGCGACACCGGACGACGTCCGCGCCACCATCGCGATTGCCAGCTTAACCGTGGAGTCGCACGAGAATAATCCGGGCGCCGTTCTGTTGGACTGGCGCGTGGGTGGCAAATCCGGCCTGTGGGATGTTTTCCTGGGGGCCGGCACCATGAGTGGCTCGCTGCATTGCATTGAACTCAGCGGGGCGGGGGGCGGGCTGTTCAGCAATGTCTCGGGCATCAGCGGCGGCGGTGTTGGGACAGCGCATGTCTACGCCCACTCACGGGGGCCCTGGTGGTGCTACCAGTTTGACTTTGAGCATGCCACGCAGCGGCCTTACCTTTTCGAGGGCGCGAGCGATTACTACTTCCTGACGATATGCTACGAATCCCCCGATTTTGTCAGCGCTCCCCCGCCGGTGATCACCCTGCGGAATAGCGCCCGCATCCACATTTACGGGGCCTGGCTTCTGTACTGGGGCCCGCCGGGCCGGCACAGCCTGGAAATTACGGATTGCAGCGACCTGCGGATCGATCATGGCATGGCTTTCAACGCGCCGGCGTGGGCAAAACTCCAGCCAACAAATCAGATCCCGGATGTTTTCCGCACCCTGCCCCCGGATCAGTGGAAAGCGCGGCAATATCACTTCCTGCCCGGGTTGATCCTGAAGGGAACACCATGAGCAAGCGATTTGCATGGTTGGCGTTGCTGACCGGCTGCTTGGCGCTGGCCGGAATAGTGGGCGCCGAAGAGCTGGCGCGCTGGGGTTTTGACGAAGGCCGGGGAACCACCTCGGCGGATTTGTCGGCTTACAACGGCAGGACCATCACGATGCTGGAGGGCGCCTTGGGGGCGTATCCGAGGCCAAAGCCGCTGTGGGGGCCGGCCGGGGATACTCCCTCCGGCAAAGGCCACGCACTGGCCTTGAACGGCAGCAGCGACTACGCCTCGCCGGAACTGGATACGCTGGGCGACAACCAGTGGACCTTCAGCCCACAGACAACAATCACCAACTTCAGCATCTCGGTCTGGATGAAGAGCCAGGCGACAAATGACCTTTGGCGCGCGCTGGTGGGACACATGGACGCGGGAGGGTATTGGGCCGGCCACGGCTGGGCCCTTGTGAACGACGAGCGCGGGGGTGATTTCCGCCCGACATTCCGCTACGTGGTGGACCAGGGGACCAACCGCCATCAACTGGATGCGGTCGGAATGGCAAGCCGCACGGCCAGGCTGCAGGATGTCTGGACACATGTGGCGCTGACATATCAAGCCGATGGTGGGCCGACGAATGCGATCATCCGCTGGTACATCAACGGCCGCGCCGTGGCAACCAACCGCATGCCCCGGGGCGTCTTTCTGGACGACACGTATCATCAGCTCAACCTGGGCGTGTCGGGAGCGGTCGAAGGGCGCAACCGGCGCGGCTTCTTCTGCGGGCTGCTGGACGAGGTTCGTCTCTTTGACGAAATCCTGACGCCCGAACAGGTGGCCCTGCTCCATCGGCAACCGGAGGTGGACGGACGCGCACTGGAGGCTCTGGCGCACCCGCAGCCCCTGCAGATGAGTCCGGCCAACCGGAAGAGGTTCCTCAATGCACTCCGCAAACGTCAGGGCTACCGCTCGGTGGAAGAGTTCAGGGCCGCGGGCAACGGCCGGGAGGACGATACGCTGGCATTTCAGGCGGCGATCAACTGGCAACGCGGCAGTCAGGGCGAGAAGAAGCCGGCGGTGGTCTTCGTGCCACCGGGCAAGTACCGGATCACCGGCACGCTGGTGGTCTGGGACAACACCGATCTGGTCGGCGACCCCGCTGACCCGCCGACCCTGTTTCTGCCCCTGAAGACGGTGGGGTTCGACAAGCCGGCGGTTCCGAAACCGCTCATCGTCTTCGCTTCGGGCTGCGACCAGATGCCCGGTGTGCTGGACTGGTCGGTGCGCGCGGATGCGCCAAGGCGCGCGTTCCGGGGCCAGGCCCGCAATCTGCGGGTGCGGCTGGAGAAGGGCAACCCAGGTGCGATCGGGATCCTGGTGCGGGATGGCCAGACCAATGTCCTGCAAGACGTGACCGTGACGCATGCGGAATAGCAGGAAACAGAACGACAGAGGCGCACGCAACGGGAAAAGGCCTATGGGCGCTGAGAGCAATCCTGTTTCGTGATAACGAGCGGATGTCCACACTCATGCAAGTCACACGAACACAGAACAGCCCGGAACCGCTTCTGTACAAACCGGACTTTCCCCGGGCGGCGGCCAGCATGGATCGCTGGTGGCGCGGCGAAGACCTGGGCCGCCCGCCGCTGGCGCTGTGCGGGCTGAAGCGGGAGCCCCGTCGGGTGGCACCGCCCGCCAGCCTGGAAGACCGCTGGTTCAATATCGACGGGAAACTTGATGCTGCTGAGGCTGTATTCGAAGCGACCGATTACCTTGCCGAATGGGTCCCGAACTACTGCTACGACTTGGGGTCGTCCCTTGATGCCGGTTTCCTGGGCGCCCGCTACACGCTGGCGGAAGATACGGTCTGGTGGGAGCCGTTTGTGGAGGACTGGGGTAAGACGCCCCCTTTTGTGTTCGATGAGCAGAACCCTCTCTTCCGCCGCGTGCATGGCATGATGGAGCGCGCCTGTGAGCGCGCCCGGGGCAAGTATCTCGTCAGCATGCCCACCATGGGCGGTCCCTTGGATATTCTCGCCGCGGTGCGGGGAACCGACCGCTTGCTGTTCGATCTGGTCGATCAGCCGGAGGAGATCCGGAAGCGGCTCGATGAACTGGCCGTGTTCTATATCGCCGTGCTCCGGAAGTTCTGGAACCTGACGGCCGGCGCAGGTGTTGGCGGCACGCACTGGTGGCCGACTTACGGCCGCACGACCTCACTGGTTGCGCAGAACGACTTCTCGATCATGATTTCCCCCGAGATGTTCCGGGAGATCGTCCTGCCGTCGCTGGAGCGCGTCACCCAGGCCTTTCCGAACTGCATCTATCACTTGGACGGTCCCGGTGCCCTGGTCCATGTGAAAGCGCTCGCGACGGTGCCGAACATCCGGGCCATCATGTTCTGCGAAGGGAGCGGCAACGACCCGATCATGCGCTGGTTCGATGCGCTGCGGGAAATCCAGAAGACCGGGAAAAGCGTGGCCCAGGGGTTCCCGGCGGGCGCCGAACGGCAGATGCTCTCCAACCTGGACCGGCGGAAGATGTTGCTCCTGTGCGCGACCGGTCTGGAGCACGACATCCATCGCGTTCTGGACAACATCGTGCAGTACTGCGAGAAGCATCCCGACTCGTGAGGAGACCGTGGACTCCGTATGGTTCGACCGCGCGTACGTGTGGCTCCGGCAGGTTCCCAGGGCGGGCGTGAGGTCGCGAGCAGCCCGGGCTACTTGAACGTGGGGATGACAATGCCGCGCAGGATGATGTTCTGGCAGCACACGAACAGCAGCAGCGTGGGCACCGCGGCCACCACCAGCGACGCCATGATCATCGGCACGGTGTGGAGTTGCTGGAACTCGTAAAGAAACACCATGAACGTCCACATCTTCGGGTCCTGGCAGGTCAGGAACGCGTGCATGAACGCCCCGTAGGCGGTGGTGAACGCCCCCAGCGCGATGATGGCGAGAATGGGCCGGCAGAGCGGCAGGGTGATTTGCCAGAACATGCGCATCTCGCTGGCGCCGTCAATCAACCCCGCCTCATACAACTCCGGCGGCAGCGTATCGAAGAAGCCCTTGAGCAGGAAGATCCCGTAGCCGTTGGCGAGCCCCGGCAGAATGAGCGCCCAGAACGTGTTCATCAGGTTGGCGGAAATCGAGGCATTGAAGTGCCGCGCGATGGCCGGCACGGCCCAGCCCGTCAGGAACAGTGTCGCCGCCAGCGCGAGCGTGGCGCTCAGCAGCAGCGGCAGGCGTCGGCCGAACCGGCGCACCGCGACGTAAAAAAGGGCTAGGCAGACAATGACCACCAGGATCTGCAGCCAGGGGAAGTTCTTGACCAGCAGGAAGCCGGGGATCATCAGCACCTCACCCGGGAACGCCATGGTGGCCAGGAGGAACATCAGGATGTGGTGCGACTCTCTGAGCCGGAAGCGCGACATCGCGTAGGCCGCCAGGGGGTTGATCGTCAAGGCCCCGCCCACCATCAGGATGATGTAGATCAGCGTCACCTGCAACGCCGCGCCGTGCACGGTGATGAAAGCCAGCACCGCCTTAAAGTTGTGCAACATGTAGCGCATGCGCAGCCCCGGTTTCTCCTGGAGATAGCGGTCATATTTGAAGACCGCCCACGGAATGCGTACGCGGCCAAAATCGGCATGACTCGAACCGTACATCCGGTTCATGACGTCGATCGTCCCGTGGCGCTGCTTGAGAAAGGCCCGCCAGGCCTCCTCAGGTCGCTCCAGGCGCATGGCCCCGGCCGGACAGGGCCCTTGCACGAACCGGCTCCACAGTCCGGCCACACGTGTGCCCTGTGGCATGCGCGCGTCAAGCGGCAGGTCCTCCCGCTCGCGGCAGGTTCGCAGATGCTCGCGCCAGGCCGTTGCCGCCGTCGTTGTGTCGATCAGCAGGAATCGCAAGGGGGCGAAGGAGCGGTAGAATTGTTCGCGATGCTCCGGCCCGAGTTCGCCCGCGTCCAACTCGTCGAAAGTCACGAGGGCGCGGATCGGTTCGTCGGCGCCATCGACCGGGCCGCGGTAAGTTGCAGGAATCGTTCGGCCGCGAAGGTAGTTGAAGACTAGTTGATCGGCGTTGAGCAGCGCGGTGCGTCCTGGCGGCCGCGTTTCCAGGAATTCGCGCCAGTCCTTTTCGCGCAGGGAATCGCCGGGTTGCCGGTTCATCATCTCGATGAAGGGCTGGACGTCGTCCCAGCTGGCGGCGGTATCGGCGTAGAGCCGGTTGACGTGGGCGAGGTTGCCGTAACGCCCGGCGAGCCACCTGTGATAGTCGTTGCGCAAGGCGAGAGCGGAGTCGGCGTCGAAAATGGCGCAGGGCAGTTTGAACCGGGCCGGGCAGCCGGCCGCGAGGAAGTCCTCGACGTCACGGGCCATGGCCAGGCGTTGCGCCGCCGGTGTGGCCATCACATCCCGCAGGTCCTCCTCCCGGACATCGCGCGGCAGATACCAGTGGTCCTTGCCGAACCAGCTGGCCAGTTCCGTTGCCGGCACCTCCTCGCCTGGCCGCCAGGCCGGGGTCAGGTACGGCACGGTGTCCAGGAGGTACCGCTTGAAGAGCGCGGCATCGCTTGTCCAGAAGCGAGGCACCAACCGGAACTCACGGCTTTCGCCGCGCCCCGCCGTGCTCATGCTCAGCATCAGCAGGAAGGGGTAGGCCATGGTCACGGCCCCCAGCAGCAGCAGGATATACATGCCGGCATGGACGAGGCGAACCGAGGGGGCGCGTTGCCCGACGATGCTGATTAGAGGCATGGGTCAGCCTCCTCCTTCTTTCTCGGCCTTGTCTGTCGCCGCACTGCGGAACTGGAGCTTGTTGAGGACGCGCAACTGGGTCAGCGTGAAGCCGATCAGCAAGGCACCCATGATCCATGCCATGGCCGATGACAGGCCGAAGTTCAGAAACATGAAGGCGTTGTACCAGATATAGAGGCCGGTGGTCATGGTTGCGTCCTCGGGCCCGCCGCCGGTCATCACGAAAATATTGCCCGACTCCTTGAAACCGGCAACCACCGCGCCGATGAAGTTAATGAAGATGAGGGCCTTGAGGTTCGGGTACGTCACATGCAGGAACTTGTGCCACAAGCCGGCCCCGTCCAGGTCCGCCGCCTCATACTGCTCGTCCGGAATGCCCCTGAGCGCGGCGAGATAGATCAGGCAGCCCGGCCCGGCCCCGGCCCAGATGACAGGCACGACAAGCCAGAAGAGCGCCATGTCCGGATCATGCAGGAATCCCTGGTTTTGGAATGCGAACGGCTGAACAAGAGAGACCAGTCCGTGCGCGGCCCCATCGCTGAGAGCCACGTGCAGCAGGAGTGTGGCCGTACCTGCCAGCAGGGCCAGTCCGGCCAGCCCGGTCATCCAGCGTCCACGCCTCGTGATGTGCTCGCTCCGGGCCTGCCCGCACAGGCCCGCGCCGATCGCCAGCACGCCCGCCAGCGTTCCCAGCCTCACGCCCGCCGCCATCCAGGCTGGCCACGTGTTGAGCCACTGCAGCAACTGGTTCAGCACGCCCTCGCCGGTGGGATTGAACAGAAGCTGTTTCCAAAGGAACAAGGTGACCAGACCCGTGGTCACGGCCGGCAGGTAGTACACGGTGCGGAACAGCACCTTCATTCGCGGAATTTCGGAAAGCAGGATCGCGAGGCCGAGCGGCACGCAGAAGCCGATGCCCACCAGCATGACCATGTATTGAGCCGTCTGCAGCAGATAGCGCCAGAATCTGGGTTCGCTGACAGCCTCAACGAAGTTGCGCAACCCGACATACGTCGAGCCGCCGAGGATGCGGAAGTCCTGGAACGCCATGAGCAGGCCGCGGACCAGCGGATAGTAGTTCCAGATCGCAATGCTGGCCACCGCCGGGATTAGGAACAACCAGGCATGCAGGCGCCGTGCCGCCGGGTTGCCGCCAACCCCGAAACCCTCGGTATCACGGGATGTCGCATCGGCCTTCGCAGCCAACCGGATGATCAGGCGCATGCCGGCCGCGCCTGCAGCCAGCAACACGGCGAAAATAATCCAACCGATCACCGAACGCCGGCGCACAACCTCGGCCGGCATCTTGCCCAGGATCATGGTGTTCACGTTGCACACAATGCCGTTCATGACGGCCTGCAGATCGCGGTGGTAGAGGCCGGTTAGCGGGTCGGTCCGGTCCGCAAACGCCGCCTCGATGGCCATGCCCAACTCCCTGGTCATGACGTGGGTGAAGCCCTGGCAGTAAGGCTCCACGACCGCGTACCGGCTCAGGTTCTCCCACAACTGGCGCCGCTCGGCCGGCAGCCGCTGGGCCAGGTCGCCGTAACCCGCGGTTTCCAACAGCGCAGGACGGATGAACTCGGTCAGGCCATTCTCGACAAAGGTGTCGGCCATGGTCCGTTGCGCGACGGGACCGGTCATGAACGCTATGTACGTCCATCCAGCTTGGCGGATCAACTGGATGTCGCGACGCCCGGGCACATCTTCCGGCGCAATCGCCGCATTGAGGCCCAGGTAATGGCCGGCGATGAACGCCGCCGGAGGAAAGCCCTTTCTCGAGGGGAACGGCACAAACGTCATCTCCGCGGGGTTGGAGTTCTCGGCTTCGCCCAGCGTGCCGACGCTCATCGCCGCGACCCGGTTGCCCGAAAACGCGCCGCTTGTCTGCTCCGCGGCGACGGAGCTTACGCCATAGTAAATCCGGTCGCGGACATGGGCGTCATCCAGGTTAAAGACGTCGCCGGTGACGGGATCCGTTGCCTGCCGGCGCCTGATCATCTCAGGCGTCAGGTCAAACTCGTGGTCGCCGTTGCGCAGCCATGGCTGCTGCGCCAACTTCCGGTACAGCATCAGCGCTTCCATGGCTTCCGGCTTCTCGGTCTCAAGCCGCCACGTGAGGTCCGAAACCGAGTAATCCACCGGCAACCCTCGCGATCGCAGGTTCTCCTGGTGGCCGGCCAGGCGTGCCATGTACTCGCGCTCATTGCTGAGCCCCACGTGCATCTGCCGGTAGTTCACCGGAGGGGACGGCACTGGGTATAGGCGTTCGTCCTTCGAAAGATAGGACTGCACCACGGTGCCCCCGGCCGACCACACGAACTGAAGGTAGTGCCAGCCGGCGTAGAGCCCGGTGGCTACCGAGATGCCGTAGATCGCAGGGTCATTGGGATTGCTGCCGGGTTCCTTCCGCGGATCGAACGTCAGGTGCCGGGCGAAATCGTAGAGCTCGTCCCAATCCCTCGGGTGCCGCCCTGCCAAACCACGGCGCGCGAACGCGGCATTGTCGCAGAGCAGTGCCATGGAGTAGTAACTGAACGGCACCGCAATAACCCGCCCCTTGTCGACGCATAGCTCCCACACCTGATCCGGCGCTGCCACGCCGGTGTACGCTGTGCCGTGCTGTTGCTCATAACGCTCGAGATACGCATTGAGCGGACAGAGGAAGCCCTGGGAGTTGTAGTCGCCGATCTTGCGGCCGAAGAGATAGAAGACGTCCGGCGCCACACCACCGGCTACGGCCAGGAATTCGTTGCCTTCAGCCCCGGGGCCCTCGATCTTCAACGGGGTCAACGCCCGCACGCGAATGTCGGGGTGCTCGGAGCAGAAGGCCTCAAAAACACGGCGTTTGGCCACGTCCAGCGGATGGGTCGAGGACCGGGTGGGAATGTTCCACAGGCGCAGCTCGACACGCTCGTCCGATTGGCCGGCCAGCACGGCCGACGCGGTCAGCACCACGCCCGAAAGCCAGGCCGCGAAACGCTGCGTGAAGGCTGCCGGCATTATGCGCCTGCCCGGTTCGGGTGGCGGCGCCGTTCGGGGCCAGGCCGCGCGACGGTTGGCGGCGGCGGTCCGCAGGTCAGTCCCGCATGGAAGCCAAACGGAATCACGGCCGACGGCAGATCGGTAGCGGGGTCGGCGATGCGGCGCAGGACCATCCCGACCGCCTCGCGTCCCATCGATTCTGCCGGTATCAGGTAGGTGGTGATCCCGATACTGATGTCCGGCACGTCATGGAACGTCAGCAGCGACAAATCCTGCGGAACGCGAAGACCCTGCGAAAGAGCCGCCGCATGGATGGCCGTGGCCAGGCACAGGTCGTACGCAATGACCGCCGTCGGTGGCATCTTCTCGCGCAGCCGCGCCGCGTAAACGGCAGGCAACGCCGCCGCCGGGTCGGGTGCCGGCCACAACTGCGCCACACCTCCGGCCTGGCGAATCGCCGCCGCCGCACTTCTCCGTCGGTCGGCCAGGCTGTAATGCTCCGAGATCGGCGACGCAAAGGCGATGCGGCGATGCCCCAGACTCAGGAGGTGCCGGGCGGCCTGGCTGCCGGCTGCCAGATCATCCGGATGGACCGCGTTCATCTTCTGCCTGGAGTTGATCCACACCACCGGGACTTTGTAACGGCGGATCAAATCAACCATGCCGGCGGGAAAACTGGAAATGTAGTCGATCAGTAGCCCATCGACCATGCACTGCTGCAGGACCCGGGGAACGACCCCCTGATCGGACAGCAATTGATCGGGCAGGCGTGTCACCAGCATGGACATGTGCTCGGCGGCCAATGTGTCATGCAGGCTTTCGAGCATCGCCTTCGGCAGGTAAAAGGAGTCCGATCGCTCGCTTAGCAACAGCGCCACGGAATTGAACCGACCGCTGCGGACGCCCTGGGCAAAAACATTGGGTCGGTAACCCAACTTCTGCGCGATCGCCAGAACCAGTTGCTTAGTCTCGGCCCGGAAAACTCCGCGCCCTTTCATGACGTGGTTGACCGTGGATAGCGACAGTCCGGTCTCGCGCGCAATATCTTTGAGGGTTGCCTTCATGGGAATCTGATTTATACCATACGTCGTGCTTGCATTCAACCTGCAAATGATTATAGTATAACGTTGTATCTGAGGCTTCTCGGGCGGGACGGCTGTCGCCGCACCGCTGCAGGCCGGCTGGGGCAAGGGAGACTGATGTGACGAAACGCGAAGTGATACGGCTCGTGCTGGACGGCAAACGTCCCCCGTATGTTCCCTGGTCGTTTTCGTTCACGCAGGAGGCTAGGATGCGACTCACGCGGCATTTCGGCGCGGACGACCTGGAGCCCTTCCTGCAGAATCATCTCCTCGGCCTCGGGGAGGATATCGGTGTCTTTGACGACCTGGGCCATGATCGCGTGCGGGATCTGTTCGGGGTGGTTTGGAATCGAAGCGTCGACAAGGACATTGGAAACGTGGAGGGGCTGCAACTGCCGGAGCCGGATCTGGCCGGCTATGACTTTCCGGACCCGCTCTCCCCACGCCTGTTTTCGAATATCGAAAAGACGATTGCCGGAGCGCCGGATCGTTTCCGCGTCTTCCGTATCGGGTTCTCACTCTATGAGCGGGCGTGGACGCTGCGCGGCATGGAGAACCTGATGATGGATTTCCTCGACCACCCGGACTTTGTGCGCAGGCTCCTGCGGACCATCGCGGATTTCACGATCGCTCAGGTCAGGAAGGCGCTGGAATACGATATTGATGCCGTCTACTTTGGCGACGACTGGGGGCAGCAGCGGGGGCTGCAGATGGGGTCTGACCTGTGGCATGCGTTCATTTACCCCGAACTGAAGCGCATGTACGGGACGGTCCGGGCGGCCGGCAGGTATGTCATGATTCATTCGTGCGGCGACGTTGACGAGTTGTTCGACGATCTCGTCGGTATTGGCCTGAACAGCTTCAATCCGGCTCAGCCGGAGGTGATGGATATCGACCATCTCGTGCGCCGCTACCGGCGGCGGCTAACCTTCCATGGCGGCCTGTCCACGCAGCGGACACTGCCCTATGGCAGTCCGCAGGACGTCAGGGCGGAAACGCGGCGGCTGCTCGAACTGGGCGCGGAAGGCAGTTACATCCTCGCTCCGGCCCACGCCGTCGAGGGTGATGTTCCGCTGGAGAACATACTCGCCTTCTGCGAAGAAGCGCTGGCCCAGCGCGGCTTCACGTGTTTGGGCAACGCCGGGTCGCAGCCGTCCGGCTTCCGGACGTCGTGCGCCCGGGCGGCTGCGCGGTGAGCCTTCCCTTTCTTGTCATACAACCTGAGGATACTCCCCATGACAAATAGACAGCAGGAGCACTGCCCGCTGATGCCGATTGAACGATATCCCGACTGGGAGCGCCGCCTGGCGCGTCAGGATGCCTTCTGGGCAGGGGCGGTCATCGATCGTCCCGTGGCCACGATTGCCTTCCCCGCACCGGACACCCGCTACCCACGACCGGCATCCTGCGGCTTCGCATCCTTGAAGGATCGCTGGTTGGACCCGGAGTACCAGGCGGAACAGGCCGTGTGGCGGGTCATGAACACCGCCTACTGCGGCGATGCCCTGCCGGCTGCCTTTCCGAATCTCGGCCCCGAAGTGTTCAGCGCCTACTACGGCCAGGAAATGGAGTATGGCGAGGATACGAGTTGGTCCATTCCCTGCCTGCACGACTGGGAGGAGGCGGCGCGGTTGCGTTTCTCCGAAGACAACTTCTACTGGCGCAAGACGATTGAGATGACCGACGCGCTGCTTGCCGCGGGGCGCGGCCTTTTCTATACGGGGCTGACCGATCTGCACCCGGGCGGGGACGCTGTTGCCGCCTTCCGTGACCCGCAGAATCTGAACGTTGACCTGATCGATCATCCGCGCGAGGTCAAACAGTTGCTGGACCGGCTGGCACCTGATTTCAGCAGGATATTCGACACCTTCGTCGGCAAGTTGCAGAGCGCCGGGCAGCCCATCAGCACATGGGCCGGACCGGTGTCCACAAAGCGGTGGCACGTACCGTCGAATGACTTCTCCTGCATGGTCTCGAAGGCCATGTTCGACGAGTTCTTCCTGCCCGGCATCGCGGCTGAATGCCGCCATGCCGAGGCCAGCCTGTACCACCTCGACGGACCGAACGCGCTGCATCACCTCGACTCGCTGTTGAGCATTCCGGAACTCAATGCCATTCAGTGGGTTTACGGGGCCGGCAACGGCCGATCCACGGACTGGCTTGATGTCTACCGCAGGTGCCGTGCGGCCGGCAAAGGTATCCAACTGAGCCTGGCGCCGGACGAGGTCGAACCGTTCATCGCGGAGTTTCCACCCGAGGGCGTCTGGCTGTTTCTGGTCGGCATCAGCAGCCAGGAAGAGGCCGACGCCGTGCTGCGCCGGCTGTCGCGATGGACCTCGTGACCTGCCTCACAGACAACCGTGGGCAGCACGCTTCCGTGGTCCCGGAACCGTGCCTCCCCCGTACAACAGTCAGGACATGCCGTGAACTCGAGAGAACGAATGCTCGCCGCGATCAACAGGCAGCCGGTTGACCGGATTCCGACCGATATCTGGGCGACAGGCGAGGTAGTGGCCAAACTGCGCGATCATTTTGGAGAGGGGGCCGACATTGGTGCGGAACTGCACATTGACGGGTTCTGGAGCGGCGCTCCGGAGTACATTGGACCTGCTCTGCCGCGGGTGTCGGGCGATGAATCAATCAACTTCTGGGGCATCCGCTCCAAACGCGTGCCGCATGTCGGAGGAGCCTATTACGAGCAATCGTTCTATCCACTCGCCAGTGCCCAGACGATTGACGACCTGCGCACGTATGCCTGGCCTCAAGCCGACTGGTTCGACTACGCAGGTATGCGGGCGAAGGTCGAGGAAGCACGGAAGACGAAGGCTGTGCTGTGCGGCTACATGGCGCCATTCTACTTCCACAACCTCCTCCGTGGGCTTGAACAGTCCCTGGTTGACCCCTTAGTTGAGCCTGACTTCACGCATTTTCTGCTGGGCCGGATCTCGGACTTCTTCTACGACCACCACCGTCGCATGTTCGAAGCATGTGAAGGACTGATTGATGTGGCCCAGGTAACGGATGACCTCGGCAGCCAGACGGGTCCCCTGATCAGTCCGGTGCTCTACCAAGAGTTCTACGCAGCCCACCACGGGCGTTTCATCAAGCTTTGCCATGAGTTTGGCGTCAAGGCCTTCCATCATGACGACGGGAGTTGCCGTCCCTTTCTGCCGCAACTGGTTGAGATGGGAATTGATATTCTCAACCCAATCCAATGGACCTGCCCCGGCATGGACATGCTGGAATTGAAAGCTGAATTTGGGGATCGGGTCTGCTTCCACGGAGCCGTTGAGAACCAGCGTATACTCCCCTTTGGTACCCCGGAAGAGGTGCGCGCTGAGGTGCGGCACTGTATTGATGCTCTCGCCAGCAACGGCACCGGCTACATTCTAGCCTCGTGCCACAATCTGCAGGTCAACACCCCGATCGAGAACATCATCGCCATGTACGATGAGGCATGGAATTACGGGGAAATGACGTAAGGCGGGCGACAGCCTGTGGAGACCGACACGATGATGACTAGGCGTGAGCGATTGCTGGCCACTTTGCGCGGCGCACCCGTGGATCGGCCGGCCCTGAATTTCTACGAGATCAATGGACTGGAAAGCACGAGCGCTCACGATCCGTTCAATATCTACGCGGACCCCTCCTGGAAACCACTGCTTGACCTGGCCGCCGAAAAGACCGACCGACTCGTCATGCGTGGCTTGCCTTACAATAAGCCCGGAACTGGCGCCGCCGGGTGGAACCCGATGCCCGAACTTGCCGGGAAGACCGAACGGACAATCGACGCCGATGGCAACGAGGTCGTCACATTCACCCTGCCGGCTGGTAACCGCGTGCTGACCCAACGCACCAAACGTGATCCCGATATCAATACTGTCTGGACCACCGAGCATTTGCTGAAGGACGTCGGCGATTTCAGGGCGTGGTTGGAACGGCCCGAGGATCCGACGCCCCCCGGCGAGATCGACATACAGGCGATTATCAGCCTGGAGACACAACTCGGGGACAGTGGTCTGGTGATGCTGGACACCAGCGATCCGCTGTGCCAGGTAGCTCCGTTGTTCGATATGGCTGAGTATACGATCATCGCCATGACCGAACGCGAGTTGTTCCACCGGGCTTTGCAGCGAGAGGCCCGCGTACTTTACCCGAAGATCGAGGCGGTGTCGCGCGCCTTGCCGGGACGGTTGTGGCGTATTTACGGCCCTGAGTATGCAGCGCCACCCTATCTGCCACCGGCCATGTTTGCCGAATATGTAGTGGAATACGTGAAGCCGATGGTTGACCTTATCCATCGGTATGGCGGATATGCACGCATTCACTCGCACGGGCGGTTGCGGGAAATACTCGACCTCATTTGTGCCACAGGCTGCGACGGACTCGATCCGATCGAACCGCCAGAGCAAGGCGACGTCGAACTGGCCGATGTGCGCGAACGATACGGTGGAAAACTCGTACTGTTCGGCAACCTGGAGGCGTCGGATATCGAGAATCTACCCGCGCCGCAATTCGAGGCAAAAGTGCGCAAGGCTCTCAAGGAGGGGCCGGGCGGTCGCGGGTTCGTGTTGATACCATCCGCATGCCCCTACGGCCGCAAACTTTCACCTCTGGCCCTGGCGAACTACGAAACCATGGTCCGCTGCGTCGAGCAGGGGTGATGGAAACGGCTCTGCGGGTGCAGTGTCTATGTCCCCGAGGTCCTGATCGCCGCCCGCGCCATGAAAGCGGGCATGGCCGCGGCCGGGTATGGATGGGAGGCGCAACTCCCGCACGACCGCTTTCAACGTCACAAAGCAAAAACCGCCGCTCAAAAACGCTCTGACCCTCGTAATCGCCAGCAACTAAACAGCGGCCGAACCGGATTGACGACCCATTTCGGACTGCCATACTGATTGCCGTGACGTTGCCGAACATCCATGCGAACTGAAACCAGGTCAAGAGGAGTGGATGGTCCGTATAAGGCCGGTACAACTCATGGAGAGATATGCGATGACTGGGAACGACAAGAACTGCCTTAGGAACTTGGCAGGCAAGTACGCGGACTATGGGTCTGCGACGAACTCTGCGTGATTCGCGCCGACAACGGCCGCGGCGACACCAAGGGATACACGACCAACCACCCGATCCGGGACATTGACGCGGATTTCGGAAAACTGAGGAAGAGCACCATCCGCTTCGATCACAAGGAAAGCGAACGGCGCCTGCGCCTTGCTGAGGAGGTGTTCGCCGGCTCTTCGCTTGAATGCGGCTTGCTGCGGTCTTCATGGACCCATGGGCGAGGGCCATGTCGAGGCCGTTCGCAGTGTTCACAACAACGTGGGTGAATCCAGCGACTTCGTCATGTACGGGTGGCACCGCGCCGCGGACCTGGTGAACGCCGGCCAACTCCGTCGCTTCGGCTTCGTCGCCACCAACAGCCTGCGCCAGGCCTTCAACCGCCGCGTGATCGAAGCGCACATGGCCGCGAGGAACCCGAAGTCAGAAGTCCGAGATCCGAAATCATGATCGTGCCGCACGAAGGTCAGCCGCGAGCAAGGCGCCACCGCGTACGGCGGCCTCGGTGCAGCGGGCTGGAAGCACGGGGCAGCCGAGGCGATCCGCAAGGATGCCGCGCCAAAGCGGGCTGACCGCACCGCCACCCACGGCAACGACAAGTTGCGGTCGTCGGCCTCGCAAAACCCGCGACGCCACTTCGGTCAGGGCCGTGGCGCTGGCATTGAGGATCGCCCGGACCGCATGGCCGTGTCCCTGCTGTGGCGACAGGCTCCGGAACGCGAGCCCGTCCGGGGACGCCGCGTCCGGCGGCCACACGAGTTCGACGCCGTCGGCATCGGCCGGCACGTCGCGTGCCAACCCGTCGAGGTCGGCAGCGGAAAGGTGCGGCGCGACGTGCGTGCGGTAGTTCTCCAACAGTCCGCCGCCGCGGCGGTCGAACGCCAGATGGAACGTCTCGTGTGGTGACCGCCCGGGAAGGCAGCACACACCCGCGGCTGGCAGGCGGGCAGTGTCACAAGCCACGGCCGCCAGCACGGTTCCGAGTGAGATGCAGAGGTCCGGTCGGCCTTCAGCCAACTCGGCGCCCATGGCTGCGAGTTGGTGGTCGAGTCCGCCGGTCACAACCGGCGTGCCGGCGGTCAACCCGCTGACGGCGGCTCCGTTGGGGGTTACGGCACCGATCAGACTTCCCGGCCGTGAGGGCTGCGGCAACCGTGCCGCATCCAGTTGCAGGACTTCCAGGGCTGCCGGCCACCAGCACGCGCCATCCTGCTGCAGGATGCCCAGCATCGCGGCCGTGCCCGCGTCGATGATCGCGCGCCCTGTGAGCGTCTGTGCCACGTGATCCGGCAGGGTGCGGATGTGTGCCGCCGACCATTCCTGAGGCCGGTTCTGCCGCCACCAGGCCCATTTGGCCACCGCGAACTCGGGCTTGACCGCCGCGCCGAGCCCCGTTGTGACCGGGAAGTCCGGTCGCGCCCAGAGCGCCCGCACTGCCGGCGGTATGCCGCCACGCGTGTCGGACCACAGGATCAGCGGCGTGAGGGGGTGCCCGTCATCGGCACGAGCCAGCATGAAACTGTTCGCCTGGCTCGCGCAACAGACCGCGCGCACGTCCTCCGGAGTCGCGCCCGCCTGGGCCAGCGCGTCGCGCAAGGCGGCACGGAAGGCTTCCCAGAATACCGACAGATCGCATTCGCGTTGGCCGCCGTCGCCGAACTTTGCGGAGACAGGGCAACGCCCGAATCCCCGCAGATGGCCGGCCTCATCGAATGCGCCGGCCTTGAGATACGTCGATCCAAGGTCCATTCCGAGCAGTAAGGGCATGGGCGTCTCATCCCAGCAGTTCGAGTGTCCGAGCCAACAGGATACCCCCGCTTGTGGGGCCAAACAACGAGTTCCCGGCCTCATAGGCACCCGAACCGGCCGCCTCGGGCGTGACCAGGTATCCCTGCAACTCGCCGTTCGCGAGCGTGACGAGGAACGCATCAGGCTGTGCACTGGCCAGGCGCAGGGCATACTCGACAAAGGCTTCTCCCGGCCACCCGACCAGCGACCAGGGGCCGACGGTCAGAACCTGAACCTCGGCGGGCAGGCACGCCTGCGCCGCCGTCGCCACCCGCCCGTCGGCCGCCGCTCGTGCCAGCACGAGCGTCTTCTCGGCGCCAAACCAGTCGCATTCGGCCGTCCGGGTTTCCGAGTGCGGCGCGCCGCTGGAACGCAGGCGTTGCACGCGGGTCGCCGCCGCCGCGAGCGCCTCTGCAGCCTGCGGCACGTCGGGGAAGGACCGCAGCGGCAGGTCCACGAACGTGCGCTTGGCCGCCAGGTGCGGGGCGTCGTCGAACGCGACCTCGGCCACTGCGCGGCCGATCGCGTCGGCCAGCAGCGCGCCGATACGCGCGGCCTCAGCGAATGTGTTGGCGCGTGTCACGTGCCGCGGGCTCTGGTTGCCGGCCGCGCCGGTGAGGTGCAGCACCGGACACGGTGCGTGCAGCACCCGTTGTTGGAGAGCCTGTCGGGCGAGGCCCGGGAAATCGCCGCTGATGAGGGTGGAATCCTCGTGCAGGACGGTGGGATGCATGGCGCACAGTTCCAGCAGGGCGATGGCGCGTCGCGTGCTGACGTCGCGCGCCAGCAACACGGGAACACGCAAATCGCACGGACCGGTCGGCAGGTGGCGGTTCGTGCCGATGCCCGTGCCGTCCGCCACGGCGAAGCCCAACGCAGCCGGCCGGCGCGTCTCATACGCGGACACAACCGCCGCCACGATGCCGTCCGCCACCCGGGCGAGATAGGCTTGATCGACGGGCGGGACGACTGGGTCGGCGGAACTCGGCACCGTGGAGATCGTGACCGGCCCCGAATGCGTGTGCGTAGCCGTGACCATCACGTGCGCGGGCGGGATGCCGGTTGCGGCGGCGATGCGCGCGCGCGCAGCGACGGCCACCGTCCCGGGGATGTAGAGGAGGTCGCAGGAGACGATGCCCAACGTCACGCGACCGTTGTCCAACACCAGCGCTGAGCAGAGCAGGGGGTCGTGAACGCCCGTACTCGTTCGCGCCACGTGGGGATAGCCAAATAGAAACACTGGGGTTGAAGGCGTGATTTCCACCGCGGCAGCGCCTGCCAGCAGGTGATCGGACGTGGCCGTGGACGATTGGGAGTGGGTGCTTGACATGTTGTGCGAGTATGTTAGATTATCGCCAATGAACACGCACTATAACAGAGGCCCCCTGTGAGAGCAACTGCGAAACCTTCGTTCGCCACTCGTCAGGAACAGATCCGCGAGGTGCTGAGAGTGCGCGGCGAGGCCGACATTGGGGAGATGGCGGCGGTGCTCGGTGTCAGCGAGATGACTATCCGACGGGACCTGGACCGGCTGGAGGCAAACGGTTACGTGCGCCGTACGCACGGTGGCGCCGTCCTGGCCGAGCGGTTGGTTTTCGAATTTGGATTCGCGGCGCGACGGCAGGCCAATCATGCCGCCAAGGCGGCGATTGCGGCGGCCGCGGTGAAACTGATCCGCCCGGGCGACCGTTTGATCCTCGACGCCGGGACCACGACGCTCGAACTCGCACGTCTACTGCCCGCGATACCCGGCCTGACGGTGATCACACCTTCCCTGGCCGTGGCATCCGAACTGCAGTTCGCCGAACAGATTCAGACGATCCTGTTGGGCGGCGTGTTGCGCAGGGGCAGCCCCGACCTGTCCGGGGAAGTGTGCGAGGCCGTGTTGGACATGCTGAAGGCCGACCTGGCCTTCCAAGGCGCGGACGGAATCGATGAGAACGGCACTCTGTACACAGCCGATCTGCGCGTCGCCAGACTGGACCAGAAGATTCGTCTGAGCGCCAACCGCACGTACATTCTGGCGGACAGCCGCAAGGTTGGACGCACGGCGCTCGCCTGCCATGGCCGGCTGCAAGACGTGACGGGATGGATCACCGATAGCGGCATCCCGAAGGCCGCGCTTACTTCATTGCGCCGTTTGGGAACGCCGATCACAGTTGTCACGCCCCACGAGGGGCCGTAAATCAGGAAACGAGGACCGCATGGATATACACTCCTTCCCCCAAGGTCCAGGCTACTGGGCTCATGTCGACCTGAATGCCGTTCCATCCGTACGCGTGCCGCCGCCCGGCCCGGCCTCGCAGGCGCTGCATGCGCGCTGCACCCGGTACTTCAAGGGATTGAGCAGTCAGGTGAAACTCTTTCCCGTGGCCTTCGAAAGCGGCCACGGCTGCGAACTGGTCGATGTCGATGGTAACCGGTACATCGATTTCTCCTCGGGCATCTACGTCACCACGCTCGGGCACTGTCACCCGAAGATCACCGAGGCGGTCCAGAAGGCGGCCGCCACGCTGATGAACGCCCATGACTTCACCACGCCCGTGAAGACCAGACTCTGCGAGAAACTCGCGGAGATCCTCCCTGGCGACCTGAACGGCTTTCAGTTCTACGACTGCGGCACGGCCGCAGTGGAGGCCGGCCTGCGCGTGATGCGGGCGGCGTCAAAGAAGCACGAACTGATCTCGTGCTTCCACGACTACCACGGCAAGACATACGGCGCCGTTTCACTGGGCCACATCCGGTCGCATGTCTACGGCGCCGTGCGCGCGCCCGGCATGCACATGGTCCCACGGCCTGACACCTACCGGCCGATGTGGACCAAGCCGGACGGCACCATCGACACCGACCGGTTCATCGCGTTCTACGACGAGTACATCGAGAAAGCCACCGTCGGCAGCGTGGCCGGATTCGTGCTCGAGCCGATCCAGGGGTGGGGTGGCTCGGTCATGCCGCCGGACGACTTCTTCCCCAAGCTCCGGAAGTACTGCGACGCGAAGAAACTCCTGCTCATGGCCGACGAAGTGCTCACCAGTTGGGGACGGACCGGCAAGTGGCTCTGCCTGGAGCACTGGGGTGTGGTGCCCGACGTAGTCACCCTGGGCAAGGGGTTCGGCAACGGGTTCCCGGTGACGGCCGTGGCCGTGCGCGAGCCCTACAAGGAGTCGTTTGAGACCATCTCGGCTTCGAGCAGCTATGGCGGCAACCCCATGGCCTGTGCTGCCGCATTGGCCAGCACCGAAGTGATCATCGAGGAGAACCTGCTCGAGCGGGCCACCCACTTGGGCGAGTTGGCTTTGCGGCGCATGCAACGGATGAAGTCCGAGCACCGCATCGTGGGCGACGTGCGCGCCAAAGGGTGTCTCATGGGCATCGAGCTGGTCAAGGACAAGGCCACGAAGGAGCCGTTTGCCAAAGCCGGCGAACTGGTCTACAAGAAGGCGTTCGCCAAGGGGCTCGCGTGGATCCCCGCCGGGCACATCCTGCGCATGAGCCCGCCCATCGTCATGGAGGACGAGGTACTGCTCAAGGGACTCGACCTGATCGACGAGGCTATCGGCGAGACCGAGAAGGAGCTCGGAGCGTGAAAACCGTTCGCTTCGGCGTGATCGGCTGCGGCCTGATGGGCCGCGAGTTCGCCAGCGCGGCGGCTCGCTGGATTCACCTGACAGACGCGCTTGCGCGGCCGGAGATCGTGGCTGTCTGCGATCCCTCAACCGCTGCGCGCGACTGGTTCGAGACCCGCGTGCCGACGGTGCGGCAGACGACCCCCGACTATCGCGAACTGCTGGCCAATCCGGAGGTGGATGCCGTCTACATTGCCGTTCCTCACCACCTGCACCGCGAACTGTACTGCGCCGCCATCGCCGCCGGTAAGCACCTCATGGGCGAGAAACCGTTTGGCATCGACCGCCTGGCCAACGATGCGATCCTGGCCGCCGTCCGGGCGCACCCCGGCGTCTTCGTCCGATGCTCCTCCGAATCGGTCTTCTTTCCGGCCATGCAACGGCTGTGCGGTTTGATCGACGCCGGGGCCTTCGGGCGGATCATCGAGGTGAACACGGGGTTCCTGCACGCCAGCGACTTGGATCCCGAGAAGCCGCTCAACTGGAAGCGGATGATTGAGTTCAACGGCGAGTATGGCGTGTTGGGCGACCTTGGGATGCACGCGCTGCACGTTCACTGCCGGGCAGGTTGGGGAATCCGCAACGTGCGTGCCATCCTCTCCGACATCGTGAAGGAGCGTCCCGACGGCAAGGGCGGGCGCGTCCCGTGTCGCACGTGGGACAACGGCACCCTGTTGTGCGAGGCCGAGGATCCCCGCACGTCGGAGCCCTTCCCACTGACGGTCAAACTGCAGCGCATCGCGCCGGGACAGCGCAACACCTGGTACACCGAGATCTTGGGCACACGCGGGAGCGCACGCTGGTCGAGCGCGAATCCATGCCTCTTCGAGCAACTGCACTACACGCCCGGCGGCGCACAGACGTGGGAGCAGGTCCAGGTCGGCTACGACGCCGCCTTCAAAACCATTACGGGCAGCATCTTCGAGTTTGGCTTTACCGACGCCATCCTGCAGATGTGGGCCGCATTCCTGCACGAACTCGTGCAGGGCGCGCCGCCGAAGCCCTTCGCCGGGTGTGTCACGCCCGACGACACCGCGCTCAGCCATCGCCTCTTCACGGCCGCGCTGGCTTCGCAGCGCGACGCCCGGACCGTGGCGCTGTTGCCGCCCACCGAGGAGCCCGGTCATGCGTAGACCGTCCAGACTGCCCGGCGCCGCCGGCACCATCATCGATGCCCACACACACGTCGGCATCTCCGCAAGGAACTACCTGACGACGGCGTATCCCTATGCCATGAGCATCGAGGACTTGGTCGTTCGCATGGACCTCCTGGGCATCACGCAGGCGGTGGTGATGCCCTTCGATTCCAGTTACTACCTGGCCGGGCGCGGACGCGCGACGCGGAAGGGTTCGTGGAGACTCCTCTCGTCCTTCCCCTATGAGAAGGAGAATACAAGCCTGCTGGTGGAGATCAACGACGTCTTCAGCGAGCATAGGACGCGGTTCTTTCCGTTCGCGATGTTCGATCCCTCGCGCGAGACGGCGCGTCAGGCGCGCCATTTGCGGCGTCTCCACCGTCGCTATGGCCTGCGCGGGTTGAAGACGGTGACCACGTACAACCGTTCCTTCGTGAAGGACTTCCAGTCCGAAGGCAACCCGATCCGCGAGTTCGCGCGCGAAGCGGGGCTTCCGCTGATCTTCCATTGCTCGTGGATCAAGACAGACATCTGGGCGAACGTCTTTGACATTCTGGATGTCGTCGAGGGCAATCCGGATGTCTGCTTCTGCGTGGCGCACGCAGCGCGCTTCTCTAGGGAGGCGCTCGACCGCGCCGCCGCGCTGCCAAACTGCTACGTAGACACGTCGGCATTCAAGATCCACTGCGATCTTGCCGCGGCCGGGAGCGCCGCGGTCGCCCCGTCTGGCAGGCGATTCGCGTCCGACTACCGCGACCCCGCGCGCGTCATGCGGGACCTGATTCTGGCTTACCCCGGCACCCTGCTCTGGGGCTCCGATACGCCCTACCACTACTTCGCCCAACCATGGCGCGATGCCACCGGCGCCCAGCGGGACGTTCGCCTGAAGGCGCGCTACGACGATGAAGTGCGCATACTGAAGGCCCTGCCCAAACGGCTGGTGTCAGAAATCGCTCATACGAACACGCTGAGGTTCCTGTCGAACCGCATGAAAGGGATGCCCGATGTCTAGTTTCACCTTCGAACCTTCCCGTCATGTTCCCTTCCGCGACCTGAAGGTCATTGAGATGGCCCGCAGGATCACCCGGGCCGATTTTGAGAGACACCCCAACCCGAACCTGAAGGTCCGGGTTCTCCCCGGCCCGGAAATCGGCTTCCTCTTTCTGACGGACATGTTCTTCCGCATCAAGGAGGCGATGGAGCACGACCGGCGGCTCGTGATGATCATCCCGCAACCTTGGCCGCTCTATGCGCGCCTGGCCAACATGCTCAACCGCGCGCGCATCAACTGCCGGAGCCTGTACACGTTCAACATGGACGAGTACGCCGACCAGGACGGCAATATCGCGCCCGAGTCCTGGGCGCCCGGCTTCACGCACGCGCTGAAGAAGCACTTCTACGCGAACCTCGATCCCAGTTTGCGACCGCCCGAGCCCCAGATGACGGGACTGACGAACGAGAACTTCAAAGACTACGGCAGGATGATCAGCGATCTGGGTGGCGCGGATGTGTGCTACTCCGGCCCTGGGTGGACCGGCCACATGGCCTTTGTCGACCCCGACGCCCCGGAAGTGCCCAAGGACCTGGAGACGTTCAAACGCATGGGGCCCTCCATCGTCACGCTCAGCCCGTTTACAATCGCTCAGAACTCGCTCCACGGTTGCTTCGGATCCAGTGGCGATTTGGCGGCCGTTCCGCCAAAGGCAGCCACGATCGGTCCGGCGCAGTTTCTCGAGGCGAAGCACAATGTTGGCTTCTACACCATCACAATCCGGGGAACAGCCGCGTCCTGGCAACGGTTGGTGGCGCGGCTTGCGCTTTTTGGCCCGGTCACGCCGCTTGTGCCCGACTCCATCATCCAACTGAAGAAGGCCGATGTCTACGTGGCCGAGAGCATTGCCCAGGACATCGTGCCCGACTGGGAGGCGGGCTACTGACGAGCCGGCATCCGCCCGGCGGAACAGGCGGAGGTGTCAGATCGCCTGGTGGTTATGGCAGTCCGACTATTGTTGGCTCGGATGGTGGGTGCTACAGTCGACCGCAACACGTGCAAACCCCAGAAACCACGAGAACTATGAAAACCCGCCGTTCCCATCTGACCGTCCTCCTCGCCGCCTTTGTCATCCTGTGCGGCGGCCGTGCACAAAGCGCTCCGGCCGACAGCGGACTCACGATCACGACGAACGGCAAGACCGACTATGTCATCGTGAAGCCGGACGCCCCCACGCCGGTCGACGAGTACGCGGTCCGTATCCTGGCTGAAGGCCTCAAGAAGAAGACGGGTGTGGACTTTCCGGTGCGCGACGCCGCCGGGGCGCCGGCGCAGCGGCGGATCTACGTGGGGACAAGCGCGGCGTCGCTGAGGGATAGGGACGCGGATCCCCGGCCGGCGCTGCGTGATCAGCAGTGGGTGGCCCGCAGCGTTGGGCCGGACATCTTCCTTTACGGCAAAGGCGTGCACGGGACCCTGTACGCGGTCGTCGACTTCCTTGACGCGTCGCTGGGTCGGAAGTGGTGCGCGGACTACTACGGCGAGAAACCGGCCTTCACCCGGGTGGATGCGCTGGAACTCAAACCCTTCGAGCGGAGCCGGACGCCGTCCTTCGCCTACCGGATGCTCGGGATGCCCAACGAGTTCAACTACCAGTACGGCTTCAACATTTGCCTGCCGGAGGAGGTGTGCAAGGGATTCGGGATGCCCGCGGGAACACTGCCGGCCTTTGAGAACCCCGTGTGGGTGCACACGAGTTTCCTGTATATGCCACCCTATCCCGGCAGCAGCTTCGAGTGGCTTAAGGGCACGGGCTACTTCGACAAGCATCCCGAGTTCTACAGCCAGAACCAGAACGGCCAACGCGTTGCCGAACAGCTCTGCTATGGCAGCCCCGGTCTGCGCGCGCAACTCACAACGAACATCCTCACGCACATCGCCGTGATCCGGAAGACAAAGACCGACGACCGCCCCATCATGATCGCCCTCGACCAGGAGGACCCTGCCACCGGCAAGTTCTGCCATTGCGACAAGTGCGTGGCGCTGGAGGCCCGTTATGGGTGTCCGGCCGGGGCCTTCTTCGATTACCTGATCGAACTGTGCACCCCGCTGAAAGTCAGCCAGCCGGACGTGGTGGTGAAGACCATCGCCTACCGCAAGAGCCAAACGCTGCTTCCGCCATCCATGCCTGACGGTGTCGCCTTCCCTGACAACGTGATCGTCGTCTTTTGCGGCGTCGAGGACGTGATCAACAAGACTTGGAAGGACCCCGAGAACCGCGACACCTACAAGTATCTGCAGGGATGGGCCCGGCTTACGCCGCACGTCTGGGTCTGGAATTACCACATCTACAGCGCCGGACTGCTCATGCCGTTCAGCAACATCGAACGCATGGCGCTCGAGATGAAGATGGCGAAAGAGATCGCGGCGGAGGGCATCTTCCTCGAGATGTACCCGGAGGGAGGGTTCAACGATCTCCTCCAGTACCTGTTCCTCAAACTGGCACAGGATGTCGACGCCGACGTCAAGACGCTCGTGAAGACCTTCTGCGAGGTCCTCTACGGGCCGGCGGCGACGCTGGCGGAACAGTACGTCTGGGAACTCGAGGCGGCTTCCCATACGGGGAAGAAGGACATGGAGATCATCCACTCGGTCGTTGACTTCGACGGCCCCTTTTCGTACCTGACCCCAGAGAGGCTTCACCGCTGGCAGAAGTTGTTCGATGAGATGAACCGGCTGGCGGTGGAGGCTGAGTTGCCTCAGAAGGGCCTGGTGGCGAACGACGACCGGCTTCAGAAGAACGTCCGGCGGCTCCGGCGGAACGTCGATTTGGCCACGCTGGCCAGATGGCACGATCTGGCCAAGTCGCACCCGGACTACTACACCGACTACACCGTCGTCAAGGACCGCCTGGGCATGCTGAGTCTCGTCCGCGCCAGCTGGGTCAATGACTGGATTATGAAGATCCAGGCGGGAGACGTGCACAAACCGCTCCCGTCGGCGCTTGACGGAGTCCCCAAGGCGGACGTCTCCGAGTTCATACCGTCCAACAAGGCCGGCAAGGACCGCGTCAAAAGCGTACTCGATCCCGACGCCGCCTTCGGGTACGCGACAACCATTTCGGACCCAGACGTGCCATTCAATTTCGGGTTTCATCAGAACGACAAAGGCCAGGCGGTGGCGCTTCGGCTGGAACAGAAGGACATCGTTCCGGGTGTCTGGCAACTGCACAAACTCGCCGCGATCCAATTGACGCCGAACTGCCTGATCTGGTTCTCAAGCCGGAGTTGGATGACGAATCTCGAACTGGGCGGCATGTTCCGGCCGGACTCGAGCAACCTGTTCGACGCCTATGTTTCGCTGAAGTTCGCCGGCAAGGGATATGGCGGCGAAGGCGAGAATCAGGTTCTGTGCGACCGGATCATCCTCGTGAGGAAGCACCCATGATGCTCGATTGGTTTGTCAATGCCCGGTACGGGATGTTTGTCCACTATGGACTCTATAGCCTGGTGGGCCGTGGCGAGTGGCTGATGAATCGTGAGGAGATCCCGCCCGAGGAATACGCCAAGCTCGCCGACCGGTTCACCGCCGACGCGTTCGACGCCGGAGCGCTGTGCGACCTGGCCGTGCGCGCTGGCATGCGCTACCTCGTCTTCACGACCATGCACCATGACGGGTTCCGCCTGTACGACACGGAACTCAGCGACTTCAACACGGTGAAGACGGCGGCCCGGAGGGATCTTATCGCGGAGGTCGTCGCGGCCGCCCGCCAACGGGGTCTGCGCATCGGCCTCTATCACAGCCTGAACAACTGGAGCGAGCAGCCCGACGGAGTCGCGGCGCTCGAGTCCAAGCCCGACTACGACATCTTCATCCGCCGGACATTCGATCGGCTGCGCGAACTGTCTCTACGGTTCCGGCCGTTTGACATCCTCTGGTACGACGGCTCGTGGCCGTTCAATGCGGCGGGATGGAAGGCCGAGGAGATGAATGCGTTGATGCGCGAGCTGCAACCGCACATCATCATCAACGGGCGCAACAACCATCCCGGAGACTTCGCGACCCCCGAGGGCCACATGGGCATCCCCAACCCCTGGCGGCCATGGGAGGCCTGCATGACGCTCAACAAGAGCTGGGGGTACCACGCCGGCGACAACAACTGGAGAAGACCGGAGGAAGTCCTGGACCTTCTGATCACTGCTGCCCAGGGCCGAGGCAACCTCCTCCTGAACGTCGGCCCACGCGGCGACGGTACGGTGCCGGAACAGACCGTGCGTGTTCTCGAGACTGTCGGCGACTGGTTGAAACGGGGCGGCGGCGAAGCCATCTACGACACGGAGTTGTTCACCTTCGACTACCACGAGAGCGCAGGGTTCCGGAGCGACTGGACGCTCAACGGGCCGCTGACGGCCAAGGGATGCAACCTCTACTGGCTGCTGCGACGCTACCCCGGGCGTTCGTTTGCTCTCTGCGGATTGCAGGCGACCGTGCAACGTGTTGATCTCCTCGGCGCCAACCCGCAACCGGTTCGCTTCACACAGGAAGGGGAGAAGGTCACCTTCACCGGCCTGCCGGATGCACCCACCGACCCGCTCTGCAGCGTTCTGCGCATCACCTGCGATCGTCCCCCGATGCTGTACAAGACCGGCGGCATGCGCACACCTCGGGTTCCGCACCCGCACTACGACCCCGGCCCCTCGGACATCATCCACCTTTCCTAGGAACTGCCACGAAGCCACGCCGCTGGTACATCCTGACCGTCTGCTTGCTGATGCTCCTCGGCATTGGCACGAGTCAGGCGTGGAGCGTCTTCGTTACACACCTGCGCGCCGAGAACGGGCTGTCGGCACTGCAGGCCCAACTTGTCTTCTCAACCTGCATCCTGACGTTCTGCGGCTGGATGCTGGTAGCCGGACGGCTGCATGACCGGTTCGGGCCGCGGCGCGTGGCATTCGGCGGAGCGCTGGTCATCGGGCTCGGGTACCTTGTCACATATACGCTGGGGCGGCACTTCCTGTTCCTCTGGCTCGGCATGGGGGTGCTTGCCGGCATGGGCAACGCAACTGTCTACACCTGCCCGATTGCCACGGCGATCCGTTGGTTCCCGCGCCGTCGCGGTCTCGTCGCCGGACTGGCCGCCGCCTGCTTCGGTGCGGGTCCGATCCTGGTCCAACTGATTACGGTGCCCCTGCTCGAACGTGGCTGGCCGGTGTTGCGAACCATCGGGTTGCTGGGGGCTATGTACGTGCCGACGCTGTTGGCCCTGTCGCTCCTGCTGCGGGTGCCTGACGCCGAACCCGCACAACACGCGAGGGTCATGGGATTCCGAGGCCGCGCATTGCTGCGTGACGCGCGATTCTGGACGCTGTTCGTCGGCATGCTCTGCGGCACGTTCCCGTACCTGGTGATGACAGGTAACGCCAGACTCATGGCCTCTGCGTGGCAGGTGGGGCCCCAGGCCGTGGCATGGGCGATCCCCGCGTTGGCACTTGGTAACGCGGCGGGGCGCATACTGTGGGGCGCGGCACTGGACTGCGCGGGGACACGGCCGGCGATGTGGGCGGCGCAGTCGCTTGCCGTAATGGCAACCTCTGCCGTGCTATGGACGGGCGGATCGCCGGGGTTCTTCCTTACCTGTCTGGCAGCCATGGGCCTATGCTATGGGAGCAATTTCGCCATCTACCCCGGAACGATCGTGCGGTTGTACGGTGTGGAACTGCTCGGGTCGGTGTACCCTTGGGTAATGGTCGCACAAGGCGTATCATCATTTGGGCCGACTGTCGCCGGACTACTGAGCGATATCACGGGGAGCTACAAGCCGGGACTCCTGCTGGCCGCGGGCGTGGCGGGCGCGGGGTTGGTCGCCGGCTTGACTCTGGGGCGAAGGCAACGCGATATGTGAGGGGACTGATTCATGAACTCGACCCGTGCGCACACTGGCGACGCGCCGACAACCTACCGGTGCGGAACTCTGACATATACCCGCGCGGGGTTGGCTGCGCTCTTCGCTTGGTTGCTCTGGGGCGACTTCTGCTACACGATCATGGAAACCGTGGTGCCGAGCGTGCTGCCGCTGAAACTGAAGGCGCTCGACTGTCCGAACTGGATGATGGGCATGATCCTGACAACCATCCCCGGCGTTCTGGGGATTGCCGTTGGCCCCTGGGTCAGCTTCACGAGCGACCGCCACCGCGGTCGATGGGGGCGGCGCATCCCGTTCATTGTATGGACACTGCCGTTTCTCTGCGCCAGTCTGGTACTGCTCGGCTGCAGCGACGAGATCGCCAACTCGCTCCAGGCGCACGCTCCGTTCCTGCGGCGACTCTCGCCCACCGCCCTGACGATTGTGGTCCTCACGGTGTTTCTGGCGGTCTTCCAGTTTTTCAACGCCTTCGTCAATTCAGTCTTCTGGTACCTTTTCAACGATGTCGTCCCGCGGGAGTTCCTGGCTCGCTTCCTCGGCCTCTTCCGAATCGTTGGCACCGGCGCCGGCGCCCTGTACAACTACGCCGTATTTCAGTACGCAGGCACCCACATGCGAGAGATCTTCGTGGGTGCGGCGCTGCTGTACTTCATCGGTTTTGGAATCGTCTGCTTCAGGGTCAAGGAGGGAGAGTATCCGCCGGTAAATGACGAGGGGACTATGGATCGACCGCTGAACGGCGTGCGGACGTTCCTGCGGGAGAGCTTCAGCGGCAAGTTCTACTGGTTGGTGTTCCTCTTCTCGATCTTCCAGAACGTCGCCACAGGCACCATGGGTGCGTTTCTGGTGTTCTACTACCTGAACATGGGGCTCACGCTGGAGCAGTACGGCAAACTAAACGCGATCGGCGGCATCGCCGGACTGCTGGCCATGTATTTTGCCGCTGTGTTCATCGACCGCTGGCATCCCCTGCGCGTGCTGACGTATTCGTGCGTGTTCACGTTCCTGGGCTATGCCATGAGCCTGGTATGGCTGTTCGTGACCCTTCCGGGCCAGTACTTCTTCTGGCTCTGTCTCGGCGGCTCGCTGATCGCCGTCTTCCAGTCGGCGCTGCTCGGCGGCTGTTTCCTCCCCTGCTACATGCGGGTGTTCCCGCAGTCGAGGTTCGGTCAGTTCTGCTCGGCCATGTCCATGATCCGGACACTCGTGACCATCGGGGCCGGTGTACTGGCCGGCCTGTTCATCGATCTGATGAAGCGCATGTGCCATGGCTCCGACTTTGCCTACCGGTACATCTTCCTCTGGTTCAGCGCCGGGAGCCTTGTCTACATCGTCTTCATCATCCTGACGTACCGGGAATGGTACCGACTGGGAGGCGACGCGGGATTCCACCCTCCCGCTCCTTGGGATCCGCGGGGCGTTGAGGAGATGCCGGCCGTGCCGACCGTCGGCCCGCAGGAGCGATGGCTGGATATCGCGTGCCGGCTGTTTCGAGCCATCATGGTACTGTCGGTCCTCGGCATCGTGCCGCTGATGTATTGGATGCACGGTCGGCAAGCGGCCTCGGCGCTGACGTGGCACGCGTACGTGCTACTACCATTGTCCATCGGGGCTTGGCTCTACTGGCGGTGCGTCGAGCGGGGCATCCGCGCGGATCTCGCACGGGTCCGCAATCACGAGCAGCCCCGGAACGGAATCCCGCACCACGGGGTGCTGCTCGTAACGGCCGTGCAGTTCCTGCTGGCCCTGGGGTTGTGGGCCTGCCAGGTCGTGGTTGCAGTCAAACTGGACATGCAGCAGGCGGCAACCATCTTCACGGCGGCAAATGTGATCTGCAACTTCATCCTGACGGGGAGCGTGCACCTGCTGTGCTGGGTGGAGCGAGGTTACTCGCTGCAGATCGACACAACTCCGGCGCACGCGCACGATCCGGGCAGGGCGTGATTCGTTTACAGGAGAGAAGGAGTGAAGCAGCCATGATAGTCATCAAGTCAGGTGGACATCGTCTGTTTGAACAGGATCCGGATACGTCGCGCGTTGTTTCGGAGATGCTCGTCGATCTTGAAAAGCACGGCTTGGACGCCGTAAGGCGGTACTCGCAGAAGTTCGATGAGTGGGCCCCCGCGCGCTTTGAGCTCTCCGATGCCCAGATCGACGACGCCATTTCGCAACTGCCGAAGCGGGTCATCAAGGACACGGAGTACTGCATGGCCAATGTGCGCAAGTTCGCGCAGGCCCAGTTAAGGATGTTCAGGCCGCTCAAGAAGATGGTCCGGCCCGGCATGATACTTGGACACAAGCACATTCCCGTCAACACGGTAGGCAGCTACATCCCGGGCGGGCGCTACCCGATGTTCGGTTCGGCACAGATGAGCATCATTCCCGCCAAGGTGGCGGGCGTGAAGACCGTGATCGCCTGTACACCGCCGGTGAAGGGCATGGGCTTCTACCCGGCTACGGTCAACGCCATGAAGAAAGCGGGGGCGGACCGCCTGTTCATCCTGGGCGGCGTTCCCGCCTTCGCGCTGATGGCTTTTGGCATGGGCGAGGTTGAGCCTGTCGACATCCTGTGTGGTGCAGGCAACAAGTACGTGGCTGAGGCCAAGCGCCAACTGTTTGGCCGTTGCGGCATCGACCTGCTGGCCGGCCCCACGGAGATCATGGTCATCGCGGATGATGCCGCGGATCCCGCGCTGGTGGCGTGCGACCTGCTGGGGCAGGCGGAACACGATCCCAACAGCGGCATCTGCCTGGTGGCGCTCAGCGAGGACTTCGCGCGTCGGACTATCGCGGAGGTTGAGAAACAGCTCGCGGTCTTGCCCACGAAGGACATTGCGGCACAATCCTGGGGCACAAACGGCATTGTCTATGCCGTGGACAGTGCCGACGAGGCCATCAGGATCAGCGATGAGTACGCGCCGGAACATCTCGAACTGCACGTGAAGGACGAGTCCTACTATAGCGACCGGCTTACCAACTACGGCTCGCGCTTCATCGGCGAAGAGACGACCGTGGCCTACGGCGACAAGTCCATCGGCACCAACCACATCCTACCCACGAGCCGCGCGGCCCGCTACACGGGCGGCGTGTGGGTCGGCAAGTTTCTCAAGACGGTGACATGGCAGCGTTGCACACCCGCGGCCAGCCGCCGCATCGGCGAGATCACGGAACGGCAGTGCAAGGTCGAGAACATGCTCGCCCACGGCATTACCGCCCGTGTGCGCGTGGACCGGTACGCGAAGGAACGCTAACGGCGGGGGGCTCAAGCATGAGACAAGACATGTTCCGGCTGGATGGCAAGACCGCGTTGATCACCGGGGCGGCCAACGGAATCGGACAGGCTATTGCGGTGGCGTTCGCCCGGCGGGGCGCGTCTGTGGTGGTCACGGATAAGCCGGATGTGAACCGGGATGAAACCATGCGCCTGGTGAAGGTGCACGGGGGTCGTGTGTTCGAGACGCCGATCGACGTGCGGGACGTGGATCAGATCAAGGCAGGCGTGGAACGTGTCACCGAGACGTTCGGCCGCATCGATATCTTGGTCAACAACGCCGGGATCAACCGGCCCACACCGGGGCTGGAGGTGATGCCGGACAACTGGGACGACCATTTCAACACCAACGTGCGCGGCGGATTCTTCATGGCGCAGGCCGTGGCGCCGGGCATGATGACTAATGGGTATGGCCGGATCATCTTCGTCTCCAGCCAGTCAGGGTTGATCGGCATTCCGGGCCAGCCGGTGTACTGCTCCAGCAAGGGCGCCGTCATCCAGCTTGTGCGGACACTGGGCGTCGAATGGGCCAAGCAGGGCATCACCGTGAACAGCATCGCTCCAACATTCATCGAAACCAACTTCACCCGCAAACGCTTGCAGAACCCTGAGTTTCTTAAGTTTGTGCTGGGGATGATTCCCAGCGGGAAACTGGCGACCACCGAAGACGTTGCGGCGGCGGCCGTCTACCTTGCCAGTGAAGAATCTGGCATGGTGAATGCGACCACACTCTGCGTGGATGGCGGTTGGACGGCATGGTGACGCCACTCACGACAAGAGATCGCCCTTCGCGGCGTGTCGATCAATGCGTCATGCCGTTGAGTGAGGGGTGTCATATCGCCCAGTGGTCTTGGCACTCCGCACGGTTGCGTGACGGCGGGCGTATGCTAGTATTGTCGCGTATGGATGTGCGTGCGTCCGGTGGCAGACACGTGTCCGTGCCGCCCCGGAAGGTGATCTCTGGTCAACTCAACAAAGGAGAGACACGATGAGATGGCAACAGACGATGCTGGTATGCGCGATGGCTGCTATGGTTGGCGGCGCCGTTCGGGCGGCAACGCTCCTGCACTACGACTTCAGCGATGGCAACGGTACCACCGTCACCGATCTCAGCGGGAATGGGAATCATGGGACTCTGATCGACTTCAGCAACACGGGTGCCGGTGCCGGTGCCTTCGGCGTCAGCGAGGGCTGGGTGACCGGAGGGGGGATCAGCTTCCTTGATGCAGGCTCCGGCAGTTACGTGTCAACGCCGTTGGCGCAGGGCCTTGTGAACGGGGGCGGGGGGAGTTTCACGGTTGAGTTCACGGCCAGCGCCGACGGTCCCAGTGGATGGACTTCGGCCATCGGGGCGGAAATGGGCGGCAACCACATGTTCTTCCTGGGACTCGATGGCTTCTGGAATCCGCCGGATGCGACGTACATGTGGTTCCGGCTCGGACCGTCGGATAATAACACTCGGGACGGGCCCTGGGTAACTCAGCCGTGGGTGTTGCCTGGCAACCAGAGCGATCCGACGAACCATCATATCGCGCTCACCTTCGTGAAAAACCAGGAGGCCAATGGCGGAGTGTTTGAAGTGTACATCGACGGCGCAAGCCGCGGTGTCTCAACGAACGCCGATAACCTCTGGTCCGCCATAGGGAATTTCATCGTCGGCGTTGCGCGCCCAAGCGATGCCTCGCGGTGGGACGGCATCATCTACGGCGTGGCTATCTCGGACCGGGCTCTTTCCCCTGACGCGTTCGTACTTCTCGCCAAACCCAAGGCTCCTGCCGGCACAGTGGTGCTCCTGCGATGAGTTCTGTGTCCGCGCCAAGCAGATGCGCCGCGCCTACCGTGTCCGGCTGGGTCGAGGCTCGTTCGTGTGGGGCCTCAGGGTCTGACTTTCAGTGCCGGGCCATCACCCGGGCCGGTTCCGCTGAACTGGAGGTGGACGACCCCGGTGATTTTCAGGTGGGTCAGGAGGTGACGGTCTCTGGCTGCAGGATCCACTACTACGGGACGGTCTACAACGACCGGGAACCCTACTACGGGAGGAACCTCAAGCCTCTGGGCGAGGAGATCGAGGTGCGCGGTCTCGACCAGGGAATTGCCTGGCAGACGTTTCTGCTGCACATCACCGACTCGCACCCAACCAGGTTCAGTTGGATGACGGTTGCGCCCGAGCACCAACGGAAGGCCACGACGCAACCGATACTGAAGCGGCACTGGGCGTGGAACCGCGAGCAGGTGCCGGTCACGGCCAAGTGGGTGCCGCTCAGCGACGGTGTCAGCATCCGCTTTCGGAAGAAGAACTGGCTGCCCGGACAGTGCATCGCACTGCACGCACGCAATCGACTTCTCGCGAGGATCCTGGCGATTCGTGGCAAGACCATCGTGCTCGACCGGAAAGCTTCGGCCGGCTCCGACAGAGCCGTCGTGCGACATTTCGATCAGGATGCCCTCCAGCGGGCCGTAGACCGTGCCGTCGCGGCTGGGATGGGCTTGTTCATACCGCCAGGCCGGTATCGGCTGGACACCGGACTCTGGATCCGGAACGCCTCCCTGCGGGTCGAGGGCGTGGATTCTGACCACACCGTCCTCGACGTTACGGAAGCGCACACGGCGGCCTTCTGGATCGCCGGCGGACGCAACGTGGCCATCCGGAACCTGTCCATGGTCGGGCACACGGGGTTCCTCGAGATGCCGGCCAACGTCGAGTTCTTCACGGCAACCGGCCACCCATTCTACCCTATGGCGAACCAGCAGATGGAGGTCAAGGGCTGTGCGGCGGCCAACATCGTCAGCACGGAACACCTGCTCTTCGAGGACGTCAGGGTGTCGCGCATGGCGTCCGAGGCCTTCTACCTGCACGGGTCAGACCGCTATGGCACGCCGCCATATGTCCAGTTCCAGCATGACGGCATGCCGGAACTCCGGAAACAGTACACCAAGTCCTGTGTCTACCACCGCTGCCACGTCTCCGACTGCGGCTTCAACGTCTTCAACAACAACGACTACGCGGAAAACACCGAGATTCTGCACTGTCACGTGGAACGCACGGCCAACTTCTGCGAATCGCCCAGCCGATTTACGCGGATCATCGGCAACTACGTCAAAGACGGGTGCGCCACCAGCGTCCATCTTGGCGCGCGCCCGAAGTCACGTGTCGGCCCCCGCCGACTGGCGGGGGCGCATGCCATCATCGCCGACAACGTGTTTGAGGGCGGCGTGTTCTCCGGCGGCATCGCCATCGGCAAGACCGCCAGCAACGTCACCATCACCGGCAACGTCTTCGTCGGCTTCAGCAAGGAGAACGCCATCTGCATCTGGGGTGGCGACCGGGTCATCGTCAGCGGCAACCAGATTGATCTGACGTGTGTCGACGGGAACCCCGACAACCAACGGTGTGGCGTCAATGTGGAGACATCGGGAGTGATTGTCTCGGGCAACCACATCTACGCCGACGGCAAAGTGGCGAGCAAGGCCACCGGCATCGGCATCGCCCACCACGTGACCGGCTTGCACGTTCACGACAACATCATCGAGAACTGCGGCGACGGCGTGGTCGCGGGAGCCCGCGTCTATGTGCCCGATGGCCGGGGAGGGGGGGCCTTTGCCTTCCTGCCCACGGCGTCGACCGTGACCGCTGTCGTGAACGCCCTGACCTTCACCTGTTCCGCGCTGCCACCGATGCGGGATCTCACAGGAAAGTCGAACCGATGGATGCTGCGCTGGATGTCGGGCCGGCACAAGGGCGACGACGCATCCATTCGCGTCTTGTCGCCGGACGGCTGCCGGATCACCACCACGGGACGGCATGCGCCGGATGCCGGCGACCAGTTCATCGTCTATCCGGAACGGTATGACTGGCAGATCCACAACAATACGATCCGTGACTGCGGGCGGCCGCTTGAGGTGGACCTGCCCGGTTCACAGGACGGCTTGGTGCTGAGGGACAACACGGTCTCGTGCTGCCCCCCGCGGAGGCGCCGATGATTACTTGTCTGACGGATCACCCAGACTCTCGGCATACGCTTTCGGGGTCTTGCCTGTATGACGTTTGAAGACCTTGAAGAAGAAGGACGTATCTCGATATCCGACGTTCAGGGCGATCTCCTTCAGGCAGAACGCTCCTTCCGCGAGCAGGTGCTTCGCGGCGGCCACGCGCTGCTCCTGAAGAAGAGCACCAAAACTTCGGTCCGTCTCACTTTTCAACAACTGGCGCAACCGCGAGACGCCAGTGCCGGCAGCGCGTGCCAACTTCTCCAAACTCAGGGAGCTGGCGTACTCCTTGTCGATGACGGCCAGAGCGCGGTTAACCACCTGCGATTGGTACTGCTGGCGGTACGCGGCCTGTGGCAACGCGCGCGGGAGCGATCCGGAAAGCTGTCGCAGCAGGTAGATTATGAACTCAGTGAGCAGGCACGACATCAGGCAGAAGGCGTCGCGCTGTTGGTTCACGCTCTCGATCTTCAAATCCTTCATCACTTCGATGGAGAACTTGTTGGCCGCGATCGGCTTCAGCGCCAACTCCTGCGGCAACTTGCCAAAGAAGATGATGTTCATGTAATCAAAAGGCGTGTCTTGGCTCCGGACGAACGAATGCGCCATCTTGCCGGGGATGAAAATGCATTCCCCGGGCTTGACCTCGTAGTGCTTCTTCTCGATGATCAGATGGATCACGCCATAGTCGACGTAGATGATTTCGTGTGCGTCTCGCGCGTGCGCGTGCATGCGGTGCCAGTAACCGCAGGGCTTGGCCATATGCGTAACATAGGCAACTCGCTTCACATAGGTGGGCCTGAAGTTATAGTCGAGGCGCATGTTCGAAACCTTCCCGCCAGCGGCGGCGCGTGCCGGAACCGTCGGCTCTGCATGCAGATCATCGCGTCCTGCCGTGTGAAGCGCCCGGAGCGTCAACGGCGTCGTGGACAGCATACGCGACTTTCGTTGCGCCGATCAAGGCAGACTCGGTCTGTCTCAGTCAAAAGTCGTCATTCGTAGACAGGCAATCGAGGGATAAAAAATGGCCGAGCGGACGCTGATGGCAATCGGGGCGCATGCCGACGATATCGAACTGAACGTTGGCGGGACGCTGGCCAAGTATAGGAACCTGGGTTACCGGATCGTGTACGTCATGGCCACCAACAACATGGCAGGATCTTGGCATATGATAGCCCCGGATGGTGCCCGATCCAGCACACAACCGTCCTGCACCGAGATGATGCGCAGAAGGAGGGAAGAAGCCACGGCCGCCGCCGCGCATTTCGGCACGACACCGATCTTCCTCGACTATCCTCAGCGGCGTTGCCGGGATGAAGACGGCACGGATGTTGAACTGCGCTATGGCTGTGTGCGGCCCAAGGGCGTCCCGGAAGGCGTGCCGACCATCCTCACCGCCCATGAGGACACCCGTGCCATCCAACGCCTCGCGGATCTGATCGCCACGCACAACCCGGAAGCCGTGCTCTGCCATGGCCCCGTCATGGTGGACTTGGAGCACGTCGCCACCTGCCTTCTGGTGACCAGGGCGTACGCCCAGGCGGCCGAGTCCGGATACGAGGGCATGTTGCTTCACTGGTTGGACATCACGCCGACGATATACGGCCGCCTGCACGCATTGTGGGAGACGCACATTGACGTGAGTCTCCATCATGCCGAGAAGCTGGAGGTGATCGGACTGCACGCTTGCCAGATGCCGGACCCGAAACGACTGGACTTCCCGCCCATAGGCGCCGCTTGCGGATGCGAGCACGCCGAAGCCTTCACCATCTGCGCTGCCGGACGATGCCCGCCGGGCGCGGCGTTCATGAACGAAATCGTGGCTAACACGCGGACCAACAGTTACTCGTGGGGACGGATGTCATGACATCGGATTATCCCCCCGCGGCGGTCATGCAGGCGCTCGGGCTTCATGAATGCGCTCCAGACTTGATCCGGGAGTGGGAGAACTCGGGGCGGACATTCGAGCGCCCCCCGTTCTTCCTCAATGCCGCTTTCATCGAAGACGTCGCGTCCAAGTGCGGCATCGGCCCTTCCGAGCGCGAGCACATACTCAGGGCGGCCACGACGATTCTGGGCAACGAAGCACTGGTGCGGTTGGTGTGGCACCAGCACCATCTACTGTTCGCGAGCTCTCCGGTAAGCGACGTGAACGCAGTCATGCTGCCGGAGTACGTGCAGGCGCTTGGCCATACCCACACCTACAACCTGCTTCTGGCCTTCTCCGGTCTTCCAAGTGCAGAAAGGGTGTTGTCACGTTACCCACGGGACGTGCTGAAGGGCGTCTATGCAGACATCGGAACATGGTGCACGCATTTCCGGAAGAACGTGGGTCTGTGCGGAATCAGCTCACGCATTCTCGTGTGGGAACATGGTCTGATGCAGGGCGCCTACTACCGGATCGGCCGGCTGCAGTTCAACATCAGGCCTTTTCACCCCAACTACCACGTCTACCGCAACAGGGCGTCCCGCGTTGTCCGTGCATTGGTGCGGAGTGGTGTGGGGATCAATGCGGACGGCCAACTGGATGGCGTTGACGGCCGGCACGACGCGCAGGCGTGGACGACAACCTTTGAACAGGACGCCGCACGCGTCGCAGGATACCTGCTGTCGCCTCGCGGGTTCGTGATGCGCGACCGGGTGACACTGGAACTCTCGGAGTGGGAAAAGGTGTTGGCTCCGGGCGATCCAGTTCTAGACGTGCATGTCCCGGCCGTGGGACCTCTTGACATCGACCGGTGCGCCGATTCGTTTCACAAGGCCGTTGTCTTTTTCCATACTTACTTCCCAGAGAAGACGTTTCACGGCTTCTCCTGCTGCGCGTGGTTTCTTGACGTCCAGTATGAGAAACTGCTCCCACCGACCTCCAACATCCTTCGCTTCCAGAGGGCGATGTACCTTTACCCGATCCGGGCGGGCGTTGGCGAAAGCCTGGTGCGCATCTTCGGCGAGAAGGGGTTGCAGAGCGGGTTGGCCAAGGCCCCGAGGACCAACTCATTGCAGCGCGCTGTGGCTGCTCATCTCGATGCAGGCGGTCACCTGCGGT
>CAYQJG010000011.1:0-71326 GCA_964417715.1 uncultured Lentisphaerales bacterium | reverse complement strand
TTTCACTTTTCCAGATTATCCCCCTCTCGCTCCCCCACCAACTTCACTCGCACCCTGCGCTTACTGCACCGGGTGCCTGGCGGAGCCGGTTTGGCCGTGTCTGATGAAGGCGTGTCGCAGGCCGACATTGCCAAGGCCAGACTCGGCGCTCACGTACGTAACATGCTCTTTGTAAACGACATAGCGCGGAGGCGATCAGGTTCATCCGTTCCGTCTGCTGGGCTGAGCCCTTTGGCCACGCTCACGCTTCAACCCGCGTCTCGGGTTTGGACTGCGGCGACCCGGCGCCGCTCTGAGGCGCGTGACCCGGCACGCGCGCCAATGGTGGAATTCGGGCTGGTATGTGTTCTCGCCGTCAATCGGCGCAATCTGCGGACAAACTCTCTCCCTCGCGCCCCAAAGACGGTTGCCGAGGCGTTCGGCGTATGCGGCCAGAATGTGCTGGTCACAGGCGCCGCCGGTTCCATTGGTTTCGCGACCGCCCGGGCGTTTGCCCGGAACGGCGCCCGCGTCATGCTTTCCGATCGCGCCGGCGAGTTGCTCACTGCTCGCCAGCGGGAACTGACCGACGCGGGGCTCGACGCGCGCAGCGAACCGGCCGATCTGTCTGTGCCGGAGGACCTCGAACGTCTGATCGCGGCGACGCTCGGCGCATTCGGACGCATCGATGCGCTGGTCAACTGCGGCGCCATCACGGCGTCGCGTGCCTGGACCGACGAGGCCACCGCCGATTTTGATCGGCTCTATCATACGAACGTTCGCAGCGCGTGGCGGCTGATGCGCGCCGCCGCCAAGTCGATGAGCGTCAGCGGCGGCGCCGATCTGCTTGTTGACGGCGGCAAACTACAGGAGATGCCGGACTGCGAGCCGCGCTTTGCCGCGCGCCGCAAGGATCCGGCGGCGAGTCAGGTGCGCGCCTGGCTGCGTGCGCTGCCCGACGAGGCCTGGATCGACAACCGCCGCCCGCGCTGGCTTCAGGCGTAGGATGCGGGTGCCCGATCCTGGGGCGCATCCGCGATCCGGTGTTCGTCACGCTCACGTGACGTGAGCCGCAGCGGTCCCGTAGGTCCCGCTGTACCGCGCGGCACCGGTAGTACAGCGGGACCTACGGGACCGCTGATTGGCGCGGCACCGGTAGTACAGCGGGACCTGCGTGACCGCTGATTAGCGCGGCAGACGTCCACGCTGTTGGACGGCGGTGCACCAAATCGCGGATGCGCCCCCGATCCCGTGGGTGCGATTCTTGTTGGTGGGGTGCGAGAGGAACAGCCGATCTCACCACGAAGGCACGAAGGTCACGAAGAATGCGGGCGCTTCCGGGTTTGTGGGGGGATTATTCATTGACCAGTGTGCGATGACTGGCCGCGGGCGCACATCGTGTAAGCCGGTCGTTTAAGGGTATCCGGTTAAGGGTAGCGGTTAAGTGTCCGAGGAAGAGGGAGCGCACGAAACACACTTCATCCCCACCCTTACTCGGATACCCTTAACCGAACCGCTTAACCGGCCCCATCGGCGCGCAGAACGGAGTGATGGCACGCAGAACGGCCAATAGAGAAACCCCACAAGAACCCGGAAGCGCCAGAATGCGTAAGAGGCCCGGATTGATGTGGCGGTCCGTCCTCTGTTCCAACGCGAGATACTGGACCAAATATGCGAGTTCTTCGCGACCTTCGTGCCTTCGTGGTGGAAACTCCCCCTCTCACTCTCCACCATCTAGAATCACACCCGTCCAATTGAGGCCTGCTCCGCCGCCCTTGCATCGCGCCCGTCGTTCGTTACAATGATGGGCAACGCGCGGTCATACACGAGCCTGCAGGTCAGGGGCCGCGTACACCAACATGGGCGGGGGTTGTCCTTGAATACACCGACACGGTTAGCGAGCGCGCCGGGCACGCCGTCCCGCTCGGTGATTTCGCTCTGGCCGCTGGCGGCCGGGTTCGTTACTGCGGTCGTCCATCTGCTCACCGTGTCGCGCGGAGCCTACCCCGGGCCGTCGGCCGCCTACACCGCGGCGGTCGCCCACCTCGTGCCCGAAAGTTTGCCGACGCACCCCGTCTGGTCGCTGCTGATGGGGTGGGCGGCTCACGCCCCGCTGCTTTCCCTGACGTTGCGCCTCAATGTCCTCACGGCGTTGTGCGCCGCATGCGCCGTTGGCCTGTTGGGCATGCTGATGGAGCGCTGGCTGTTTGAGGCGGCGCGCGAGCCAGTGGATGGCACCGCCGAACCGATGCGCCCGGAAGACGAGGATGCTGCCACCGAACTGCGCGAATCTCCCGGTGGCGCGCCTGCGCCGAACACCGTTTCCGTTGCGTGCAACCGCTGTGCGGCGGTCTCCGCCCGTTTGGGTGGGTGGGTTGCGGTCTTGGCGTTCGCGTTCAGTGTTCCGTTCTGGTCAACGGCCACCCGGCTGCATTTTCAGCCGTTTGACGTGCTGCTTCTTCTCCTGACGGTATGCGCCGTGCGGGCGCATGCTGCGCAGCAGTCGTTGGCACGCGCGCTGATGGTGGCGATGCTCTGTGGTCTGGGGTGCGTCGAGTCGGCGATCTTCGTTCCGTTGGGGCCGCTGTTCTTCCTGATGCTGCTGCGCAACCGCCTGCGCGTCGAGATGCCCTGGGCGGGGCAGATGTTTGCAGGCTTGATTGCCGCGGCGATCAGCGCCGCGGCCGCGTTGCTGCTCACGTGGAGCGTGCGCATCGCGGCCGTTGGCAGTGACGTGCCGGTGTGGCCCGTGTTCGTCGGGATGGCGCGATCACATCTTGCCATTCTCCGGCAGGCCTTGCCGGCTTCGGGATGGATCTGGATTCTGGTATTGGCCTTTGTGCCGTCCCTCGTCATGATTTTGGCGGGGAAGCGCGCCTTCAGCGAGCGGTCATTCAGTATGGTTGGCATGCATGTTGCCATGACCGTGGCGGTGGCGGTGTGCGTGTTCAACGCGCCGATCTCACCATGGGGTTTGGCCCGCAATACCGGCTATTTCCCTGTCATCGCGTATCTGGCCGTGGCCGTGGCGACGGGCTACCTGGTCGCTTACTGGCGCATGTTGCGTGCGCCGCAGGACGTGCCCGACGACTCTTCTCTGGCTCGCGCCCGGGGACTGTCGCCCGTTTGGTGCGTGCGGCTCGGAACCTGTTTCAGTTGGACGTTGTCCGTGGCCGTCGTCCTGGCGGCAGCGCTGAACCTGGGTGCGGCCGACGGACGCAAAGGGGACTTCGCGGACGTGCTGGCGCGCGATGTGATCGGTCGGCTGGGCACGCGTACGTGGGTCGTGAGCAACGGGATGCTCGACAATCACCTCCTGATCCTGGCGCGTGAGCAGCACCGCGAACTGCGACTGGTCAGCCTGGCCGATGGCGTCGACGAGGTCCGGCAGCGTCGCCTGCGGGCGATGATCGATGCGGAACCGGCTTTCGCCGCGCGTCGCGTGCGGCTGTATAACGCGGCGGCGCTTGGTCCCATGGCGTTCGCACAGGAGTGGCTGGCCGATGATCCGGCGGCCGAGGCCCGGCTGCTGATCGTGGGCGTGCCTGAACTCTGGACCATGGCAGGCTATCGTCCGGTGCCGTCGGGGTTTGCCTTCGATGGCGTCCGTGACCTTGCGAGTCTGCGGAACGCGGACTTGCTCGGGCCAAACCAGGCTTACTGGCAGAGCATGTCAAAGGTGCTGGCGTCGGGCGACTCTCTGCCGCCCGGGCCGGCGCGTTTCCGGGCCGTGCTGCGTCGCCAGGCGGGGCTGAGCGCCAACAATCTGGGTGTGGTGCTCGAGGATCTGGCGCGGCCGGATGAGGCGTACGAAGCGTACGAGGCGGCTTGCCGGATCGACCCCCGCAACCTCAGCGCGCTGCTCAATCAGCAGGCACTGGCGTTGGGTGGAACGCGCGCCGACACCCGACTGAAGATCGAGGGCCGACTGAGGATCCGTCTCAAACAGGAGAAGCAGCTTCCGCCGATTCCTGTCATCGTTCGATCCTATGGCGATATCCGTCAACCCAAGGTTCTGTCCGTGCATGGACTGGCCTGGGCCGAGACGGGACAACCCGAACTGGCGCGCGCCGAACTGAAGCGCGCGCTGGCCCTGGCACCGACTAACACCAGTCTGAACTACCAGTTGGCCGGTCTGGCAATGCGGCAGGACAAGGCGGACGAAGGTGAGCAGGCCTACCGGGCCATTCTGGCCGCCAAGCCGAACGATGCCGTCGCGCTGGTCGGCCTCGCCTCCGCGGCGCTGGCGCGCGGGCGCCACGACGACGCACGCGCCTGGCTGGCGCGTGCCCGCCAGGCGGGCGCGCCCGAGTCGGCGTTGGCCATTCCGACGGCGGCCCTGCTCGCCGCATCCGGCCGGACCGACGAGGCGCTGGCATCCCTGCGCATCCTGACCGATGGCAATGCGGGCAACCTGGAAGCCTGGTCGCTGCTGGCCGATCTGCTGTTGCGGCAGAAGAACGTCGATGAAGTCGAGCAACGTGTGCTTCCGGCCATGGTCAAGGCGACCGGCAAGAGTGGCGATCATGTGCTGATCCACCTGGTGCGCGCCAACATGCTGCGCGCCAAGCGGCCGGTCGACTTTGCTGCCGTGCGTACGAGCCTGCTGCTGGCGATGAAGCTCCGGCCCGATCTCGTGGCCATCCGCGAAGACCTGCTGGCGCTGGACTTCGCCTGCGGCGATCAGGCGGCCCGCGAACGCGATGCGTCCGACGTCCTGCGCGTTTCGCCCGACCATGCCTTCGCCAACTACCTGCTGGCCACCGTGCTGCTTGACCGCGGCGAACTGCTGCGGGCCGAGGACCTCTTCCGCCGCAGTCTGGCCGCTCACCCGACGGCCGTGGCGCACAACGACCTGGCTGAGACCCAGCGGCGCCTGCGTCAGTTCACGGCGGCCGAGCAGTCAGTACGCGCTGCGCTTGCTCTCGACGACAAGTCGTACGCGGCCTGGGACACGCTGGGGTGTGTGCTGTTGGACCTCGGCCGCCTCGACGAAGCCGCGCGGGCTGTTGAGCAGTCGCTGGTCCTGCGCGACACCGACCCTCGCATTCACCTCAGCCTGGCGCGCATACGGCGGGCACAGGGCCGGCCGGATGAGGTCAGCGAGATCCTGAAACGCCCCGTGCTGCGGCCTGAGAATCTGCCGCCGGACCTGCAGCGCGAGATCGCCTCCCTGTCTGGGCCGTACAAGCGCCCGGGTTTGTGAGCCATTCGACAGCGGTCCCGTAGGTCCCGCTGTACTGCGCCGCACCGGTACAGCGGGACCTACGGGACCGCTGGTTTCCGGCAGCGGGTGCGCAGCCCCCGCTGTACTGGGTGCCGGTACAGCGGGACCTACGGGACCGCTGGTTTCGGCAGCGGGTGCGCAGCCCCCGCTGTACTTGCTACGGGGTCGCTGGTTGCTCGTCCGGTTGCAGCCACGCCACACAGCGTGTCCACGGCCAGTCGGTCCAGGTCTTCACCAAACCGGCCTTGACCGGGTTCTGGCAGATGTACCGCGCGACGCCAATGACTTTGGCTTCGTCACGGCACCAGTGGTCAAAGCCTTCGCGCGCCCAGAAGGTGCCGGTCCGGTCCAGCACGCGGTTGACTTGTGTGGCCACGTAACTCTTGTAGTTTCCGATGTCCTTCAACAGGTGCTCACTGCGTCCTTCGTTGTTACGCAGGAGGAGATGCACGTGATTCGACAGGACCGTCGCGGCATACACCTGCCACCCGCGTTGGGTTTCGAGCCAGTCGAGACTGGCCATCACGATCTCCGGCATACCCGGGCGGGTGAGCCAATCGCGGGTGTTGTCCACGGCGTGCAGGCAACGCTCGACCTGAAGGAAGTGCCGGCGTGCCAGATCGGACAAGGCATCCTCGTTCGCGTGGGCTTTCGCGAGGGCGTCACGTTCGGCCTGGAGCTCCGTGACGACGCTTTTCGGGATCGTGCCGGACAGGCGGATGGTGACGAAGTAGGCATGATCGGCCACGAGCCAGTGCGGGAGGTTGCCGCGGGTGAAGCGGAGAGTGTGGGGCATGACGGGTGCCTTTCCTTTTGCCGGCAGCGGGTGCGTAGCCCCCGCTGTACTGGGTGCCGGTACAGCGGGACCTACGGGACCGCTGGTTTCCGGCAGCGGGTGCGCAGCCCCCGCTGTACTGGGCGCCGGTACAGCGGGACCTACGGGACCGCTGGTTTCCGGCAGCGGGTGCGTAGCCCCCGCTGTACTTGCCTCGTTTTCGCTTGCGGGTCAACCTGGCGATGCGAGCACGGTGTAGCGACCATCACGAGCAATGCCCGCTAACCCCGCGTGTCGCAACAGGGCGTCGACCTTGGGCGGGCGGCCGCGGAAGGCCGCGAAGACGTCCATCGGTGGCGTGCCGCCGCCGAGGGCCAGCACCGTGTCGCGGAAGCGTCGGCCCGTCCGGCGCACGGCCGCATCATCTTCCAGGCCGGCCTCCTCGAACGCCGCGAAAGCGTCGGCCGCCAGCACTTCCGCCCACTTGTAGCCATAGTATCCGGCGGCGTAACCGCCGGCGAAGATGTGGCTGAAGCCGCACAGAAACCGGTCCTCCGGAAGCAGCGCGACGGGGAGCAGGCGCGCCGCGGCGGCGCGCTTGACCGCATCGGCATCCGGCCCGAGGGGCTCCGGGTAGCGCGCGTGCAGGTCCATGTCCAGTGCCCCCAGGAAGAGTTGCCGCAGCAGGTCGGGGGCGGCACGGTAGTTCCTCGCCGCCCGGATGCGTTCGAACAGGTCGTCCGGCAGGACGGCGCCGGTCTCGACATGCCGGCTGAGGCCCTGCAGCGTGGCGCGATCCTGGCACCAGTTCTCCATGAACTGACTGGCCAGTTCGACGGCATCCCATTCGATGTTGTTGATTCCCGATGCCTCCGGGTCTTCGACCACGGTCAACATGTGCTGCAGGGCATGGCCGAACTCATGGAACAGCGTGGTGACCTCGTCAAACCGCATGAGCGACGGGTGTCCCGGCGCCGGTAGCGTCTGGTTGCAGACCAGCACGGCCACGGGGAGTTGCAGCGTGCCGTCGGGCAACCGGTCGCGCGTGCGGAACTCGTTCATCCAGGCGCCGCCGCGCTTGGAGGCGGGGCGCGTGTACGGGTCAAGATAGAACGACGCCTGCGGCCGGCCGTCGGCATCGCAGACATGGAAGAAGCGCACATCCGGATGCCATACCGGCGCCTGGCTGTCGGCTGCCTGCACGTGGATGCCGAACAGGCGTTCGGCGAGCGCGAACAGACCATCCAGCACGCGCGGGAAGGGGAAGTAGGGGCGCAGGTCCTCCTCGCTGTAGGCATAGCGCTGCTCGCGCAGGCGCTCGGCCCAGAAGCCGTGGTCCCAGGGGGCGAGAGCATCGGCGTCGAATCCGTTGGCGCGCGCGAAGGAGAGCAGGTCGGCCTGATCCCGCCGGGCCGGTTCGCGCGCAGCGTCGGCCAGGTCCGCCGTAAGTGCATCCACCGCGGCGATGCTGGGGGCCATCTTGCGCGTCAGGCTCAGGTGGGCGTAGGTCGGATAGCCGAGCAGCCCCGCCTTTTCGCGCCTCAGGGACAGCGTGCGTTCGACCAGCGGCCCGTTGTCGAGTTCGCCGCTGGAAGCCCGGGTGACATGCGCCCGGTAGAGCGTTTCGCGCAGGCGGCGATTGCGGGCATGCTTCAGGAAAGGAACCAGCACGGCCGCGTCGAGCGTCACGCGCCACGGGCCCGCGCTGTCTGTGGCGGCGGGTTCGCCCGCCTCCCGTGCGGCGCGCGCTGCGGCCGCGCGCCAGGTGGCCGGCAGGCCGTCGAGGTCCTGCGGATCGCGGATCCAGAGCGAGTAGGTCTTGGTGGCGTCGAGCAGGTGATTGTTGAAACGGGTGGCCCCTTCGGCCAACTCCTGCTGGATGGCGTTGAAGCGTTGCCGGGGCTCGCCCGAAAGGCCGACACCTGCCTGCTCGGCGCCGCGGATGGTGCTGTCCAGGACGCGGCGCTGCGGGCCGGTCAGGTGCGGCGACTCGTGATCGGATGCGCGCAGGGCCAGGTAGCCCTGGTAGAGTTGGGGGCTCTGGGCCACGCGCAGTCCGAACGTCACCAGCGCGGGCTGCAGCGCGTCGTGGGCCTGGCGCCAGGCGTCACTGTTCATGACGCTCATGAAATGAGAGATCAACCCCCACGCGTCATGGAGCGGATGGCAGGTACGGTAGAGCGGCTCCATCAGGCCGGCCCATGTCGGCCGGAACGTGTGCTCGACCTCCGTCACAGCCGACTCGGCTTCCGCCAGTCGTGCCTGTACGGCGGGGACGGCGTGTTCCGGCGCGATGCGGTCGAAGGCCGGCAGATAGGGGATCGTGTAGAGCGGGTTGGATGGGAGAGCGTTTGGCGACATGGGTTGGTTCCTATGAAACGTGGTAACTGGCCAAGAGGGAAGGGTTCAGGGTCTCGGGGTTCAGGTGAGAGGATCGGTGCCCGCCAAACCGCAGATTGACGAATGTCGAACCGCAGAACACCGAAGGGCCAACGGTCGACGCCGACGGCCACTTCGACATTCGAAAATCGACATTCGTCAATCTGCGGTTCCCTTGGGCTGGTCCAGCCACGCATCGACGGCCTGCTGCACCAGCGCCATGGCGGCGGGCAGGGGAGCCGGCACGTTGCAGCCGGCGGCACGGGCATGGCCGCCGCCGCCGTAACGTCCCGCGAGCAGCGTGGCATCGAGCGGCGCCCGGGTGCGGATGCTGACGCGCGTCACGTCATCCGAGCCGCCGGCCTCGTAGAAGAAGAGCGCCACGCTGCTTCCAGCCAGTGAGCGCGGGATCTCGATCACATCCTCCGCGTCGGCCTTGGTGCATCCGGTCTCCTCGAAGTCGCGCCGCGTCAGCGCGACGGTGGCCACTTCGCCGTCGCGCCAGACGGCCAGCGAGTTGAAGGCCCGCCGCTTCAGTTCCAGCACGCGGCGCGAGAACGCACCGTAGATCCGGTCGTTGATCAGGGACGTGCGGACGCTGTGGCGCACGAGGTCAGCGGCGCACATGAGCGTGGCCGGGCGCGTCTGGTCGTAGGCGAAGCGGCCCGTGTCGGTGACCACCGCCACCCAGAGGGCCTCGGCGGTGGCACGATCCAGCGGCCAGCCGGCGCGGCGCGACAGGCGCCAGATCAGCTCGCCGGTGGAACTGGCGCGCTCCTCGATCCAGTTGACGGCGGCGAAGCGGCTGTTCGTGCGGTGATGGTCGATGTTGAGGGAGGGGACGCGTTTCACCAGCGGCTGCAGGGGTTCCGGCAGGCGTTCGACGGCGCCGCAGTCCACGGTGACCAGCGCGCCGCACGGTCCCGCCGCGGCCACGGCCGGCGGGACGATGGCTTCGCACCCCTCCAGGAAGGCCGGGCTGCCCAGTTCGGCCGGTTCCGCGCTGACCACCGCGGGGATGCCCTGCCGTTGCAGCAGGCGGCCCAGCGCCAGCGCGCTGCCCAGCGCGTCGCCATCCGGCCGCACATGGCCGGTGACTACGAACGGCCCGCCCGCGCGCAGGAAAACCAGTGCGCGGGCCATGGCCGAGTGGCTGTCTAGGGGCCAGTCTGACATGCGGAATATAGTGCCACGTTGCGAACGTTCTGTCTATAATCGGGCCCATTTGCAACGGATGGGAGTATCCGGATGAGCCGCACGCAGCCGTTTCTCAAGAGCCACGGGTTTGATATTGAGGCGATCGATGTCGCGGAAATGCTGGGCGCCTTTGAGCGCGAGATGGTGGCGGGACTGGACGGGCGCCCCGGTTCATTGCCGATGATCCCCGCCTACATCTCGATCGACCGGCCCGTTCCGGTCGGGCAACCCGTGATCGTGATCGACGCCGGGGGAACCAACCTGCGCGTGGCCACGGTCTGTTTCGATTCCCTGGGCCGGCCGACGATCGAGGATCTGGCGAAGCACCGCATGCCGGGCACGGCTGGCGTGGTTACGGCGGATGCCTTCTACGAGGCGCTGGCGGCATTCCTTGATCCGGTGGTCGGCAAGTCTGACTCCATCGGCTTCTGCTTCTCCTATCCGGCCGAGATCACGGCCGACTGCGACGCCCGTCTGCTGCGCTGGACCAAACAGGTCCAGGTGCCGTCCGTCGTGGGCACGATGGTGGGGGCTGGTCTGTTGTCCCACCTGGCCAAGCGCGGTCACCGGCGCCGTGTGACCGTGCTGAATGACACCGTGGCCACGCTGCTGGCCGGCAAGAGCGCGGGCATTGTGCGGCACTATTCCGCCTATGTCGGCTTCATCCTGGGCACCGGCACGAACACGGCCTTCGTTGAGCACCACGCCCATATTGGCAAGGTCAAGGGGCTGTCGCCGACCGGAACCATGGCGATCAACGTCGAGTCCGGCAGCTTCGGCCTGGCGCCGCGCAGCCGGTTTGACGAGATCTTGGATGCCACCACGGGCGATCCCGGCACCTACACCTTCGAAAAGATGATCTCCGGCGCCTACCTCGGCGGCGTGGGGCTGACGATTCTCCAGGCGGCGGCTCGCGCCGGCCTCTTCAGCGCACCGGCCGCGCACGGGCTGCTGGCCTGGCAGTCGCTCGCCAACAAGGATCTGGATGATTTCTGCGCCAACCCGTTCATCGAAAATGGGCCGTTCGCGGCGCTGCAACTGAGCGCCGATGACCGCCGGACGGCGATGGAGCTGGGGGCACAGGTCTACATCCGGGCCGCGCTCTTCGCGGCCGTCAATATCGCGGCAGCCGTGATCAAGACCGGGGCCGGGCGAGACCCGCTGCATCCCGTAGGGGTGATGATCGACGGTTCGACCTACTATCGTACGCTGACGGCCGGTCTCCGATCGCGCGTCGAGGAGCACCTGCGCCGCATCCTCGGCGGCCGCGGTATCGCCTACGATCTGCTGAACGTCGACAACGCGCCCATCATCGGCGCGGCCGTCGCCGGCCTGACGCGCTGAGCGCGGGGTAGCCGTTGCGCCCAACGCAAGCAAACATGCTTGCAGACATGCTTTGCCTGCGGCAATCATTTATGCTAGCCTAAAGAAAAGTTTAGGGGCGGTGTGTCGGTTTTCGGTCTGGTTTCGGTCGCAGCATCTTAAGAGTGTCGGCGTGGGATGTGCCCGCCAAGGAGAAAAACCATGAAACTCGGTGCGTGTTCAGGTTATTGGGTTGGTCTTAGCCGGTCGTCCTCTTTCACGGCGGCACTGGTGGCTTTGCTGCTGGCAGGGACGCAGTCGGCCCTGGCCCAGCCGGTTTCGGGGGCGCTGCGGGTTGAGCTGATCACGGCATACAATCTGGTTGTCGACTCCAATGCCGGGACGCCGTCGTCCAACGCACCGCGTTCAGGCTACATGGGGGCCACGTTCCACAACGACGGCACCGTTCCCCTGACTGATGTCATTGCGCGCATCGGCGACTACAAAGGCGGCACAGGCGATACCCCGGGCGTCTACCCGACTCGCATACACGCGGGTCTTACCGGTCCGCTGACGGGCGGCGCCTTTGCCCTGACCCACGAGGGCGGTAGCGCCGGTTTGGCCGATGCCACGCGCTATGTTTCAGCCATCCCGCCGGGCGGCTCAGTCACGATCTACTGGCTTGTCGACTATCCGCAACTGGATGTCAACGGCGTGCCGACTTGGGGCAAGAGCATCAAGCCCGAGGACGACCTGTGGCTCCAATACGACGTCTGGGCGACGGCCGTCGAGGGGGGCACGCCGCGCGCCGTCGACACGACCCGCACGGTGACCATGCGCAATGAGATCTCGGCTTCGGCCAATAAGATCTACCCTAACGGCGCCAACAAGGTTCCCGATTACTACAAGGATCTGATGAACCAGTACGTGCCGGCGTGGACCAACGCCAATGCCGATGGCACGGTTGGCACGCGAATCATCACCGAGGGCATCTGGTACGATCTGGGCAATGTGGGCGAGGGGTTCGACAATAACGGCGATCTGGTGCCCGACCACAACGCCTGGATGCAACCCGTGGGCAACCCGGCGATCTTCGATGCCGGCGCGTTCCGGTTGATGCACACCTACGCGATGGTGATCGTGAAACTGAAGACCGGCGGCGAACAGGTGCTGTTCGGCGAAGACCAGCTCTACTTCGAGAACATCCCGGACAACAACGGTGCGGTCGGCTACGTGCGCTACGAGTTCATGCCCCTGCTTCCCGGTGCCCGCAGTATGACGTCGCCCTACCAGGAGGTTGCATCGGGGCGTGACAACGAGAAGTTCAACGCCGACTACGGGGTGTCCCTGGGTGAATCGCTGATCAGCGGCGAGGCCAAGGTGTTGATCGACAAGACCGCCAACGTGACGTCTGTTGCGGCTGGCGGAACCATCTCCTACACGGTTGCCTACACCAACTCCGGCACGGCCGAGATTGGCCGTCCCGGCGCGGGCGTTCCCCTCGTGGTTCAGGATGCGGTTCCCGCCGGTACCGTCTATGTGGCTGGTAGCGCCACGGCCAACAACACGCTGCCGTCAGGGGTCTCCAGTTACCACGTGCTCTATTCGGCGGACGGCGGCGTAACATGGACGCTGACGCAACCTGCCGCGTCCACTGTGACGCACATCCAGTGGTGGCTCGACGATCCGTTGCTGGCCGCCGCGGCAGGCGCCATACGCTTTGCCGTCACGGTCGCCAACCCCTACACGCAGCCCAGTCCGCTGATCACGAACGTGGCTGGGTTGAGCCTGGGCAACACGACGCCCTTTGTCACCGACTCGACGACCACGCTTGTGACCGGCAACAACTCCGTCGGCGACACCGTCTACGCCGATACCGGTGTCGGTACCGGGGGCTACCTCGGCAACGGAATCCAGGACGGCGCCGAGCCCGGCATCAGCGGCATCACCGTCTGGCTCTACAGGGACCTGAACAGCAATGGGAGCGTGGACGCCGGCGAGCCACGGGTCGGCACGACCGAGACCGGCGTCAACGGTGCCTACCTCTTCGGCAGTCTCGCGGATGGTCGCTACGTGGTGGTCGTCGACCAGGCCGACAGCACCCTGACATACGGTTACACCGTGACTACCGTCGGCAGCCATGCCGTGGATCTGGACAGCGCGCGCGCGACGACCAGCGCGGTGAACGTGCTGACGGCCGATTTTGGGTTTGCCCCCGCACTCGTGCTGGGCAAGATGCGTGTCGGCAGCGGCACGCTGCGCGAAGGCCAGAACGTGGTCTACGCGCTGTCCGTCACCAACCGGTTGGCGGGGGACGGCTCAGGCGTGGGCAAACCCACCAAGCACCGTATCTGGGCCAAGAGCGGGACGTCTGGCACCAGCAACAAAGCGTGGCTGACCCCGGCCAATGCCTATCACGCGTTCGAGCCTGATGGTCAGTATGCGACGGCACCCATGAAGGCGGCAGGTGAGTGGCTGGAGCTGGCCTCGATGAGTACCGGTCCGCAGTTGGGCAGCGTGGCCACTGTCCGGGTGGTCGTGCCCATTCGCGTGATCCTGCCATTCGACGACCCCGACTACATCGAGTTTTCCGTGCTCGACAACGGCACCGCCATCGCCGGCACCACGTTCCGCACGAATGCCAACCAACTGGCGGTTGGCGCGTACGAACTCTCCTTCAACGTCACCAGCGCACGCGCCTGGACGTGGTCGAGCTTTGCGCCAGGCAACACGCTCAGCGTCCGCTTGCTGACGGACGGCAAGAATGTGGCAGCGGGCGTAATCGAGGTTGATTCCGCCGCCTTCGAGCTGACATCGACCGCCGTGAGCGGCGCATCGAGCGGCACGACGACGCTCGATCCGGTGCCGCTGGACGACTTCTTCGATCCGACGCGCCTGCGGTTCGTCTCATCGTTGCCCGCCGCGGACACGGTGACAACCAATGCCGGCGTCGGCAGACTGCACTGGAACAACGTGGGCCCGATCTATGCCGGCGGCGTTTCTGCGCTGAGCGCGACATTCACGGTTCTGCAGCCGCCCGGCAACGTGGCCACGCCGCTCACCAATACGGCTTCGGTCACCCAGGCTACCTTCCTCAGCGGTCGTCCGGCCAATCAGGATCTGCGGAAAGTCGTCGACAATGTACTGCCAGCCGGCACCATCGGCGACTTCGTCTGGCGCGATCTGGATGGCGACGGCGTGCAGGATGCCGGAGAGCCCGGCGTGGCAGGTGTGACCGTCAGCATCACGCCGCCCGCGGGTGTCGACCTCGGTTACGGTGCAGGGGTGGCCAGCAATGTCGTCACGGACGCGAACGGCTACTACCTCTTCCGGGCGCTGCCTGCCACGGGGAACTACACCGTCGCCGTCGTGGCCAGCACGCTGCCCGGCGGCACCGGCACACCGACGTGGGATCGCGACGGCATTGGCACGCCCAATTCGGCCATCGTGAACATTGTCTACAACTCAACCACCGGTGCCGACACGGTGCTGAACGCCGACTTTGGATACACGCTGCCGTCGACCATTCGCGGTACGCTCTGGCACGACCTGGACCGCGACGCCCTGGCCGTTCCTGAAAGTGGCGAGGATCGCCTGGCCGGCGTGACCGTGCGGCTGTATGCGGCAAACGGCACCACGCTGCTCGCCACCACCACGACGGCCGCGGACGGCACCTACGTGTTCACCGGCGCATACAGCGGCTCCTATGTTGTGAAAGCCGATGCGGCCACCGGGCCCCTTGCGACCGGAACCTGGACACGGTCGTTCGACACCGACGGACTCGGCACGGCCAATGAGGTGACCGTGAGCGTGGCGTCCGGAGGCGTGGCTTACGCTGACTACAGCTACTACCTTACCGGCTCCTACACGGTGGGCGATACGCTCTTCTATGACTGGGACGGCGATGGCACGCAGGATGCCGGTGTCGACACGGGCATTGGCGCGGTGACGGTCCGTCTCTACCAGGACGAGAACCTCGATGGTCTGGTGACGGCCGGCGTGGACGCGTCTGTGGCCGTGACGCAAACCAGCGCCGCCGGCTTCTACCAGTTCAGCGCGCTGCCTGCCGGCAACTACCTCGTCGTCGTGGACGAGGCGGATGCGGACTTCCCGTTGCGGGTGATCCCCACCTACGACCCGCAGGGCGCGATGGACGGACGCAGCAGCTTCACGCTTAGCGCCAGTCGCAGTGATCAGGACTTCGGCTATAAGCCCTATGGATTCAACACCATCGGCGACACGGTTTGGTTCGACGCCAACGCTGACGGCGCCCAGAGCGGGGCCACGGAGACGGGGATAGCCAATGTCACCGTGCGCCTGTACACGGATCTGGACCGCGACGGCACCTATAGCCAGATAGGCACGGCCGTAACCGATGCGAACGGCAAGTACCTGTTCAGTGACCTGCCGGACGGCGCCTATCGCGTGATCGTGGATGCCGCCAGCGCAGGGTTGCCCACGGACACGTTCGGACATGCTTATTACCCGACGACCGTCACGTCCCGCGATATCAGTGCGACCGGCGGAAACTACCTCAATGCCGACTTTGGTTTCGCTCCGTTGGGCGCCATCGGCGACACGATTTTCTGGGACAACAACGCCAATGGCGGGCAGGACTGGAGCGAACCGGGTATCGCCGGCGTGACGGTCAGGCTCTATCGGGACGCGAATGCCAATGGCGTCTATGACACAGGCGAGACGCTGGTCGACTCCAAGGTGACCGACGCCAACGGCAAGTACCTCTTCACCGGCCTGGCACAGGGGCGCTATGTGGTGGTCGTGAATGGCGCGTCTGCGCCGCTGGCTGGCGCCACTCTGCGGGCAGACCCCGAGATGGATGGCGCTCCCTGTCCGACGCCTCCCGTGTCCGGGCCAACCTGTGACGGGCAGACCGGCGTGAGCATCCTGCCCGGCACGTCGTATATGGGTGCCGACTTCGGCTACCAGCCGCCGGGGACCATCGGCGATACGCTTTGGATCGACAGCGATAGCGACGGCGTCCGCGACGTCGGCGAGCAGCCGATCCCGTACGTGACCGTGGCCGTCTACAGTGGCGTGACGCTGGTCGCCACCAATGTAACGGATGCCGACGGGTACTACAGTTTCGGCGGCCTGGCGGATGGCACCTATCGTGTCGATGTGGTGACCACGGATGCGGACTTCCCTGCCGGCGTCACGGCCACGTTCGATGCCGACGGCACGCCGAACGGCGTGGCAAATGCCGTGGTCATCAGCGGTGGCCACGTTACGTCAATCGGCGGAACGCCAGTCAGCAATGCCGATATGACCATCGACTTTGGCTATCGCTACAGCGGCAGCAATAGCCTGAGCGGCACGGTTGGTCTTGATGTGCCCACCTACGATGGGCTTCTGAACGGCATGAACGCCTCGGGCGTGGGTGCGGGCGAATACCCGTTTGCCGATCTGACGGTTTACGTGAAACTGTGGAATGATGATGGCGACAACGTCATTGAAGCAGGCGAGACCACGGAGATTGGCTCGACGGCGACGGCCGCGAACGGCGATTATGCCTTCACCGGTTTGCCGAACGGCGACGGGAACGACCGCTATGTCGTCTCTCTGACCGCGCCGGCGGGTGACCTCAAGTTGACGACGCAGACGGGCAACACGCCGGCTACGCTGGTGCACAACACCACCAACACGCTGGGCATCGCGCTCTCCGCGTACCAGGTGATGGATGTTGCCGCCTCGCGGAACAACATCGATTTCGCCTTCAGGTCAGCGACGTTGCGCGACTACGGCGACCTCCCCGCAACCTACAGCACCACCGTGGCCGACCAGCCGGTTGGCCCCAGCCATGCCATCGTGACGGGGCAGAATCTCTGGCTTGGCAGCGGGGTGGACACCGAACTCAACGGCCAGCCCTCAGCCAACGCCACGGGCGACGGCGCGGATGAGGACGGTGTGGTGGCGGTGGGCAACTGGCAGGTGGGCGACAACGGCGGCCGCGTGAATGTGACCGTGGGCGCGGGTAGCGGCTGGCTGGTTGGCTGGGTTGACTTCAATCAGGACGGCACGTTCACCAATGCGAATGAGCGCGTGTTCAGCCAGGCTGTCACCAGCGGCGGCACAGGGATTGTCTATGCGGTGAATTTTGACATCCCCGCCGGCACCTTCCGTACCGACGGCCCCACTTACCTGAACGCGCGATTCCGGCTCTTCCCGTCGGAACCGCTTGTGCCGCTCTTCAGCGGAGCAGCCAGTGCGGGTGAGGTCGAGGACTACCGTTTTGCCTTCGGCATCATCGGCAACCGGGTGTGGCACGACGCCGATGGCAATGGCATCCAGGATGTGGGCGAGACGGGAGCCACTAACGTCACTGTGCGCTTGTACGGTGCGACCAGCAACCTGCTTCAGACCGTGACGACCGACGCGGCGGGCGGATACACATTTGTTGGCCTGGCGACCAACCGCTACTTCGTCCGGTTCGCGGCGCCAGCCGCATATACCGTGACGCGGCCGGACGCAGGCGCCGACGACACGGTGGACAGCGACGCCGCCGCGAACGGCTGGACGGGCGCCGTCACGCTGTCGGCCGGGGGCGACCGCCGGGACATTGACGCCGGGTTGGTACAGTTGGCGCGCGTCTATGGCTATTCCTTCATCGACGCGAATGTCAACCTCTATCGCAATGTGGGCGATATTCCGGTGGCGACGATGATTGTCTACCTGTGGCAGGGCTCCGCTGCCGTCGCGACCGCCAATACGGATGTGAACGGCTTCTACGAGTTCAACGACGTCATGCCCGGCGCCTACGAAGTGCGTTTCGTCTGCAACACGAACGCGCTGATCCGTGTGCCGACTTCCGGCGCGGCTTCGATCAACCCTGAACGTAACCGGACGGCGCCGAGTGGCGGTTTCGGTGTGGCGACGGTTACGGTGATGTCGGGCGACGGCGTGGTGCCCGGCCAGGGCGAGCCGATCAACGCCGGCTTCGGGCGCGGCACCAACCCGATGGCGGCGGCGATCGACCTGCGTGCCTACCGCGCGGCCGAGGGCGTGGTGGTCGAGTTCATGACCATCGAGGAACAGAACGCAGGCGTGCCGATGTTCCTGTACGCGCTGGTCGACGGCCAGTGGATCAAGGTGGGCGAGGTCGTGTCGCGCGGTGAGGAGGGCAGTTACCTTTACCGAGTGACCGTCAAGGGGTTGTCGTCAGCCAACTACCAGGCTTTCCGCATCCTGGATGATGAAGGCCAGTACCACACGCTCTACAGCGTGCCGGTGGGAAGCTTCGAGACGCAGATGGTGCGCATGACCAAGGAGGGGGTGACCCTGACGTGGGACAGCCTGCCTGGGACCGTCTACGAGATCCGGCGTGCGGCTTCGCTGGCCGGTCCGTGGGACACCGTCAAGACCGTGCCGGCGGTCGCGTATGGTTCGCGTACCACGGCTTTCGCGCCTGCCGATCCGATGGCGTCCGCCGGATTCTTCCAGATCCGGGCCGTGCCGCTGCCGTAGACCGGGAGAACACGGTACGGCATTGTGTTTGGACGCCATTCAGCCTATCCTCACGTTATGGCTTTCGAGAAGAAGAACTCCGTTGGCGGCGTCGCCGTAGCTGTCGTGGATGATGATCCGGTCGTGTGCGATACTATCAGCCTCTACCTGACGACCGCGGTGGGGTGTCAGGTGCACGCTTACACCGCTGCGCAACTGTGCCTGGACGGACTGCTCGACGCGAATCCGCCGGATATCGTCATAACGGATCTGCGCATGCCGGGGATGGATGGGCTGACGTTGCTCAGGGAGGTCAAGCAGCGCAGTCCGTCGACGGATGTCATTCTGATTACGGGGCAAGTCGACAAGGATATCGCCGTTCAGGCACTGAAGCTTGGGGCCTTCGACTTCTTTGAGAAGCCGATCGATTGTGACGAACTCGTCGAGACGATACGTCGCACCGTGCGCTATCGTACGGTCCTGCAGGAACGCGACCGCTTCGCGGAGCAGCTCTCGTTTGTCTCGAACAGGGAAGCGCAGCAGTGGGGCATCGATGCCTTTGTCGGGCAGTCTGCCGCCATTGCCAATCTTCTCGGCGACATCCGACTGCTTCAGCGCTCGGCCAACACGTCGGTGCTGGTGACGGGCGAAAGTGGCACCGGCAAGGAGTTGGTGGCGCGTGCCATCCATTTCGGCGGCTCGCGTGCGGCGCGGCCGTTCATCCCGGTCAACTGTTCGGCCATACCGGCTGAGTTGGCGGAGTCGATGCTTTTTGGCCATGTCCGCGGCTCGTTTACCGGGGCCACCGCCGACCGCAAGGGATGCTTCGAACTGGCGCATGAGGGGACCCTGTTTCTGGACGAGATCTGTGATATGCCTTTGACCATGCAGGCCAAGTTGCTGCGCGTTCTGGAGGATGGCATTGTGGTTCCCGTGGGTCAGACCAACGGCCGCCATGTCAACGTCCGCGTGTTGGCCGCCACCAATGCCGATCTCGAGAACCGCATCGCAACCGAGCGCTTCCGTGCCGACCTGTTCCACCGGTTAGCGACTTTCTCGCTGCACCTGCCGCCACTTCGTGAGCGGGCCGCCGATGTGGCGCTGCTGGCCGCTCACTTTGCGCGCGTGCTCTCGTCCGAGATGGGGCTGCCGGTGGTGCCTGCTTTCAGTCGCGAGGCGCTCGCGATGCTCACGCAGTATCGGTTCCCAGGCAACGTGCGCGAGTTGAAGAACATCGTTGAGCGTGCGCTGATCCGTTGCGGTGGCCGTGAGATCGGCGTCGATAACCTCGAGTTTCTGAATTTCGGCGTCCACCGGGAACCGGCGAATGCGCGGTCGGCTTCGGCGCCGATTCGCGAAGCGGCATCAGAGGACCTGCCACTCAACCTGGCGGCAGCCGAAAACCTGGTGATCCGCAAGGCCATGCAGGCCGCCTGCGGGAATGTTTCCGAAGCGGCGCGGCTGCTTGGCATCAACCGGACTAAACTGCACCGCAAACTCGCCGCGTTGCAGGTCTGAGGTGGCGACTCTCCGTGCAGCCTATCCGTTCTGCGCACCTCCACAACACCTGTGCGCCGGCGACCATACTGACCAGCACGAACAGATCTGGCTGGCTCACGCGGTGCGCATGTGTTGTCGTAACATGTTAGTGAGCAATGACTTAATATGATGCTGTTCTAGTGGCACGCTGTTTGCGATGTCCCCCGTGCGTTCTGTGTTTCAGGACGCAACCACGGGGGTGGGATCATGCAACATCGCACGAAGTCTAACAGAGTCTCTATTACTGGGTGGTGGGCGATCACAGGCATGGCAGTCGGCATGGCTGTTGCGCAGGAACGTCTGCCGGATGCCTCTGCCGCCAGCGTGGACCGGTTCCAGTCTGCCAGTGGCGAGATGCTGGGCACCGGGGCGCGCCGCCCGACGGCGCAACAGTGGGCATGGGGTGAAGCGCATCTGCAGAAGACCCGGAAGGTTCACCTTAACCCGCTGGGTCTTGAACGCGTCAACAGCGTGCGCCAAGGGAGTAATCAGGCCCCACTACGCGCCGCCGCCGGGACCACCGGTGCGGCAGCGCCGGACCCGACCGTCTCGTCTGCTGATGCGCCGGTCGTCCCGCTGGCTGATATCCCTGCACATGTAGATAACAGCACGCTGAAGTACTTTCCGCCCATCCGCAACCAAGGCGCGTTGGGCTCTTGCGCGCAGTTCGCGGCTGTCTACTACACGCTCACCCACATGACGGCGATGGCTCGCGACTGGGATGCGAAGAACGGCGGCGACCAGTACCGCTTCTCGCCCAAGTGGACCTATAACATGCTGAATGGCGGCGACGACCTGGGGTCCTGGCACTACGATGCGTACCTGATCGCCATGCAGCATGGGGCGGCCACCTGGGCCGAGTTCCCGTACGACGCCGACTACCGTGGCTGGTGCCTGAACCCGAAGGTCTGGCGCGATGCGATCAACGTCCGCGCCGATCAGGCGGGCAAAGTGACCGACCTGCGTACCGACGCCAGTCTGGCTCAGCTTAAGAGCCTGCTGGTCAATGGCTACGTCCTGAACTTCGCCACCTACATTGGCTCATGGAAGTGGTTGACGGCGGGAGACGACCCGGCGACGACAGCTGATGACGCGCTGGTCGGCAGGTCCATCGCCTACAAGGTCAGCGGGACGTCGGGCGGTCACACCATGACGGTCGTGGGCTACAACGATGCGATCTGGGTCGACATCAACGGCGACGCGAAAATCACGGCCGACGAGAAGGGCGCCCTGCGTATTGCCAATTCCTGGGGACCGGAATGGAAGGAAGGGGGATTCACCTGGCTCTCCTATGCTGCGCTCAAGAAACTCAACGCATCCTATCCCTACGAAGGCGTCTTCTGGTATGACGAAGCGACGTGGATCACGGCCCGTCCGACCTACACGCCGCGGTTGCTGGCTGAGTTCACGGTCAGCCAGAGTGATCGCAGCCAGATGCAGGTGCTTCTGGGTGTTTCAGTCCTGAACGCCACCGTCCCATCCCGTACGTGGAGTTCGGACTACACGCTGTCGTTTGCGGGCGGGCCCTGGGCCTTTGACGGTTCGACGACTGCGATCGCCGGCTCGTTCTGCTTTGACCTTACGGATCTGTTGGCCGGGCAGACGGGCGAGGTGTCGTGCTACCTGGGCATTCGCGACTTCGCCGCCGGCGAACCAACCACACTCACCGCGTGGCGCCTTATGAACGGCACCACCGGCCGTGAAACGACCTGCTCCGGAACCGCGCAGATGATCGACGCAACCCAGGTTTTCGTGGCGTTGGGCTCGGAGTCGGCCGTTGCCGACTTTCCGCCTGTCGCCTGCTTTGACGTGGCACCCGCCGCCGGGGTCTGCCCGTTGCCGGTCTCCTTCGACGCCCGGCCGACCTATGATCCCGACGGTGTCATCACCGCCTACGCATGGGACTTCGGAGATGGCACGACGGCGACGGGGCCTCTCGCCCAGCACACATACACCCGCGCCGGCTCCTATGATGTGACGCTGACGGTTACGGACGACACCGGTCGCCAGGACACCATCCAGACGGCTGTGACGGCCACAGATCTGCGCGCTTTCGCGGCGTCCGAAGGCGTGGCGGTTGATTTCCGGACCTTGGCCGAGCATGGCACCAACGATGTGGTCTTGTGCGTTCTGCTGGCGGGTGAGTGGATTGAAGTCGGCCGGCAGGCCGCCGTCGGGACAGGCGACAACCTGTATCGTTTCGTTGTCAAGGGCCTGCCGCCGGGCGCGGCCTACACGTTCCGCGTCAGCGATGAGCATGGTGGCGTCCAGGTGCTGAACAGTGTGCCCGTGAACACGCTTCAGGTGCGGTCCCTGGGCATGAGCGGCGAGGGGATGGCGCTGGCCTGGGACCGTGTGCCCGGCGTCGTCTACGGCATCAGGCGGGCCGCGTCGCTGGCTGGTCCGTGGTCGACGGTCGTGATCGTGCCGGCCAGCGAGGTCGGCGGCCCCACGACGGTCGTTGCCCCGGTTGACCCGGCGGCCACCGGCGGGTTCTTCAAGATCGCGGTGGAACCGTAGCCGGTCCGTAGACCTCGAACTCGAGCAGCCGGCAGTCGATCGGGCCGTTCATGAAGGGCAGGCGCCGCGTGCTCTTGAGCCCCATGCGCAACGAGAGCTTCTTGTTTCCGGCCAGAATGAACGCCCGGTAGCCGCCACACCGTTCGCGCAGAAACCGCCCGATGCGCTCATAGACCGGTTCCAGTTCGGCCACGCTGCCGAGACGCTCGCCGTACTCCGGGTTCATGAAGAGGACGCCCGGCGGCGGCGGGATGTGCGTGTCGGCGAAATCGCAGGTGTTGAACAGGATTGACGCGGCGACGCCTGCGGCGCGCGCATTGGTGCGCGCGGTGTCGACCGCCTGCGGCGCGATGTCGGTTGCGACAATCACTGGCAGCCCTTCCGTGCGCTCGCCCTGCTTCGCCTCGGCGACCAGCGTGTGCCAGACGTCCTGCGACGCGGTATAGTCTTTGAGCGACATGAAGGCGAAATGCTTGCGGAAGGTGCCAGGCGCGCGGTTACGGGCGATCAGCGCGGCTTCGATGGCCGGGGTGCCGCTGCCGCACATGGGCACGACGAGAGGAGTGGCGGCGTTCCAGTCGGTGGCCAGGATGCAGGCGGCCGCGAGTGTCTCCTGCATGGGCGCCACCCAGGGATGCAGCCGGTAGCCGCGGCGTGAAAGCGGCTCTCCGGTGGTGTCCAGATAGACCCGCAGGTCATTCTCGTGCCAGTAGATGAAGACCGCGGCGCCGCCGAAGTCGCCGCCCGAATCGGGTCGTCTGCCGCAGACCCGGCGCAGCCGATCAGCGATCGCGTCCTTGGTCTTGAGTGCCGGCATGCGCGTGTCGCGCACATCGGGGTTCCAGACCGCCGTGCCGACCGTAAAGTAGCCGTCCGGGTCGAGCCAGTGCTCCCAGGGCACACCTGCCACAGCCGTATAGAGGTCGTCGAGCGTGCGCGCCCGTGCCATGGCCACGGGCCACAGCACGCGGTGCGCCGTCCGCAGCCAGAGGTTCAGCCGCATGGCATCGGTCAGCGAACCGCGTACCGACAGGCTCGTTTCTCCGCTCTCATCGACGGTATAGCCGAGCCGTTGCAGTTCCAGAACCGTGTATGGCGCCAAGCCGCGCGCGCAGGAGATGACGATGGTCGCGGGTTCGGTCCAGGCTGGCATAGGACGATCACTCAACCCCAGCCGCGCGTGGTCGGTTGGCGGCCCCGGTTGGACTTCATGAGCCGCTGCATCTGGAGGCGCAGCAGCAGTTCGTCGATCTTCTTTTCATCCGCGTCCAGCAGGCGGATGCCGATGCGTTGCGGACTGCCGGGACCATGCGCCGGGGAGAGACCGACGATTTCGCCTTTCCCCATGGGCGTCTCCGTGTCCATGCGGCCATCGTCCGTGATGATGCGCACCTGGACCTGAGTTCCCACGGGCAGGGTGTCGAGCGCGATCACACCGACGCCTGAGAAGCTGACATCCCGGAGTTCGCCCTTGATGACCTGTGGCGACGGGCTCTCCGCCGTCAGGACGACACGCCCTTCAAGTCCCCATCGGCGATAAGTTCTGCGGTCCTCCATGTTGCACCCCCATCATCTGCGGCACCATCATCAGGGCTGAGGCGGCGACACCGACTCCTTGTCCGCGCGCTATTCCGTCTGCGTGGGTATTGCGGCGGGCGCCTGGCTGACGGCATCCCCCGCGTCCGGCGCTGTGGGCTGGACCGTGGCTGCTGGCGCCTTGGCCGGCGGAGCGGCTCGCGCACGCGGCGCATCGCCTCCGCCCGGTCGTTCCGCCGGCAGGTAACGGAAGCGCGGGAACGCCATGGGTGCGCAAAGCACGCCATTGTAGTACTCGATCAGGTGCGCCTTCTCGACCAGCCAGTTCAGCTGCGTGGCCAGATGGGCAGCCTGCGTCTCGTCGCCGGCGGCCACGGCGGTCAACAGTTCCTGGCGCGTGCAGGTCGGGTTCTCGGCAACGTAGGCCATGATCTGCCGCAGTTCGGCCACCGCGTGCGACGCGTCGAGCACGACAGGCGGTGTGACCGTGACGAAGTCCGGGCCGCGGGCGTCCTGCACCTTGAACAGGTGCAGCGAGCGGTGCCTGAAGGCGCCGCGCAGCGCGAAAAAGAGCGAGGCCGGGAATCGGTCCTCCCCGTTCAGAACGTCACGGATGGCCGCATTGAGCCGTTGACTGGGCGACCGGATCGCGACGTCGACGGTGGCCAGCAGGTGCCGCGCCGTGCCGATCTGCCGTGGCAGGATCTCACGCATGAAATGAAGCTCGGCCGCTTGCCGTTCCATCGGTGGGACGGCCGGTTCCTCGGTCGTTGGCAGCGCGGTTTCCGCGGATGCGGCATCGGCCTGCGATTCCGGCGCGGCCTGCGGCGCAGCCTGCTTGACGCTCTTGACGCGGAACAGGCGCCGCTTTCTGGCCAGTTCGCGCCACTGCTCGATGATCTCCGGTTCACGCACCATCTCGATGCGGTTGCGGTAGGTCTCCAGTGTCATCGTCGGAAAGCGCGTGCGCAGCATCTCCTGCACTTTGGCGCTGTAACTGTGGTGATTGGGCGGGCCGAGAAGTTCGCCGGTCAGTCCGCAGCGGGCCACGCAGACGAAACTGCCGGCCGGCGCTTCGCCCTCCACTTCGGCGATCTCGAAGAAGGCCTCCAGATGTGTGCTGAGCACGTGCGCGCGGATCTCCTCCTCCGACAGGGCCGGCAGTCCGCACACCTTGCACTGGAACAGCGGCAGGGGCTGTTCCTTCTGGGCCTCGATGCGAACCAGACAGGATGCCGGGTTATCCAGGAACAAGCGGGCGATGTCGCGCAACGGGTAGGCGCGGTGCGATGTCTGGATGCGCCGGATGATGGCACCAAGCGCTTTCTGCTCCGGCAGCAGACGGATCTCCAGCGGCAGGGGCGGGAGTTCCGGACGCGGGGCATACTCGGCCCGGGGCGGAGCGTCGCGACGGATGAAGGCACTGCGGTCCGGGGCACCGCGATCAGTCCCTCCGGTCGCGGGGCGCGGGCCGCGATCTGTGCTGTCGGCAGGCGCGCGAGGCGCGCGTTCCGGCGGGCCGCCGGAACGGTCCGACCGCTCGTCCCGGCGCGGCGGCCGGCTCATCTGGCGGGGCCCGCGGTCGTCCCGGCGCGAGGTCCGCTCGCGGCCGAAATCACGGTCCGCGCCGCGCCCGTGGGGGGCGTCGTCCCGGCGGTCTTCCCGACGGAAGCGCTCGTGGTGCGCGTCGGGAGACGTACGGGCCCAACTCGGCGTGAGCTCAAACGGCAACAGCGGCGCACTCCCAGCGGCGGTCTGAGGGGCGGCATCGGATTCGTTTTCGACATGGTCACTCATGCGCCATACTTTAACGGTTGGCTTGGCACCCGGTCAATCAATCATGGTGCCGGATCGACAGGTTGCGCAAGCCGACGGGGGAGAAGAATACCGTTGCAGTCCGGGCGGATTTTGATCATGATAGTGCGCGTGCGACGTGGTGGGATTTCTTTCAGTACGCCTAACAGTTCAGGAGATTAGTCCGATGCAGGTTACAGAGCAGATTTGTCAGTCGTTGATGAAGGGCCGCGCGCCCGAAGTGAAGCAACTCGTGCAGAAGGCACTCGACGAAGGCGTGGCTCCGGCCACGATCCTGAATCAGGGCCTGTTGCAGGGCATGGGGATCATCGGCGACAAGTTCAAGAAGAACGAAGTCTACGTGCCGGAAGTGCTTATCGCCGCACGTGCGATGAAGGCCGGCATGGAGATCCTGAAGCCGAAGCTGGTTGCAGCCGGCGTCCAGCCGGTGGCCACAGCGGTTATCGGCACCGTGAAGGGCGACTTGCATGACATCGGCAAGAACCTCGTTGGCATGATGCTGGAAGGCGCTGGATTCCGCGTGATCGACGGCGGCATCGACGTGTCGCCCGAGAAGTTTGTTGCCCTGGCCAAGGAGAATGGCGCCAAGGTGATCGGCGTGTCGGCGCTGCTGACGACGACCATGACCAACATGAAGATGGTTGTGGATGCGGTCAAGGAAGCCGGCATGGGCGTGAAGGTGATGGTCGGCGGCGCGCCGGTCACACAGGCCTTCTGCAGCGAGATTGGCGCCGATGGGTACGCCGCGGACGCCGCATCCGCCGCAGATCTGGCCAAGAAGCTCGTCGCCTAGTGACGCCGCTCAGCGCACCCGCCGCCGTGGTCGACATGGCGAGCGCGTATTATGCTTCTGCGACGCTCTTTGCGGCGGTCGAGAGTGGCATATTCGCGTGCCTGGCGGCGGAGCCTGCCACTTCCGAGACGGCAGCCGCGCGTCTGGGTCTGGATCCGCGCGGCGTGCGCTTGTTGCTCGATGCCTGCACGGCGCTGGGGCTGCTGGTCAAAGACGGTGGTCGCTACACCAACAGCCCGGCTGCGGCGTCATGCCTTGTGCCGGGCGCTCCCAGCGACCTGACCCGCGCCATCCAATACAATCGTGATGTCTATGCGGCCTGGGGCCGGTTGCCCGAGTTGGTTCGCACGGGGCGACCGGTCGAAGCGCCTGCGTTGCATCTGGGCGACGATCCCGAACGCACGCGCCGTTTCGTCCTTGCCATGCATGGCCGTGCCATGGGCATCGGCCGTGCTGTCGTGCCGCTCCTGCCGCTTGCCAATTGCCGGCGCCTGCTCGATCTGGCTGGCGGGCCGGGCACGTACGCGGTCCTGATGGCTCAGGCCAATCCCGGTCTCTCCTGCACGGTTGTCGACCTTCCCGGTGTCGTGGCGGTGGCGCGCGAACTGGTGGCTCAGGCCGGTCTGGCCGGACGCGTCGAACTCGTGCCGGGGGATTACCATACAGCCGTGTTTCCTTCCGGCTATGACGTCGTGACGATCTTCGGCGCGCTCCATCAGGAATCACCCGATGCGATTCGCGATATCCTGCGGCGCGCGCATGCCGCCCTGGTGCCGGATGGACGGATCTTCATCCTTGACCTGATGACCGATGACACGCACGCCGAACCCGTTTTTTCCGCGCTGTTTGCCGTGAATATGGCCTTGACCACCGACGACGGCTGGGTATTTGCCGACACCGAACTGGCCGGATGGTTGACCGAGGCCGGGTTTGCCGACTGTTGTGTGCGGCCGGTGCCGCCGCCCATGCCCCATTGGCTGATGGCGGCCCGGAAAAAATGAGACGGGCGGACCCTTGCGGCCCGCCCGTCTGTATCGCGATCCGTCAGTATGCCGCAACCCGGCGCTTACTTGGCGTCAGGAGCCTTTGCGCTCGTGGCCATCGTGCAGGCGTTGGTCGTGGCCGTCTTCGGGCACTTGCATTCCTGGCAGCCGCACTTCGGGCAGCTCGCGCACTTCTTGGTCTCGGTCGGGGCGGCACAGCAGGAACCGGCCGCGGCGGTCGAGGGCATGATCGCCAGCGCGACGGTCGCCACGCCTGCCAGTATCAACATGTGGGTCATTCGCATGGTGTAACACCTTTCAACTGTCCGTTTCGGCGTTCAGTCCGTGCGTGAGCCGAAACGTGATCAATAGAGTAGCAATATAGCACGTCGGCCGCTGCGGCGCAAGCTCGGGGTCCGGGAGCTCAGCCCGCCGGCGGCCGGTGCTCTTTGTCGAACCGCAGGCAGTCCTTCGGGCAGGCCTCGATGCAGGCGCCGCACAGGATGCAGGCGTATGGGTCGCAGGTCCACGACTTGGGTTCGCGTGCGACGGCGATGGCGTTGGCGGGGCAGCGGCGCTGGCACAGGCCGCAGAAGATGCACGTCGAGATCTCCATCTCGAGCCGGCCGCGGGCGCCGCCTGGCGCCGCCCGGCGCTCGAAGGGGTAGCGCCGCGTGGCGGGCCCGCGTGTGACGGATCGGAAAATGTTGCCCAGCAGGTTAGACATGGGGACTATCTCTCGGTGCAACTGATGCAGGGGTCGATGGACAGCACGATGACCGGAACGTCCGCGAGCTGGCAGCCGGGGAGCATGTGAAGCAAGGGTGCCAGGTTGGCATAGGTCGGCGTGCGTGCGCGGAATCGTTCGAGGTTCTTCGTCCCGTTGCCGCGGATGTAGAAGAGCAGTTCGCCGCGCGGCTGTTCGAGCCGCGCCGCGACCTCGCCGGTCGGGTTGCCCTTGACCGGCACGCTGATCGGTCCGGCCGGCAGGCGCTGGATGGCGCGGCGGACAAGTCCGGCCGACTCGTCCAGTTCATGCACGCGTACGAGGGTGCGCGCGTAGCAGTCGCCGCTGCGCTCGGTCACCAGCTTGAAATCGAGCTCGCCGTAGGCGGCATAGCCGGTCTCGCGAAGATCGGCCGCGATACCGCAGGCACGGGCCACCGGGCCCACGGCGCCCAGTTCGTAGGCCTTCTCCTTCGAAATCGTGCCCACTCCCACCAGGCGCTGTTTGACGCTGTAGTCGTTGACGAGCGTGGGCAGGAGCTCGGACAGTTGGGCCTGGACCTTGTCGAGGCTCTGCAGCACCTCGGTCTGCAGGCCGCCATCGATGTCGCGCCGGACGCCGCCCAGGCAGCACGACGTGAGCATGATGCGCGCGCCGGTGGTCTTCTCCAGAATGTCGAGCACGTGCTCGCGCACGCGCCAGAGCTGCATGAACAGGTTCTCGAAGCCGAAGGCGTCGGCCAGCAGTCCCAGGATCAGCAAGTGGCTGTGAATGCGGTGCAGTTCGGCCCAGACGACGCGCAGGTAGCGCGCGCGGTCCGGCACGGTCACGCCCATCAGCGACTCGATGCCCTGGCAGTAGTTGAGCGAGTGCTGGAAACTGCAGATGCCGCAGATGCGCTCGATCAGGTAGACATCCTGGACGTAGTCCTTCTTCTCAGCGAGTTTCTCGATGCCGCGGTGGCAGTAGCCGATCGCCGGCAGGGCCTCAACGATCTTCTCGTCTTCCATGACGAGACGAAGCTGCAGGGGTTCAGGCAGGACGGGGTGCTGCGGCCCGAACGGGATGGTGTTGCGCCGGATCATGCCGGTGTGCTCCTTTCGGCCGGGGTGCGCACGCGGACCTCGACCTGCATCCCGCAGTTCTTGTTCATCGGCGTCTGCGGCGCATCCTCCGCGAGCAGGAAGCGGCCCTTGTAGTCGATGGCCAGTCCCACGACGACGATTCCGAACATGTCCTGGATCTCGTTCTCGATCAGGGCGGCGGCGAAGCAGACGCCCGATACGCTGGGCAGCGACGCGCCTTTCGGCAGGCTGAGTCGCAGATGGCGCATCTGGTACTGGCGGTCGAAGTGGTAGGTGACCTCGTAGGTGTCGCCTGCGTCGATGCAGGTCATCGTCACGAAGCGGTACCCCTCACGAAGGAGGACGGCGACTTCGTTCACCACGCTGTGAGGTTCGATGGTTTTGAGTTCCGCGAGCATCAGCAGTTCACCTTGGCGGCAGCCGCCTGTGGAGTCGTGGAAGAAGGTGTGCCGACGGCAGCAGGCGGCGTCAGCATGACCTTCGGTTTGCCGGCCGGGATGGTCTCCGGATGGCGGCGTTTCGTCTCCAGGATCGCGGCGGCCTGCAGGATGCCGTCGATCATGGCCTCGGGGCGGGGCGGGCACCCCGGCACGAACACATCCACGGGGATGACCTTGTCGATGCCCCCCAGAACGTTGTAGCCGTCGGCGAAGACGCCGCCGGTGGATGAGCAGACGCCCATGGCCACGACCACCTTGGGCGATGGGATCTGGTCATACACGTTCTGCAGCACGCGGGCGGTGCGGTGGTTGACGGAACCGGTCACGACCAGGACGTCGGCATGCTTGGGGTTGCCGACATGCAGGATGCCGAAGCGCTCGAGGTCGTACATGGGCGTGAGACACGCCAGGAATTCGATGTCACAGCCGTTGCAGCTGTTGCAGTTGAAGTGCACCACCCAGGGTGAGCTGCTGACGGGTTTTCCGGGTTTGTTTGCCATGACCGATTCGTTACAGGTAAAGCCAGATGATGTTGACCAGGGCCAATCCCAGCGCGACCGTCCACATGAACTTGAAGGCCCACATCGACGTCAGGCGCGCACAGGCGTTGTCGAGCACGATCACCAGCAGGAAAACGAGTCCGTCCAGTGCCGCGCCGATCCACCAGTTGGTGGCCCAGAACATGGCCACCAGCAGGAACATCAGCGTGACGGTGTAGAGGTGGGTGATCTCGATCAGGGCGAGGCAGGGGCCGGAGTATTCAATGGTCACGCCCTTCACGATTTCCTGGTGGGCGTGGTGCGACGTGGCAATGTCGAACGGTGATTTCTGCAGTTTTACGGCCACGACCAGCAACAGCGCCACGAACAGCAGTGGCAGCGAGAACAGCAGCGGTTGCGGCGCATCGAGCACCGAGCGCAGCGCAAAGCTGCCGTTGCTCAGGTAGAGCCCGATCATCATCAGGATCAGGACCGGTTCGTAGGCTACCATCAGCAGGATCTCGCGCTGGCTGCCGATGCGGCTGTAGGGCGAGCGCACGCACATGCCGCCCATGACGAGCGACAGGGTTGAGAAGGCGAAGACGAACAGGAACATCAGTCCATCCTGCCCCAGCACGACCATCAGCAGGCTGCAGATCGTGAAGGCCAGGTGAAGCCAGGCGTAGACGATCTGAACGCGGTTGACCACCAGGATGTCCTTGCGCAGCAGTTTCGCGATGTCGTAGAACGGCTGCAACAGCGGCGGACCCACCCGGCATTGGATGCGCGCCGTCAGGATACGGTCAAGCCCCATGGCCAGGCCGCCGAAGACCGGGGCCAGGAGCAGTGCACCGAGAGCGATGTAGGCGGTTGAGGCGTTGATCATAGGAAGCCGACCCGGAGGAGCGTCAGCACAATCAGGAAGGCAACCGGGTTGGCCCAGCGCGTGATCGTGTTTTCACCGAACAGGGGTGAGAGGTAGTAGCTGTTGAGCATGGCCATTTCGCGCTTGTCCATCAGGCTGCGGAACTCGAAGCTCCACTCGCCGCCTGTCATATTTTCGCCGCCCAGGTAGGGGAGGGCAATGTGCCGCCGTTTGGTCATCGCAGCGGAGAGGGCGGCTGCCAGCAGAACGATGCCGAGCACGACGAAGAGCGGCCAGTCCACGAAGGCGTCCACGTCGTTCATCAGCTGAACCAGGGCGACGCTGGCGGGGTGCTTGGAGAAAAGCGCCAGGCTGACGGGCTTGATCAATGCGTGGTAGATGGGCATGGCGACCAGCGAGCAGGCCGTCACGGCGAACGCCATGCAGAGCAGCACATAGATCATCCAGCGGCTGACGCGTTCGACTTTGTACACCGGATGGTACGAGGCCGTCGTGATGCGCCCGATCCACTTGGCCCAGAAGAAGATCGTCAACGCGCTGCCGATGACGAAAAGCAGGAGCACGGCCGGTTCGTGGGCCGCCGACTCGATGGCCATCCACTTGCCGATCAGCATGCCGAACGGCGGTGCCATCATTGAAACCATGCCGCAGATGGCCACCACGGTGGTCAGCGGCATCTTGAACAGGATGCCGCCCATATCCTCGATGTGGCGGCTTCCGATCGTCTGTTCGATCGTGCCGACGCACAGGAAAAGCAGCGCCTTGGACAGCGCATGGAACACGAGCAGCATCAGGGCGGCGGCATAGGCCAGCGGCGTGCCGATGCCGGCGCAGGCGGCGATCAGGCCGAGATTGCCGATGGTCGAATAGGCCAGCACCTTCTTGCCGTTTGTCTGGCTGATGGCCATGGCGCCGCAGACGGCGAAAGTGAACCCGCCGGCGATCGCCACGACCAGCGCCAGCGGCGTGCCGGCCATGGCCGGTGACAGGCGCAGGATCAGGTACGAACCGGCCTTGACCATGGTGCTGGAGTGCAGCAGGGCCGAAACCGGCGTGGGCGCCACCATGGCACCCAGCAACCAGCTCTGGAACGGCAACTGGGCGGACTTCGTCATTGTCGCGAAGGCCAGCAGCGTCATCGGGAGCATGGCCACGCCGGCCAGCATCAGCCCGAGGCTTTCATGGCCTGCAGTGCGTAGCGTGGCGTACGATGCGAGCGTGATGGCCAGGCCGCCCATGGCGTTGATCAGCAGGGCGCGGCGGGCGCTGGCCTTGGCCTCGGTGGTATTGTCCGACCCGATCAGGAAGAAGGAACACAGTGTGGTGCCTTCCCAGAAAATGCCGAGCCAGCGCAGGTTGTTGGTGAGCACGAGTCCGTTCATGAGGCCCAGGAAGGCGATCAGGAAGAAGAAGAACCGCCCGGTTGAGGCACCGCCAGGGTGCGGGTGCTCCTCATGCTTGTGCATGTAGCCGATGGCATACAGCGTGATCATGGAGCCGATCAGCGAGACGATCAGCACCATCGTGATGGCCAGTGGATCAACCTGAAAGAGCGGCTCCGCATGCGCCCCGGCCTCCGGCAGGCGCATGCCCATGGCGATCAGCGCGAGTTGGGCGGCGGCCATGGCGACCACCGGCCAGCATCGGATGCGGCGGGCGATCAGAAGGATGGCCACGGCCAGGACCGGTTCGAGGAATTGGGGCAACTGGGCCCATTGCCGCGGGAAAACGGTCTGCGACGGCTCCAGAAGCGACGAGAAGACCGCCAGGCCGATGCTCGCGCCCATGGTGGCCAACGCACCACCGGTGATCACCAGCGTTCGCAAGTGACGGGGACGCGCCACCCAGGCCAACAGGCCTGTGAGGATGGGCGCCAGGACAAGGAAATCAATGATATACCGTTCCATGATGCTCTCCACGGCAGCACCGCACCTACCGCGCAATGCGCTGGCGTGTATGCAACAAAAGACGGTAATAGAGACTATGACATGCGGCGGCGAAACACAACCTGAATTTCGCGCGTGCCGAATAACGGTTGTGCCGGAGCCGGGTCTGTGGCACAACAGTGCCATGACGCAGCCGCCGGTCCAGCCCCCCGCCCTGTCTCCGCCCGTCGATCCCGCGGCCGCGCCGCTGGAGACGGTCACAGGCACGGTCGAGTCGGTTGTGTACCACAGCGACGAGACCGGCTACACCGTCTGTCAGGTGCAGCCTCCGCTGTTGCGCGGCGTGCGCGCCAGCCCGGTGGCGGTGGTGGGCAGTTGTGCCGCGATCTGGGAGGGTGAGGAACTCACGGCGACAGGACGCTGGGTGCGCCACCCGCAGCATGGACGGCAGTTCCATGCCGAACGGATCCAGTGCGTGACCCCCACGTCGGTCGAGGGACTGCGCCGCTACCTGTCCAGCGGCCTCATCCGCGGCGTCGGCAAGGTGACCGCGCAGCGCATCGTCGACCGGTTCGGCGACGCGACCCTGCAGGTCATCGAGAAAGAATCCAAACGGCTGGAGGAAGTCGAGGGGATCGGGCCCCAGCGTCGCCGTCAGATCAAGGATTCGTGGTCCGAGCAGCATGGCGTTCGCGACATCATGATCTTCCTGCAGTCGCACGGCATCGGCACGGCCCAGGCCGCCCGCATCTACCGCCAGTATGGTGCCGACGCCATCGCGGTGGTGAAGCAGAACCCGTACCGGCTCTGTGCGGAAGTGTGGGGGATTGGCTTCAAGACGGCCGATGGCATCGCGCTCAGCGTGGGCGTGCCCAAGGATTCAGCCGTGCGCGCACGCGCCGGCCTGGGCTATCTGCTGCAGACGCTGGCCGACGATGGCGGGCATTGCTTCGCACCGGATTCCGAGCTGCTGCTGCAGGCGCAGGCGCTGCTCGACATCACGGTCGAAACGCTGGCTGCCGCGCTGAACGACGAGGTCGCACGCGGCGCGCTGGTGCGTGAGGATGAGCGCATCTATCTGCGTGGCCTGTACGATGCCGAGGTCCGTGTGGCGGTGCGCCTGCGCCGGCTGCTGGCCGCGCCGCGCCGCTTTGGCGTGATCGATGCCGTCGCGGCGGTGGCTTGGGCTGAGCGCAAGATGGGGTTGCAGCTTGCGCAGGCGCAGCGCGACGCGCTGCAGATCGCCATCGCCTCCAAAGTGGCGATCATCACCGGCGGGCCGGGCGTCGGCAAGACCACGATTATCCGGGCGCTCACCGAGATCTATGGGGCCAAGAAGCTCTCGATCGGTCTTGCGGCGCCCACGGGTCGCGCCGCCAAGCGCATGTCCGAGTCGACCGGCCATGAGGCGCAGACCCTCCACCGCCTGCTCAAGTACAATCCCAACGAGCATGCCTTTGAGTTCGACGCCGACAACCCGCTGGAGGGAGACGCGTTCATTCTCGATGAGACGTCGATGATCGACCTTCGCCTGATGGATCAGTTTCTGCAGGCCGTGCCCGACCATGCCGGGTTGGTCCTGGTGGGGGACATCGATCAGCTGCCCAGCGTCGGCCCGGGCAACGTGCTGCGCGACCTGATCCAGTCCGGTGCCGTGCCCTGCCGCCGATTGACGACCATCTACCGTCAGGACACCAGTGGCCTGATCGTGCGCAACGCCCACCACGTCAACAGCGGCGAGCATTTCGAGACGCGCGATGGCGACAGCGACTTCTACTTCGTCGAGACAGCCGAACCCGAGCAGATCATCGAGCGCGTGGTTGACCTCGTGACGCGCCGGATCCCGCAGAAGTTCGGGTTCTCGCCGATCACGGACATTCAGGTGCTGACGCCGATGCGGCGCAACAGCCTGGGCGCGGAGAATCTCAATGCCGTGCTGCAGGCGGCCTGCAACCCGACCGGCGCGTCGCTGCCCCGCGGCGGCATGGTCTATCGCTCCGGCGACCGCGTCATGCAGATCCGCAACAACTACGACAAGGAAGTGTTCAACGGCGACATTGGGCAGATCAAGGCCGTCGATGAGGACGACCACGCGCTGGTCGTGTTGTTTGACGGCCGGCCGGTGCGGTACGACCAACCCGAGTTGGACGAGCTGATGCACGCCTATGCCTGCTCGATTCACAAGTCGCAGGGCAGCGAATACCCCGCCGTGGTGGTGCTGGTCCACACGCAGCACTTCAAGCTGCTGCAGCGCAACCTGCTCTACACCGCCATCACGCGCGGACGCAAGCTGGTGTGCGTCGTGGGCTCCGCCAAGGCCGTGCACCTGGCGATCCGCAACAACCTCGTGCAGGAGCGCCGCACGACCCTGAAGGAGCGCTTGCAGGTGCGATAGCATGAGTATTTTCAAGGCTTACGACATTCGCGGCACGTTCGGTCGCGACTTCGATGCGGACACCGTCTATCGCATCGGACGGTGCCTGCCCGGTTTGCTGCAGGCACGTCGCGTGCTGGTTGGCCGCGATGCCCGGCGGTCGTCGCCGACGGTGCGCGAGGCCCTCTGCCGGGGTCTGACCGAGGCCGGGGCGGACGTCGATGACCTCGGCCTCGCGACCACGCCGATGGTCTACTGCTTCACCGCCCGGGATGGATACGACGCCTCGGTGCAGATCACCGCTTCGCACAACCCGCCCGAAGACAACGGCATGAAGATCTCGACCGCGGGCGCCCGTCCGGTGGGACGCGAGACGGGGTTGGCCGAACTCGAACGCCGCGTCCGTGCGGCGCTGCCGCCGGCGGCGCCGCAACCGGGCCGGGTGCGGCCGGTGTCGCGGCTGGCCGAGTTTCTCGCCTTCCTCAGGCCGTGGATCCCCGACCTCGGCGGGCTGCGCCTGGCCGTCGACTGCTCGGATGGCATGGCTTCGCTGGTGGCGCACGAGCTGTTTGGGCCGGGCACGATCTACCTGAACGACACGCCAGACGGGGCCTTTCCTCACCATGCGCCCAATCCGCTTGACGTGGCGAACTGCGCCCAGCTGATGGATGTTGTGCGCCGGGAGCGACTGGACGCGGGTGTGATCTTCGATGGCGATGGTGACCGCGTCATGTTCATCGACGAGACCGGCGCCTTCATCCAGCCCGACTATCTGATCCCGATTGTGGCGCAGCGCTTCCTGCGCAGCGAACCGGGCGCCACTGTCATACATGATATCCGCACGTCCCGCGGTGTGATCGAGGCCCTGCGAGCCGACGGCGCGCGTACGGTCATGTGGAAGGTGGGGCACGCCTACGCCAAGGAGAAGATGCGCCTGACCGGGGCTGTGTGCGGCGGCGAACTGGCCGGACACTACTACTTCCGTGATTTCTTCTGCTGCGACTCCGGCGAGGTGGCAGCGCTGGTCGTGCTGGGGGAGTTGGCCGATGCTCGACGGCGCGACCGACGCTTCAGCGAGCTGCTGGCGCCGATCCGGCGCTACGTGACGACCGGCGAACTCAACTTCATGATCGGCGACAAAGACGCTGCGCTGGCGGCCGTGCGGGCCGCCTGCGAAAGCGTAGGAAAGCCGCTGGATGTGCATGACTTCGACGGCGTGCGGCTGGATTTCGCCGACTGGTGGATCAGCGTGCGCAAGTCGAATACCGAGCCCTATCTGCGCGTGATCGTCGAAGCGGCAGACGCGGTCACCCTGGCGTCGCGGCGCGCCATGGTTGAAGACGTTTTGCGGGATCGCTAGATCGCAGCCTGGATGTTCTGCGGCTGTCCTGCGGCAAACAGCGATTCGATTTCCGTCTGGCACTCGCGAAAGACCGATACGACGGCGGGATCGAACTGGGTGCCTGCATTGCGTATCAGCTCCAGCATCGCGTTCTCGGGGCTCAGCGCCGGACGATACGGACGGTCCGCGCGCATGGCATGATAGGCGTCTGCCACCGAGAAGATGCGCGCCCCCAGGCAGATCTCTTCTCCCTTGAGTCCGGCGGGATAGCCTTTGCCGTCATAGCGCTCGTGGTGGCGCAGCGCCAACTCAGCCGCGTCCTGCAGGAACGGCACGCCAGCCAGGATTTCGAATCCCACGCGGCAGTGTGATCGCATGACGCGCCACTCGTCCTCGGTCAGCGGCCCGTGCTTGAGCAGAATGGCGTCCGGGATGCCGACCTTGCCGATGTCGTGCAGCATGGCGCCCATCTCCATCGTCTCGAGTTCGTGCGCAGACACACCCATGTGCCGCCCGAGCGTGCGCACGGCTTCGCTGACCAGGCGCGAATGCAGTCCCGTCTGCGACTCGCGCACGTCCAGCATGGCGGCCAGCGTGCGGATGGTCTGCGCGTATGAACGGCGCAATGAGCCGAGCGCGTCGGACAGGCTTTCACTCCGCTGGCGCACGAGATCCTCGAGGTGCTCCTGGTAGAGGCGGTTCTCGAGGATCAGCCGGCGGTGTTCCATGGCCCGTTCCAGGGACGCCGCCACCTGGGTTGCGGAGAACGGCTTCTCCACGAAGTCGAATGCGCCGTGCCGCAGGCACTCGATTGCCACTTCCTTCGTGGCGTACCCCGAAATGACGATCTTCACCGTGAGCGGGGCCGACTTGCGCAGGATGGCAAGCAGTTCGATGCCGCTGGCGGTGCCGAGGCACAGATCGGTCACCACGATGTCGAAGCCGTCCGGGTGTTCCTTCAGCGCCAGGACGGCGTCTTCCAGGCTGCTGCTCAGGGTGGCGTCGAAGCCGAACGTGCCGGCGATATGCCCGAGCACCTGCAGCACGATGCTTTCGTCGTCGACGAGCAGCACCTTGCCGCGGCGCGGCGCGGCGGCCCTGTCCGCTTGGGGTGACACCACGGCCAGCGACGACACCTCTTCGCTCAAGCCCGGTTCACAGACGCGGTCACGTCCGCTGCGCTTGGCCAGGTATAGGGCGCTGTCGGCCGCCGCCAGCAGGTCATGGTAGGTGCCACCCGGACTGGGCACCTCGGCCGTTGCGCCGATCGAGACGGTGGTGGTCAGGTTGGTCTCGCAGGGCAGGAAGCGGTGGGTACGAAACGCCTGGACGAGCCGTTCCGCGATGGCGCGCGTGTTGGCCAGGTCCGATTCGGGCAGGACCACGGCGAACTCGTCGCCCCCGAAGCGCGCGGCCAGGTCGGATGAACGCACCGTCGCCGTCAGGATCTGGGCTGTTTCACAGAGAACGTCGTCGCCCACGATGTGGCCATGCCGGTCATTGAGCGATTTGAAGTGGTCCAGATCGAGCAGCAGCAACCCGACCGGTCGTGAGTTGCGCTGACAGAGCAGCCACGTCTGCTTGAGCGAATCGAGGAACATGCCCTTGTTGTAGAGTTTGGTGAGGGGATCGCGCGTGGCCATGTTGCGGGCCAGCCAGAAGTCGTGGTAGGTTCTTACGGCGTGGTTTGCCAGTTGGAACCCCAGCGCGCTCATGCCATCCGCCAGATTCGGCGCGGATGCGCCGGTGAAGCAGACGATGCCGCGAATCTGGTGGTCCAGCAACAGGGGCAGCGTCAGCGTCTGGTCGCCTTCAGCAGGCGCCGCGTCTGACGTGTCTGGCTGGCGCACGTTGGGGTTGGCCGGCGGCGGACGGAAGCCGGTCAGACGCGTGAAGGCGTCGTTGGTCGCGCAGGCGATGCGCGCAATATACGATTCTCCCATCCGTCGCTTGCCCGACAGGACCAGATACGGGGCGGCGGCGGTGCGCAGGAGCAGGATGGCGACCGACTCTGCCTTCAGAACCAGCGCCAGCTCCGTGCAGATGTCGATCAATGCATCGGTTGTCCGCGACGTCACCGAGGCCATCAGGGCGAACCGGTTGACACAACGCAGCAGCGCCTGGCGGGAGCGGATGGCCGGGTCGGCCGTTGGTCTCGGCGGAGTCCGCCCGAGGACGGTTCGAACGGCCTCGACCAGGGCCGCCGGCGTGACGGGCTGCGAGATGGTGACCACCGGCATGCAGGCGTCGAGCGGCCCGCAGGGCTTTTCATCAGGCAGCTCCGGTTTGACCGTGCTGGTCAGAACGGCGGCCATGTGCCCGCGCACCTTGAGTAGCTCGAACAGCAGCACGCCGGGCGTCATATCGGGGATCGACGCGCCGACAACAACGACCGCATGATCGCGATGCAGCATCTCATTCAGTGCGCCGCACCCGGTGGCGCACGCCACGAACGTGATGTCGCCGGCGTCGGCCGGCGACGGCGCGGCGGCCAGCACGGCAGCGACAACGGGGTCGAGTACCAGCACGCGCACAGCCGTCGCCGGCATCACGACCGCGTCGGACGTTAGCGACCCATGGGGATCTTTGGGCATGTCCGCACCTGTCTGCAATTCAACTGACTACTCGTTTTAGTTCAGCGCGCAACATTGGGCAAGCTGTTTTGTTGTCGGTGCGCACGTTCAGCGCGAGAGGGACGCCGGCTCCAGTACGAGGTCGGCGATCTCCAACTCGCCGGAACCGGCGCCCTCCACGGTGAAGCGCAGTGCCCGGGCGCTGCGTCGGACGTCGAAGGTGTGCTGGGTCGAGAGCCAACCGTCCGCGTCCTTACGTCGCACGTCCTTCTGTTCGCGTCCCAGGTTCACCGGCTGTCCGGCGGCGTCGGCATCGCCGAACTGGTCGACGGCCAGAGTCACCGTGCCGACAAATCCGGCGCTCTTGCGGACTCGGCCGCGCATGCGCAGCTTGAGGATCCGCGTGGCTGTCAGGTTCAGCATCGGCGATTCGATCCTGAACACGCCATCCGGCAACTGGCTGACGACCTTGATGCCGACCGTGCGGTAGGTGTAGGACACGTTCACCGATTGGACGCGGCCGTCCTGCAGGGCATAGCGCCAGCCGGGCAGTACCTCGCCCACGCGGGCCTCGGGCATCTCGGGCAGCAGGTTGGGTCTGGCCGGATCAAGCGGGTACAGGATGCGCGGAGACAGGGCATACTCGGGGCGCACGAACGCCAGCGCGATCGGGTGGTGGCGGGACGCCAGCCAGGCCACGCCCGTTGCCAGCAGCGCGACGACCAGGCAGGCCAGCGCGCCGATTTTCCACCTGCCCAAACGGCGATGGACCTGCGCGATCTCGCCCACCTCTGTCACGCCCTGCGCCTGTTCGGTCGCATTCGTGGCGGGTGCGAAGTCGATGGGTTCGTGCGTTTGCACGAGGCGCTTGCGCGGATCAGCTTCGAGGAAGGGTGCATGGTCGACCGACAGTCCGGCCCGGATCAGCGCCGTCCGGTAGGCGTCGAGATCGAACGACACGCGCCGCCAGACGACCGTCTGCATGTCGGTGTCGTAGATGCAGTAGCAGGCGCGGCAATCGCCGTCGCGCGGGTGTCCAACCGAGCCGGCGTTGACGATGTAGCGTTTTTCCGTCTCGATCACGAAGTCCTCGGCAGCGACCGTGTGGGGGATGCCGCTGTGACCGATGACGTGGATCAGCGGGAAGTGGCTGTGGCCAACGAACAGGAGCGTCTCGGGCACGGCTTCCCACGATGGCAGCGCATCCTGCGGCTCGACGATGTAACGGAAAGCCGCCGGTTTGGAGAAATCGCCGTGGGCACAGCGGAAGTCGGGACCGGTCAGCATGAGCGGCAGCGTGCCAAGGAACTCGGTGGCCTGCGGCCCCAGCGCCGTGCGGGTCCAGATGACCATCTCTCGCGCGCGCGGATTGAACCGGATCGGGTCGATCTTGCCGCAGACCGCCGCATCGTGGTTGCCCATCGTGATGGCATCGACATGGCTGTGCACGGACTGCAACACCTCGGCCGGGTAGGGGCCATAGCCGACCAGGTCGCCAAGACAGATGATGCGATCAATCCGGTGCGTGGCGATGTCCGTCAAAACCGCGTTCCACGCCGGCAGGTTCGCGTGGATATCCGACACCATGGCGTAGCGCATGGACGTTCGTCCCTTTCGTCGAAATTACGCGCCGGGCTTGCCGGTCTCCTCGGACAGGGTGGAGCCGGGCAGCAGCGGCTCGAGAACGAATCCGAAACGGAACCGGCCCGGCTGGATCTGGTACTCCGGATGGATGTTCGGGCTCCAGCCGGTGTCGCCACCCAACCCGCTGTGGCGTGCGTCCAGGTGCAGGAAGACCTCGTGACGCCGGGGCAGGTCCCCCATATGCTTGGCGGCCGCCAGATCGGCATGTGAATGATGCTGTGCCGAGAAACCAAAGAGCGGGTCGATCGCGCGGACGCGCAGTCCGGCGCCGTCCTTGCGGGTCAGGGCCATCCAGCGCACATCCTGACGGGCCCCGTTCTCGGTTGGATAGAGATAGGGCGTGAACAGATCGGTCACGCTTGCGTGATGGAGGCCGACCATTGCGGCGTGCTTGCGGTCGGGGTAGTTCTCGAACGGGCCTCGACCGAACCAGTCGACCTGCTCAAGGCCGGCGACCAGCACGAGTTCCAGCCCCACCCGCGGCAGCGGCGGCAGGGCATCTGCGGCGGTCACATCGACCTCGACCGTCAACAGGCCGTTGACGAACTCGTACGCGGTCCGGGTCTGGAACAGCGCCGCGCCGTCCGGGTTGGTACTCGTGGTGTTGAAGACGACACGCAGCCCGATCTCCTCGCTGCTGCCGCCGTCGATCTGCTCGTGCAGATGGATCACCTGACAACCGTTGACCGTGCGGATCAGGCGGTCCAGGCCGGCTTTCTGCCAGCGCGCGGCGTAGCTCTGCGGCGCGGCCTGTCCCTCGTCGATATCGGTGGGTGCGCGGTAGAAGCACGCCTGCGGACCGTGTGCCAGAAGCTCAAACTGGTTGATGCGCAGCGATGTCAGCGTGCCGGCGACGGGATCAAACTCGGCGCGCACCGCGCCGCAGGCGGTCTTGATGCGTTCGTGGACGGCCGGCGGCAGCGTGGCCGTCTGGGCCGGCAACGCGATGGGCAGCCGGATCTGGTCCCAGGCGACGACGTGGCCACTGGGTGCCCACGGGAAATCGCGGTTGAGCACGCAGCGCAGATTCAGATAGTACTCGGCGCCCGGGATGGCCACCGGCGGCGCGAAGGGGACGTTCAGAATGGCCGACGTCTGCTCGGTGGTCTGCCCGCCCAGCGCCAGCGCGACTGTCCTGCCCGGTCGCACCAGTCCCTCGCAGGGCGCCGCCTCGGGCAGCGGCATGCGCCCCGATTGCACACGGACGCCGCTGGCCTGGAGTTCCCATTCGAGGTCGAGGTGCGCCAGCGAGCTGACCAGGTGCAGGTTGAAGATCCGAAAGCGTCCCGCCACCGTCTCCGCTGCGTCGATCGGCTCGATGCGTACGGGCGCCTGCACCTTCCAGATCTCGTAAGCCCCCGGCTTGAGCGACAGATCGGTGAAAACGACGCCGTTCAGGCACATGCGCTCGACATGCGGCGCCTCGCCCTCGGGGGTGCCATAGACCCAGCGGCGGCTGCCGTCGGGCTGCGTGCGGGTGAGCCCCTTGTCGGCCCAGTCCCAGACAAAGCCGCCCTGGAAGCGCGGTGTCGTCAGGATGAGATCCCAGAATTTGCTGAAGTTGCCGGTGCTGTTGCCCTTGTCATAGGCATACTCGCACATGATCAACGGCCGGCGCTCAGCCGGATCGGCCAGTGTGTCGCGCACCCAGTCGAGCTGGGGGTACATGGGCACGAGGATGTCGCTGACCGCGGGCCCCGGGTTGCCGCTCTCATACTGCACCGGGCGCGTGCCGTCGAAGGCGCGGATCCAGGCGGCCATGGCTGCATGGTGCGGGCCCACCGAAGACTCGTTGCCGAGCGACCAGGCCATGACGCACGGGTGGTTGCGATCACGCAGCACCATGCGCGTGGCGCGTTCCAGATAGGCGGCGGCCCAGGCCGGGTCATTCGACAGGACGCCCCAGAGACCGTGTGTCTCGAGGTTGGCCTCATCGACCACGAGTATTCCCAACTCGTCACACAGATCGTACCAGCGTGTGTCGTGCGGATAGTGGCTGGTGCGGATGGCGTTGAAGTTGAGACGCTTCATGAGCGTCAACTCGGAGCGCATGTAGGCTTCCGACAGCACGCGTCCGGTGTCGGGATGGTGTTCGTGCTGGTCCACGCCGCGCACGAGCAGGCGGTGGCCGTTGAGCAGCAGGATGCCGTCGCGGATCTCGACCTGCCTGAAACCAACGCGGCAGCTCTCGTGGTCGACGGGCCGGTCGTCCGGTGCATGCAGCGTCAGGACCAGCGAGTAGAGGCTGGGCGTCTCGGTAGTCCAGGGACGCGGCAGCGTCACGGTTGCCGTGATCCGGGCGCTGTAGCTGCTCTGCTTGCCGGAGGTGAAGGGGGGGATGAGTTCGCTGAAGGTGTCGCGCAGCGGCGCGGTGAAGACGGCATGACCGTCCGGATCGAAGAGTTGCGCCGTTACCGACCACGACTCACCCTTCGGGAACGGCGACGTCAGGACATGCAGATCGAGGGTGGCATTGCGGTAGGCGCGATCGAAGGTCGTGCCCACGCTGAAGTCGCGCAGGTGTGTGCGCGGCTTGGCGATCAGGTAGACGTCGCGCTGGATGCCGCTCATCTGCCAGTAGTCCTGGTCTTCCAGATAGGTGCTGGCTGCGACCCGTAGCACCCGTACGGCAAGCGTGTTGGTGCCCGCCCGCAGGTGCGGCGTGAGATCGAATTCGGCCGGTAGCCGGCTGTCGGTGCTGAAGCCGATCTCCTGGCCGTTCACCCAGATGTGGAAGGCCGAATCGACCGACTCGAGGACGATGAACACCTGGCGGTCCTGCCAGGACTCCGGCAGCGTGAAGGTCGTGCGATAACAGCCCGTGGGGTTCTGCCCCGGCGAGAGGGGTGGGTCAACTGGAAAAGGATACTGGACGTTCGTGTAGATCGGACGGTCGTCACCGTGAAGCTGCCAGTTCGATGGGACAGGCAGGTCCTGCCAAGCCTGCGCGTCGAAGTCGACAGCGAAGAACTTGGGTGCCGCCACCGGGTTGGGGTAGAGCCTGAACTTCCACGTGCCGTTCAGCAGCTTGACGAAGCGCGATGCCCGCCGATCACAGCCTTTGGCTTGTCCCGCGTCTTCGTAGGACCCCCACGGGACGTGCGAGGTCTCACGGTTGCGGCTTGTAGCGGCAGGACTTTCCCATTCCGGTCGGTTCATTCGCAGGGCTCCCTCGGTGGTCAGCGGATTGTGCGGCAGTCGGGGAAAAGGGTCAAGCATGCACGGCCCTGATCGAGAGCGGCTATGGCGCGGCCTTGATCTCGTCCCAGGTACGTGTGTAGAGCGGCAGGGCCGCACCGACATCGCGGATGGCTTCGCCGCGCTTCTCCAGCTCATCGGGGGCGATGAAGATCGCCGGTGAAGCGAGCAGATTCGGGTCAAGCAGGGCGTACGCCGGCTTGACGGGCAGGAAGGTGCAGGTGAAGGCGATGTTCCTGGCCCCCGAAGCGGGCGCGTACATGAAGTTGATGAAGGCATGCGCGAGCGCGGTCTGGCGCGCACGGGTCGGCACGACCATTTCGTCGAATGTGAACGAGAAACCTTCGCGTGGCAGCATGAAGTCGGTTTCGGGACTGTCTTCCTGGATCTGCAGCACGTCGCAGTTGTAGCCCTGCACGAGCAGGAACTCGCCCGATGCGATGCCGGTTTTGTACTGCTCGTTCTCGAACTTGGCGATCACGCGTTTCCAGCCGATCACGACATCGCGGGCCTGCGCCAGTTCGGCGGCATTGGTGGTATTGAGGCTGTGGCCCAGGTATTTGAGTCCGGCGCCGATCGTTTCGCGCATATCATTGAGGAGCGTGCACTTCCCGGCCAGCGCGGCATTCGTGTAGACGCCCCAGCTGGCATCCAGCGCACCCAGCTTGTCCTTGCGGTAGGCAATCCCCGTGTAGGTCATGGCGTACGGGATGCTGTAGGCCAGACCAGGGTCGCTGGCGAACCGGAGGTAGTCACGGTCGATGTTGGCGGCGACGGCCGGCAACTGGGCGGGGTCAAGCGCCTGGAGCATGCCTTGCGCGCGCATCATGCTGACCTGATAGGAACTGGGGAAGACCACATCATAGCCAGCCCCGCCCGCCTGCAGCTTGGCATACATGGCTTCGTTGGAGTCGAAGGTGTCGATCTGCACCCGGCATCCTGCCTGCTTCTCGAAGGCCGACACGACGTCCGGGTCGATATAGTCGGCCCAGGTGTAGATATGGAGAACCGGCTTGCGCGGGCCGCAGCCTGTCAGCGCCAGGACGACGATTCCCAGGGTCGATGCAAGTGCTGTGCGTGGATTCATGCTTCCCTCACCCTTCACTGCTTACTGTTCACTACTCACCCGATTCACGCGCCGTGCGCCCTGCAGGACGCGGCTTCCCGCCACCGCGGCGAAAGTCACAGCCAGCAGCAGCGTGGACAGCGCGTTGATCATCGGCATGTGCCGACTATGCTTGATCATGCTGTAGACACGCAAGGGCAAGGTTGTGGAGCCCGGCCCGGCGACAAAGAAGGTGATGACGAAATCGTCAATCGAAAGGGTGAAGGCGAGCAGTCCGCCGGCCACGATGCCCGGCATGAGTAACGGCAGCTGGACCTTGCGGAAGGCGGTCCAGCCCGTCGCCCCCAGGTCGCGCGCAGCCTCCAGCAGGCTGTTGTCGAAGTCCTGCAGACGCGCCAGCACGGTCATGGTGACGTAGCTGATGCAGAAGGTCACGTGCGCCAGCCAGATGGTGGTCCGGCCGCACCGCACGCCCAGAGCGGCGAACAGCAGCAACAGGCTGATGCCCATGAGAATCTCCGGAATGACCAGCGGCGTGTAGATCAGGCCGAAATGGAAGTCCTGCAGGCGCGAACGCCAGCGGTGCAGCGCGAGGGCCGCTGTGGTGCCGATCACGCAAGCGGCGGCGGTGGCGGCGCCGGCGATGATCAGGCTGTTGGTCAGTGCCAGCCAGATGGACCGGTCCGATAACAGCATCCGGTACCAGTGCAGCGTGGCGCCTTCCCACGTGCCGCCGAAGCGCGAGGCGTTGAATGAGTTCAGCGCCAGCACCCCGATGGGCAGGTAGAGAAACGCGAGCACGAGCCCCAGGATGACGAAGGGGAAGAGGGATCGCTTCATCGCGCACCCCCGCGATCCGTTGCGGCCCCCGCCAGGTGTTCGCCCTGACGGCGCCAGACCAGCACCAGCAGGGCCAGCGGCAGCAGCACGCCGATGGTCAGCAGCGCTGAGAGCGCGCTCGCATGCGGCAGGTTACGGTCAGCAAACGTGCGCTGCGCAATCTTGTTGCCGATCAGCTCGCTGTCGGGGCCGCCCACCAGATCCGGGATGACGTAGGACCCAAGGGCAGGGATGAAGACCATAAGAACGGCTGAAACGAGGCCGCGCCGGATGCCGGGCACGAACACGCTGACGAATGCCCGCAGACTGCGTGCGCCCAGATCGCGTGCGGCCTCGATCAGCGCAAAGTCAAACTTCTCTGCGGCTGCGTACAGCGGCAGGATCGCAAAGGGCAGGAAGGAATAGACGCTGACCAGCAGGATCGCGCCCGAATTGTAGAGCAGCAGCGTATCGTCCGACGCAACGCCACAGACCACCAGGACGTGTTTCAGCGCGCCTTCCGGGTGGAGCAACACCCGCCACGCGAAGACGCGGATCAGGAAGCTGGTCCAGAATGGCAGGATGACCAGCCCGGCGAGCAGGCCGCGCCAGCGCAGCGGTGCGCGGGCCATGGCATAGGCGCACGGCAGCGCCAGCAGCACGCACAGGGCCGTCGTCGCCAGGCTGATCCAGAGTGTCCGCCAGACGATGGCGGGGTAGTTCGGGTTGGAGAGATGCCGCCAGTTCGCGAGCGTCCAGCCGCGGCCGATCCCGCCCAGGGCGTCGGCTGGGTGGAAGGCGATGGCGAAGATCAGCAGCGTCGGTGCTGCAAAGAAGAGCAGCAACCAGCCGAGCGACGGTGCCGATAGAGCCCATTCCCCCCAGTCTCTTCTACGCATGCCGGGCCTCGCGGGCTGCAGCCCGTACGCCCGGCAGATCGGCCGGCGGAAGTTGGACCAGATTGGCATCGGTGGCGTGGAACTGCTCGAGCATGAAGCCGTCGTCGGCATGCCACCAGATGAACACGTCGTCGCCCCAGGTGATGGGTTCCTGGTCCAACCCGAAGCGGCTGTGCGGCTGGTAGGCGGCGAGGCGTTGGTTGCCGGAGCGGACCCAGAAGCGTGTGTGACTGCCCTGATAGACGATATCCTGAACCTGTCCCCGGAAAAGGTTCAGGCGGGTGGTGTCCTTGCGCGCAGGGTCGGGGGGCGCCTTGGCAATGTGGATCTTCTCGGGCCGCACACTGAGGTGCACCGGGCTGCCGATGCAGATGCCCTTGTCATTGTAGCAGAGGATCGAAGGGAAATCGGGTATCGCCAGGCGGCAGTATTCGCCCTCGACATCGGCGACGGTGCCGGTCAGAAAGTTGGTGTCGCCGATGAATGCCGCCACGAAACTCGAACGCGGCGCCTCATACACCTTCGGCGGGGAGTCGATCTGCTCGATGTGCCCCTGGTTCATCACGGCGATGCGGTCGCTGAGGCTCATCGCCTCGCCCTGGTCGTGTGTGACGTAAAGGAAGGTGATGCCGACCTGATCGTGGATGAGGTCGAGTTCCAGCAGCATGTGCTGGCGTAGTTTCAGGTCGAGTGCGGCCAGCGGCTCATCGAGGAGCAGCACCTGCGGCTGATCGACAAGGGCACGCGCGATGGCCACTCGCTGCTTCTGGCCGCCGCTGATCTGTGTCGGCAACTTGTGGGCCTGATCGGTCATCCGGATCATCTCGAGGATGCCGTCGACGCGCCTGCGGATCTCGGCGCGCGGATAGTGGGCCACCCGCAGGCTGAACGCAATGTTGTCGCGCACGTTCAAGTGGGGAAAGAGCGCATAGTTCTGGAAGATCGTGTGAACGCGCCGGAGATTGGGCGGCAGGTCGGTGATGTCCTGACCGTCAAGGTGAACACGGCCGCCATCCGGCCTTTCCAGGCCGGCCAGGATGCGCAGCAACGTGGTCTTACCGCAGCCACTTGGCCCCAGCAGCGAGAAAACCTCGCCCTTGCGGATGCCCAGTGAAACCCCGTCCACCGCCGTGAGCGCGCCGAACCGTTTGGTTACGTTTTCGAAAACGAGAAAATCATTCACCCGTGTCCCCAGCCGGGTCCATACAATGGCCCGATTGTGCGGCAGTCAGGCGGCAGGGTCAAGCATGCACGCTAGTCGTTCAGCCAGTACCAGTCGTGCACGAACCAGCCGCCTGTGTAGGCGTCGCGGACGACGGTGGCGGCGGCGCGCTGGTCGGCGATCGGCTTGCCTGTCGGCGACAGGCGTTGCGCGGCGACGATCACCACGAAGATGTTCTGCCGGAAGGTCACCCGGTCGGGCAGCGAACGCACCAGGTCCTCGATCAGCGCCGGACTGGCGGCGTCAAGCGCGCCTGCGCTGCGACCGGCGGCTGTAATCTCGCGGACGACGTCCGGCACCATGTTGCTGAAACAGGTCCATCCCTGGCCCTCGGTCAGGTGCAGGGCCATCTGGTAGGCGGCGGCCAGTCCGTCGGGCTGCGCGTAGGGCGGCAGGTTGTTCGTCGCGCCGCCGTTGTAGGCCACGGTGGACTCAAACAGCCGGCGCACAATGTTCGTGTAGCCCGAATTGGCCTGGATCCGGTTGCGAGCCGCGCGGTTTGTGCCGGGAGGAAAGACGGCAAACCGGTCGAGCGTGGTTGCGCCGGCTGTCGTGGCGAAGTCGACGGACCCGGTCGTGCCGGATGCATAGACGTAGCCGATCTCGCCAATGGAGGCCAGCGGCGCGTTGGGGTGCACAAACGGCGCGTCTGCAACCGTGCAGTTGGCGTTGGTGGTCCAGAGTGTGCCGATGTCGGACCAGTCGGACAGGTCGGACGTGTCTGATGGGTCGGATGGCGCGAGCAGGTTGCGGCGCGGGTCACGGACCTGCACGCTGCCGGGGGCGGTCCAGCAGTACGGCGTGCCGTCGGCCGCCCGCAACATCTCATCGGTACAGACGTAGGCGTTGACGTTGGTGTCGAGCACAAACAGTTTGGGCTGTACCCAGACCGGGTGCTTGTCGGATATGGGCACCGCATTCGTCAACAGTCCGACCAGTCGCACCCGGCGCGAAGGCGGCGATTGTGTGACATGGAACGGACGGTCCGGGAAACTCAGTTGCGGCAATTCGTTGGTAAAGCCGAACAGACCCGTGGGTTCGTCCAGACGGCACGGCGCGTCGGCGGACGGGATGTCGGTGCTGTTGGTATAAACGCCGACCCACAGTTCCATGCGCTGGGGTGAGAGCGCCGGCAGGAACGGGTACCAGAGTTCGACATCGACCGAGTAGATGGGCCGGGCGTCGCCCGTGAGATCCGTGACCTCCGTGATGGCGACTTCGTTGAGCATCGGGAGGTCCTCAAGGCCATAGTCCACGCGGCAGGGCCGAACGAGAGGATCGCCCGTCCGCCCATCCGGTCCGGTCCGGTCGGCCGGGTCTGTCCGGTACGTGGTGAGGGGGATTCGATCAGCGTCCATGAAATCGAGGAGGTTCTGGGCCGTGCCCTTGGCTGTGGGGTCAGTGTAGCCACACGCCGCCAGTTCCAGTGCACTTGGAAGCAACCAGGAGGTCAGTACCGGCGTGTTGGTCCATGTGTTTACATCGAGCCGGTTCGTTACGCCCGCGTCCAGCGTGCCGACGCGGTCGGGGTTCGCATAGCGCTGATAGGGGTTATGGTCATAGGCCACATGGAAAACCTCGTCCGTGGCATTGGTGGGAACGTCGGCCTGCGTCGTGAAGTGCGGCGACGGGTTGAACTCGTCGGCCAGCGCCTCCGGCGGCCGGAACCCGGAACAGTTGATGATCAGGAAGGCGATGCGCCCGTTGGTGACGCCGTTGAGGGCCACGTCCAAGGGGCTCAACACCTCGTTCGCGCCATGCGCGCCCTGATTCGTGCTGACAATGTACGCAGCCCAGCCGGCGTATGTGAGTCCGGCGTCGGCGCGCAGGATGGGCGGCACAAGATTAGTGACGGCGCCGCGGAAAAGCAGCAGATCCTCTTCGGCCTTCTGGCCAAACGAGCCGATGGATTCGCCGCGCAGATAGCGATCCCATTCCGGTCTGGGATCCGAAGCGCCCATCCAGCCGTCCACCGGATAGACCCGTTCCTGTTGCGGGAGGAGGAACTCGGGAACGTAGTTCTCCATGGCCTGGATGACCCCGACGCGCACGTACTCACGGCAGATCTGGCGGTCCAGATGGTTGCGTGCGGCCTGACGTTCGGTCCGGATCGACACCAGGAAGGCCATGACCGCGAGTGTGACGACCGCCAGAATGCCCAGCGTGACGATCAAGGCCATGCCCGATCGGGGCTCGCCGCTCGACATTCGGAGATCGTTATTCGATATTCTGCGGTTTCTCATTGCTTTCGCTGGAAGTTCTGCGCGGGCCAGTCATTCGTGACGTTGGTATAGGGATAGTTGGTGGGGGCAAACGTGCCTCCCAGCGGCGACCAGGGGGTCGTCACGCCGGACCAACCGAAACTGACGCGGTTGGTGTAGGCGCCGTTGGTGTTGACGAAGACGTTGGTGGCGGCTGCATATCCCCGGGAAGTCGCGAACCGGACGGAGGCGTTGGTCACGGCCTGCAGGATGTTGGTCTCCGTCACGCGCCCGGCAATGACGAACACATAGGCCGGCGTCCACGTGAAGTCCTGGCCGAGTTGGTCGGACCTGACGTCGGAGTACGCGTTCGTGACAGGCGCGAACGTGCCGCCCAGCGGCGACGATGGGATCGTCACGCCCGACCAGCCGGCGCTGACGCGATTGGAGTAGGTGCCATCGACGTGAACAACGACGTTGGACGCCGCTGCATACCCACGCTGCATGACGAACCGGATTGTGGCGTTGGTCATGGGCAGGCCGGTGCCGGTTTCGGTCACATGGCCGGTAATCAGGAACTCGTAGGGAAACCAGCGATAGTCCTGGTCCGCGACGCTGGCGACCAGCGGCGTGCCGTAGACGCGCTGCAGCGGCGCAAATACGCCATCATCCGAATGGCTGGGGGTGGCTGTGCCGGACCACTGGAACGGCACATAGCCCACATAACCGCCATCTGCGAGGCTGGTCACCGCGGGGCCGCTACTGTCAAAACGGATTGTGGCGCCTGGCACGCCCACGCTGGAGTCGGCGTAGTAGACGTGTCCCGACACCGCTATCGGCCACTGCGTCCACTCGAAGTCCTGTCGCGCGCCGCGCACCAGCTTGACGAGGCTGGCGTTTGGCGGCGTGAAGTAGCCGCCCACGGCAAGATCCGCGTCGAACAGCGGCGTGATCAGCCCCGTCCACTCGTAGGGCAGCGCCTGCCGGTAGAATCCATTCGCCACGGTGCGCACCGGCGGCGGGGCGTTGATGCCGCTGAAGGTCAGGATGGCATCCACGACGCCGATGCTCGAGGCCGCCCGCGTCACAAAGCCGGACACCACCACCATGGGCGGCGTCCAGGCGTAGTCCTGCCCCGCCAGGCTCTGCTGCATGGCCGTGTAGTCGCGAGTCACCGGGTTGAACGTGCCGCCGTGCGGATGCGAGGGGCGGGCCGCAACCGTGCCGCCGTATGGCCATCCCTGGCTGATGCCGATGGCGTAGCTGCCGTCGTTGCCGGTTTCGGCCTCGCCGGCGTTCGGGAAGGCGACGCGCACACCTGCCACGCCCAGCGCCGTGTCGGCGCGCGTGACGAGACCGGAGATGACCAGGTCGCTGGGCGCCCAGCGGAAATCCTGGCCGTCGAGCGTGCCTTGCGACAGCCGGCAGACGCGTTGCTGCGGATCATACGCACCCGAGCGGCTGTCCGGCGCCCGCGGTTGGATCGTGTAGACGGGCCACCAGGACGGCACCGCGAATTCGTAGCGCCCGTCGGCGTCGGTCAGCCGGGTAAGCAGGTTGGTCACGCCGATCAGGTCGACCGGTGCGCCCGCCAGGCCCACCTCCGTGGCGCCGTCGATGATGCGACCGGAGCAGCGGTAGGTGGCGGGCTTGTCCTGTGGCGGCAGATGGCAGGCGGCAAACGCCACGCGCGTGGCAATGCGCACCCCTCTGCGCGCGATGAAGGCTTCGCGCGCCGACGGCGTGAGTCTCTGCGCGCGGCGACCGTCGGCCGGCGACAGCAGTTCCAGGTAGACGTCGATGACCGGCGGCAGGTTCGTGGCGTTCAGTTCGGACGGCGGCGTGTTGCTGACGGCGACGCCCACCGGAATGAACTGCAACGAGGCAACGCCCTCGACCAGCACCACGCTGTTGCTGGCGTCGGTGTCGTCGAGCGGCGATGCGTAGCTGAAGTCGCGCACCAGCGAGCCCAGATTGTCGGTGGGTTGCACGGACCAGACCACATCGCCGGCCGCGGCCAGGCCGCTCGCGGCCGGGTCGGCGGCGATGCGGTGGAAGGCCGCGCGGTTGGCCTGGGTATCCCGCCTTTGGCGCGTGCCGGGGATGATCGTCAGGGTGAACAGGTTGGTCTGATCGGCGACGGCATGTTGCAGGTCGTCGACGATCAGGTCGAGCGCGGCCCGGCCGGTGACGATCTGGCGCGTGCGCTCACGGGAGCGGCGCCAGGTGTCCAGCGACGTGTTCAGGGCCACCACGAGCGTGGCCATGACGATCAGGAAGACGGTCAGTGACGCGATCAGTTCGATCAGCGTCAGTCCGCGACGATCATGCCGGGCAGGGGAGGGGTTCATGGCCACAGGGTTCCCGCCAGGATATGCGTGTAGAAGGTGCGCGCAGTGCCGCGCGACACGAAGGCATTCGGTCGGATGTTGAGCGAGAGGCGCACCTGATTGGCCTCGCCGGCGCGCGCGCTGAGCGTGCTCTCGAGTTCCACGTTCAGCCAGAACTGGGCGCTCCACTCGTCGATGAGATCGGTGCCGTCCGGCAGCGGGGTCGTCCGCGCGGCGAGTTGTACGCGCGACGTCGCGCCACCGCCCAGGATGGCGCCGTCCAGCAGGTTCGTCATCGCCGGCGCTCCGGCGGCCGGGAAGTTGACGCGCGCGTTGGGATCGGTTCCCATGGCTTCCCAGAACACAACGAACGCACTGGGGCCGCCGGTCCGGCAGACATCGTCGGAGGCGGTGCGCAACGTGGCCAGAATGTCGTCGGCCAGCAGGGCACAGCGGGCATCGCTCTCGGTCTCGGTGGCGGCCTGCATGCCGAGTCGTCCGAGCCCGAGCACGGCCAGCAGGCCGAGTCCGATGACCAGCGCGGTCAGGGCCAGTTCGACCAGCGTGAAGCCGGCACGGCGTTCGTTGTTCGGTAGTCTGCGGTTCATCTGGGGTACGTTCCGACTGCCAGGATCATTGGGCCACCTGCATGACACTCGCAATGCCGGTGAGGGGATCCACGTAGATGTAACGTTGCAGCGGTCGGCCGCCGCGGGGCGAGACGAGCCCAACGAACGCGGCGTCCCCTTCCGCGTCGCGGGTCAGCGCCCGTCCCTCCGTGGTGAATAGGATACTCTGCTGGCCGCCTTCATCGAGAACAAACTGGACATCCCCGGGCAGATAGTTGGTCGGTGAGATGGCCTGATCCACGGAGTTAGTGAAGAGCACGAAGAAGCCGCGTGCGGCATGGCCCGGGATCGCCGTGTTGCCGCAGACCATGCCGGTGGTGTCCCGCCGGGTGATGGCCAGTTCGCGGGCGCGGGCGAGGCTCGAAACGACCATGTTGGCTGCGCCATCGACTGCGCCCGCCTGTCCCCAGCCCAGGTAGGCCCCCACGATGCTCGCAAGCAGGATGGCCAGGATCGCGAGCACGCCCACGAGCTCGATGACGGTAAAGCCGGAGCGCAGGTTTGAGAAACCGCAGATTGACGAATGTCGAACCGCAGAATGTCGAAGTGTCGAGAGTGGACGGCAAACGGCGCGCCCGACGGTCACTTCGACATTCGTCAATCGACATTCGTCAATCTGCGGTTTGTCCATCCTACTCACTGCGCCACCTCGGCCGAGAAGACCAGGTTCGAGAGTCCCTTGCTGCCGGTGGCGGGCGGACCGAACGAGAACGCGACGGCCGGCACATCGCCTACGGGCCAGCCGGCGACCACCATGTCGGGCTCCATGATCAGAACATATGGTTGGCGCCAGGGGTCCACGTAGCGCAGCACGCCATCGCGGGCGTCGAGCGAATCGTCCGGAATTTCGAGGAACGCCATGGCACGCGGGTTGAAAGGCGAGTCCGGTCGTAGGGCCTGGATCATTTCAAACTGGTCGATTCTGTTGGCCGGAATCCGGGCTTTGTCGCCAGCGTTGAGCCATCCCGGCATGGCCGTGGTGGCGACACCTGCCACGAGGTTGGACGGTGTGCCCCCCCCCGGGTCGAAGCGGTCGTCGGTGGCCAGCGGCCAGTGGCCATACTCCTGGCGGTAGTGCATGACGGCCTGCACGAGTGCGGTGGCTTCGGCGCGTGCGCGCCGCTTCTCGGAGGAACGCTGGACCAGCCGGATGGCGGGCAGAACGAGACCGATCAGAACGCCGATGATGACCAGCACGCCGAGAAGTTCGACGATGCTGTAGCCGTGTTTTGTTTGCGCTTGGTCCATGGCAAGAGGTTCAGGGTTCACGGTTGGGAGGTTCAGGGTTCACGGTTGGGAGGTTCAGGGTTCACGGTTGAGGGGTTCAGGGTTGAGTTCATAGTGATGCAGTCTCCATATTGTGGCTAACACGGGGCTGGGAACCCAGGTTCAGGGTCTCGGTGTCCAATGTCGAAGTACCCTTCGGCGTTACATCGTCGGCCCTTCGACATTCTGCGGTTGGTTGTTCGATATTCTGCGGTCGCAGCCCAGCGGCGGGAGCGAACCCTGAACCTCCCAGCCCTGAACCTCCTAACCGTGAACCTCCCAACCGTGAACCTCCCAACCGTGAACCCTGAACCCCTCAACCGTGAACCTCTCTTCTCTTCGCTTCATCTTTCCCAGCTTCCCAGCGTGCGGCCTGCCTTGTCGGGGTGCTCGGTCCAGACGGCCACGGCGCGGGGGACCGTGGTGCGCGATGCCGCGTTGGTAAGGACGGGCACCAAATTGTCGCCGTTCAGGTCGAAAACGACACTGTAGCGTCTGCCCTGCGGCATGCCCCAGGCGTTGACTGGCGCGCCGGAGGTATCGAAGCGCGTCAACTCCAGGAACGCAATGGCCTCGCTGTTCAGGATCTGCCCGTTCGTATCATTCGTGATGGCCCGCCCTTCGAGCATGCGCGCGAACGGGGCATCGAGCGAATACTGGATGTCGTCCGCGACGGTCTCGGGTGTCATCGTTACACCGGCCACCGTCCAGGTTCCGGTCGGCCAGCACTGGTAATGGGCGTAGTACTGCTTCCAGGCCGACTCGATGCTCTTCAGTTCGCCTCGGGTGACGCTTTCGCGGCTGTAGCGTTGCACGGACCGGATGGCGCTGTAGAGCATGCCGAGCAGCATGCTGATGATCGACACGACGATCAGCATCTCGACCAGCGAGAAGCCTTCTTGACGTGGTGTGGTGCGGACGATCCTCATTTTACTCATTGTGAACCGCAGATTGACGAACACTGAACCGCAGAATGTCGAAGTCAATTGCGTTCTTTCGCGGTTGTCTTGAGACTTGCCACGAAGATCGCAATCAACTCATTTGTCTCCTCCAACAGTGCGTCGAGTGCTGTCGCGGGCTTGATGAGCCCGGCCTGTTGAATCATGAGCAGCCAGACGCGTGTCTCTCGCAACTCTTTCAAGACTATCTTGAGTTTGTGGGTGAAGTCGACACGCGACTCGGCACTCTGAGCTTCGCCATAGTTGGGTGCCGGTGATGTGCCGCTGCGGAGCAGTTGGTTGCGTATATGGTTGCCAGTCGGCGTCTTGGGAAGCGATTCAGCCGCGTGGATGACACGTACCGCGAACGCGATCAAGCGTGCCTCCAAGTCAAAGGCTCTTTCCTTCACGATTCGGACCTCATTATTCGTCAATCTGCGGTTCAACAGCGTCAAAGGTGTCAGTTGCCGCCCTGTGGTGAGATGTCGTCTGCTGACTGTCGCCCGTCTGCACCGAGCGAACGGATATCATAGTTCTGGTCGCCGCCCCGGTAGCGATAGAGGCTGCCCCAAGGGTCAGTCAGCCGCATGCCCTGGCCGGTTGTGGCCGAGAAGAGCAGGTTGGTGGCAGGTGTGCGAATGCCGGCGTCCATCAGGTCAGCCACCGTGCCATCCGCCACGGGGTAGGCGTCGAAAGCCAGATGCCAGTGCGTCAGCGCGTCCTGCCAGACGGCCAGATCGGCTTGGGCGCGTCCCCGCTTGCCTGCGGCGTCGGCGTGCCGTCCGAGACCGATCACCAGCGAGACCAGCACGGCCAGCACCGTCATGACGACGAGCACCTCGAAGAGGGTCAGTCCGTCGCGGCGGCGTGGCGCTGATCGATCAGGCTTCCATCCGTCCGGCCACACGCAGCACCTCCTCGACCGATGTGCGGCCCTCGAGTACGCGCAGCCAGCCGTCCTGCCGCAGCGTGACCATGCCGCCTTTGAGGGCCTGATCCTTGAGAATGTTGGCGGGTTGGCGCGTGATGACCAGGCCGCGCAGCGCGTCGTCCATGATCATCACTTCGTTGATCGCGCTGCGCCCGCGATACCCGGTGAAACTGCAGTTCGGGCAGCCGTGGCCCAGGTAGAACTTGCCGTCCATGGAGCGGTCCGGGTAGGACGCGGCGATCTCCTTGAGGATCGGATCGGGCGGATGGATTTCGTCATGGCACTTGTCGCAAATCCGGCGCACGAGACGTTGTGCCACCACGCCCTCGACGCACGAGGCGATCAGGTAGGGCTCGACGCCCATGTCGGTGAGACGCGTGATCGCGCTCGGGGCATCGTTCGTATGCAGTGTGCTCAGCACAAGGTGACCTGTGAGTGAGGCGCGGACGGCGATGTCGGCCGTTTCCGAGTCGCGGATTTCGCCGATCAGAATGACATCCGGGTCGTGGCGCAGGATCGATCGCAGCACGGTGGCGAAGGTCAGATCGATCTTGCTGTGAACCTGGATCTGGTTGATGCCGGACATCTGGTACTCGACCGGGTCCTCAACCGTGATGATCTTGACGCCGGTGACGTTGATCCGCGACAGCAGCGCATAGAGCGTGGTGGTCTTGCCACTGCCCGTCGGGCCGGTCAGCAGGATCACGCCATGGGGCAGTTCGGTCAGCTTGGAGATCTTGGGCAACTGGTTTTGCGAGAGTCCGAGCTTGTCGAGGTCGATGGACATCGATCCGCGGTTCAGGATACGCAGACAGCACGTCTCACCCCAGCCGGTCGGCAGGACCGATACGCGCAGGTCATAATCGTTGCTGCCGCAGCAGACCTTGATGCGGCCATCGTGCGGCTTGCGGCGCTCGGCGATGTCCATATTGGCCATGATCTTGACGGCCGAACTCACCGCGCGCTTGAGTTTCTCGACCCCCTTGGGCAAGGGGACTTCCTGCAGGATGCCGTCGATCCGGTAGCGCAGGCGCAGCGTGCCTTCGAACGGTTCGATGTGGATGTCGGTCGCATCCATCCGGATGGCTTCCGCGATGATCATGTTGATGAAACGGACCATGCCCGTCTCTTCGGTGCGGACGGCGATATCCTGGGTGGCATCGTCGTTGTCGCCCGCTTCCGCGATGAGCTGGTCGATGGTTTCGGCGCCCAGTCCGTAGAAATGGGTCAGCGTGCGGCCGATGTCGGCGTCCGGGACCAGCACCCAGTCCAGCGCGGCATCGAGCACCATGCGCAACCCGTCGACCGTCGTGAGGTTGGGCACGCGGCTCACGGCCAGGGTGAGCACGCCATGCTGCCAGACGAGTGGCACAATACGGTGGCGCAGCGCCACCTTGGCGGGGACGAGTTTGACGGCTTCGGGGTCGATGTGGAAATCGCCGATGTTGCGCAGCGGCAGTCCGCTGAGGGCCGAGAACACCTCCAGAACCTTGCGTTCCTCGATCGACGATTCCTCAAACAGCAGGGCGTCGAGACCCGTGCCGGTCAGCGAGGCACGCCCCTGCATTTCGCCGAGCTGCCCTTCCGTCAGGAGCCCCTGTCGGATCAGGTTGTCTGCCAGTTCGACGACTAGGCTTTCGCTGTGGAACCGTAGTCCGTGTGCCGCGTTCGGTTTGGCCGGGTTTTCGGCATCGGTCATGGTTGCGCCTCCGCCGGCAGTTCGATGGATTCGCCGATCACCAGGTCGCGCTCCTGCCCGCCGGGCAGGCGCACGCGGGCACGCGTTGGTCCTGTCACGAGCAGGGCCACGCCATGGAACTCCTCGCCAGGCAGATGGAAGGTGGCCGCATCGGTGGTCGAGTCGTTGAAAAGCGCCGCGGTCTTGCCGTCGGGACGCGTGAAGAAACCGCGATAGGTCAACTTGGGGATACGCGGTGCGGCGGGAGCGGCAGGGGGGGGCGTAGTCGGGACGTTCCGGTTGGGGCGGAGCCCGGCGAAGGGATCGCCGGTGCCATCCTCGCTGCGGCGCCTGCGCGGCTGCAGGACATTGGTGATGGACTCGCGGTTGGCCGCCAGCGACTCGAGCGTGGGACGGAACGGGCTGACAGGCACGACCTGTGCGTCGGTCAGCTGGTTGGACAGGCACGCCAGAATGCCGAGGGCCATCTCGGTGTGCGGGACGACCGCTGCCGGCTGCGTGTTGTCGGCGCGTCCCTGCTGCATCGGCCGCCACAGAACCCAGGCGCACCAGCCCAGGACCAGCAGCAGGATGAGCAGCGCGATGAAGAACAACGCCCGTGCGTTGGCGTGCATCAACCATTTCCAGTAACGTTCCATGTAGTTTACCTGTCGCAGGAGAGAGGAACACAAGAAGCACAAAGGGGAGAACACAAGAAGCACAAGAGAAACTCCATGTGCGGCCGAAAGCGACTGGCGCAGAATGGACTCACAAGCGGTACTTTCTGATCTGGATGACAGGGGACCCGAAATTCACCAGCAAGCCATCGCGGATTCCGGTTCCCCGAAGGTAGCCAAGCAGTTGCGCTACGTGCGCGTTGCAGAGAGCGTCGCATGCCTTCAATTCCATGATGAGCGCGTTCTCCACCAGCAGATCTGCGGCATAGTCGCCCAGCACCGTGCCGTCCTCGTCTCGCACGGTGAGCAAGTGCTGCTGACTCGCTTGGATGCCCGCTCTCCGCAGCCGGTGCGCGAGGCCGTTCTCGTAGACCTTCTCCGGGTGACCGTGGCGCAAGAAAGCGTGCAGCGACAAACAGACCGCGCGGATCTTGTCGCACAACGCAAGCACTTCCTGTTCGGTCCTCGGTGTCATGGCTGGCCTCTGGCCTATGCATCTCTCTTGTGCCTCTTGATCCCGGGCTTGTGCCTCTTGTGTTCCTCTTCACTACTCAAACACAAACGCGCTCATGACGGCTTTGACCCTTAGTCTCGACTCGCTTGTCGGGCCCGATTCGATCCGGATGTTGCGGAAGGCGAAAACCTGATTCTTCTCAAAGACGGCCTGGAACAGTTGACACAGATTGTCGAAGTCGGCGTCGAACTCGACCCGCACCGGGTATTCGTCGAAGGTGGGCTTCTTGTCTGCTCCGAGGTGCTCGATCGGCGGCAGGGGCCGGATCTCGACGAGTCGCTGGATGCGGCGGTCAAGGGTGAGGTCCGCCAGCTTCTCGACGGCCTTGAGTTGCAGCATGCGCTCGCGCACCTTGTCATTCGTGCGCAGGGCTTCGTCGATGCCGAGATCGGTCGGGATAAGCTGGATGCCCAGCGCCTGGGACTTGCCGACCAGACGCTCGCGCGTGCCGTAGAGCTCAACCTTGTAGTCGATCCGGTCCTTGCGCAGTGTGCTCTGGTTTGAGAAGGTGGCGAGGCGGTCGCGTGCCTTGCGCCACTCGTCGGCCAGCCGCTTTCCGGCCGCGCTTTCGAGTTCCGAGGCCAGCGAGAGGCTCTCCATGCTCAGCGATGCGTAGGGACTGCTGCCGAGCTGGCGCCGGATGGCCTCATTCTCCTCGACCAGGCGGGCCTGCGGCCGTATCAGCAGCAGCCAGACGGTCAGCAGCCCCGCGACGGCCAGGACGATGATGCCGACCACCTGCTCGCGTTCCGACAGTCGGAAGCGGTTCTTCATGGGCGTTTGACCTCCAGACGGATCACGAAGCGCCTGAAAATAGGCACGGCGGTCGCTGCAGTCTTGGTGTCCAGTCCGACCGGCGGCAGCACGCGCTCATCGCCGAGCAGATCCACACTGACCACGCCTTCAGCGGTCCGCAGCCGGGTGATCATCTCCTGGATCGTCGTCAGGCTTGGGTCCGTGGCGTAACCCTCAACAATGAAGGCGCTGAACGGGGCAGACGTCGCCGTGATGGGGCTGGCGACCGCCGCCACGGCCGGCCTGGGCGGTCCCAGCAGGGCGAACGGCGAGCGGCGCGATGCAGGCGGCGGCGTGGGCGCGCGGCGCGGCGCCGCCTCGGGTGTATAGGAGGCCTCGTCGCAGAAGAGGGTGATCCAGTCCTTCGGCCCGATGCTGTTGGCGACCCACGTCAGCGCCTCACGCGCGAGCGGCCCGTTCATCAGCAGGTCGAGCACCGGTTGCGCGTCGGCCTGAAGCCGTGCGCCGCGCTGGCGGATCTGCTTGATATGCTGGTCGATCTGCTCGCGTTTCCGGAGCTGCTCGCGTTCCCGTTGCAGGGCCGAATCGTCGCGACGCAGGGTGTGCAGTCCGCTGGCGGTGAACGCACCCAGCGCCAGGGCGCCGCAGACCGCTGCAGCGATCCAGAAGGGCTTCTTCTCGCGGAAGACGATCTCGTCGCGGAGTTCGGGGGGGAGCAGCGAAAGATAGGTGGTGCCGGTTTCGAGGGCGGTGATGCCCAGGCCGATGGCCAGGTCGTAGGTGCCGGCGAGTTGCCTGCAGGCGGGATCGGTTAATCCCGGCAGTTCGGCCGCGCGCAGGGTCGGCAGTTTCAGGCGCGCCGCCACCAGTTCGCGCAGACCGGCCAACTGGGCGCCGCCGCCGGCCAGGACGACTTGTCCGGGTACGGTGGCCGCGCCCGAGAAGGCGCCGCGGTAGACGCCCAGACATGATGAGACCTGCGACAGCCAGCGGTCGGCGACGGCCGCGAGCGCGGTGGCCGTGTCCTCGCGTCCGGTCAACCCCTCGGCATGCTTGCGGAGTTCCGCCTGCAGCGGCGTGATGCCCAGCGTCTGAATGAGCGCGTCGGTGAAGGCCTTGCCGCCGATGGGCACCGAACGGGCAAACAGCAGCCCCGCCGTCGAGCCGATGGCCAGTTCGGTCTGCGTGTGGCCGATGTCCAGGTAGATCGATGGCGTGTCGTGCGGCCCGGCGTAGCGTTCAAGCTGGTTGTACAGCGCCACCGGGGCCGGCACGAGATCGGCCGCCTTCACGCCAATCTGCGCCGCGAACTGCATGGCGCGGTCGATCGAAGCCGGGCGCGCCATGGCCATGAGCGAGACGCGCAGGCCGGGTTCCGTCGATGACGGGTGTGCGGCCACGTCGTAGGTCATCTGGTCGCCCGCCATGTCGTTGAAGGCGGCGATGTCCATGGCCGCGATCTGGCGTGGCGAACGTGGGTCGCTGTGCGGGATGCGTCCCGGCTGGAAGACCGTATTGGCTCCCGGCAGCGCGATCGCGCAGAACGCACGGCTAAGGTCGCACTTGGCGATCCAGGCGCGGATCATGGCGGCCGGGTCCTGTGCGTCCGGCGGCAGGGCCAACTGCTCGGTGCGGACGACGCAGGGGCGCCGTTCGCGGAACTGGAGCCAGGCCGCCCGCACGTTGCGCGAACCGATATCCAGCCCGACGATCTGTCTGGCGCGTGGCATGTGGGCTAGGCTCCGGGTTGCGGGTTGGCGACGGCGGGTGCAGCAGCTTCCGGGGCCGGTGCGGCCGCCGGGAGCAGCACGGGCGTGGCTTCCACCGGCGCGGCCGCCGGCGGCGTTGTGCCGGGCGGCGTCGCGGGGGCGGCGGCTGCGGCCGGCGCTTCGCGCAGATCTCCGATCGGCACTTCCAGCCCGAGCTGTTCACGTGCATTCAGCGGGATCATCGCCTCGCCCTCATCCGAGATGATCGTGGCCGTCACGAAGATGATCAGGTTGTCGATGGTGTCGTCCGCGAGGTCGCTGCCGAAGAGGTAGCCGATCCACGGAAGCGAAGAGAAGAACGGCACGCCGCTGCGCGTCTTGGAGCGCATGGTCTGCGCGAGGCCGCCCATGATCACGGTCTCGCCGCTGCGCACCACCAGTTCGGTCTCGATCTCGCTGCGGCTGAAGATCGGCAGTTTCAGCGACGAATTGGCATTGGTCGACGAGCCGCCGCTACCGCTGTCGCCCAGGTCGTAGGAGACCCACGACTCAAAGGCGCTGATCTGCGGTGCGAGCTTCAGGTCGATCGATGCCAGGTCGGCGCCGACGCTGGGGGTCACCTTGAGTTCGTAGCCCAGTTCCTCGAGTTTGGGTGTGCCGGTCGGCGCGAGCGAGGAAACCGTGCTGGCCACGCCGTCATTGTAGACCGTGCGGTCGTCGCGCGTGAACTCCTCGAAGTAGCGGAAATCCTTGCCGATGCGGATCTTGGCCTCCTTGTTGTTGACCGTGGTCACGCGCGGCACGGTCAGCGTGCGCGTCTTGCCCGACTTCTGCAGGGCGTGCAGCACGGCCTGGAACTGCGAGTTGTTCAGGAGCCCCTGGTAGGTCAGGTTCATCCCCAGATCCTTGGTGTCGGGGGCGGCGGGCATGCCCTTGATGGACGAATCGGCCAGGATCTGTTTCTTCACCACGCCGCCGTTCTCGGCGAGCACCAGGTTCTGGTTGAGAATCCAGTTGATGCCCAGCTCGCGCATGTCCGCGATCGACGTGCTCATGAAGCGCGCCTCGATCAGCACCTGCACCGGCTTGACGTCCAGCGCGGCGATGATGTCCTCGGTCCGGTCCAGATTCTCCCGCGTGTTCTTGACCAGCAGGGCGTGCGCCTTGTCGCTGAAGAAGATGTCCGCGCCGGTCTCTTGCGGGACGAAGCGCGTGACGGCGTCGATGATGCCGATCCCGTCCGGCGCATTCTCGATCTCGGCGCCCGAGAGCCCCTTGCGCAGGCGGTAGACGCGCGTTTCCAGCGGGATGGCGCTGTCGTTCGGGCTGCGCGGGGTGACCCAGATCAGGTTCTGGCCCACGCTGAAGGTGACGTCCAGGTTGCGGCCCACGAACTCCAGCACCTCGTCGAGCGGCGTATTCTCGGCGCGGATGGTCAGTGTCTTGCCCGCGCCGGCTGTGCCATCGGCGACGATGTTGATGTTTTCGGACGCGCCGATCTGCGCGATGATCTCGGCGATGCCGACGTTGGGCAGGTCGATGCTGACCGGTTTGCGCAGGGCCAACTGCATGGCGTTCGGCGCGGTCCGCAAGGGCGCCGTCTCGCCGAGCACGTGCCGGCGCAGGTTGTACGTGTCAGGCAGAATGCCGTGGCGGGTGGCGTCCACCGCCGCATTCTCGGCTGATCCCTTGTCGCGCGTGGCGATTCCCCGGTAACGCTCCTCGGCCATCCTGGCGCTGATGCGGCCCTGCAGATCCGTCAACCCCGGTGTCATCGGGTCCACGCGCGCGATCTCGATGCACTGGATGATCGCCTCCGTGTAGAGCCCCTTCTGGAACAGCGCGTCGGCTTCACGCACCGCGCGCGCCGGTTCGGGTTTCTCCAGTTTGAGATCAGGCGGCGTGCGGTCGGGCGTCGTGCAACCGGCGAACCCCATCACACCTGCCGCGAGGGCGATGCCAAACAGCCTGTATCGGTGCGTCATCTGCATATGAGTTTCCCTTGTCGTGTGCATGAAAATCCTGCCGCCTACTCGCCCGGCTCCAATGCGCCTTCCCACCAGAGCGGGGCGACCCAGACGTTGCCGGCATAGGCGACGTTCAGCGTGATGCCCTGGGCCTGGATAGCGCCCTTCGTTCCATCTGTGTTGCCGATGTGGCCGGACATGCGGATCTCGCGGTGGTGATGGTAACAGCGGACGATCGGCATGCGCGATTGGCTGTACGGCTTGGGGTTGGCCGTCCCGCCGCCGTTGGCCTTGTCGCCCACGCGCAGCTGGTTCTCCTTGTACTCCCACCAGGCGATCAGGCTATCGCCGTCCAGATCAGGCGCCGACCAGGTGCAGGCCGCGGCGGAGAACTCGTAGAAGTAACTGTTGGCCTTCACGTCGGCGTTGGCATTGTTCTCGGGATGGTTGCCCGCCGGAACACGCGCACCGCTCTGGTTGTCGATCACTTCCTGAAACTTGTCGGGTTCGACCTCGGGCGGCAGGTCGGCCGGACGTACCCGGCTGGTCCCCTTGTTCTTGTCGCTGCGGCAGACATAGAGCCGCTTGTCATCCACGTATTCGGGATACAGGTTCGACAGCCAGGGCGGGTTGCGGCCGTCGTTTTCGCCCCGGTAGACGAGAATGGCGGCGCCAAACTGGCGCAGGTTGGACTTGCAGTCGGCCTGACGCGCCTGTTTGCGGGCCGATGTGACCGCAAAAGAGAGCATGGAGGAGAGGATTCCGATGATGCAGACGACCGCCAGAACCTCCAGCAACGTGAAACCCGCCCGTCGCTGCGTTTGTCGGGTCGATTGGCACGCCACCTGCAACCAAAGTGGGTGTGCAAGAGACCCGTGACAGAGAACGTTTGACGCGCGAGGCAACATTATAACCGCCTATGTACGCACAAAACATGCCAGAAGCCGACAACCGCCGGCGCGGTGTCAACCCGCGGCAAACAGCAGCAAATGATATCCGGCGTGGGCCATGCTCGACACGCACACCTTGAAACGTGTACAGCAGTATACAACGAAACGCCTGGGATGTGTCCACCGGATAGCAGGCGGCGGGTGGGGCGAGGTGGAAGGTCGACGGTGGAGGGTTGAGGGTGGATGGTGGAGGGTGGAAGGCTCGAGAAGCCCCCTCTTGCTTGGATCGATCGGGGTCGGAATCGGTATCGGAATCGGCATCGAAGAGTAGTTACGTGATGAACAATGATGCAAAGAAGGCCGGCGCAGGCTGCGGCGAGGTAGGCGGGCGAATCCGTCCGTCCTCCTCCCGCCTTGTCGCGCCTCCCGGCCACCCGCCACCCTCCACCTTCCACCTTCCACCCTCCACCCTCCACCCTCCACCTTCCACCTGCGCCCTCGGCCGGCGCCTGGCCGTCACCCTCACGGTGCTGTCGGCGACCCTCTGGGCGTTGGTGGCGCCGGCAGCCGCGCCGCAACCCGCGTGGTCGGAGCCCGACGCGCCCCTGCGCGTGGTCTTTGCCTGGAAAGAGAGCGATCCGTTCGCGCTGGTGCGCCTGCCCGCGCGGGTTGGCGCGGCCTACGTGGCCGATGTGCGCGTCTGGTTGCTGGACGCGCGCCGGCCGGCACGCGTCGTCTGGGCCGACGATGACGATGTTTATGTCTTGATCGATTGTCGCGGCGGCCATGCAGGCGCCGAGTTCATCGCCTATGCGTTGGCGGGGCCGCAACGGGTCGTCGCGAGTGCCGACGGGCCGGTCGATCCGACCCCCGTGCGCGTGATGGCCCGGCGCGCGTATGGACAGGATCCACCCACCAGCGCCGACCAGTTGCGCATGCTGGAGGCGCGCGCGGACGCGCGCACCGTCGTTTTCGCGGTCGAGGACTTCGATCGTGTGCGCGACCACTCTGAGCGGTGGCGCGGCGGCAACAACTGGGAGAAGAACGCGCAACTCATCCGGCTCACCACCTGGCTGCTGGCGCCGGCCGATGGCCGCTGGGTCTTCACGCTCAAGGGCGACAATGCCGCCTGGTTGAAAGTCGACGACGTCCTGGTCTCCGAGCAGACCTACTCCCGCGGCCGCGAGCAGTGGCTCGGCGGCAAGCCCGTTGCACTTACGCCCGGGGTGCATCGCGTGACGATCGACACCGTCAGCATGGCGCGCCGCAGTGGCTATAGCCTGTCTGTGGCGTGGAAGCGCACCGATGCCGCGCAGGGGGCCGCTCCGGACCTGGCATGGGTTACCGGCGGCGCATTGACACAGGGACGCGTCGAACGGCGCGATGGCGACCTGCACGCGTTCGCACGCTCTGTCCGCGACGATTCGTACCGGTTCGTCGGGTGTCCGACCATCTTTGTGCCGGTGAAACTCCGCAGCGCCAGCGTCTCCTGGTCGGGCGCCACGCTAAGCTGCATTTGGCAGGACGCCGCCGGGCGTCGCCTGGGCACGGGCGCCGAATGCGATACCGTGGTGGCCGGCGGCGGCCAGCGCGTGCCCGTGAACCTGATCGTCCACGATGCGGCCGGTCATTCCGCGACCGATACCACCGACGTGGCCACCGACCGCATACCCTCAGTTGAGTACGGGGTTTCGTCGCGCCTGCAGGGCGCACCGGCGTTCTGCTATGGCGATGATCCCGTGCTGCCCGAACTGCACCTGCGCGCCACCTCGCCCGATTCGATCGCCTTCGACGTCACGGCCGCCATCACGTACGCCTCCGGCCGCCAGACGAACGTCAGTGAGCGCGTCCGGCTGATGCGCTCCTGGGGGCGCATGAAACTGCCGGTAGGACGGGCCGAGGAGTTTGGCGCGATCCGCTGGAACGTGTTGCACGGCCGCGAAACGATCCAGAGCGGCGCGTGGGTGTTTGACGCCGCGCCCTTCGATGCCATGCCCGAGACCGTGGATGGCGATGCCCTGCGCCGTGCCGGCGAGGGCGTGACGTTCATCGCGCGTCGCGCGTCGGCCGGCGACCTGCGCCGTGTGTCGGGACTGCACGCGCCCGAGCAACGCCTGTTGCTGCTTGATGGTTTCCTGGTGCCTCCGGGAGCCGCGGCCCTCGACGCGGACGATGCGGGTCTTGACTACGCGCTCGCACATGGCCTGCCCGGCGGCAGGGGCGTGCACTACCAGCGCGTCAGCCTGAAGGCCCTCGAGGCCGACGATGATGCCACCGGCATCGTCCGGCTGATGCCGTTCACGCAGCTTGAGCCGCTGCTGCCCGCGGACCTGGTGGTGCTTGCGCCGTCGCTGAACGACATCCATGAAGGCGAGAAGATGGATGTGTTTGAGCGGCGTCTGGCGGCCTTGGTGGGGTTAATCTGCGGCCCCGGGAAAGCCAGCCTGGTTCTTGTTGCCCCGCCGGCCTGCGATGTGCTTCCCGGTTGCGGCTGCGTGCCTGACCCGTCTGCCCGGCCCTGCGTTCACGCCCGCGAGGGGCGCGCCTTCGCCGAAGTCGTCGTGCGCGTCGCCGATGCCTACGGCCTGCCGGTGGTCGACCTCTACACGCCCTTCATCACGGCCGTGAGCGTGGATCCCCTGGTCCGCAACGGCGTCCTGACGCCGTCGGGCGTCGCTCAGGCGACACGTGTGCTGCTGCGCACAGTCTATGGGCGAGGGGGCGAGTAGTGAGCAGTGAACGGTGAACAGTGAACAATGAGCCCCGAACGTGGAATATCGGCATGAGTCGGCTGTTTGTTGGAGTACATGCACGCCTCGTAACTGCTCAGGAGGGAGGGGTTCGCGGTTCACGGTTCAAGGTTCACGGTTCAAACCGCAGATTGACGAATGTCGAACCGCAGAACACCGAAGTGCCTCCGGTTGGCGCCGACGGCCACTTCGACATTCGAAAATCGACATTCGGCAATCTGCGGTTCTGTCCCGAGTCTGAAGCCCTGCGACTGAACCCTGAACCCTGGCACCTGAGCACTTGCCACGCCTCAATAGATCCGCGTGTACGAGTAAGGGACCTGCGATCACGCTTTCCGCGCCGTACTCTTACACGTACACGTACTCGTACACGCCACTCTCTCCCTCTTCTTCGCCCGTTTCACCGTTCACTGTTGACTGTCCACCCGTCCACCCTCCACCCTCCACCCTCCACCTTCCACCTTCCACCGCCCACTGTTGACTGTGCACCTTTGACCGCTCACTGTCCCCCCGTCCCCCTCCGTCATCGCCCTGAGTAACTAGCGGAAGACTTCAGAATGGCCCCCAGCACCCATCATCAGCCCGCTCCGGACGCATCCGGCGCCGACCCTCTGGCGCTGGCGCGGCTGCGCCCGGACTGGAGCGCTTCCGAGCCGGTCACGCGCGGCCAGCGCCGCGCCGCGCTGTTTCTGCTTGTCCTCCTGCTGGTGGCGGCCGTCGCCGCGCCCCTGCGGCTGGGGCAGGTGCTGATCGCAGTCTGCACGCTGTTCTACCTGGCGGCGACGGCGTACAAGCTCCTGCTGATCCGCGCATCCACGCGCGCCGACGCCACGCTGCGCTTCACGCCCGCTGACCTGCATCCCGCCGAACCGCGCGACTGGCCCGTCTACTCGATTCTGGTTCCGATGTACAAGGAGCCGGAATCCCTGCCGCACGTTGTGGCGGCGCTGCAGGCGCTCGACTACCCGGCTGACCGCAAGGACGTTCAGCTGCTGCTGGAAGCCGATGACGAACCCACCTGCGCGGCCGCCGCTGCGATCACGCTGCCGCCCGGTTTTCGCGTGACGCTCGTGCCGCCGTCGTTCCCGCGCACCAAGCCCAAGGCCTGCAACATTGGACTGCACCTCGCGCGCGGCACGTTTCTCGTGATCTACGACGCCGAGGATCACCCCGAACCCGACCAGTTGCGCAAGGCGGTGCTGGCCTTCGAGCGCACCGACGCGCGCGTGGCCTGCGTGCAGTCGCGCCTGAACTTCTACAATCCCCGGCAGAACCTGCTGACGCGTTGGTTCGCGGCCGAGTACTCGGCCTGGTTCGACATGCAGCTGCCCGGGCTGGCCGCGATGCGCACCGTGATTCCGCTTGGCGGCACATCGAACCACTTCGTCACGGACGTCCTGCGCGAGGTGCATGGCTGGGACGCCTACAATGTGACCGAGGACTGCGACCTCGGCGTGCGGCTGTGCCGCGCCGGCTACACCGCGCGTATGCTGGAGACGACCACCTGGGAGGAAGCCTGCGGCAGTTACCCGTTCTGGATTCGTCAGCGCACGCGCTGGCAGAAGGGGTATATCCAGACCTGGCTGGTGCACATGCGCCGGCCGCTCGTGCTGGCCCGCGAACTGGGTTGGCGCAACTTCCTGCATTTCCAGCTGCTGGTGGGCGGCGTCGTCTTCTCGTCGCTGATCAACCCCGTCTTCTGGGGCATGGCGCTTGTCTGGTTTGTCCTGCGGCCGGCCGGCGTGGACGCCCTGTTTCCAGGACCGGTGTTCGCCATCGGCACCTTCTGCCTGTTCGTCGGCAACTTCTGCTTCGTCTACATCAACCTGCTGGGCTGCTACACGCGGCGCTATGACGATCTGCTGTGGTGGAACCTGCTCACGCCGTTCTACTGGATGATGATGAGCTACAGCGGCTGGCGGGCGTTCCTCCAGTTCTTCAGGAATCCGTTCTATTGGGAGAAGACGCAACATGGTCACGCTGCGCCGAAGGTTGGCTGATGCCGCCGTGCCGGCCCTGCTGTCCGCCGCGGTGGTCGCCTGTGCGGCCACGGACGGCGCCGCCGCCGTGTTGACGGGGATCTGCCGTGAGCTTCTGGCCGGGACGACCGAGGGACGCCAGGCGCTGATCGGCTCCTGCTGGTATGGCCCGCTGCCCACGCTGGCCTGTCTGCCGTTTGCCTGGCTTCTGAAGGGCGTGGGGCCGCTGGCACTCGCCGTGGCCGCCTGGTTCTACTGGTCCATCATGCTGATGCTGGCCGGGCGCATGGCCGGGCACGTGCCGGCTCGTCTGCTGCTCCAGGGATTGCTCATGGCCGCGGTGGTGGCCTGCGGCGCGGCGCGCGACCCGGCGCTGGCCGTTGCGGCGACCGTCGTGGTGCAGGGCATCCGCTCGGCGACGGGCTGGTACACCGCCCGCCAGACGAAGGACCTGGTCATGCTGGCCTGCAGCCTGGCGCTGCTGACCGTGTGCGGCCTGCCCATGGCGGGCGTGACGCTGGTTCTGGCGGCGTGCGTGCCGCTGGCCGCGCTGGTCGGTTCCGAGACGCGTCGGCGGCTGCCCGCGATCCTGCTGCTGGGCTGGCTGCCGATGGTGTATGCACTCGCCGTGTGGGCGTTGGCCAATTGGCTGATTCTGGGCGATCTCGCCTTCTTCCTGCGTTCGCTGGGTGGTCGTCACGGACTCTCCTGGCAGGGGTTGCGGCTGGCGTGGGGTTCGACCGCCGAAATGCTCGGTGTGCTGGCCTGCCTGGCGGCCCTGGCCGGGTCGATGGCCCGGCGCTCACCGACCGCGGCCGTTGCAGCGCTCGTTGGTCTGCTGGCCTGGCTCTGGGTCGGTGTGTTGCGGGCGTTCGGTGTCGACTGGTCGGTTGCGGCACCCCAAACCGCCGTCGTGCTCTGCGGGGCCGTCGCGCTGTGGCTGTCGCGGCTGCCCAACGCGCGGCCGCAACCGGCTTGGAACGCGTGGGGTGACCTCATCATCTTTGCAGCGGTCGCTGTCTTTGTCTGGCGCCAGGCTCCGCCCAGAAACCCGGACGCGGACGGCGCCATGCGTGCCGTTCTGCGCGGCGAAGTCGAGTCGTTCGTCACCGCGCGCACGCCCTACGGGCGCGTCTTTGTCTGCGGGTACGAGGGGTTGCGACTGCTCGACGGCTACACGGGCGACCGCATGCTGCCCAACCTCGATCTGCACATCAGCGACGTCCGCAAACTCTACTTTGGCCAGCACCTCTTCCTGCTGGTGCACCGGCCGGTCGGCCCGGCGGCCATGGACAGCGTACACGGACACTACCCCTGGCTCTACGAGTCGGGCGGCAGTCGCGCCATCTATGCCGGCGACTTCGGCATCTGGCGCCTCTTCGAGGTCGTCGGAGCGCCGACCGAGGAACAGCTCAAGGCCTGGCGCGATGGGTAAGACCGCGCAGCGCCACACTTACGCGCACGCTTAAACGCGCCCTTAGCCGACACCCTTACCCGGTTACCCTTACCCGAACTGCTTACTCGATCCGGCTCAGCCGAAGCCATCCAGCAACAGGAACTTCCCGGCCAATTCCGGAATGGCCGACCGCTTCGGACTGCCTCAGATGATGGGATGGCCGAGAGTCCAGTTGACCGGACTAGGCGTTGTGGTCGAATGCACGTGGCGCGAGCGTTGCAGCGTCCGGCCGTGGTTGGGCGCTCTCTGTCATCAGAACAACAAACCACAGAAATACGAAACGACCTGCTCCTTTTCAGTCTTCTCCAGTCGGTGCGGGAAAGCCTTGCTGAAGGTGAACGTTTTGCGGTAGAGGCCGCCCCAGTCCGTCCAGGTCAGGAAACTAACACGAACAGAGGCGTCGAACATCTCGACCACGGGTTGAAGGTCACAGGAGAGCGCCTTCTGCTTTTCTTTTGGCGCTTCCGGGTTTAGCGTGGGAAATCCCGTTGGTTGATGTAGACTGTGCG
>CAYQJG010000010.1:3692-76582 GCA_964417715.1 uncultured Lentisphaerales bacterium | reverse complement strand
TGGCGCTCCGCCAAGCTCAAATCGGCAGCGTGATCAAAAATCGGTCATGCACCCCAGTTCCCTCACTTCACGTGAAACTCGAAGTTGTCGAGATAGAAGGACGTGTTGGTCCGGGCGTTGCTGCTGAATCCGATCCAGGTAAACGGCGACACTACTCATACTGCGCCAGGTAGTTGGCGGGGGTGACGATACGGATGTCGTTCCACAGTGCAAGTTCGAGCAGATGCTGGTCGCCGGTGACAATGCGTGATGCGCCAGCTGCGTCGGCACAGGCTAGGACCTCATCGTAGTCGGGGTCGTTCCGAATGACGCTCGCATGGAGCGGCTTGGGCCATACCACGTCTGAAGCATCGATGATCGCTGCGACGATGTCGCGCGCCGTCAGATTGCGCTTCCTGATCACAACAGTGATGCGCGGGTAGTTCAGCACGCGCGCGAGTTCAGTGACCATCGCGCGGCTGATGCAGAGCCGATCCTGACGGCTCACGATCCGATCCCAGACGCGGCCTGGCGTACCGCCCCAGATCAGTCCGGAGACCAGAACGTTCGTGTCGCAAACGATTCTCATGGCAGGGCCGGCGGGGCACCACGTTTGCGGACCTCGCGGATGACGGCGTCCAGTTCGTCAGGCGTCAGCTCCTCCTCTGTCACGGGGTAGGTCTCGAAGTGTTCCCTGACCTCGTCCACGGTTGGTGGTCGGCCCCTTGGTGCCTTCGGCGGAGTGGTGAGCGGAGCGATACGAAATGCCGGTCTGGAGTTCCGTACAACGATGAACGATTCGCCCCCTTCGGCTCGGTCAGCGATGGCTGCGAGCCCGTTCCGTATGTCCTGCATGGCGATCAGCGTATCCATGTTTCGCTCCGAGAAAGAGGGTTGCGTATGTTCTTCTGATATGTTTACCGTATGGCGTGCCGTACGTCAACAGCCAAGCCGTGCTCCGCGTCAGCCTCACGTTCAGCGCGGGATGTTTGTCGTCCACCTGTCGCAGTGCGGCGCTCCGACCGGTGCGACCTCCGCCAGGCGACCCAACAGGCTGCGCAGGTCCGTCTTGGGACCGATGGTCAGCGCGACTTCCGTCTTGTCGGCGGCCACCGGTGTGGACGCGGCCGCGTAGATGACGTGCTTGCGCTGCGCCGCGGGCGCGAGTTCGAACCGGGCGACACCTGCCACACGCCGCAGCGTGTGTGGCAGGTGAGTGTCCATCATCCATCGCGCCAGCACCGACGTGGCCATCGCTTCGTCGCAGGCCATGCGGATCGACCAGTCGGCGGTGCGGAATGTGCCGGGCTGGTCCTCCGGGCGGGCCGGCTCCACGTGCACGGCGCCCACCGGACCACCCGTCGCCACACGCGCGCGCAGTCGGGTCGGGTCCCATGCTTTGAGCGCGACCAGCGTGACGCCGGCGGGAATCGGGAAGCGCTCGCGATTGGCGGGGGCGCCAAACAGGCACTCCTCGACCGTGAGCAGGTTGTCCACCTCCTCCGGCCAGGCGGTCAGCAGAAGTTGCATCAGCCGGGCCGAGACCCACTCCGGGTGGCCGCCGGCGAACGAGGCGTCGAGGCGCACACGGGCCAGCACCGGCGCCAGGCGTTGCTTGGCGGCGACGAGCGCGGCGATCTCGTCCGCGATGCTGCGCGGCACGTGGGGGACCCGCGGCCGCTTCGTCAGGGCCGTGCGTTCCTGTGCGTTGCGACAGGCCCCGCACGTCTGGCAGGCGGCGCCCAGGCAGTAGCCGCGATCACGACCGGCTACGGCGGCGTGATACTGCCGTTGCAGGAATGCGGACGTGACGGCCGTTTCGACGAACGCGAATGCGAAACGGTGTTCGGGAGGCTTGGCTGCGGCAAACGCATCGTCCAGTATACCGGCTTCGCTCAGGGCTTGCGCCAGGCGGTCGGCTGCCGATGCGGCCAGGTGGCCGGCGAAGTGGAACCCCTCCTGCGCCAGTGCGACGACGATGGACGCGGCCTGTTCGTCCGCTGCCGCCAGCAGTTGGGTCGCCAGGTATTCGGGCCACGTGGTGGCCAGGCGGAACTCCAGGTTGGCCCGCCGGCAACTTGCCTCCGCACTGTCCACCAGCTTCTGCCAGGCTGTGGGATCGAGGAAGAGTCGGTCGTAACGCAAGGGCGTGTTCGGCATGCGCACCAGCCGGCCGAAACTGAAGACGACGCGCGTGACGCGCCGTGCACCGCCGGCCCAACCGGCGACCGTGCGTGCGAATGCGGCGAAAGCCGCCAGGTCCGCGGTGGATTCGTGGCCGGTGAGGATGAAGAACAGCTTGAGTTCACGCACCCGGGCCGTCAGGAGGTCGCGGATCACCTTCTCAATGGCCTCGTCGGTCAGGGATTTCCCGAGGAAGGCCCGCATACGCGTGCTGATTCCCTCGATGCCCAGGGTGAAGGATCGCTTACCAGCCGCCACTTCGACGGCCGTGAGTTCGGGTTGCTCGGCCAGGATGTCGACGCGCTGGCTCTTGAAGGCGACGTGGTCGAACAGGCGCGACAGGCCTGATACCAGTGCGGACAGTTCGAGGTGGGTGTTGAGGTTGAAGGCGTCAAGTTCGACGGTACGGGCGCCGCTTGCGACTTTGAGTTGGCGGGCGTAGTCGAGCAGCCTCGCAGCCGGCCGTTCGCGGTAGGGTTTGCGCTCGTAGCCTTCGAAGCAGAACGAGCAGAAAGCCGGGCATCCCAGGCTGGCTTGGAGTCGGACGGTGTCGGCGACTTCGCTGTCGAGCAGGATCACAGGTTCGGGCGGCGGCGGCAGCGCGCGTGCAACGGCCTGCCGTACGGGGCGCGTTGGCCACGAGCCGGTCACCCAGAAACCATCGGTGGCTGCGGCTGCACGTTCCAGGCGTTCGCGCTTGGCGCAGTCCGCACCCGCCATCCAGGCCGCCAGGAAGGTCTCCAGCGCGCCTTCGCCTTCACCGAAGAAGATCGCGTCGGGGACGGCATCGCCATCCGGCCGGACCAGGCACTGGCTGGCCAGCGCATTGGAGCCGCCCAGAACCACCGGGGGACAACCCGCAGGACGTTCGGATGCCCACGGCGACAGGCCGCAGCGGTGCAGCAGGTAGGGAAGGTTGACGGCTTCCAGCACGAAGGCGTTTGACACCAGCACCAGGTCAAAGGCCGTCAGGGGCTTGCCCGTCAGGACACCTGCCACGGCTGCGGCGTGGGGCGAGGGCGGGTCCGGGGGCAGGAAGGCGAAGTCGATTCCGACACCCGCCACCGCGCGGCGCGCGGCGTCGGCCAGGAAGTGATGGCTGGAGGAGTGCACCACGTCGCGGAAGGGCGAAAGGCGCAGGATCAGGATCCGCGGCGGAGGCGCAAGGGCAGGTTGGGCGGGGGCAGGTGTCATGTCGAGCGTCAATGAACACGATGCGGCGCCTGCGCGCAAGGCTTGTTTTTTGGGCACAGGCCGGATTATGATGCCGACATGAAAGCCAAAGCGCTCTTTTCTCTCCTTGGCGTGGTTCTGGTCGTCGCCGGTTGCAGGCTGGCCGATGTGCGCACGTTCGTCATCCAGTCGCCCGGCATCCGCAATGAGGCCTGCGCCCAGCGTGTGCGCAAGTCGCTGGCGCCGCTGCGGGGAATCGAGTTTGACAAGCTCGTGTTCGACTTCGCGGCGGGCAGCGTCACCGTCCGTTACGATTCCATGCAACTGGGACGCAAGAACATCGAGTTGGCGATCACCGAGGCGGGCTTCGACGCAAATGGACTGCCGGCCAACCCTGTGGCGAAGGCGGCCTTGCCGCCCGACTGCCGGCCGTAGGAACACCTTGAACGCACTGGTCGGCCAGTTTCTGGATCATCTGGCCTACGAGCGTGGGCTGTCGCCGAACACGCGTGTCGCCTATGCGGCTGACTTGGCCTGTTTCACCGCGTTTCTTGACCGACGCGCGGTCCAGGGATTCAGTGCCCTGACGCGGCGCGATGTCGTGGATTTTCTGGCCGAGCAGCGCGATCAGGGGCTGGCGGTGGCCACGTTGGCGCGGCGGTTGGTGGCCATCAAGGTGCTGCTGCGGTATCTGCAGCAGGAGGGGCTGCTGGATGCCAACGTGACCGACGTCATGTCGACGCCGAAGCTCTGGCGCTTTCTGCCGGACATCCTCTCGCCGGCCGAGGTTGATCGGTTACTGGCGGCGGCAACGGGCGAGCGACCGCGCGACATACGCGACCGGGCGATCCTGGAACTGTTCTACGCCTGCGGCTTACGGGTATCGGAGCTGTCCGAACTGCGGGTGGGCGATGTGCAGTCCGAGGCGGGATTCCTGCGGTGCACCGGCAAGGGCTCCAAGCAGCGGATCGTGCCGGTTGGCGGCCAGTCCCTCAGCACGCTGGCACGCTACCTGGGCGATGTCCGTCCCGCATTGGCGAAACATGCCGATGAGGAGCGTTTGTTCCTGACGCGTCTGGGCCGTGGGTTCAGCCGGCAGGCGCTGTACAGGTTGATCGTCGTGTATGCGCGCAGCGCAGGACTGGGCGGACGCGTCACGCCCCACACACTGCGCCACTGCTTCGCCAGTCATCTGCTGGCCAATGGCGCCGAACTGCGCGCCATCCAGGAGATGCTGGGGCATGCCGACATCGCCACCACCCAGATCTACACGCATGTCGACCGCGACCGCCTGCTGGACGTGCACAAACGCTTCCATCCGCGCGCGTGATCAAGGGGCGACGGTCAGGCGCACTTCCATGGTGCCCTTGTTGTCGCGCCGGGAGTCGGGGTCTTCGTTGATGGCGAGGACCACTTCGCCGGCTTTCTCGGCGGCAAAGGATGCCTGCTTGCCCAACGCATGCATGGGACCGTCCGGCAGCACGCGCGCGATCAGCGCGCCGTAGTTGGCTTCCTGCGTGATGCGCGGATTGCGTTGCGGGTCCAGGTAGTAGCGGAAGAACCGGTCGCCGTTGGGATAGCCTTCGGCGTCCACGGCCTCGCCGCCCTGGCCGCAACTCCACGTGCCGGTGACGGTGGCCTGAACGCGCGCGCCCTTGCGCACCTGAAGGCCGGTGCGCACCCAGCCCGGGGCGGATGCCGCCACACGAATCAGCGTCGGCGTGGCAGCCACAACCGGCCGTGGGGTGGCGGCAGGAGTCGCGTCGGCCGGTTTCCGCAGCGCAGCGACGGGGGTCGGGTCGGCGGGTGCTGTCTGTCCGGGCAGCAGGCGTGAGGCACGGGCTGCGGCATCGACCTCCAGCACAAAGCCATGACGCGAGATACCGTCGCGCGCGGGCCGGACACGCAGGTCCATCGACCAGCCGTTGGCTGCCGTGGGCCAGGCGACGACATCGACCGGTGCCAGCGGCGGCAGGCTCATCACACGGAAGGCGGGCGCCGGGTCGGTCGCCGTGAATTCGCGCACGGGCGTGAGTTGCACCGTGTAGGGCTGGCGCGATTCGTCGCCCTCGCTCTGTGTCTGTTTGGGCGCGGTCAGACCGGTCACCGCGATGGGCACGATCTCCAACGCCACGGCGCGGATCTCACCGCGGAACAGCGTTTCCCACTGCTTGGCTTCGCCGCTGGCGCGGATCAGGACGGCATCTGCCAGGACGGTGTTGGTTGCCGTGCTGTCCACCGTTCCCACGGCGGGTGTACCCGCCAGTTTGCCGAGCAGCGCCAGTTGCTCCTCCTCCGTATCGGGCGCATTGGCGGTCGCCGCCACCAGTTTGGCCAGGCGCGGCGCATACTCGCCCTCGAGCGCGCGCAAGGCCGCGGTGTGACGCTCATCGCAGGCCCGCTGGGCCTTCCGGCTGCCTTCGACGAACGTCTCCAGGTCCTGACGGACGCTGCCGGGGAGGAGCAACTTGCCGGACTGCGTTAGTGCGGCGCCGGCCTCCGTGTAGATTCGGACGGCGGCGCTGGCCGCGGCCTGAGCAGTGACGTTGCCCGAGATTTTCGCCTTGGCCTGCATCTGCCGGGCCTGTTCCAGTCCGTCGGCCACGATGCGGGAAAGCTCGGCCGCCTGCTGTTTGGCGAGGGCGTCGCGCTTGCCGACGTACTCGGCCCGCAACGCCTGAACGGGCGCCCCGTTCAGGTCCGGATCGCCGGAGGCCGCGGGCGAGGCGACCGGCAGGCCGATGCCGGCCAGCAGCGCCGCGCATGTGACAAGTCGAATGCGATGGCGAGACAGAGGAAGTTTCACGGGCAGTACTCCTGGCAAGATGTCGATCAGGCTGCCTAACGTCGCGCCACCCCGCGCTCTAGCGACAGACCGTATAGAGCACACCCGCCACAACCGCCGAGCCGATGACGCCCGAGACGTTCGGCCCCATGGCGTGCATGAGCAGGTAGTTCTCGGGGTCATACTCCAGCCCGACCTTGTTCGATACGCGTGCCGCCATGGGTACGGCCGAGACGCCGGCCGAACCAATCAGCGGGTTGATCTTGTCCTTGCTGAACAGGTTCATGATGCGGGCCATCCAGACGCCGCCGGCCGTGCCAACGCAGAAGGCGGCCAATCCCAGCAGGATGACGGCCAGCGTCTCGGGGGTCAGGAAGCGTTCGGCTGCCAGCTTGGAGCCGACGGAGAGTCCGAGGAGAATGGTCACGATGTTGATCAAATCGTTGGCCATGGTGTCGGAAAGGCGCGTGACCTTGCCGCATTCGCGGGCGAGATTGCCGAACATCAGGGCGCCGATCAGCGGCACGGCGCTCGGGAGCAGCAACGCGCACAGCAGAGTCACGATGATCGGGAAGCAGACCTTCTCCATCTTGGTGACGTGCCGGAGCTGCTTCATCTTGATCGTACGATCACGCGCGGTTGTGCAAAGCCTCATGATCGGCGGCTGGATGATGGGTACCAGCGCCATGTAGGAATACGCGGCAACGGCAATCGCGCCGAGCAAGTCGGGCGAGAGCCGCGACGACAGCCAGATTGCCGTCGGGCCATCGGCGCCGCCGATGATGCCGATGGAGGCTGCATCCTTCAGGTCGAAGTCAACCAGACCCGGAAACGCCTTGGTCATCAGCAACGCGCCCAGCAGGCTGGTGAAGATGCCGAGCTGGGCGGCGGCGCCGAGCATGGCCGTACGCGGGTTGGCGATCAGCGGGCCGAAGTCGGTCATTGCGCCCACGCCCATGAAGATGAGCAGCGGGAAGATGCCGCTCTTGACACCGAAACGATAGATCTCGAACAGGAATCCGCCGGGCTGGAAGAGCGCGACATTGGGCGGATCGAGGATGCCGGCGTTCGGGATGTTGGCCAGAAGGCCGCCAAAGGCGATCGGCAGCAGCAGCAACGGCTCGAAGTCCTTGACGATGGCCAGGTAGAACAGGAAGAGGCAGACGAAGATCATCACGGCCTGGCCGATCCCGTAAGGCATGATGCCCGGCTTGACGGGGCGGCCATAGTCGTCGACGGCCGTGGGAGGAGGCGTCTTGCGCATGAAGCCCGCGATGCCGGTCTCGCCCCAGAGCCCTTTCAGCTTGCCGAGAAAGTGCGCCATATCATCGCGCGGAGCCGCATCGGCGGGTGTGGCCAGTGCAGCCGCTGTCGGCACGGAGACAGCTGAAGGGGCGGCTGTGACGGCGGGGGCCGTGGCGTCGGCTTCCGGTACGGCGTTCTGAGCGCAGGCCACCCACCCGAAGGTCAGGGCTGTTGCGGCGACACAGGCAAGGATGAACGGTTTCATGGTGTTGGACTCCGTCAATTGCGTGATGAGGGTCAGCCGATGCGGGCAACGACATCGCCCGTGTTGACTTTCTGGGATTGGGACACGTCGATGCTGAGAACCGATCCGGCCGCCGTCGCCTTGATCGGCATCTCCATCTTCATGGCTTCCATGACCAGCAGTTCGTCGCCCACTTTGACCGCATCGCCGGGGCGGGCAATCAGCCGCAGGATGACTCCGGGCACGGGGGCTTTCACATCCGTGTAGCTGCCGGTGGTCGCCGCCGCTGCCGGGGCGGCCTTCAGGATGCCATCCTTGACATTCACGCTGTACTCACGGCCGTTGACGACCGCCTTGTCGCCGCGCAGCTCGACCGCGTAGGTCTTGTCGTTGACGGTGACCGTGCAGCCGCCGCCAGCCTTGGCCGAAGCCGCCGGCTTGGCTGCTTCCTTGTAGTAGACGCCGACGGTGCCCTTGCCCTGCAGGAAGGTGATGCCCTTCTCTTTGCAGGCGCCGGCGATGAAGACGTTCTCGTCGGTGATGGGCAGGTTCGCAGCCTGTAGCAACTGGGTCGCGGCTTTGACGCCGCGCTTGGGATCGGCATCATTGATCGCGAGCACCGTCTTCGTCGTGGGCGACAGTTTGAGCTGTTCGGACGCGATCTTGACGATGTCGGCGTCGGGGGCTACCGGTGTTCGGCCGAAGTAACCGAGGACCATCTTGCCGTAGCCGTCAGCGATCTTCTTCCACGGGCCGAACAGCACGTTGTTAAAGGCCTGTTGCACGTAGAACTGTGAGACGGGCGTGACCGATGTGCCGAACCCGCCGCGTGTCACGACCTCGGTCATGGCGTCAATCAGGTCCTGATAGCGGTCCAGCATGTTGTTGTCGCGCAGCATCTGGGTGTTGGCTGTGAGCGCCCCGCCCGGCATCGGACTCCAGATGATCGCGGGATCGACCGCCAGCGCTTCGGGCGGGAGGAGGTAGTCCTTCATGCAGTCGCGGAACACGTCCTCGACCTTGCGGATCTTGTTGATGTCAACGCCCAGATCGAACTCCGTGCCACGCAAGGCGTGCCACATGACGATCACGTCCGGCTGACAGGTGCCGCCCGAAACGGGAGCCAGCGAGAGATCGATGCCGTCGGCACCCGCTTCCAGGGCGGCTTTGTAGCAGAGCACGCTGGTGCCGGCAGTCTCGTGCGTGTGGAACTGGATATGCGTGCCGGCTGGAAGCATCTGGCGGGCCTGCCTGATGGTGTCGAAAACCGTGGCAGGTGTCGAGGTGCCTGACGCGTCCTTGAAACAGACGCGGTCAAAGGGGATGCCCGCGTCGAGTATCTTGCGCAGGACACCGGCATAGAAGGGCGCGTCATGCGCACCGGCGCAGCCCGGTGGCAGGCCCATCATGGTGACGCTCACCTCGTGCTTCAGGCCGGCTTCGTGGATGCAGCGGCCGGAATGGACGAGGTTCTCGACGTCATTGAGGGCGTCGAAATTGCGGATCGAACTGACCCCGTGCTTCCTGAAGAGCTGGGCATGCAGCCGGATCATGTCGCTGGGCTGCGACTCCAGTCCCACCACGTTGACGCCGCGTGAGAGCGTCTGCAGGTCGGCCTGGGGACAGGCTTGGCGAAACTGATCCATCTGCGCGAATGCGTCTTCGTTGCAGTAGAAGTAGCAGGACTGGAAGCGCGCGCCGCCGCCCGCCTCGAACCAACGGATGCCGGCCTCGTACGCAGCCTGGACGGCGGGCATGAAATCGCGTGTCAGCACGCGCGCTCCGTAGACGGACTGAAAGCCGTCGCGAAACGCCGTGCACATGAACTTGACTTGCTTCTTGGCCATGTGTGGACTCCTGAGACGAATGCGGTCGGGGCGGGCAGATTGGGGGAGGGGTGGAGGGTGGACGGGGCGGTCAGGGTCGGTTGCTGGCAACGGCGATCGCGATGGCAACCGGTGCGGCGTCATCCGTCCGGACGGGTTGAGGGCGCGGCGCCACCGGTACGTCATCCGGCAGGATGTGATCGATGTGCTTGATCAACGACTGCGACCAGGACATGACGAACACCATGATGGCCAGATAGGCGATCACAATGCCCATGCCGACGAACATAAGGATAAAGCCTTGAGCCAACATGACACGCCCTCCAGTGCACGCCAAAAACAGAGCCCTTGACTTTAGCGTATGATCTGGACTGGTGTATATAGAAAAGATCAGCTATTATTGGGGTTTATTGCGAGCGAGGGGGGCGCGAGAGTGACAAAACGGCGACAAATGTCAGGTTGACATTCGACGGGAAAATGTCATCATAAGCGCCCCTTGCCTGAGTTGGGAGTTCTATGAAGTTGCAGTACGTACATATCGCCGCCACCGGCGTCTGGCTGCCGAAACAGGTAGTGGCTAACCACGAGCTGGCGAAGACCCTCGACACGACCGACGAGTGGATCGTCTCGCACACCGGCATCCGGTCCCGGCACATTGCGGCACCCGATGAAAGCACGGCGTCCGGTGCCACGAAAGCGGCGCGTCAGGCGTTGGAGCGGGCCGGTGTGGCGGCGTCTGACTTGGGCGCGGTCATCGTAGCCACATCCACGCCCGACTATTCGTCGCTTCCCGCGACGGCTTGCCTGGTCCAGCATGCGATTGGAGCCGTCAACGCCAGTGCGTTTGATATTTCGGCTGCCTGCACCGGCTTCATCTACGCATTGCAGGTTGCACGCGGGCTCATGGCCAGCGATCCCCGGCCCACACTGGTCATCGGCGCCGACCTGATGTCGCGGATTGTCGACTGGCAGGACCGCAACCTGTGCGTGTTGTTCGGTGATGGCGCGGGTGCGGCCGTCCTGAAGTTCTCCGAGGAGCCCGGCGGCTTGATGCACGCCGTGCTGCGCGCGGATGGATCGGGCGCATCCGCGCTGCTGCGCGAGGGCGGTTCGCGCACGCCGACGTCCGGCCCCTGGACTCGGCCTTACCTGCAGATGCAGGGGAAGGCCGTGTTCAATTTCGCGGTGAAAGCCATGGACCAGATTGTGCGCGAATTGCTCGCGAAGTCAGGCTTGACCATGGATGATATAGCGTGGATTGTGCCGCACCAGGCCAACATCCGCATCATCGAGGCGTCGGCGCGCCGGCTGGGCGTGGCGCCGGACAAGTTTTTCCTCAACATTGCCGACGTGGCCAACACGTCCGCGGCGACAGTCCCGATTGCGTTCGATCAGCTTGTGCGCGAGAACCGTGTCAAGTCGGGCGATTGGGTCATTCTGGTCGGGTTCGGTGCCGGCCTGACCTACGGTGGAATCCTGATGCGCTGGATTCCCGGTGTCGATTCGACCGTCATCCCCGTCACCCTCTAAGGAGAGCATACCCATGAGTCAGTCTACCCCTGCCGTCCGTCGCGTGGTCATCACCGGTCTGGGCGCGATTACGCCCATTGGCAATGACATTCCCTCGTTCTGGCAAGCCATCCGGAGCGGCGCGTGCGGCATCGGCCCGATCACTCGTTTCGACGCATCGCGTGTCGACGCGCGGATCGCGGCCGAGGTCAAGAATTTCGATCCCGGCAAGTATTTTGACGTCAAGGAAGCGCGTCGGATGGCGCTTTTCACGCAGTTTGCCCTGGCCGCTGCGACCGACGCATGGAAAGACGCGGGGCTGGCCGACGGGGGCGTGGACCCTGAGCGCGCGGCCGTCATTCTGGGCAATGGCATCGGCGGACGCGAGATTGACACCGAAGCCTATAAGACGCTGCAGGAGCGCGGTCCGTCGCGTCTGTCGCCGATGACGATCCCCAAGATCATCCCGAACGAGGCCGCGGGCAATATCTCGATGGCGCTGAACATCAAGGGCCCTGTGCATACCGTCGTCACGGCCTGTGCCTCCGGTACGGATGCGATGGGCACGGCGCTGGATGCCGTCCGGTCGGGTCGCGCCGATGTCGTGGTCACGGGCGGCACCGAGTCCGCCATCACGGAGTTCTCAATCGGAAGCTTCTGCGCGCTCAAGGCGCTCTGCACGAGCCAAAACGATGAGCCCCTCAAGGCGTGCCGGCCGTTCGACAAGAACCGCGACGGCTTCATCATGGGCGAGGGGGCCGGCGTTCTCATATTCGAGTCGCTGGAGCACGCACAGCGCCGCGGCGCCCGCATCTACGCCGAAGTGGCCGGCTACGGCGGCACCGGCGACGCCTTCCATCTCACGGCGCCGCACCCCGATGGCGACGGCGCGATCCGCGCGATGCGCGTGGCGCTGGCCGATGCCGGCATGCAGCCCGGCGATATCGACTACATCAACGCGCACGGCACCTCCACGCCGCTCAACGACCCGATGGAGACCAAGGCCGTCAAGGGGGCGTTTGGCGAGCACGCGCGCCGGCTCAAGATGTCGTCCACCAAGAGCATGACCGGCCACATGATCGGCGCCGCCGGCGGCGTCGAGGCCATCGTCTGCGTGCTGGCTCTGCGCGACCAGTTTTTCCCGGCGACGATCAACTACGAGACGCCCGATCCGGAGTGCGATCTCGACTGCGTGCCGAACGTGGGCGTGAACGGGCGCATTCGCGCAACGCTCTCGACCTCGCTGGGCTTCGGCGGCCACAACGGGGTCATCATCATCAAGGCGTTCGCTCCATGAAGAATGTCAAGGACCTGATTCCCCATCGCGAGCCCTTCCTGTTCATCGACCGGTTGCTGTCGGTGGACAAGCAGCGGATTGTCGGCGAGCGGACCTTCTCGGCTGATGAGCCCATGTTTGCCGGTCATTTCCCCAAGTACCCGGTTGTACCCGGCGTGATCCTGGTCGAGAGCATGGCGCAATGCGGCGGGGCGGGCGTGGTCGAAGCCGGCCTGTGTGACTGTCAGATCATCTTTCTGGCCTCGGTTTCGGAAGTCAAGTTCCGCCGGCAGGTGCGTCCTGGCGAGAAGGTCCGGCTGGAGGTTGAGAACATCAAGGTGACGCGTCGCCTGATCCGGCAGCGCGGCAAGGCCTGGGTGGGCGAGGAACTCTCGGCTGAGGCCGAATGGGTGTGCCTGGTGGGGAAAGCGTGATGGCGGTTGAACCGAAGGTCCGCAATGGCGTGTGCGTGGGCGTGAACCCCGAAGGGTGCGCGCGCGCGGTTGCCGCCAGGATCGCGGCGGCGTCGGCCTGGCCGGCGCTGAAGACCGGTCCGAAGTCGGTGTTGGTTCTCGGCGCTTCCGGCGGCTACGGTCTGGCAGCGCGGATCATGGCTGCCTTCGGTGCCGGCGCGCAGACGCTCGGCGTGTCATTCGAACGCGAACCGGTGGCCGACGGACACGGGTCACCGGGGTGGTACAACAACAAGGCTTTCGACGCAGCGGCCAAGGCGCGCGGGCTGACGGCCGCCACGCTTGTTGGTGATGCCTTTTTGCCGGCGATGAAGACGCGCGTGATCGCGACGGCCCGCGCCGACGGGTTCTCGCCTTTTGATCTCGTCATCTACAGTCTGGCTGCGCCCGTGCGGACGGATCCGGCCACCGGACAGGTGCACCGTTCGGCGATCAAGCCGATCGGTGGTTCGTTCGAGGGGGTGACGCTGGATGTGGCGGCTGGTGCGATGCGGCGGGTCGCCATTGGTCCGGCCAGCGAGGACGAGATCCGCGACACCGTCAAGGTCATGGGCGGCGAGGACTGGCAGCTCTGGGTCGAAGCGCTGTTGGCCGCAGGTCTGCTGGCCCCCGGCGTGGTGACCGTGGCGTTCTCCTATGTCGGCCCGGAGGCTACCCAGGCGGTCTATCGCACGGGCACGTTGGGTCGCGCCAAGGCTCATCTGGAGGCCACTGCGGGCCAGCTTGACAATCGGCTGGCATCGCTGCGTGGACACGCCTATGTGGCCGTCAACAAGGCGCTGGTGACACGTGCGAGCGCGGTCATCCCCGCGATGCCGCTCTACATTGCCGCCCTCTACCGGGTGATGAAGGCGAAGGGGTTGCACGAGGGCTGTCTCGAGCAGATGAACCGGCTTTTCCGCGACCGGCTCTACGCCGGGTGCCCGGTGAGCGTGGATGCGGAAGGGCGTATCCGCATGGACGACTGGGAGATGCGCGAAGACGTGCAGGCTGAAGTGGCCCGAAGCGTGGCCGCGGTGCCGTCCTCCGTCGCCGAATTGCACAATTGGGTGGACATTGACGGGTACCGCCGTGACTTCTATGAACTGCACGGCTTCTAGCGGGAGTGTTGGAACGGATGTGCGTCCGTCATCCGTCCTTGACGGATACGGCGGCCTTTGCCATCGTGTGCGGGCTTTTCGGATGGGTTCGTCTCTGCGGACGGGCCCTGCGGGCATGATCCTGGGCAAAATCGGGGAGTGACCAACGTGGGCTATAACTGTGTCGTGTGCGTCAAACAAGTGCCGGACACCAAACGGATCACCGGCCAGGCGATGAGAGAGGATGGCACCGTCAACCGCGCGGCGTTGCCGGCCATCTTCAATCCCGAGGATCTGAACGCCTTGGAAGAGGCGCTTTGCGTCCGCGACCGGCATGGTGGCACTGTTACGGTGGTCGCCATGGGGTTGCCGGCCGCCTGTGATGTGCTGCGCGATTCGCTGTGCCGTGGCGCCGACAAGGCGATCCTCATCACGGACCGTCGCGCGGCCGCCTCCGACACCTTGGCCACCAGCTACATCCTCTCCTGCGCCATGCGCAAGCTGGAACCGGATCTGGTGTTCTGCGGTCGTCAGGCCATCGACGGCGACACCGCACAGGTCGGGCCCCAACTGGCCGAGAAAATCGGCTTCACGCTGGTGACCTACCTCGAGGAACTGCAACTCGATGGGCGGATGGCCCGCGTTCGGCGCCACATCGGCAACGGCTATGAGATTGTGCGCTCGCGGCTGCCGGCGCTCTTCACGGTGATGGACTCGGCCAACCAGCCGCGTCCGCTGGCTCTGCGCAAGGCGCTGAAACACAAGAAGGCGCGCTCGCCGGTCGAAGTCGCCAAGGCGGTCGACACCGCGCTGGCGTCAGCCACCCCCGAGGCCCGGACCGAGGAGACGAAGCGTCGTTGCAGCGAACTGGCGGCGCAGGATCTGTTGATTACGCAGTGGAATCTTGACGATTTGCAGGCCGACCTGAGTTGGTGCGGTGGCGCCGGCAGTCCCACCAAGGTGCATCGCATCCAGTCGATCGTGCTGGCTGGCGGCGACTACAAGGAGTTCCCGCCTTCCGACGAGGGCGTGTCCCGGCTGCTGGGCGAGTTGATCGAAGACCACACGATCGGCTGAAGACCGAGAGGAATCCGATATGATCGAAGTCAATCGACGGGGCGAAGTATGGGTGTATGCCGAGCAGGAGGCGGGGCGTCTTTCCGACGTGCCGCTCGAGCTGCTCAGCAAGGGGCGTGAACTGGCCGACCAGCTGCATGTTCCGCTGGCCGCGGTGCTGCTGGGCCACAACGTCTCCGAACTGGCCGGTCAGCTTGCGCGGCATGGCGCGGACCGCGTCTATCTGGCCGAGGACGCCCTGCTCGCCACCTACCAGACCACCAGTTATACGCGCGTGGTCTGCGATCTGATCACGGCGCACAAGCCGCAGATCTGCCTGTTTGGCGCCACCGCGATGGGTCGCGACCTCGCGCCCACGGTCGCGTCTGCCATGAAGTGCGGTCTGACCGCCGACTGCACGGATCTTGAGATCGGCGACCACACCGACACGCAGACCAAGGAGCACATCTCCAAGCTGCTGCTCCAGATCCGGCCCGCGTTCGGCGGTAACATCATTGCGACGATCGTCAATCCGCACCGCTGGCCGCAGATGGCCACCGTGCGCGAGGGCGTCATGCGCATGTCCGTTGAGGAAGCCGGGCGGACGGGCACGACGGTTCGCTGCCCGGTCAACCTTGCGGGTGTCGTGTTACCGACCGAGGTGCTTGAGTCGCATCGCCGGCCCAAGAAGGTTAATCTCAAGGCCGCGCGCATCATTGTCACCGGTGGGGCGGGTGTGGGCAGTCGCGAGAATTTCCGGCTGATCTGGGATCTGGCCAACATCCTGGGTGGCGCGGTCGGCGGCAGCCGCGCGGCCGTCGATCTCGGGTTGGTTGACCATGACCATCAGGTCGGCCAGACCGGCACCACCGTACGTCCGGCGCTCTACATCTGCTGCGGCGTGTCGGGCGCGGTCCAGCACCGCGCCGGCATGCAGGAGTCGGCCAAGATTCTGGCCATTAACATCGACAAGGATGCGCCGATCTTTGGCATCGCGCACTACGGCATCGTGGGCGACCTGAACGAGGTCATTCCCAGGATGATCAAGACCATCCGCAATGGCGCGAGCCTGACCCAGGCCGCTACGAGTGCGGCCAAGGCCTAGGGGATCGTTCCGTGAAGGTGCCGTGTCCAGAGTGGTTGCTTTGCGCAGTTTTCTGCGTGTCGGTTGCCATGGCCGCGCCGACCACCCGACGGCATCTCGCCTCCTGGGACGACTTCGATGCGGCCGTGGCGGATGGCTATGCGGCATTGACCAATTCCGTCGGCATCTATCCGCCCGCCTGCTTTCACTTCGGCGCACATGCCGGGTTCTACACCTTCGATGACGCCGGCGAGTTGGCCAGCGTTACAAACCTGTTTCATCCCTGCGCGATCTTGGGACTGGTGCCGGCGTGGCAGGTTTCGATCATCGAGACTCAGGGAGCCGAGCGGGTCTGGATCACACTCGGCGCGGATGGACTCGGCGTCCGCACCAACGCCGTCCCCGCCGCGTTCGCTCCAGACGCCTGGGTTCGCGACGGCTATGGTCAGCCGCCTGCCCACCTGACCGGTCCACCGCTGACCCTCTGGTACGCCGTGCGCGACCGCTCGCGCGTCTGCCTTGGAATGTCGCTGATCGCGTCGAACGACTGGCCGATGTTGCAGGCCGCCCTCGCCGTTGCGGCCACGAACCGCACGGTCGACCCATTGACCCGGCCACCGACCGCGCCGGCCGATACTAACCGGTTGGCCTTCGCCGGCATCGAACCTGCCAATTCCCGGCTCTGGCTCTACACGCCGCTCAGCGAGCAGGTTGATCTCTTCAGCCGCACGAGTCTCCCGCCCGGTGCAGGCCCATGGACCTTACTAGGCACGCTGGACGCAACCGCGCCGTTCGACGCATGGGAGGCCGCACCAACTGTGGCGCCATCCGGTTTCTTTCATGCTGCGCGGACGGTCGTCGATACGGATGGCGACGGACTGCCCGATGGTCGCGAGATGCTGGTCTTCGAGACTGACCCGAGTTTGACCGATAGCGACGATGATGGATTAGAGGACCGGCAGGAACTGTACCTGTTTGCTAGCAACCCACGAGATCCGGACACCGACGGTGACGGCATGAAGGATGGACTGGAGGCCGGCAATGGCACCGACCCTGGAAACACGGATACCGACGGCGACAGTGCTGACGATTCCGTGGAGTACGCTGCGGGCACGTCGCCAACGGACGCTCAGTCTGCGCCCGACCCGACCGAATACGTGACGCTAAGGATTTCGTGGGCGGAGTTCGTCAACCAGACACCATTGCCGGAGGGTTGGCTGGATTCCGACTGTGGTGTCCAACGTGAGATATATATCGAGGGTTCTTTCCTGCACCCCGGAGAACGGGATTGCGAGGAACGGATGATTCTGGATGAGTCGGGTTGGCCGGGCGTGCCCGCCGGAAGCGCGAATCTGTGTCTGCGGACTGGGCAGACTGTGTGGATATGGACGGCGGTGTTCCCTCCCCTTTTCGTCGATGTGGTCCAACTCAGCAACGGGATCACGTTCGAATCCTATGGACAGAACGCCGCTCTCTGGCAGCCGGGCTTTGCGGAAGTGTGGTGGCCGGGGCAACTGAACTACTACTACGTGGATCGTATCTTCAACATTCCCAAGTTCGATCTGGACATTGACAGCGCCAACACCAATGGCGTGGCCGTTCCGCTGCATGTGGCGGCGCAGGAGGCGATCGAGGACTTGGGCGGCGACGCTGCACATCCCGGCAAGATCATCTACATGAATGACATGGATGTCGATGGCGACAAAATACCGGATTATCTGGATGGGTTCGATAGAATTGAAACCGCCGACCCGGATGTCGAGCAGAAGCAGCAACTGACCACCGGCGGTGCTTTTGTGCCGGTTACGCTCAGTTGCGTGCTCCCCGAGGGACTGGACCTATGGTGGTTGCCCAACAACGGTCTGGACCCCGCCACGACGCAACTCGAGTTTGACTATCTGGCGGCGACGCCCCCATCCGGAATCGAGCCGATGTCGTTAGCGCAGGCGGAATCCAACGCGGTCGCTGCCGTGACATCGAATCCTCTGGGCACGGGCATCCGGCTCTGGACCAAGAATGCGGACCAGACGCGCAATCCGGCGTCGGTGCTGGACGGCGGGGACTACGTGCCGTCCGGGACGCGTCTGCCGTATGCGCTGCTGATGGCGTCCGCCCGCACCAATCTGGTGTTGTATGCCGAGGGCGTCGGCGTCACGCCGACATGGGGTGAGGCCAAGATCGAGGCGCGGCTCTACCCCTTTCCCGATCAGCCGGACGTCTTTCTGGCCGACCGCGTCTCCTTCACGGTCGTGCGCTGCGTTTACAAGGTGTGCGTGTACCGGCCGTACGTGTGTCTGCGCGATTCATCAGGCACGATCTCGAGCCGGCAAATCTCTCGCACGGACTACTCGTCACCGTCCAACATGGTCGCAAGTTATTTCGAGGGACAGGCGCACTTCGACGATCACGACAAGTTTCACGGCCTGGCCGCCTTCATGGGACACGCCTTTGCGCGCGTGGAAGTCCGCATACCCAACTTTACCGATGGCGTCAACTACTGGACGGGGCAGACGGGAATGGACGACCTTGGGAACCTGAACCGGTTCTACGACGCGATGAAGGGGGGAACATCGTGGTGGTATCGAGCCACCGACGGTCACGAAGACGATCCCGACAAGTGCGAGACGCGTTACAAGACACTCTATGCCAGTCCGATAGACGGCGCGGAGGCAACGGATCCAACAAACGCCATACCAAAGAAGATGCTCGCCGTGCGTGAGTTTCGCCTGCATCCGGATATGTGTCGGGCGTTGACTGCCTACAAGGGATACCATCCCTTTGGCGGTTACGGTTTGGACACGACGTTGCGGACGTCTTCGGACAGCCGGGTGGGGTGCGGGTCGTATGTTGGCCTGCTGACACAGTATGCCGGCGTTACCAACGTCGCCCCGTGGGTATTCGACAGGCAGATGCCGGTTGTGCCGCTGGATGACGTGTGGATTACCTGGGTTGGCAGTGGCGGCGCCTATGCGGCTTACATGTGCGGCGCTGGCGGGCTTCTACGCGCCATTTTTGAGGACATGGGGCAGGAGGCCATGCAGACGGTAAACGTGGCGCCCGGCACGGCGGCTTGGGGCTCCGGTGGCAACACGCGGTCACTCCGGTTCTGCGATCCCGGATGGATGATGGACTGGATTGACGTGCAGAATGCCCTGACGACGCAATGGCCCCAAGGCGGCTACAAGGACCGCGGCGTGACTGTGCGTTACGACGTGCCGCCGACATCGAATCTGCAGGAATGGAGGAACAGACCATGAAACGCTGGCATACCGCTGTCTGTCTCGTGTTGGTCGCCGTCGCGCTTGGCCGGTCAGTTTCCGGCGGAGCGGAAGCCGTGTTCGACAACCGATACGAAGACCGCATTGCGAAGGCGCGCCAGGAGTTCCTGGCCATTCACGGGCGCGTGCCATATCGGTTCGTTGTGGACAAGGAGCCCACAACCTGGAAGTACGACGATGCGCAATCGCATGTTCAACTGGAAGGCGCCGCCATGGATCTCGCCAAGCGGTACGGTGTCGCGGACCTGGCGGCCGCGTTGTGGGGGTTCTTGGACGACACCCAATACGCATCCGATGCCTGCGCTTGCCTCTACGGCACGGTGAAGGCCAAACTGCCAGGACGGTCACCCAAGATTCTGCAAGACGCAGCCTACTGCAAATGGGTCGTTCGTGACGCCCTCAACCAACCCGACTACTGGTATCCGCACAAGGTGTTATTCGATCAGGCTTCCGTCATGCGGGACCGCAAGGATCCGGCGGCGCGCAGACGCAACATTGAGGCCATGGTCAAGGCGCTCGCGGACCCGAAGATCAGGACCGAGAACCCGCTGGAGGTCGAGAACATCCAGTCTCTCTTGGCCATACTCGGCGCCAAGGAGGCAGCCCCTCGTTTCGTCGACTACCTGTTCTACGACTTCCGAACGGGTGCAGACTACCGGATTAAGGAGGGGGACTCGTTCGCCCAAGGCACATTTGAAAAGGTTCCGGGCTGTACCGTCCGACTAGCGAAACTCGGCCCCGAGTTTGTGCCGTTGGTGCTTGACCGCCTGTCACGCACGACCAAACAAGAGCGTTCCATCGACGTCGGCGGGGGTGGCGCTCCCGTATTTGCGCTCTGCTATTTCTACTGCCTGCACATCACGGAAGAACAGGCCGCCAAAGCCATCAAACATTTTGTCGCATCTCAGAGCAGCTTGACCACCGATCAGGTCGCGGCGCTTGACGAACTCGTCGAGGTCGTCAAACTTAAGAAATACCGACCAAGTTTCTTCGCTGGCAGTTGGGCTGCCCAGCCGGCCACGAACGGTGTTTCGCGCAACTGAGTAAGGCGGCGTATGCGCGGAGAGCGGCAAGTCTGGGCGTGCCCGAGCGACGAGAGAGACGAGTAAAGGAAAGCGTGTTATGGCGAACTTCTTCACCGACAACGAGGACATCCAGTTCCTGTTCAAGCACATGAACCTGGCGCGTGTGGCTGCGCTGCGCGAGGAGGACTTCCGCTACGCGAAGGAGTTCGAGTTCGCGCCGGCCGACGCCGCCGAAGCGCTCGACAACTACCAGCGCATCCTGAGCGTCATCGGCGAGATCGCCGGCGAGCGCGTGGCCCCGACGGCGGCCGAAACCGATACGGTCGGCAACAAACTCAACCCGGATGGCAGCGTAACGTACGCTCCCGGCATGGCCGAGGCCATCAAACTGATGAGCCAGGCCGACGCGATGGGCTTCACGCTGCCCTACCGCTTTGGCGGCCTGAATGGCCCGCATCTTCTCTACACGATGTCGAACGACATCGTCAGCCGAGCCGACGCGTCGCTGATGAACCTCTACGGGTTGCAGGGCATCGCGGAGACGATCAACGCGTTCGCCAGCGAGGAGATCAAGCAGGAGTACCTGCCGCGCATGGCCAGTGGCGAGTGGACGGGGGCGATGGTGCTGACGGAGCCGGATGCGGGCAGCGATCTGCAGGCGGTGAAGGTCAGGGCCTACCAGGATGCCGAGGGCCAGTGGTTCGTCCGTGGCGTGAAGCGCTTCATCACCAACGGTTGCGGCGAGGTGCTGCTCGTGCTTGCCCGCACCGAACCGGAGATTGCCGATGGCCGCGGTCTCTCCTGCCTGCTGGTCGAACGCGGCCCGCGTGTGCGCGTACGGCGGCTCGAAAACAAGCTCGGTATCCATGGCAGTCCGACCTGCGAACTGTTCTTCGACGACGCGCCCGCCAAACTGATCGGCGAGCGCCGGCGCGGACTGATCACGTATATCATGAGTCTGATGAACGGCGCGCGGATCGGCATCGCCGCGCAAAGCCTGGGGATCGGCGAGGCGGCCTGCCGCGTCGCACGCGACTATGCCCACAGCCGCAAGCAGTTCAACACGGCGATCGAGAATTTCCCGGCCGTGCGCGACCTGCTGGTCGATATGAGCCTGGACTTGCAGGCGGCGCGCGCGTTGACCTACTTTGCGGCCTACAGCGTCGACATGGAGGAAGGGCTTGGCCGGCAGATCGAAGGGGCCAAGAGCGCCGACCCGGAAGAGACCAAGCGTCTGCGCGCTGAGGAACGCAAGTTCAAGGGCTTCAACAAAGTGCTGACGCCGATGGCCAAGTACTACTCATCCGAGATGTCCATGCGCGTGTCGAACAACGCCATGGCCGTGCTGGGTGGCAGCGGGTACATGAAGGACTATGCCGTCGAACGTCATCTGCGCGATGCGCGCATCACCACCATTTACGAGGGCACCAGCCAGTTGCAGGTCGTGGCAGCCGTGTCGGGTGTCATGAGCGGGGCGGTTGGCGATGTCATTCAGGAGATTCTCGGCGATCGCGTTTGGTCGCATGAGCTCGAAACGCTGGTGATCCGCATCCGCGAGGAACAGGCAATCCTGGCCGAGGCGGTCGCCTTCGTGAAGGCCCAGTCATCGAGCAATGCCTATCGCGACCTCTGCGGCCGTAAGTTGGTTGACATGGCGATCGATCTGGTCGTGGGCGCGCTCTTCTGTGACCACGCGACGGCCAGCCCGAAGAAACTGGCGGTGGCCAAGCGCTGGCTGGCCGACAGGATGCCGCGTGTCCGGATGCTGAAGGAGCAGATCTGTTCGGGCGAGACCACCACCCTGACGGAGTTCGAGACGCTGGCCGGCCCGCTGCCGTCGGCAGACTGAGGACTATTTCTTGGCTGCTGCCGGGGCCATGTTCGCCAGCGTGGTGCGGACCATGGCCATCAACTCGTCGAAGTCGGCGTTTTCGGAGATGGTGATCCGCAGGATCGCGGCCTCCATTAGGCCGTAGAGCTGCGAGACGGTCGTGGCGATCGGCAGTCTGGGCAGATCGCCGCTGCGGATGCCCTCAAGCACCAACCGGTGCAGCACGGTGCGCAAGCCGATCGTGTGGCGGGCGATCGTCCGTCGCATCGGGCGCCCGGCGCGGCGGCTGGCCAGGACATAATCCAGAATCACGGTGAGCAGCGTGCGGTGCCGGAAAATGACCTGCAGCACGTGCTCGAGCACACGCTCGATCTTCACGCGCGCCGACACTGGTGCCGAAAGCACCTCGCGGTAGCGGTCCGCCAACTCCTGCGTGGCCAGCGACACCGTGTAGTCGAAGATCTCGCGCTTATGCCCGAAGTACTTGTACAGCGTGGTTCGCGCAATGCCGCAGCGGTCGGCGATCTTCTGGAAGGTCACATCGCTGTAGCCCTGTTCGGCAAACAGTTGCAGGGACTGCTCCAGAATCTCGTGCTTCCGCGCTTCGTGATCGACGACGATTCCCATGGCATGGCATCCAGGCACCGGCCGCGCTCGCGTTCTGGAACGCCCTCCGGTACTGCCTTCGTATTCTCATGATACGGGCCGCCGGTGTCAAGCATGGGCGCCGGGAGGTCGTGATCGTTTGACGGCGGAGCGCCGGTGTGTTACGTTCATTGCCATGAGTAACACGAAAGCGGCGTCGGGCGTGCGGCGGTTCAGTGTGTCGATGTCCGGCGGACTGGTGGCGCAACTTGACGGGCTGATGAAGGGCAGGGGGCATGCCAACCGTTCGCAGGCCGTGGCCGAGATGGTACGCGACCACCTCGTCGAACACCACGGGCACGAGAGCGGCCGCGAGATCGCCGGCACCGTCACGCTGGTCTATGACCATCACAAGCGCAACATTCAGACGCTCCTGACGGACATCCAGCATGATCACGGCGGGCTGATCATCGCCACGTTGCACGTCCACCTGGACCATCACAACTGCATGGAAGTCCTGGCCGTGCGCGGGCGAGCCGATGCCATTCGCGTTCTGGCGGACCGTCTGATTGCCGCCAAGGGCGTGAAGCACGGGCGACTGACCGTCACGACAACGGGCAAAGAGTTCGGGACACCGTGACGCTGCGAGACGCGCTATGCACATGGCAGATGCCCTGGTGTCGCCGGCCGTGGGGGCGACGATGTGGGTCGCAACCGCGGGGTTGATCGGACTCTGCGCGCGCAGAGTCCGGCAGGCCCTGGATGACGGGCTGGTGCCGCGAATGGGCGTGCTCGGTGCGTTCATCTTTGCCGCCCAGATGATCAACTTCTCCATTCCGGGCACGGGATCGAGCGGGCATCTGGGCGGCGGTTTGATTCTTGCGGTTCTGCTTGGACCCTATGCGGCCTTTGTTGTGATCGCGTCGGTGCTGACCGTGCAGGCCCTGTTCTTTGCCGACGGTGGATTGCTCGCGCTGGGCTGCAACATCTTCAACCTGGGCGTCTTCCCGGCCTTCATTGCGTTCCCTCTTATCTACCGGCCGATCACGGGCGCGGCGCGGGGCGGGGGACGGTTGTGGACGGGATCGCTGCTGGCGGCGGTCGTCGGCCTGCAACTGGGTGCGTTTGGCGTCGTGCTGGAGACGGCGCTGTCCGGCATATCCGATCTGCCTTTCCGAACCTTTGTGCTGCTGATGCAGCCGATTCATCTGGCCATCGGCGTGGCGGAGGGTCTGGCCACGGCGGCGGTGGTGGGCTTTGTGCTGCGCAGCAGACCGGAGTCGCTGGAAGGGGTGGCGTGCGGTCCGGTCGTGGCGGGTAATCCGCGGCGTGTCGTGGCCGGCCTCCTGGTTGCGGCCGTCATGGTGGCCGGTGGTGTCAGTTGGTTCGCGTCGACGCGCCCGGACGGACTTGAATGGGCCATGGCGAAGACCAGCGGCAGAGACGTACTCGCGCGCCCCGTCGGCAGCGTGCATGCGCGTCTCGCAGCCGTGCAGGAGAAGACCGCGTTCCTGCCCGACTATGGGTTCAGTCCCGCCGCGGAGCCTGCCCCGGGTGCCGCACCTGGAGCGGCGGCTGAGGTGCCGGCCCGCTGGCCGGCGGTCAGTGCGGGCACCAGCACGGCCGGTCTGGTGGGCGGACTGATCGTGCTGGTCATCGTGGGACTGTGCGGGTATGCCCTGCGCAAATGGCGCACGGCCGCTTAGCCGAACCGTTCTGGGTACACACATGGGCTTCGGGCATTACTCGGACGTGGGACGCATGGACGAACTGGGGCGCATGGACTCGCCCGTTCACCGGCTTGACGCCCGTACGAAGGTGCTGACGACGGTTGCTTTTCTCGTGGCAGTGATGTCGGTTCCCCGCTACGAACTCTCGGCGCTGATCCCGTTCGTCACTTATCCGCTGGCGCTGATGGTGATTGGAGGCATTCCTCCCGCATGCATCCTGCGGCGACTGCTGATGGCCGCGCCGTTTGCGCTGGCCGTCGGCGTCTTCAACCCCTTTCTCGACCGGCACGTGGTGGCGACCATTGGCACGTACAGTGTCTCGGGCGGCTGGCTGTCATTCGCCTCCATCGTTGTGCGCTTCGGGTTGACCGTCAGCGCGGCGCTGCTGCTGGTGGCTTGCACGGGGACCCACCGCCTGTCCGCCGGGATGCAGCGGCTGGGTACGCCGCAGGTGTTTGTCGTGCAGTTGGAAATGCTCTGCCGGTACCTATTCGTCATCGCAGAGGAGGGGGCGCGCATGATGCGCGCCGCCGAACTGCGTTCCGGGGGCCGCCGCGCGCTGCAGTTGCGCACGTATGCCGCGCTGGTTGGAACCATGCTCCTGCGGTCGATGGACCGCGCGCAACGCGTCTACCAGGCCATGAATGCGCGCGGCTTCGATGGGCGGGTGCGGTTGCTGCGACAGAGCGCGTGGGGCTGGGCGGATGTCGCGTTTCTGGCTGGGTGGCTGGTCTTCTTCGCGGTCGTACGCAGTGTGAACATTGCCCGCTGGTTGGGTGGTCATGTGACGGGAGGCTCGTTGTGAGTCAGGACATGGTTGAGGCCCGCGATCTGTGTTTCCGCTATCCCGGCGGCACGGAGGCGCTGAACGGCGTGTCATTTCGGATCATGCCTGGCGAAGCGGTCGGCATCATCGGTTGCAACGGAGCCGGCAAGTCGACGCTGCTCCTGCACCTGAACGGCTTCCTGTCACCCACGCGCGGCGAGGTCCGGATTGGCGATGTGCCGGTGACACGGCAGACGGCGGCACTGGCCCGCCGCGCCGTGGGGTTGGTGTTTCAAGACCCCGATGACCAGCTCTTCATGCCGACCGTGCTTGAGGATGTGGCGTTTGGGCCCCTGAACCAGGGATTGGCGAGCGTCGACGCTGAACTGCGGAGCATGGCCGCGTTGGCGCGCGTGGGCATGGCTCACGTGCGCGATCGACCGCCCCACAAACTCTCCGCCGGCGAGAAGCGTGCCGTGGCCATTGCCACCGTGCTGGCGATGGCCCCGGATGTCCTGGTGATGGACGAACCGTCGTCGAACCTCGACCCGCGCGCGCGGCGACGCCTGATCGGGCTGCTGCTGGGCTTCGAGCACACGCGGATCATCGCCACGCACGACCTGGAACTGGTCGTCGACGTCTGCCCGCGCGTACTCGTCATGGATGCGGGACGGGTCGTGGCGCAGGGGCCGACCGCCGAGCTGCTGAACGACGAGGCGCTGATGCTCGCGCACGGCTTGGAACGCCCGCACAGCCTGCGCCATCACCATCCGCATTGACTTGACTGCATGATGAACGCTACGCGAACTTCGGCATCCACCTGCCGTGAGCCTTGATCAGGTCGTCGCACATCGCCCGGATCTGGTCGATGGTCAGTTCGGCCGCGGTGTGCGGGTCGAGCATCGCGGCCTGGTAGATGCAGTCGCGGCGACGCTCCAGGACGGCCTCGATGGTCAGCATCTGCACGTTGATATTGGTGCGGTTGTAAGCCGCGCAGACCTCGGGCAGGTCGCCGACGAAACAGCCCTGCACGCCGTTGTGGTCGACCAGGCAGGGCACCTCCACGCAGGCTTTGGGCGGCAGGTTGGGGATCAGGCCGTTGTTCAGGATATTGCCGCCGATCTGTGTCGGCCGACCGGTCTCGATGGCTTCGATGATGTAGGAGCCGTACTCGTGCGTCCGCGTGTGGGTCAGGTTCGGGTTGCCCACGACCTCCTTGCTCATTCGCTTCCACCCCGCGATCTGGTTGATGCAGCGGCGCGGATACTCGTCGAGCGGAATGTTGAACTCAGCGATCAGTTCAGGGCTGGCGGCTTTGATGAAGTGCGGCACATATTCGGCAAGATGCTCGGAACTCTCCGTGATGTAGTAGCCCAACCGCAGCATCATCTCGAGCCGCACCATGTTGCCGTTCTTTTTCTGGCCTTTTCGCCAGGTGCGCAGCAACTCGGTTGCGCGTGCCTTGATCTCGGGATAGAGGTCTCGTCCCTTGTATTCGACCTTCAGCAGCCAGGCCATGTGGTTGATACCTGCCACGTACTGCTTGACCTCGTGCGCGGGGTACTTGTCCAGCAGACCGACCGTATGCAGCAGCGACCAGGCGCACCCCTGCACCGAGTGACAGAGGCCGACCGTACGGATCGTCGACCCGCGCAAGACGCCGCCGGTCAGCATGGCCATGGGGTTCGTGTAGTTGAGGAGCCAGGCGTCGGGACAGACGGCTTCCATGTCGTGCGCGAAGTCCAGCATAACCGGCAGCGTGCGCAGCGTGCGGAAGATGCCGCCGATTCCGAGTGTGTCGGCGATCGTCTGGCGCAACCCGTATCGCTTGGGGATCTCAAAATCGGTGATGGTGCAGGGGTCATACCCGCCGACCTGAATCGCGTTGACCACATACCCCGCATTCGCGAGGGCCTTGCGGCGGTTGGCGACCCCGAGGAACGCTTTGATGGTGGCGCGCTTGCCGTTGGTGTTGGCGTTGAGCACATCCAGCATCCGCTTGGATTCGCGCAGTCGGGTGGCATCGATGTCAAAGAGTGCGATTTCGGCGTCGTGCAACGCGTCGCTCAACATGCAGTCGCCCAGAACGTTACGCGCGAAGATCGTGCTTCCCGCGCCCATGAATGTGATCTTGGCCATGCAGGTAATCCTTGGAGTACAGGTGTGTGGCAGGTGTCGCCGAGGCGCCTTGTATCCGTAGCGCCAGCGGCCGGAAAAACGCGCGTATTATGGAGTCTAACGTGACAAAATGAAAGGCCGATTCTGCCCCGCGCGGGTGGCTTCAGAAGAAGGACCATGTGCCCGTCCGGGGAGAAGACGCGCGCCTTGGACGCAGCGAGTGGGCGTGTCAGGTGAGAATGCGCCAGACGAGCGTGGCCTCCCGTGGCGGCCGGGGCAGCGTCCAGACGATTCGATGCAGACGCGCGCCCCACACCAGCGAGAGCCGGCTGTCGCCGCCGGTGTTCACCGTTTCCACCCGCACCTGCGCGGCCGGAATCTCGGTTTGCAGGCGGCCGGTGGCGCTGTGGTGGCCATCGGGCAGCGGCGCGGCCGTGAGGATGACGCTGCCGTCGGCCTCGATCGCGACCTGCGACGGCGTCAGCAGGGCGAGTTCGATGCGCACAACCGGCCGCGTCAGGCGATAGCGGTCACGCACGGTTACGCCCGTGCCGCGCTCCAGCACGATCTCGCGCTCCCAGGCGGCGACGCCGGTTGCCTCGGGGTAGGCGCCGGCGAGGTCCAGTTGCAGTGTGGAGGACGCGCCCGCGCGGTTCCACGCGACGTTGCGGCTGCGGTACTGCGCGCCCGCCATCTGCATAACGCCGTCGACCGTTGGCAGCAAGTTGTGGAAGGCCGACTGCATGGTCCAGATCGTGTAGCGTTCGGGGCTGAAGGTCTGACGGCGATACTCGCCGACACCCGCGTCCACGAGCAGCGGGCAGCCGTCGCGGAACACGATGAACGCGCCAATGTCGTTGTGGTTATGGCTCTCGTTGTTGTCGCCGCCCTTGGCCGCCAGGAACCAGCCCCCTGTGGCGCCGCCGCGGTCGCGCGCCACGAGCAACTCCGTCTGCGGCAGCCACACGTCCTCGGGCAGCGGCTCCGCGACCGGTGCGGCATCGAGTTCGGGGACATCAAACAGCGCCCGCAGCCGGCGCGTCAGGTTGGCGCCTGCGGCTGTGCGTGCCGCCGCGCCGCCGCGCCGGCAGAGCCAGGCGCCGAAGCCGGCCAGGTCGGCGTCACCCAGGCGCTGACCGAACCGGTACGTCACCACGGCGGGCGGCGTGGTTCGTGCGCTGGCATCGGCGAAGTTGACGAACCAGTCGCCGGCGATCTGGACGCGGAAGATGTAGCGGCCGATCTCGCGAATGCGTGCGTCTGCAAAGGCGTCGCACGCGCCGCCGGTGGCGGCATGCATCAGGTCGAGGCAGTCGAACAGCGACGCGCCGGCATGGCCCCAGTAGCCCGGACCCTCGTCGCAACCGCCGTCGGCCGGGTAGGGGGCGAGGAAATGATCGAGCGACCGCAGCGCCTTGGCCACGATCTCGGCGCGCCGGCCGGCATCCGGTTCCAGCAGCAGCGCGGCGACCAGCACGTTGGAGTTGATCCAGGGGTTCCAGTTGTTGGGCCGGTGCGAGGCCGCATGGAATCCCATCCAGAAGAAGTCGTCGCGCGCCAGGTACGGCGCCAGGGCGCGCCGGTCGACCTCGCGGCGCAGGCGCTGCCGCAGCGCGGGGGCCAGGCCGTCGAGCGCGGCCCCGAGCAGGTGATCGACCCACGCCAGCAGCGCCGCGGTTTCGGCTGCGACGAGGTCAAGCATCGGCACGTCCGGATCGGGCAACCCCGCATTCTCGGGTGTGCGTCGCAGGTGAGCCGGCAAGCTCCAGGATGTCTCCTCCATGATCAGCCAGAGCCCATCCACAAGTTCGTCGATGAACCGGCCGCGCCCCTCGGCGCATTCGGCGAGCGCCAGTTCGACGACGACTTGGCGACGGTGCATGAAGGGCTGCTCGTAGCGCGTGCGGTTGCCGGTGCGGACGAAATCAAGGATCTGGCTGGCCCGCAAGCCGGGCCAGGGCTGACCCAGGCGCGCCTCGCCCGCGCGTACCAGCGCGGCACGCGTCTCGGCGGGCAACGCCTGCCATGCGTCGCGCTGCGTGGCAGGTGGGTAGCGCCGCAGACCCGCCGGGTCCAGGATCGTCGTCAGTCTCGCCTCGTCCGCCCACGTCGCCAGCATCATGCACGCCCTTCTGCCCGCCTGGGGCGGACGGGTCGTATTGTGACCGGCCGCCACGGCTGATGCAAGCCTGCGACGGTGCGGCTCCGATGGATCGTCGGATAGCGCTTGCCTGTGCATTGAGAACCCGCCTATAGTTCGATTCATGAGCACATTGGCCAAAGCGGGCGTTATGGACTTGACCGTTCCTGAACGCATCCAACTCGTCGAGGATATCTGGGACAGCATCGCCGAAGTACCTGAGGAAGTCCCGTTGACCGATCAGCAGAAGGCGGAAGTCGACCGCCGTTTGGACTCCTACCACCTGAGCCCGGACGAGGGTAGCCCCTGGGCGATGGTGCGCGAGCGAATCAGGAGCAGACGGTGAGCAGACGGCTCCTCATTCGCCCAGAAGCTGAAGCGGAGATGGCAGAGGCGTTTGGTTGGTACGAAGACCGCAGCGTTGGACTTGGATCGGCCTTCCTTTTGTGTGTTGATGCCGTTTTCAGTTCTATCCTGCGAGCGCCCTGGATGTTTCCTCGAGTGCATCGCACTGTCCGGCGCGCGCTGACACGTCGTTTTCCGTATCAGGTCCTGTTCGTTGAGGATGACGTGCGCGTTGTCGTCCTTGCTGTCTTCCATGCCAAACGGAGTCCGAAGAGTTGGCATGGAAGAGGATAGAGGGTCGCTCATGGCAACAGGATCCGCGCCCAGCCGATGCGACTAGGAGAGACGGGATTTGAAGTCGGCGTAGCCGAATTCGCGCACGAGGCGGATGGTGCCATCCGGTTCGCGCAGGCAGATGGACGGCAGGTTGATGCCGTTAAACGTGTTCGTCTTGACCATGGTGTAGTGCGCCATATCTTCGAACACCAGGCGGTCGCCCGGACGCAGCGGCACATCGAAGGCGTAATCGCCGATGATGTCGCCCGCCAGACACGACGGTCCGGCCAACCGGACCGTGTGTGGTTTCGCGCCGGGCTCGGCGCCGCGGTCGGCAGTGGCAGGTGTTGCGGCCGAACCGTCCCACGCTTCGCCTCGGTAGACGCGCGGCCGGTAAGGCATCTCCAGTACGTCCGGCATGTGGCAGGTGCAGGAGGTATCGAGGATGGCGATCGGCATCTCGTTCCACACCACGTCCAGCACGGTCGCCACGAGCACGCCGGCGTTGAGCGCCACGGCTTCGCCCGGTTCCAGGTAGACCTGCACGCCGTGCCGGGCCTTGAAATCGCTGACCAGCCGGCAGAGGTGTGCCACGTCGTAGTCCGGCCGCGTGATGTGGTGCCCGCCGCCGAGGTTGACCCACCGGAAGCGCGGCAGCAGGTCGCCGAAACGCGCTTCGAAGGCAGCCAGCGTGCGCGCGAGTGCATCTGCGTTCTGCTCGCACAGGTTGTGGAAGTGCAGGCCGCTCAGCTCGTCCAGCGACTGGTCCCCGAAGGCGTCGCGGCGGATGCCGAGGCGGGACCTTGGCGCGCACGGGTCATAGAGCGGCGTGTGACCTTCGGAGTGCTGCGGGTTGACGCGCAGGCCGCATTGGATTGCGCGTGGCGCGGTGGCCACGAGCGGACGAAAGCGTCGCCACTGGTCGAACGAGTTGAGCGTAATGTGATCGACCAGGTCAGCCAGCGCGCGCATTTCCGCGTCGTTGAAGGCGGCCGCAAAGGCATGGACCTCGCCGGCAAACGCCTCACGACCCAGGCGCGCCTCGTGTACCGAACTGGCGCAGGTGCCGTCGAGCGTACGGCTGATCAGCGGGTAGACGCTGAACATGGAGAATGCCTTCTGCGCCAGCAGAATGCGGCAACCCGTGCGTGCCTTGACGTCCGCCAGCACGGCCAGGTTGCGCGCCAGCGCGGCCGCATCCACCACAAAGGCCGGGGTGGGCAGCGTGGCAGGCGTCAGGGATCGGGATGCCGGTGGCGACAGGCTAGGCATGGTCGTTCTCTTCATCGCGCGCATCAAGGGGCGACGGTCAGGCCGGCACGGGCAGCCAACGTGCGCTGACGGTCGTCGAACGTGAGAAAGGTCCGGGCACCCAGTGTCAATGCGAATGCCACGTGCAGAATGTCAAGGCTTCGGACGCCCAGTGCTATCGTGTGTTCGATCCGCAGGCGCTCGGCACACGCGAATACGTTCTCCCAGGCCACCGGGGCGTCCGCGAAGACGTTGCCCAGCAAGTCGCCAGCCAGTTGGTCCAGTGCCGCGTCGTACTCCGCGCGGGTGATGACCCCGCGGAAGACCAGCAGGCTCAAGGCGTTACGTGTCTCGAACAGATTGAGTGCGGTGAGTGGCAGTGTGCCGCGCAACTTCTTCATCCATGCGGCGGCGGCGGGCGAGTGCGACTGACGAACGTAGAGTGCCACGAGGAAACTGGAGTCGGCACAGGCGCTCACGACGCCCCCCGGTTCTCGGCCAGTGCGGCATCGATCACCGCCTGGTCGACCAACCGGTCGCCATACGTGACGCGCAACCTGGCTGCGAAATCAGGCATGGGCGTACGCGCACGGCGGACAGGTCGCGTCGGCACGATCATGGCGACGGGAAGTTTGCGTCGCGTCACCGTGACTTCCTCGCCACAGGCAACCCAGTTCAGGACGGTCCCGAAGTCATTGCGCACCTGTCTGATTGTGGCTGTCTTCATGTGGACAATTATGTTACACATTGCGCCGTTCGTCAACAGCCGAGTCCCTCTCCCCGTGTCAGGGGTGACCGGGGGCGACCGCTAGCCCTTGAACACGCCGCCTTCGATCACCTGCCACGGAAGGCCATGGATGTTGAGCGCGTCCATGAAGGGATCGGGGTTGAGCTGCTCGATGTTGAACACGCCCTGGCCGGCCCATTGGCCGGTCAGCATCAGTTTTGCGCCGATCATGGCCGGCACGCCGGTGGTGTAGGAGATCGCCTGCGACTTGACTTCGCGATAGCAGGCTTCGTGGTCGCAGATGTTGTAGATGTAGATCGTCTTGCGCTGGCCGTCCTTGCGGCCGCGGACCTGGCAGCCGATGCAGGTCTTGCCCTTGGTGAGCGGGCCCAGCGAGGCCGGATCGGGCAGCAGCGCCTTGAGGAACTTCAGCGGCACGATCTGCTGTCCCTGGAACGACACCGGGTCGATGCGCGTCATGCCGACGTTCTGAAGCACCTCGAGGTGCTTGAGGTAGTTCTCGGAGAAGCTCATCCAGAAGCGGGCGCGCTTGAGCCCCGGAATGTGCTTGGCCAGCGATTCGAGCTCCTCGTGGTACATCAGGTAGACGTTGAGTGTGCCCAGACCTTCCGGCATGGTGAACTTGCGCTTGATCGAAAGCGGGGCGGTTTCCGTCCAGGCGCCGCCCTGATAGTAGCGGCCCTTGGCGGTGACCTCGCGGATGTTGATCTCGGGGTTGAAGTTGGTCGCGAACGACTGGCCGTGGCTGCCGGCGTTGCAGTCGATGATGTCGATCTCGTCGATCCGGTCGAAGTGGTGCTTCAGTGCGTAGGCGCTGAAGACGCTGGTTACGCCGGGGTCGAAGCCGCTGCCGAGCACGGCCATCAGCCCTTTCTGGCGGAACCGGTCCTGGTAGGCCCACTGCCAGCTGTACTCGAACTTGGCCTCGTTTGGCGGCTCATAGTTGGCCGTGTCGAGATAGTTCACGCCGGCTTCCAGGCAGGCGTCCATGATGTGCAGGTCCTGGTATGGGAGCGCGACGTTGATGACCAGGTCCGGCTTGAAGCGGCGCAGCAGGGCCACGGTCTCCGCCACGTTGTCGGCATCGACCTGAGCGGTTTCGACAGGCCGTGGCAGTTGCGCCGCAATGGCCTCGCAACGGCTGCGCGTGCGGCTGGCGAGGCAGATGTCGGTGAAAACCTGGGGCACCTGCGCGCATTTGTGTGCGACGACGCCGCCGACGCCGCCGGCGCCAATGATCAGGACTCTGGACATGGCATGGCCCCTCAAGGTAGGTGGACTTAGAGCAGACGCGTCCGCGTGTTCGCGCCGATTGCCAGTGAAACGGATTTCGCGGGGCATGTCAATTGCGACCTGCGCGAATCAGCGCGAGACGCGTACGCGGAAGAACCCGACCGTGAGGTCGCGCGGGACGATGGCTCGCATCAGGCCATTGCTGCCCGGTATGCCGGTATGTGCCGGCACCGGCGACCAGTCGACTGGCGCGAGGGTCGGCGTGCGGTCAACGGTGTATGTGCGCCCGCTACGCCCCGTCCACTGGACAACCAGCGTGCCGAGGTCGGTGCTCATGCCGATCATGAAGAGCTGGTCGGCCGCGCGTGCATCCGTGCCGGCGACTTCCTCGTCCCGTGTGAGCATGCCGTCTCCATCCGGGTCGGCCAGAGGGTCGAGAACCAGCACGTGCGCCAGCACCCAGGGGCTGACGTTGCCGGCACGGTCGAAGGCCGCCACACCGAACCCGTTGGTGACTCCGACTGGTTGTGCGGGCAGGACCAGATGCGTGGCGGTGGTCTCCGAGGCAACAGGGGCGGCTACATTGTGTGCTCGATAGCCGGCGATACCGGACAGGGCATCACCGAACCCTTCCCAGGAAAACAGAACGTTGGTGCCGACTGCGTAAGGACCGGCATCGCTCGAGGCCACCCAGGCGCGGGCAGATGCGCTTGCTGGCGGCGTTGCGTCCACCCAGAACGGCCCCCGGCGCACAATGGCGCCGGCATTGCCGAAGGCGTCGACGGCCTGCACGGCGAACCAGGTGTTGCTGCCTTCGGGCACAACCCCCGAGAACGTCAGTGCGGCCTGAGAAGGCGCGGCGGGTGCCGCCGTATCTGCGGCCAGGCGGCGGCGGTAGCGTAAGCCGCCGATGCCGGCGCCGTCCGATGCCGGTTCCCAACTGGCCGAGAAGGCTGTGGCAGGCGTCCATGTCTGCGGCGTGTGGCTAAGCAGCAAACCGGTTGGTTGGGTTGGTTGCTGGTTGTCGATGACAAAGGCCGCCGAGGTCCGGTAGTCGGACGCGAAATAGGGGTTCGATCCCCGCACGCGCATGCGCGCCGCGGGCGCCAGCGCAATGCCCGGCATGGGTATCCGCGTCGGCCAGACCGTGCTGACCACATTGGATCGCATGCCGCCGGCGTCGGTGGTGACCAGGTGCGCGATCTGGCCGGTTACGACACCCGCTGGCGCCTGTCCCAATGACACGGATGTGCCTGTCAGCGTCGGCGCGAACCAGGTTGCGCCGGCATTGGTCGAACAGTCGACCTGCAGGTCCACCGCTTCGCCATCGCGGTCGGCCACGTTCAGGCGAAGCGTAACCAGTCCCTCGCCGTTGGTCGAGGACTGCCACGCCCACGGCCCGTCGATCAACGGGGGTTCGCGGATTTTGAGCGTCCAGTCGACGTAGACGTTGGGCGTGACCGGGTCGTTGGAGAGCAGGTGCACGGCCAGTCGGTCGTCGCGCAGGACCGCAAGTGATGCATCCGTATCAAATGGGAAAGTGACCTTCCCGCCGCCGACCAGCGACCCGGCCGTTGCGCCGCACACGGCCCAGTCGGGCCAGATGGGGCTGCTGAGCGGCCCGACTCGGATATCGTCCACATACCAGCCTTCGTCATCGGTGTTGTTGTCGGCGCCGTAATGGAAGCGCAGCAGGACCGTCTGGCCGGCATAGGCGGCTAGGTCAAAGGAGACCTCAACCCACCCGGCGGAGCCGTTTCCCGCGAAACAGGGCGTGTCGTTGAGCCACGGTGAGTAGGTCCAGCCGTGGATCTTGTGGGTGTAAGGACCCGGCAACTGCACAAAGGAGACGCCCGCATTCGTGGATATCTCGACGACGCCCCCGTCGTAGCAGTAGCCGGCGACCGAGTCGAGTTCGGTCTTCACCCAGTGGCGGAAGAAGAGGCGCGCCCGTGAGGCAAGCTGCAGAGCCGGCGACTCGAGACAGGCATGCACGGGTGGCGTGAAGTTCTGTGATCCGCCAGATGTCAGGTGTGCTGAGAATGCATAGGGGGGCGAGAAGCTGCGTGTTGAGGATGCCCGCCAGACCTGGCCGTAGGCGTTTGTGCGCCAACCGGATGCGCCGGGCGTGACGACCTCATGGCTGCCACGCGCGAGCGACCAGTTCAGGCGCGCGTTACCGGTGTTGGTGATTGCGAGCAGCGCATAGTCAACGCCACTTGGAAGCAGCACGAGATCGCGTCCCTGCGCCGGTCCGAACGCGACGCGCGGATACTGAAGCCATACCGAGTAGACGGCTGTCGTGGCCGCGTGGCCCGCGGGGTCGGTGGCGATCAGGTTGTAGTCAAACACGTCGGCCGGGACGCCGGGGGCGGGGATGGTCCCCGTGTAGACTCCGGATCCCCGACTGGCGAGGGCAGCGCTCTGCCAGGTGCCGCCATTGCGTCGCCAACGCAGCGTGGCCGAGGCGATGGCATACGAGTCGGTAAGCGTGACGGACACGGCATAGGGCGGGGGCATCGCTTGGGGCGAGGCCAGGGGTGAGAGGAGAATGGCAGGCGGTGCGGGGCGGGAAGACGGGTCGGTGGGATTCGTTCGATCACGGTACTCATCGCCTGCGCCGAACCCGTCGCCGTCGATGTCTGTGGCAGGCGGCACACCATTTGTGCCGAAGAAACTGTACTCCCACCAGTCCGGAATGCCGTTGCCATCCAGATCCTGTATCGTCGTGACATACAGGGCTGACAACAGGCGGTTGGTCGAGAGGACAACCCCGGCGACGGGGTTGATCACGGGACTGGGCGCCGTGGGTTGGCGGAGGCCGTCCAGGTACCAGCCACAGAAGGCGTACGTCTTGCCGCTCTGGCTGATCGTGGCGGGTGCGATCATCGAGTCGGCGATGGTGCCGGGGCGATGCCAACTGTTGCTGGCAATCAGACCGGCCAGAGACGAGCGTTGCTGCAGCGCGAACTCAGTGGTCCATTGCCAGTTCAGCGTCGATGGGACGGTGAGCGCGAAGCTGACCTGGTTGCTGGTGCCGGTCGCCGGCACGCAGCCGCTGCCGGTCCAGCCGGCCTGCGCCTGGCTGACGCCGGGTGCCGTTTCCAGGCGCACAGGCGCGGCGGCAGAGATCACGGTGCCCGATGCAATCAGGCTTGTGCCATACGCCGGTGTGACAACGCCGTAAGGTGCCGGCTGGCCCTGAACCGTCAGCGATACAGGCGGAGTCACATCGAACAGATGGTCGCCGCTGGCCGGCCACTGGCCGGCCTCGCCAGCCAGCGTGTCGGCCAGCAGGCGATAGGAGATGCGCGCACCGGTGGGCTGTGCCGGGATGGCCCCCTCATAGCGACTGCCCGAACACCGGCTCAGTAGGTTCGTGTGAACCGTGCCAGGGGATCCGCTGGATTGCCAGACCACACGCGGCGATGTCGGCTCGTAAAGGCCGACCGGTCCCATGGTGCAGTCGATCCGGTAAACGCCCTGGGTCGTGTACTGGTTGTTGAGAGGTGTATGCACGAAGGTTGGCGCGAACTTGAGGATGCGCGCCGCGAACGGGGTGGCTGGGTCGCCGAAAAGCGTGATCTCGTAGTAGCACCAGCGCATGGGGTCGCCAGATCCCACGGTATTGACGAGATAGCGGTTGCGCTCCTTGGAGTCCTGGTTCATCACGCCCAGGTGATACCGGCCGCGCGCGAACACGGCATCCCAGAAACGCCGGTGAAAACGCTGTGAGGGTCCGTCCACCGAGTTCTGAAAGCCCCAGCCGTAGCGCGGATTCATCACCGCGGCAAAGGCGCCCGCCCGGGATGTGACGAGTTGCTCGGCAAAACAGTCGGTCCGGTCGTCAAAGCGACCCGGCTCGCACGCCTGCGAGTAAGACAGGTAGTAGACGCTGTTGGTCAGGTTGGCGACCGCCAGTTTGTCAGCTGCCAGAGAGAGGTTGAGTTTGAAGCAGACCCAGGCGGCGCCGTGCCCCATGTGGTTGAAGACATGGTAATTGCCGTTTAGGCGGCTGATGATCTGCGATGCCGGCCACGTGTAGGTCGGCGCGTCGTAGAGCGTGTTGCTGGTATCGAAGAGTCCCCCGTATTCGGGGTTCTCGAAGCCCAATGTGGTGTAGTCCGGGACGCTGCTGCCCAGGCGGACCTCCTCCATCATGCCCGTCGCATAGTCGGCCGGGCCGCCGAAACCAAGATATTCGCCCACATGCGATACGCGGGTCAGCGATGATGCCGGTGCTGACTCGTAGAGGAGCGTCTTGCGGATCAGCAGCGCAGCTTCGTTGGTCGAGGCGATCGGGAAGCGGCCGACAGACACCTCGGCGAGCAGGTCAACGTCTCCTCCAGCCACGCCATCAGTGGGCTCGCCGTACAGTGCGTCGCCGTCGTAGTTGAAGTCGCCGTCCAGACAGCCGTAGTACAGACTATCCGATGGGATGTAGGCCGAGTAGACGGTGGTGCCGCTTGTGAAGGCGCAGTAGAGCTGGCGTGCCGGCACCAGGGCGTGCGTGCCGGCCAGCAGAATGAAACGTGTGCCCCAGGTCTGGTAGGCGTCGCGCACAAAGGCACGGATCTTCGCCGGCGTGTCCTTGCCCGTGTAGGTCGTCGCGATCCAGGCCACCGAGACATTGGTTGCGGTCAGACCGGCAGTGCGCCGGCTGCTCAGGAGAGCGGCAAAGTTCCAGGGCGGGGGGGTGTTGGCCATCAGGGCCGCATCGCCCACGATGACGTACTCGTTTGTGCCGGGCGGAAGCTTGGCGTCCGTTTCAGGCCCCTGTAACAGTGGCACAGCGACCGGGGCGCTGGTTGTGGCCCCTCCCAGCGGCAGCGCGCCGGCGGCGCGGCTGACGACCGGCGAGCCCGGCTTGGCTCCGCCCATCGCGTCTGGTTCCTGCGCATCCGTCCACCCAACATCGACAACCAGAGCGCCGTGGACCAGCAGACGGTTCTCAGCGGGAATGACCTGCACCGGTTGCAGCGCCAGCGCGAGACGTTCGCTGCCGCGTTGGCGGTCAACGCGAAAACGAGGGGTGTCGTGCGACGGGAAGGGCCGGCGCGAGCGATAAATCTCTCGGTTCGGCTTGGCCCGCGCGACCATGCGGGAATCGGTGGAAAGCGGCAGGGCATACTCGCCGGAGCGCACAGGCCCGTCAAGCGCGATGGCAGTCGTCTCAAGGGGCGTTACCCGCACGTACGCCACGGTCTTGCCGGCAGGGACTGCAATGTCCACGCCGCAGACCGGCAGCACGGGCGAGCCGGCCTGCTCGTCGGCTTCGCAGCCCGAGATGCCAACGGCGTAGCCGTCGGCGGTAGCGTGGATGCTCGGCGCTGGAAAACGATAGACGAGCCGCACCCCCTGCATCGTGCGGGCCTCCTGCGTGGGCACAGGCCAGCCGTCCGCCGGGGCGGCAGCGCCACTGAGCGCCGCGCAAAGGCAAGCGGCGACCAACATGCTCTGGTGCAGCGTAGCCATGGCCATTATGGTACTGGAGTTGTTCCCTTGAATGCAAGCGCGCGCAGCATGCGCGGCGGCGCTGACACCGCGATTGTGGTATCGCTGGGTCGCCCATTTTAGCTACTCTGTAGACCATGGTTGTCAGCCAGTCCGTGATCCTGCCCTTCGCGCGCTGTCGCGTGCGATTTGGTGGCCGCGCCTCACTCGTTGCGGCGGCCTGGTTGGCATGGGGAGTGCAGAAGATGGATGCCACGGCTGTTGATGCTGTCAGCGTGACCGAGGAAGAGGTCGCGCAACGCCTCGCGTCATCGCCGCGCGCGCGGCCCCGCGTTCTCATCTCGCCTGTCAAGGTGACAGACTTTCGCCGCCGTGTGGCAACCGAGCCGGCCATGGCTGCCGCGGCAGGTGAGATCGAACGGCGTGCACGCAGGTTGCTGGACGCGCCGCCACTTGAGCGCCAGCTTCAGGGCCGGCGCCTGCTGGCCGTTTCACGCGAGGCGCTCAATCGGCAGCTGCTGCTGGGTGTCGCCTGGCTGCGCACCGGCGATGCGGTCTTCTCCGAACGTGCGGCGGCCGAGTTGCGCACCGTCTGCACATTCGAGGACTGGAATCCGACGCACTTCCTTGACGTGGCCGAGATGAGCCTGGCCGTGGCTATCGGCTACGACTGGTTCTACGAGGCGCTTCCCGCCGATGTGCGGCAACTCAGTCGCACGGCACTTGTGACCAAGGGTCTTGCGCCCTCTCTGGTGGGGCGGCCGGGTTGGGTCGACGCGCACAACAACTGGGGCCAGGTCTGCCATGCAGGCATGGTCGCCGCCGCGTTGGCCGTGGTCGACGACGAACCCGCGTTGGCCGCGCGGATCGTGCATCGCGCGATCACCTGCATTCCGGCCTCCATGGCGGCCTATGCGCCTGACGGCGTCTACCCCGAAGGCCCGATGTACTGGGCCTATGGCACCAGCTTCAACGTGGTTCTGCTCGATTGTTTGGCGAACCTGCTCGGGACGGACTATGGCCTCTCCCGCCAGCCGGGTTTCCTGGCGTCCGCCGACTATATGCTGCATGCCACAGGACCCAGCGGCGTCGTGTTCAACTACGCCGACTGCGTCTCGGAGACACGCAACAGCGCCACACTGCTCTGGTTCGCCGCCAGGAAAGGCTGGTTGCTGCCAGGCGAGGCACCGGAGGGCGCTCTCGTGCGTGGTGACGGCTGGCGTCTGTCCAAGGACCGGCTGGCCGCGCTCGCCGTGTTCGATATGCCGGCCGCAGGCGACGGCGCGTCCGTGCGACTGCCATTGGACTGGCATGGGCGCGGCGACGTGCCGGTGGCTATGCACCGCAGCGACTGGTCGCGCGACGCATGGTATGTGGGCGTGAAGGCTGGCAGCCCGTCGGCCAACCATGGGCACATGGATGGTGGATCATTCGTCCTGGCGCCCGATGGACGTTCAGCCACGCTGCGGCAGAACGGCAAGGCCATCGGCCTGTGTGTGGCGGGACTGCCGACGACAGCCAGCGGATCGCGCATCGAGGTCGTCGTGGTCGATCATCTGCTGCAGGAATTCGACTCTCCTGCGCCCGGGTTTCGCCTGGTTCGTTTCAGCGCGACGGCGCCGGCGGACGGCCGACTGGCCTGGCAGGTGACGTTCGGTGACACAACGGGGGCGCCGACAGCCACGGAGCCGGCCAGATGAATCATCCCGTGAGTTTCGTGATCATCGGGGCATCGGGCGACCTGGCCCGGCGCAAGATTGTTCCGGCGCTGTTTGCGCTGTTCTGCGCCGGCCAGTTGCCTGCCCGTTTCCGCGTGTTCGGCTTTGGACGGACGACGTTCACCGACGATGCGTACCGCGCGCGCCTGGGCGAGCATCTGACCTGCCGCACGACCAGCACCGACGCCTGTGCGCGTCAGGTTGCAGCCTTTCTGGCGTGCTGCCACTACCAGTCAGGGACGTACGATGCAGTTGAAGGCTATCTGGACCTGTTCCAACTCATGCAGGCGCACGAAGGCGGCGAGTCGGCCAATCGCGTCTTCTACATGGCCATTCCGCCCGACGTGTTTCTGGGCGTGGCCCGGGCGCTGGGCAGCTCCGGGCTGATCGTCTGCGGGGCATCGTCGGTCTGGTCGCGTGTCGTAGTGGAGAAGCCGTTTGGGTATGACCGCGACTCCTCTGACCGTCTGGTGTTTGAGATGGGTCGGGTGTTCACGGAACGGGAAACGTATCGCATCGATCATTACCTGGGCAAGGAACTCGTCCAGAACCTGATGGTGCTGCGATTTGCCAACCGCGTGTTTGAGCCGATCTGGAGCCGCGAGCACATCCACTCCGTGCGTATTGCCTGGCAGGAGGACACTGACCTGACCGGACGCGCCGGCTATTTTGACCGATCCGGGATCGTGCGCGATGTCGTGCAGAACCACCTGCTCCAGATCCTGGCTCTGATTGCCATGGAACGACCGGCGCGCCTGGATAGCCACGCTGTTCGTGATGCCAAGGTCGACGTGCTTCGACACGTTGATCCGCCGCTCCTGACCGACGCGGTGATGGGGCAGTACGCCGCCGGTTCGCGTGCCGGCGTGACGGTTCCGGCCTATCGCGACGAACCGGGCGTGGCTTCGAAATCGCGCACGCCGACATTCGCGGCGCTGCGGCTGGCCGTCAACACGCCGCGCTGGCGCGGCGTGCCTTTCGTGATCGAAGCCGGCAAGGGGCTGCACCGGCGCGTCAGCGAGGTGCGCCTGCAGTTCAAGCCGATCGAGCACAACGTCTTCTGCGAGGACGGCGCGTGCTTCCCGCCGAATGAACTGGTGTTGCGGATTCAGCCCGACGAGGCCATCCGCCTGCAGGTGATGGGCAAGACGCCCGGGTTGACGATGGCCATCGCCCCGGCCGAGCTCAACCTGCTCTACCGCGAGCGTTACGGGCCGGACCTGCCCGACGCCTATGAACGCCTGCTGCTCGACGTTTTGGCCGGCGAACGCGGCCTGTTCATCCGCAATGACGAACTGGCAGCCGCGTGGGACATTGTCACGCCGCTGCTGGACGCGTGGGATGCGACCGGCGCCGACCCCGTCCCATACGCCTTTGGCAGCACCGGTCCCGCTGTCACTACACGCTGACCACCGCCAGCAGCGTGAAGACCATGGTGAATATCGCCACCGTCTCGATGATGCCGAGGGCGGCGAAGTAGTTGGTGATGCCCTGTCCGGTCTCGGCCTGCGCGTCGCAGGCGGCGGCTGCGGCGCGGCCCTGCAGCCAGGCCGACACTCCGATCGCCAGCCCGGAGAAGCACCCGAGTATCAGCAGCGCCAGTCCCGGTGAACCAGCCTTGGCACGGCCGATCATGACGAACATCAGGATCATGCCATACAGCGTCTGCGTGAGCGGTGCGCCGACGAACCCCAGCAGCAGGAAGGGCGCCTGCTTGTTCTGTGCGTAGCACTTTTTCCAGGCGCCGATGGCCGCCGTGCCGGCTACGCCGGCCCCGAGACCCGACCCGACGGCGCTCAGGCCCAGCGTTGCGACGGCACCCGCGATTCCCAGTCCGGTGTTGACGACGTTCGGTTCCATGTGTGTTCTCCTTGATGTCGGTTAGTGAGGTTGTTCAGCGGCGGCGTGGCGATCAGAAGGCGGCCGTGCGGGTTGCGGTTTCGGCGGTGTTCCGCTGCCGCAGTGGCCGGTATGCGAAACCGGACCACGACACGCCCTTGTGCGACGAGAATTCAAGTGTGTTCAGTCGGACGGCGTGTACAAGGATGCTGAGCGCACCCATGGCCAGGTTGAGCCCGTGCCCAAGCAGCAGGATCGCCAGCATGATGGGAATCTTGGCCCAGAGCGGCAGGGGCAGGGCGACCGACATTTCGTTGAAGTTCTCGGCCACCTTGACGCCCGCCAGTCCAACGGCAAACAGGCGCACATACGAGATGACGTCGCCGAGACAGCTGATGATCGTCAGGGGCAGCATGGCGAGTTCAATGCCCTTCTCCCGCAGTTCGCTGCGCGCCAGCATGAACAGCACAATCAGCAGAATGGACGCGCCCGCTACGACGAACATGAACGGCGGGAAGCGAAAGCCGGGCACCACGATCAGGCACGCGGCGGTGTACATGGTCCAGATCACGCCGACCCACCCGACCTGTGCCAGGAATTTCCGGTCGGGGAACAGTTCGGCCGCGCTCCAGAGCCGCGCCAGCGACAGATGCACGGCGCCGAGCGTGAAGCACAGCTGCATGATGTTGCTCTGTACGGCCAGCCAGCGGCTGACGCCATGCTTCAGCATGACCGGCAGGGAACCCGTGGGGATGCCAAAGTAGGTTGCCGTCATGACCCCCCATATGATCGTCGCGCAGGCGAAGACCGTGAGCAGGATGAAGGGCGCGGCCGGCGCGCGCCGGAACCGGCAGCGTGCCAGAAGCACGGCGGTCAGCAGAACCAGTCCGTAGCCGGCGTCGCCCACGAGCATGGCAAAGAAGATCGTGAAGAAGGCGTAGAAGGAGACGCTGATGTCGGCCTCGGTGTACGCCGGCGCGATGCCCAGCACGTCAAAGAGTGCCAGCACGGGACGGAAGAGTCGCGGCGGCCGCAGGAGCGTGGGCACAGCCTCGTCGGCGCGCGGCGGCCGGGCCTGCCAGCCCCACCCGGCCGTGCGGGCGGCGGCCTGCAGTGCGTCGAGCGTGTCTGCCGGGCAGAATCCTGTGATCCAGCAGACCGGTCCGTGTGCGGCCATCCCCTCCGACGCGGCGGCGAAGTCGCGCGCATCGGCGAGGTGATCGCGCTCCGCGACGAGGATGCCCCGGTCTGCGCTTCGCAGGTCGCGGGTGAGTTGGTCCTGCCGTGCGACGATGGCTTCGTGCCGGGCCTGTGCCGCCGCGAGACGCCGACTGGGCACGGGCACACGCTCGGCACCGGCCGGCAGATCGGACGTGCCGACTTGCACGCCGAAGCAGTCATCCGGTCGCGTGGCCAGCACGCGCACCACGACGCCGGTGCGTGCGGCGGGCAGATGCGCGTGGGGTGCGCGGAAGAACGTGAATGGAACGCCGGCGGTCGTGAGTGCCGCGACCGCACCCGGATCGAAGTCGCCGAACGGCGCGAGCCCTTCGATCTCGCGCGCAACCTGTCCCCGCTCGATATCGAGTTCGGCGTGTTCGCGTCCGCGCGCCAGGATGTCGTGGGCCGTTAACACGAGCACCGTCCCGGTATGTCGCGCCTTGTGGGCGCGCGCCGTGGCATCCAGCAGGTTCAGCGCCTGATCCGCTTCCTGTACGCGCGTCTGCGCGTCGTGCAGATGCGGCGTGTCGATCGTGGCCTGGGCGACGTGCAGCATCCCCAGGGCGCGCAACCGCTCAACGGTCGCTTCGCGCGTCGCAACGGCACAGAGGACGGTCACGTGTCGCATGGGCACGATCATGCGGCGTCCTCCCCGTCGGTGCGTACGGACCGGCGCTTGGCGATCTTGCCGCGGGCGACGCCGGCGGTCTGCTCGTCGCCAAGGAAAATGCGGATGACGCGGATGTGCTCGCGGCACTCGGGGATTTTGACTTTTTCGAAAAGGTTCACGCGTTGCGACGTCGTGTGCAGTTCGGCTGTGATGAGGACGCGCTGCTGCACGAGGACCGCGGCTTCCGCCCGTGCGGTCAGTATCCTGCCCACCTGCGATTGGGCTTCGTCGAACCAGGCGGGGGACTCGAACAGGTCCAGCGTCCGTGCGGACAGGTCGACGCCTCGAAACAACGGAATGGTGACACCGGCAATGTTGCCGGTGTCGGTGCGCACGCGCGCGACGGCTATCAGGCCATCCAGGTCGGCGCCCTCGGCAAAAAGCGAAATCCAGGACTCAAGTGCCGCGCGTTCACGTTGAACGACGGCCTCAACCTGATCGAGGCGGGCGTTGATCGACGCGATCTCAGCCTGCAATTGCTGCTTCTTGAGCTGCAGCATCGGCAGGAACCGCAGGAAACGCTTGAGGGCGTCGCTCTGCGCCTTGAGTTCCGTCTTGGTATGTTTGATCTTGGGCACTATTTACCACGCGGCCAGAACTTCTCGGTGAGCTTGGATTGAATACCGGTCTGCATGGGCTCGAAGCAGTCGCCCAGGATACGCCAGCCCAGGTCCAGCGCCTGCTCGAGCGGGATGTTGACCGAGAGATCCATCATCTCGCGCTCGAAGCGGCCGCCGTAGGTGAGCAGCTTGGCATCCCATTCACTCATGCGGAATCCCATGGCCAGCTTTTCCTGCGTCTCACGGAAAGCGGCGTAGAGCCGGATCATGGCGTCCATGATCGCCCGGTGGTCTTCGCGCGAGTCCTTGTTGACGAGTTGCTTGAGTCGGCTGAGTGAGCCGAAGGGCTCGATACGCCCGTTGCGCAGGTAGAACTGGCCTTCGGTGATGTAACCGGTGTTGTCCGGCACCGGATGCGTGACATCATCGCCGGGCATGGTGGTTGCGGCCAGGATTGTGATTGAGCCGGCCCCCTCGAAATCCACGGCCTTCTCATAGCGCGAGGCCAGTTGGCTGTAGAGATCGCCAGGGTAGCCGCGATTGGAGGGGATCTGCTCCATGGTGATCGCGATCTCCTTCAGGGCGTCGGCGAAGCTGGTCATGTCGGTCAGCAGCACCAGCACGCGTTTGCCCTGCAAGGCGAACTGCTCCGCCACGGCCAGCGCCAGGTCGGGCACGAGCAGGCACTCGACCACCGGATCGGCCGCCGTATGCACGAACATGACCGACCGTGACAGCGCGCCGCTCTCGTCGAGCGTATCGCGGAAGAAGAGGTAGTCGTCGTGCTTCAGTCCCATGCCGCCCAGCACGATCACATCCACCTCGGCCTGCAGCGCGATGCGCGCCAGCAGCAGGTTGTAGGGTTCGCCCGCGCGCGCGAAGACCGGCAGCTTCTGCGACTCCACCAGGGTGTTGAAGACGTCGATCATCGGGATGCCGGTGCGGACCATGCGGCGCGGAATGATGCGCTTGGCCGGGTTGACCGAGGGGGTCCCGATATCGACGGGGTTGTCGGTCAGGAGGGGCCCGTTGTCGCGCGGCTGCGCGCTGCCCGTGAAGATGCGCCCCAGCAGGGCGTCGGAGAACGGGACGCGCATGGGCGCGCCCAGGAAACGCACGCGCGCGTCGGTGGCGATGCCGCGCGCGCCGGCGAACACCTGCAACGAGACATGTTCGCCGTCGAGCTTGATGGCCTGGGCCAGCGAGACGCCCGTTCGCGAGGTGACCTCGGCCAGTTCGCGGTAACGCACACCCTCGGCGCGCAGCGTGATCACGCTGCCGGCAATCTGGTCGACATGGTGGTAAGCCTTATGCATGGCGGGGCGCCTCCGAGGTGAGGGTGTCGATGGCCGTTTGGCGCTGCGCGTAGTCCGGGGTGTCGAGCGGAGCCTGGTTCCAGTCGATGAAGGCCTGCGTCAGGCGCTGGAAGAAATGCCTCGCGGCAGCCTTCTCGTCGAACGACAACGGCAGCGCCACCACCCGCTCGACCTTGTCGAAGAGGGCCTGCTGACGCTCCACGGGCGTGGCCGCATCCACGTCGTTGAAGGCATTCTGCTGCAGGTAGACGGCGTCGATCAGTTCGGCCTTCAGGAATTGGAGGAAATCAGCCATGGCCGTGCCTTCCTCGCCGACAACCTTCATCATCTGCGCCACGTCGTTGCCATGGCGGAGCTGCCCGCGCAGGGACTCCACGCGCGTATTGTCGACCACGCTGTCGTACTTGCTCCAGCTCTCGAGGGGATCGACGGCCGGGAAGCGGCGCGCATCCGAGCGCGCACGCGACAGGCCGTGGAACGCGCCGACCACCTTGAGCGTGGCCTGTGTCACCGGCTCATCGAAGTTGCCGCCGGCGGGCGAAACGGTGCCGCCGATGGTGACCGATCCAACCGATCCGTCTTTGAGCCGGACGCGGCCGGCCCGTTCGTAGAAGCCGGCGATGGCGCTTTCGAGATAGGCCGGGAAGGCTTCCTCGCCCGGGATCTCCTCGAGCCGGCCGGACATCTCGCGCAGCGCCTGCGCCCAGCGCGAGGTTGAATCGGCGAGCAGCAGGACCTTGAGGCCCATCGTGCGGTAGTAGGCCGCGAGTGTGACGGCCGTATACACCGACGCCTCGCGCGCGGCGACCGGCATCGAGCTGGTGTTGCAGATGATGACCGTGCGATCCATGAGCGTGCGGCCGGTGCGTGGGTCGGGCAGCACAGGGAACTCGCGCAAGGTCTCCACGACCTCGCCGGCGCGTTCGCCGCAGGCCGCGATGATCACGATGTCCACGTCGGCGTAGCGGCTGGTCAGCTGCTGCAGGACCGTCTTGCCGGCGCCAAACGGCCCGGGGATGCAGTAGGTGCCGCCCACGGCCACGGGAAAGAAGGTGTCAACCGTGCGGATGCGCGTCACAAGCGGCTCGGCCGGGCGCAGCCGCTCGACAAAGCCCGGCATGGGCAGTTTGACCGGCCAGCGCTGCAGCATGCTCACGGCGGTCTCGCGGCCGTCCGCATCGACCAGCGTGGCGATGGGGTCTTCGATGCGGTAACTGCCGGCGGCGACGATCGATTTGACGGTGTACGTGCCGGGCAGCGAGAACGGCACCATGATGCGGTGCTTGAAAATGCCCTCGGGCACGGTTCCGAGGGTGTCGGCCATGGAGACCTGTGCGCCGGGGGCGGCCACGGGTGTGAAGGCCCAGCGTGTCTCGCGGTCCAGCGCATGCAGATACGTGCCGCGCTGGAGGAAGAATCCGCACTTTTCCGCCAGCCGGGGCAGGGGGTTCTGCAGGCCGTCGTAGATCTGCTGCAACAGGCCGGGGCCGAGTTCGGCCGAAAGCAGGTGGCCGGAGAAGGTCACCGTGTTGCCCACGCGCAGATCGCGCGTGTCCTCAAACACCTGCAGGTCAGCCTGTCTGCCGCGAATACGGACGACCTCGCACATCAGGCGCTGGTCTGTGCCTGCTGTGTCGAGGCGCGCGTAGGCGACTTCGTTCTGAGCCACTGCGCCGTCGAAGGCGACGGCGATCAGGTTGCCGTTGACGCCGACGATTGTGCCTGTTGCATCCATGTATGCGGGTCCTGTTCTAGCTGGCGATTTCGAGCGGAATATCGGTCAGGGCTTCGGCGCGCGTGCGTCCCGTGTCGGGCTGCAGGTGAGCCCAGCGCCAAGCCAGGCGCAGCCGGACGGCATAGGCGAGAACGGCCGGCTCGGACATCGGGTCGGGGCCCTGCAGTTCGTCGGCCACGATCCAGCGCAGGCGATCCAGCGCACGTTCGCGGGCCAGCGGATCGGTAAGCTGGAAGGCCGTCTCGACGCCGTGCTCGACGCGCAGGTCACAGCCGGTCGTCGGGCGCAGCCACGGCGTCGGATCTGCGTTCCGCCGGGTGGCTCGTCGCAGCACCATGGCGTTGCGCAGGATGGCTTCCTTGTCGCGCCATGCCTGGACAAACGGGTGGGTGTCTGGCCGGTCGTCCAGCAGCGCGGCTGCGGCCGCGGCCACGGAGGCGTCGACCTGCTCTCCGCACGCTGCCAGAAACGCCGCCGGCGAAACGCGTGGGGGCGCGTCGAGCGTCAAGTAGGGCAGGCTGGCCAGCAAGTAAACGAGGCTCATGGGGTCGTCCTTCAATCTGCCCGTCAGTCCCGCAGCAGCGCGGCCAGCTGAGGACGGACATGACGCGCGATCGACTCGGCGATGGCCGTGGCGGTGAAATCGTGCTCAATGCGTCCGCCTGACAGGCGGACCCGGAAGCCGGTGGTTGCGACCGAGCCGGACGCGTCTACTTCGACCGTCACGCCCTTGGACGCGCCGGCAACCTGCGCCAGACGGCTGCGCAGGATGTCGACGACCTGCGCCGACTTGGCCCCGAGCAGCACGTGCACGGCGCCGTCGCCGCCGGCCAGATAGGCCCGTACGGCCTCCTCCGCCAGTAGGGCCAGGCGCGTCGGGTCGGCCAGTGCGCTCTTGACGTCGTTCACCAGGACCTGGGTCAGTAGTTCGGTCACTTCGCGCTCGACACCCAGCATCAGATCGCGCGCAGCCTGTCGGACGGCGTCAGACGACCGTTGCTCGAAGGTCACCGCGTCGCGCCGGGCGGCTTCGTGAGCTTCGCCCGCCTGACGTTCGGCGTCGGCGACGATAGCGCCCGCCTGCACGCGTGCCGCGGTCACGATGGCATCGGCTTCGGCACGCGCCTTGTCCACACCCTCGCGTTGGATCGTCTCAAGGAGCTGCTGCAGGTCCTGAGTCATGCCCCCACCTTTCGAACTTAAACGGGCGCGTCCACGTGCCGGAGGCACCGGGCACACCGTTTCTGATGGCGGGATGTTACAACATGGGGTCCGCGCTGAAAACCGTAGACTTTCGAACGTCCTGCATCGTCTCGTTCGCGGGGGCGCGTGCCGACGCGTGCACCGTGTCCCAGCTACCGCACTTTGGCCGCGTGTGACCAGGTAGTTGCATACTCGTGTGCGCACAGGCTGGCGATGCGTGTGCGCCGCTCCGGCACGTCGCGGTTTGATCGACTCGGTCGTCGGGACGGATTGCACCACCCCCGCGGGCCCTTTGGAGCACGACGCGAGGCGTACTGCGGACCATCGGCCAAAAGTGGCCAGGCCTACGGTCGAACGCGCCCATCGACGCGATGGCACGGTATTTGCTTACATTAATGAAACGCCGCGGAGCCGCCTGTCTTGGGACCGTCTGTGGGGTTGGAGTGACTGGCTATGACGCACGATTCCACTGCCGCGCCGGATGCTGCGCTGGACCGTATCCAGAAGGCTCGTGAAGCGGTGCTGGCCGAATTGCGCAAGGTGATTGTCGGCCAACAGGCCCCCATGGAGCAGTTGCTGACCGCCATGTTCGCACGTGGCCACTGCCTGATTCAGGGGCCGCTGGCCTCGGCCAAGACCATTCTCGTTGCCTCTGTGGCGCGGGTCATGGATTTGGAGTTCAAGCGGATCCAGTTCACGCCCGACCTGATGCCAGCCGACATCTCGGGCACCGAGATTCTGGAACAGGACGATTCGGGGCACCGCGTCGCCAAGTTCGTGCGCGGGCCCGTCTTCACCAATGTCCTGATGGCGGACGAGATCAACCGCACGCCTCCCAAGACGCAGGCCGCGCTGCTGGAGGTCATGCAGGAGCGCCAGGTGACGTTGGGCGGTCATACCCACCCGCTGCCCGAACCGTTCTTCGTACTCGCCACGCAGATCACCATGGAGCAGGAGGGCGCCTATCCGTTGCCCGAGGCGCAGCAGGACCGCTTCATGTTCTCGATCCGCATGGAAGAGCTGGCGGAATCGGACGAACTCGCCGTTGTGCGCCGGACCACCAGCGCCGAGCAGGCCGAGCTGCACAAGGTTGTCGGCGCGGCCGACTTGATGGCGTTCTCGGGGACGATCCGCTCGATCACGCTGCCGCCGGCCCTGGGACAGTACATCGTCGATCTGGTCGCCGCCACGCGGCCGGCCGATCCGTCCGCGCCGGCGTTCGTGCGCGAATACGTCGTCTGGGGGGCCGGGTTGCGCGCCAGCCAGAATATCGCGCTGGCCGCCAAGTCGCGTGCGGCGCAGAATGGGCATCGGACGGTTGATATCGAGGATGTCCGCGCGGTCGTGCACCCCGTGATGCGTCACCGCATTGGGCTGTCTTTCCGCGCCGAGGTCGACCGCATCACCATCGATGAGATCATCCGGCGCGTACTGGCGCACGTTCCCGCGCCATCCGCCACCGGGGGAGCCGCATGAACAAGGACGCCACACTCAATGCCGCGGCAATTGCCGAACTGGGCGCGGCGCAGACGCGCATCCTGAGCGAGATCCGCAAGGTCATCGTCGGTCAGGAGGCCGTCGTCCGCGACGTCGTCACCGCCTTCTTTGTGGGCGGCAACTGCCTCATCACCGGCGTGCCAGGCCTGGCCAAGACGTTGCTCATATCGAGCCTCGGACGGGCGATCGACCTGACCTTCCGGCGCGTGCAGTTTACGCCTGACCTCATGCCGTCCGACATTACGGGCACCGAGGTGATCGAGGAGGACCGCGCCACCGGCAAGCGCAACATGCGTTTCCGGCCCGGGCCGATCTTCACGAATATCCTGCTCGCGGATGAGATCAACCGGACGCCGCCCAAGACGCAGGCTGCACTGCTCGAGGCCATGCAGGAGCATCAGGTCACGGTCAGCGGCGTGACCTACCCGTTGCAGGAGCCTTTCTTCGTGCTGGCCACGCAGAACCCGATTGAGCAGGAGGGCACGTATCCGCTGCCTGCCGTGCAGCAGGACCGGTTCATGTTCAGCCTGTTCATCGACTATCTGCCGCGCGACGAGGAGATTCAGGTGGTCAACGCCACCACCGGCGGCAAGGTGGACGATATCGTCTCGTGCATGCATGGTCAGGACCTGCTCGCCTTCCAGAAGCTCATCTACCAGTTGCCGGTGTCCGAGCCGGTGCTGCAGTACGCCGTCAGGCTGGCCACGCGCAGCCGCCCGGCGCACCCCGAGGCGCCGGCGTTCGTGCGCGACTACGTGAGCTGGGGTGCCTCCCTGCGCGCCTCGCACTATCTCGTTCTGGCAGCCAAGGCGCGCGCCGCGCTGGCCGGCCGGCCGCATGTGGCGTTGGCCGACGTGCGATCTGTGGCCATGCCGGTGTTGCGCCATCGCATCCTCACCAACTTCCGCGCCGAGTCCGAGGGCATCAAGCCCGACGCCATCGTCACGCGCCTGTTGGACGAAGTGAAGGCGCCGGCGTCGGGACTTTGATGTCATGGCCGCTTCCACACATCTTGATTTCGACGTCCTGAGCCGCATCCACAGCATGCAGCTGCTGGCCCGGACAGTTGTCGAGGGGTTCCTGCTGGGACTCCACCGCAGCCCGTACCGCGGCTTTTCGGTTGAGTTTGCCGAATACCGCCAATACTCGCCCGGCGACGAGATCAAGCACGTGGATTGGAAGGTCTATGCCAAGACCGACCGCTACTACATCAAGCAGTTCGAGGAGGAGACGAACCTCACCTGCCACCTGTTGCTCGACGCCTCGGCCTCGATGGGCTATGGCTCGACCGAGGGGCGCTTCACCAAGCTCGACTATGCCGCGCGCATGGCGGCCTGCCTGGCCTATTTCATGATGGGGCAGCGCGATGCCTCCGGGCTGACCATCTTCGACCAGCGCATCCGCAGCATGCTGCCGCCGCGGCTGCGGCCGTCGCATCTGCAGCACCTGCTGACCGAACTTGAGGGGGTAAAGCCCAGCGGCCAGACAGGCATCGCGGCCTGCCTGCACCAGATTGCCGAAGGGCTCAAACGCCGCGGACTGATCGTGCTGATCTCGGACTTGCTCGACGATCCAGCCGCGATTCTCTCCGCGCTCCAGCATTTCCGCTTTCAGGGCCACGACGTGATCGTTTTCCACATCATGGATCCAGCTGAACTGCACTTCAAGTTCGACACGCTGACCGAGTTCACCGATCTCGAGACCGGCACAAAGCAGTTGGTTTCTCCTGAGAGCATGCGCGGGCCGTATATGGATGAACTGCGGCGTTTCCTCACGGCCTGCGAGAAGGGCTGCGCCGGCATCAAAGCCGACTACAAGCTCTTCAACACCGAGACGCCCCTGGACCTGGCCTTGAGTGAGTACCTGCACCGCCGGAGCCGCATCGGATGAATGTCTTCGCCAATCCCTGGTTCCTCGTCGGGCTGGCGGGCGCAGCCATTCCGATCCTGATTCACATCCTGACGCGTGACCGCATCCGGCGCGTCGCCTTCAGCACCTTGCGTTTCTTCGCGCAAGGCGCCCGAACGACACTGCGCCGCAAACGCTTCACCGAACTCCTGCTGATCCTGCTGCGTGTGCTGGCCTGCGTGCTTGCGGCGCTGGTGTTCGCAAGGCCTTTCATTCCTGTCAAGCAGGGCGTGGACGGCAAACCCGTCTTTCCTTCCGCCCGCATGGTCGTCGTCGACGTTTCGGCCTCAATGGTTCGCGCCGGCGGCGCGCCGGCCTTGGCCGAAGAGGCGCGCCGGGCCGTGCGCGACGCGCCGTCAGGCGCGGCCATCGGCCTGCTGACATTTGACCAGACCGTGCGCGACGAGCTTCCGTTGGGCGGGTCAGCCGGCGACCTTGAGTCGGCTGTCGGCCGCCTGACGCCAGGCGAACGCGGCACGGACATTGCCGTCGCGTTGCGCCGTGCGTCCGAGGCCCTGCGCGCGGTCAGTGCGCGCCGGCGGGACATTGTGCTGGTCTCTGACCTGCAGCGCCAGGGATTGGCCGGCTATCGCGGCGACTGGAAGCTCGACGCGGGCGTCAGCCTGGTGTTGGCGCCGCTGCAGCCTGCACCCGGCAGCATGTCGGTCGCGATCGTCGACGCGGAGTTCCCCCAACGCCTGGTGCGCGACGGGCAGCCGCGCAGTATCACCGTGCGCATCGCGAACGCCGGCACAAACGACCTTGCCGACGTGCCGGTGACGCTGCAGTTGGCCGGCAAGGAGGTCGACCGGCAGAGCGTGCGCCTGCCGGCCGCCAAGTCGGTCGCCGTTCGCTTTCGCCGCGTTATCGACACGCCCGGAGACAACCCGGGTGAGGTGCGCGTCCTGGTCGAGGACAATGACCCCGGCGACAACCTGTTCCGCTTTAATGCGCGCGTGATCCCCGAGATTCCGGTGCTGCTGGTCGGGCGCGGTGAGCCCGGTCCGTCAGACCGTTCGTCCTTCTTTCTCCAGGCCGCCCTGCGGCCGACGGCGGGGTCGCCTTTCGTGGTGGCGGCGCGTGCTGTCGGGCGCGTCACGGCAGCCGATATTGCCGCCGCAGCCGTGGTCGTGCTCGCCGACGTGGCGACGCTTGATGCGTCGTTGGTGTCGGCCATTGCGCGGCGGCTGGAGGCCGGCGGCGGCTTGCTGTTCCTGCCCGGCGATGCCGTTACGCCTGATGCCTTCTGGCGCACCTGGTCATCGGTCGCGCCGGCCCGGCTGCGGCGCATTCTCACGCGGCGTTCGGCTGAAGGCCTGCCGGAAGGGCTGCTCGCGAAGGTGGATTTCACGCACCCCGTGTTCGAGCCGTTCCAGCGGCCTCACAGTGGGGACTTCGCGACGGTCTGTTTCTCACGCTACTGGGAAGTGGGCGAGTCCCAGGCCAGTCGCGTGCCGGCACGGTTTGATGACGGACGACCGGCGATCCTGGAGCGCGCCGTGGGGCAGGGGCTGGCGGTGATGTGGCTCAGTCCGGTGGACCTGGACTGGAACAATCTGCCGTTACGCGCAATCTATCTGCCGTTGCTGCACGAGACGGTGCGCCAACTGGCCGTGCAGACCGAAGAACGAACGGTCTTCAGCGTGGACGCGCCTCCTGCGCTGCCCGCCGGCGCCGTCCTCAAGACGGCGGACGGTAAGCCTGTGGATGATGCCGCAACGGCCTGGGCTCCCGGGTTCTACACGCTGACCGGAACGAACACGCTGTCCGTGTGCTATGCTGTCAACCGGTCGATCGCGGAGGCCGATGCGCAGACGATGAAGAGCGGCGAGTTGAAGGCGGCCTTCGAGCGGTCGGGGAACGATGATCGCGGCGCACACGCTTCGGGCGGTGGCGAGAAGCGCCGCGGCGGGCGCGAGTTGTGGTGGGCCTTGGCGGCGGTGTTGGCTTTGCTGCTGCCATGTGAACTGTGGGTCGCGAATCGGACGGCGCGGCATTGAGCGAGATCCCTATGAGCGACTATCGATCCATCGCGACGCAGCTGGCCCGTGTTCGGCGGGCCTGGAAGCGCACTGCAGCCCTCTCGGGGCTGGCGGTCACCGTTCTCGAGATGCTGGGCATGATCACCGTGGTCGTGCCGATCGATCTGCTGTTCCGTCCCGGACTGACAGGCCGGATGGCGCTGGCCGGTCTGCTGCTCGGCGGACTAGTGCTGCTGTTTGTGCGCCATGTCGTCCGCCCGCTGCTGCGCTCCATTCCGGACAAGCAGGTGGCGCTCTATGTCGAGGAGCAGAACCCGGGATTCGAGGGATCGTTGCTGGCGGCCGCGGAGTTTGGGCCGTCGGGCGCCGCGCCCGCGCCGCCTGCATTGGTGAACGCCATCCTGCTCGAAGCCGAGCGACGCGCCGGCCAGTTGGACATCCGCCATGTTGTCGACGTGCGCCGCCTGCGCAAGTATGGGCTGAGCGCGGTTGTCGTGGTTGCCGTGTACGCCGCGGCCAGCCTGCTCTTTCCGCAGACCGTTGGGCACCAGGCGGTGCGCGTTCTGGCGCCGTGGCGGGCCCTGGACCGGCCGGCCGTGCCGGCTGCGGCCGTCGCGGCCGTCAAGGCTCCGGTGCAGATCGTCCTGGTTCAGACGAACGTCGACGTCCTGCGCGGCAGCGCGTGGCGCCTCGAAGCCGCGCTCTCGCGCGATTCTGAGACGCCCGTGCAGGTTCACTTCCGGTCCTTTGCCGCAGACGCCGACGAGAGCCGCTGGTACGCACTGCCCATGAAAACCATCGAGAAGTTGCATGGCTATGAGGCGGTGCTGGCCGACATCAACGAGGACATGGAGTGTTATGTCTCGGCGGAGAGCACACGCAGCGCCACCTGCCGCATCCGCGTCTATGACCCGCTGGTGGTTGAGGGCGTCGAGACGGTCCTGCACTACCCGGAGTACCTGTCGCTGCCGGATCGGGCCGAACGCCGCTCCAGCGGCGACATCGCCGCGCCCAAGGGTTCGACGCTGACGGTGCGCATCGTGGCCAACCGGCCGATCACGTCCGGACGACTGATATGGGAAGACGGCGCCGCACAGCCGCTGGCCCCTGTTGCGGGTCCGCCACCGGCCGCGGCTGCGGTTTTCGAAGCCGTCACCAACCGCGCTTACCGGTACCACATCGAAGACGCCATGGGGCAGGTGCTGGAGAGCCCGTCGCCGGCGTACGTGCAGATCCTGCCCGACAATCCGCCTGCGATCAGCCTGAAGCAGCCCATGCCCGTGCCGGAGAGCATCACGCCGCTGGGCGAGATCATGCTCGATGCCAGCGTGATCGACGACTTCGGCGTGGCCGCGGCCGAGTTCGTCTACCGGCGTGGCGGCGAGACCGAGGGGCCTGAGCAGCGGCTGCCGCTCGCGCTGGCACCCGCCGCGCCGGGCGCAGAGACCAGCGCCTCCATGCGCCTTGAACTCGAGCGTCTGCAGCCCACCGTCAAGGCCGGTGAAGTGTTGACCTGGCACGTGGAAGTGCGCGACCGCAAAGGGCAGACGGCCGCGACCGACCTGATGGTTACGCCTGTGCGACACTTCGAGATCTGGGCGGCTGAGGAGATCAAACTTCCGCACGCGTCTGGGGAGACGCCGCCGAGTCTGGTGGCGATCCTCCAGGCGGCCTGGCAGATCGCGTCGCGGCGGGCACAGATGGCACCACGCGAGATGGACCGGCAGATGACTGACCTGGCCCAGGCGATGATCAACGCCGCCACCGGCAAGGTCTGGGAGTTTCTGACGCCGAAGGCCGACACGCCACCCGATATGGCCGCCAAGATGGCCCGCGTGAATGCGCTGGCATCCGAAGGGCACGTTGCTCTCGGTGCGCATACGATCGATCCGGCCGTCGACAAGCTGCGCCAGGCCGTGATGCTGATGGTCGCCATGGGGTTGGTCGACAACATTGCGCAGTTGCTGACGCCACCGGCTGCACAGTTGCAGGCGACAGAGACGAGCGAACAGGTCAACCAGCAGATGCAGGCGCTGGCGCAACTGGAACGGCAGGCGGCGGCGCAGAAGCCCGATGCCCAGCAGGAGCGCAAACAGGAGAAGCCCGACCAGACCGCCGAAGTTCAGGGAAAGCTGGACGAATTGGCCCGCAAACAGAAGGCGCAGGCCGACCAGGCGCGCGAGCTGGAGAAGAAGGCGCAGGCCAATCCAGACCCGGAGGCGAACCAGAATCAGCGGCAGCAGAACGCCGATAGCCAACGCAAACTCGCCGAGGAGGTCCGCAAGGAGGCCGACAAGGTCGAGAAGGCGCCGGGTCTTGAGGCGCCGCAGCGGCAGAAGACGGCCGAAGCCATGCGCGACGCGGCCCGCAAGATGGCCACGGCCGCCGCGGAGACGCAGAAGGGGCGCATGGAGAAGGCCGTGCAGGAAGCCGATGCCGCGCACCGTGCCCTGACGACGATTCGCGACGAGTTGAATACGACCGGCCAGCAGCAGATCGCCGAGGCCCTCAACCGCGCCGATGCACAGGCCGAGAAGGTGTTGCGCCAGCAGGTTGAGACCAAGGATCAGACGCACACCGCCGCCGCCAAGCCGCCGCCGCAGGCGCAGCGCGAATCACAGGCGCTGGCCAAGCGCCAGGCCCAGATCAAGAATGACCTCGACGCCCTGCAGGAGACGGTCGCCGGCCTCAAACAGGTGGCTGATCGCGGCGAAGTGCGTCCCGAAACGGCGAAGCACGTTCAGGATGCCGACCGTGAGCTGAAGCGCAGTCGTGTGGCACAGAAGATGGTCAACGCGACCGTTGCGTTGACGGCCGCCCAACCGGGCGAGGCCGAGGGCGAACAGCAGAAGGCGATCGAAGCCCTGCAGAAGGCACAAGGCAGCATCCGACAGGCAGCCGACACGCTGGCCACGGGCCACGAACAGGAGCTGCGGCGGGCCAAGGGCGAGGCGGAGCAGGCTCAGAAGCAGATCGCAGAGATGCAGAAGCCGCAACCCGCCGGTGAGGCGCCCCAGGAGCGCGGCGCAGCGGCCGAGGATGCGCTCGCAACCGCAAGCCGGCTGGAACGGCATGTGCGTGAACGCGAGTTCGTCACGCCCGAAGCGGTGAAACAGTTGCAGCAGCGCCTGCAGGCCGCGCAGTCTGGCGGCGGCATTCAGGAAGAGAAGGAGAAGGCGTTGGCCCTGGCGGCGGCCGTCGGCAAGGTGCGAACCGAACTGGATGCGGCCTGGGAGAAGCTGCAGGCCAACAAACGGCTCTACTCGTCACAGCGCGAGGAGTGCCCGCCGCAGTACCGGTCGCTCGTCAACGCGTATTTTGAGCGACTGTCGACACAAGGCACACCCTAAACCGCCATGACCTGGTTGCTCAAATACGGTTTCCAAACGTTCCGCGATGGCGAGTTCGCCTTCCTCAGCCCCGTTCCGGGCGAATGGCGTCTGCTGGTCTTCGCGGCCCTGGCCGGTCTCGTCTGGCTGCTCTACCGGCGTGTGCGCGGGCGCGTGCCCGAGCGGCTGCGCCAGACCCTGCTGGGGCTGCGGCTGGCCACGCTGGCGGTGCTGGCCTTTCTGTTGGGCATGCCGGCTTTGCGCGTGCAGCATTCGCGCGAGGGTGGAGCGTTCACGGCCTTCCTGCTGGACACCTCGCGCTCGATGTCCATCGCCGACGCCGTCACGAACCGGTCCGATATGACTCGTGGCCAGGCGGCGCGTGACGTGCTCGACGGTGCGGCGGCATGGCCTGGCGGACTCGTGTCCGCCATCGCCGGTCATAGCCTGCCGGTCTTCTATGCTTTCGATGGTGAGGCACGGCGGGTGGATGCGCTGGGCACGACCAAGGACGAGGGCCTGTATTCCAATCTTTTCCGCGCCATCCGCGATTCGGAGGCCGATCTGCGCGATCTGCCACTGGCTTCGGTTGTGCTGCTGACTGACGGTTGCCGCAACCAGGGCGGCGGCGCGGTCGAAGCCGCGCGCCTGCTGAAGGCACGCGGCGTGCCGCTGCACACAGTCGGCCTCGGGCATGAGCCTCCGCCGCGCGATTTCGAGGTCGTGCGCGCCGACGCCCCCCGGCGTGTGCGGCGCAACAGCGAGGTCGAGGTGCTGGTCACCGTGCGGCATACCGACTATACCGAGCCGTTCGATGTCCAGATCAGTCGTGGCACATCGGTCCTGCTGACACAGCGTGTCACGCCCGATCCCGACTCCGACACGCGGCAGGTGCGCTTCGCGTTCACGCCCGACCACGAGGGCACGGCCACGTACCGAATCGAGATTCCGGTTGCAGCGGACGAGCGTCTGACCGCCAACAACGCGCGCGAATTCGTGCTTGAGATCCAGGATGATCGCCTGCCCGTGCTGTATGTTGAGGGCAGTCCGCGCCTGGAGTACCGTTTCCTGCGTCGCGCCATGTACCGTGATCCGGACTTCCGCGTCGTCGGTCTGCTGCGATTGGCATCCAAGCGTTTCTACGTGCAGGGCGCCGACAGCGGCGAGGGCTACCTCACGGAAGGCTTCCCGACCACGGCCGACCAACTCTACAAGTTTCAGGCCCTGATTCTGGGCGATATTGAGGCGTCGTACTTCAGCGCCGAGCAACTCCGGCTGATCGAAGCCTTCGTTCGTGAGCGGGGCGGCGGGTTGCTGATGCTGGGTGGCGTGAACTCCTTTGGCCTGGGCGGCTACGCCGGCACACTGGTCGAGAAGGCGTTGCCCGTGCGTATCGCGGCCACCGACGCGCCCTACACCGACGACCTCATCACGGCTCGCCTGGCGGATGGCGCGCTGGAGCACCCGGTCATGCGCGTCGCGCCCGATGCGGGGCAGAGCCGGGCCGAATGGGAATCCGCGCCGCGACTGATCGGCCTGACGCCGCTCGCCGGCGTTAAGCCCGGCGCGACCTTGCTGTTGCGCGACGATCAGCAGGGCCGGCCCATTCTGGCTGTTCAGAACTATGGCACCGGACGCAGCGCGGCGTTCATGTCGGGTGGGTCCTGGTATTGGCGTGTGTCGCGACCCGCCAGCGACGAGTTCCATGAGCGCGTCTGGAAGCAGATGGTGCGTTGGCTGGTTGTTGGCGCGCGCGACCATCTGGCGGTGGAGACGGATGCCGACACCTATGCGCGCCGCGATCCGGTGCAGATCCGTGCGGCGGTCTTCGGTGCCGATCTGCGGCCGCTGAATGACGCCCGTGTGACGGCGACGGTCACCGATCCGCTGGGCAACCGCGAGCCGGTCCCAATGGACTGGACGCTGTCCGAGGAGGGCGTCTATCGCTGCCGCTATGTGCCCGAAATGGAAGGTGACTACACCGTGGCTGTCCAGGCCGAAGGACTTGACGTGAAGCCAGTCACGAAAGGCTTCCTCGTGGCTGAACCGACGGTGGAGTACAATAACGCCGGCCTGAAGCGGGACCTGTTGCGGGAGATGGCGCGCACAACCGGCGGGGCTTACTTCGAATATCCGCGGTTGGATGGTCTGGGCGAGCGGTTGCGCGCCGACGCGGACGAGGCGCAACGGCGCGGGTCGACCCCCGAGGTCCTGGCCCTGTGGGATATGCCGGCTTTGCTCATTGTCCTGTTCGTACTGCTTGGCGCCGAGTGGTTGCTGCGCCGGCGCAAGGGACTGGCGTGAGGGGCTTCAGACTGAAACGCGAAACGGGAAGCATCAACGGATGGCAACGCAGATACAACATCGCGTGAATGACCGCGAGATGGGGGAGCGCGCTGAAGCGCTGGCGGGCGCGGTGGAGCGCATCGAGGCGCTGTCTCGCCGCCGCTTCCTGACGCGCGGCAGTTGCGTGCTGGGTGGTGCGTGGCTGGCCTCGCTGTGCGGTCTGGCCCGAGGCGCCGAGGCGCCGGCACAGGCAACGGCGGCCGTCAAGACCGGTCAGTTCATCTTTCCGCGCCTGCGTTTCGACGTGACCGACAACACCCCGGACCGCTGGAACGCCGGCCCGATTGGCGATGTCTACCTGCGCCACAAGCTGGCCGAACTGACCAACGTCAACGTCAGCCAGGAGCCGCGCGTGGTGACGCTGGCTGATTTCGACGACATGGCCCGTCATCCGTTCGTCTTCATGACATCCGAAGGGTCTTTCGTGCTGACCGAGCAGGAACAGAAGAACATGCGCGAGTTCCTGGAACGCGGCGGCTTCATCCATGCCGATGACTGCGTCTTCCGTGGGGAGGATCGCTTCTTCCGCGCGTACAATGAGTGGATGGGGAAGATGTTTCCGGACAACCCGATGCGGAAGATCCCTTACGATCACGAGCTGTTTCATATTTACTACGATTTCGAAAAGGGCTGCCCGCATATGCAGGGGGTGAACAACGGCGCGTACGGCCTGTTCGAGCCCGGAACCGGCCGGATCATGACCGTCAATACCTCGGGTGATCTTCATTGCGGGTGGATGTGCCGTTTCTTCGGCGCCGAGAAGGATCTGCAGGCCATCAAGATGGGCATCAACATTATCATCTACTTCCTAAGTCACTGAGGAATCCGCCGTGCATGTTCGCGTCGACCCCGTCTGTAGTTCCGCCGCCTGCGCGCGCGTGGTTGCGCGCGCCGCGTGGTTGGCCGCCGTCCTGTGCGCCGTCTGCCTGGCATGTGCTCCGCTCGCCGTCAGCGCCGCCCCCGCCTGTCACGCCGTGATCGTCGATGGTCTGCCCGGCACACCCTGGCACGCCGCCCGGTTTCAGGACTGGGCGACGCGTTTCCGCGCGTATCTGGTCGAACGCGCCGGCGTTCCGGCCACGAACATCGTCATGCTTTCGGGGGCGCCGAACACCAAGTCTGGCGACGGCCGCCAGGTGGCCACGGCCGCATGTGTGCTCAGCACGATCAGCAACGTTGCCGCGCGGGCCGGGGCCGATGGGCAGTTCATCCTTTTCATGGCCGGCCATGGCGAGAACTCGGACGGCGACGCCACGTTCGTTCTGCCTGGCCGCGACGTGCGGGCATCGGAGTTGCGTGAGGCGCTGGCCGCCGTATCCGCCAGGAACCAGGTGGTGATCCATTGCGGCGCATCGGCCGGTGACGCCCTATCCAGGCTGGCGGCAGCGGATCGCGTGGTTGTGGCCGCGGACGCGCCCGGTGAGGTCGCCGAGCCGGTCTTTGGCGAGTTCTTCCTGCTGGCGCTTGAGCGTGCACCAGCCGGCAGTCTGGGTGCAGCCTACAACCTGGCTGCGCGTGAGACGGCCATGTGGATACGAAGGATACAGGAAACGGAGACGGGGTGGCGCGTGGATGGTCGCGAGTCCGTTCGCATCTTCCGCAAGCTCTACGGCGGGGGCGCGGCCACCGACGGCGGGCGCGTGCTTGATCCGGCCAGCCAGGCCGACGCAGCCGACGCGGTCGTGGCCCTCGGGCCGCCCGCAGCGGGCGCGGTGCCGGTCTCGGGGCAGCGTGTCGTAACGGAACACGCCATTCTGGAGGACACGGGGCGCGAAGCGGGCGTGGCGGCGGTGACTGCCGCCGGCCACAAGCCCGTCGCAGGTGCCGTCGAAGGCGAACCGGGTTTCCGCGCCGGGCGCGTGATCCTGGGCCGGCCCGAATTGCAGCCGGTCGGCGCCGACGTGAAGTGAAGCGAGAGGATGTGCCGTGTTCGGTGTTCGGTATGTCGCCAGCCTGTCGCTGATCGTGCTCGGCATGCCCGTCCTCGCCGGCACGAATACGCTCTTCACATTTGTCAAAGGGCTGCCGCGCAACACGGATGGCGTCCACCTGCCGACGGCCATCACCTGGAGCATGTCCGGGGCGATTCAGAACGTGCGCGCCGTCTTCCCGCATACCGAGGCGGATGCCATTGTCTATGCCCTCTGCGCCGATGGTCTGTGGCGGAGTGACGACACCGGAATGACGTGGCGCCACCTGCCACTGAGCACGCTGGCCAGACCCGCAGACATCACCGACATCGCCTTTCGCCCCGGCGAGCCCGAGACCCTCGCCCTGGGCACCCGCGCAGCCGGCATCTGGGTGTCGACCGACGGGGGGCGGACAGCACGCCGGATCGGATCTCAGGTCGGCGGACTGGCGTCGGACGCTGTCACATCGCTGTGTTTCTACCCGGGCGACCCTTTCCTCCGCACGCTGCTGGCGGCACATGGGGCCGGTGGCCGGGGACTGTCGCGCGGCAGCATCGACGAGACGGCATGGACGACCACCGCGGCCGACTACCATGTAACACGCCTGTTTGCGGGCCTGCCGGGCCAGCGCGGCATCTATCTCTTCGCGGCCGAGAAGAATGACCCCGACAACACGGGAGTCTACTATGCCCCGATGTTGGGCATGTTCTGGCAGCGGCTCGTCTCAAACATTCTGCCGACCGATGGTGCGCGCGCGCGTCTGACGGATGCGTTCTACGTCACGACGCTCGATAGGGGCGTGCTCCGGATCAGCGGCAGCGGAGTGGTCGAGTCGCTGGGCGGGAGCGATCACGAATGGTTCAGCGCCGGGATCGCGTGGGGTCGGCATGCGGATGAGGAGATTGCCTGCCTATACGAACCGGCCCAACGCGGGTTCGTGACGACCACCAGTGATCTGGCGACGTCCACAACGCCGAGTCAGGGGCTCTTTACAGGGGCTTTCGTGAGTGAGGATTCGCGTATCCGGGCCAATGCAGGCGGAGTGACATTCTACGGGGCGATCAATGGCGTCCTGTGGCTGGGACGTCCGGATGGCCCGCTTCGCGTGGACCACGTGGCGGTGACGCCGTCTGTGTTGATGGTCGCCGCGACTGTGTTTGACGATGACCGCTGGCGGACGCTGGATGAGGACTTGAGGGAGCTGGCCGTGTCGAAGGAGATTCTCACGTCCGCAGCCGACCTGGTTGCGCAACTGCGCGTTCTGGATGGCGCGGTGCCGGATGGCGACATTACCGTCCAGGCCCGTGTGACGGCACCCGCGGGCACGCCGGTGGCGGTCACCGTTGATCTCAGCCGTCTGAACCAGTCGCCGCAGAGCCCGCTGTATGACGACGGCGCCCATGGCGATGGTGCGGCGCGGGACGGGGTGTTTGGGGCCGCGTTCGCGGTGACCCGCGAGCGCCTCAAGCGGTGGCCTGATGATTGGCGCCCCGCATGGCCCGGGGGGCTGCCGGTCGCGGTCACCGCACGCGTCTCCGAGGGCAGCGCCGCGGGCGGCGTGGGCGTCTTCGCTCTGTACGTGCGGCCCGAGAGCTTCAGCTTCTGGAACGAGCGCGGCGGGCTGCAACTGCGCACGGGCGAGGGGACCGTCGATGGAGGCGTCATCAATGACGCCAAGCGCGCGGCACTGGGCACCTGGTACCTGCAGTTGAACGTGGGTCCCGGCGCATGGCAGACGAGTTTCGGAAGCCGTACGACCCGCAACGTCTCGGATTACTACGCGTTGTCATTCCTGATCCGCTCACAGGGCCCGGCGGACGGTGAGTTGTTTGTCTGCCTGCGCGACAACCGTAACGATGCGTTTCCCACGACGACTCCGGCCGTGCCGATCATTGCAGGCGGATTCATCGCGGGCGGTGCCGTCGTCCCCACGGCGTACCGGCGTGTGACCGTGCCGCTGGCCACGTTGCTTGAGGGTGCCGAGGAGTTCATGCCCGAGCAGTTTGGCTGGGTCGTCTTCGGCGGCGACAGCGCCACGCAGCGCACGTACCTGATCGATGACATCCGTTTCATTCTCAACCGCAGCGAAACCGTGCAGGAAGCGAGCGTGGCGAGATGAGGCGACGAAACCGGACTTCGGGCGTCGGGTGTGCCTGCGCGGTCGTCTGTCTGCTTCTCGCGCGGTCCGTCCTTGCTGCGACACCCCTCGACACCCTCCTGCGTGACGCCGACCAACGCCGGGGTCGTGATGCTGCCGCGCAGACCGAAGCCCTGCGCGCGTGCCGCGATGTGCTGTCAGCTCCCAAGGTCACGGCCAAACAGAAGGCGCGGGCGTATGAGATCATGGCCGATATCCACAGCCGCAGGGGCGCTCACACGAACCTGATTGCCGTGGCCGAAGCGATGCGCCTGGCTTTTCCGAAGGACGCCGACACCGACCGCCGCGCCGTCTTCCTGCAAGCCGACGCCTACTGGAACTGGAAACAGCGACCGGACGACGCCATCGCCGCACTGAAGGGCTTTGCGGTGCGCCGTCCGGAAAACCATGGGGCCTGTGCGCAGGCCCTGCTGCGCGTCGCGCGCTTCGAGGCGCGGACCAACCGATGGGATGCAGCCATGCAGTCGGCGCGCGCCGCCATCGCGGCGGACGCCGCCAATGCCAACCTGGGCGTTGAGGCGCTCTGGTTCATGCAGGACACAGCCGGCCGCGCCGGGAGACCCGAAGCGCGCCTTGAGGCGCTGAAGGAACTCATCGAGCCACGCTATCAGGAGGCGATGCGCTACAGCGACCTCACGGCGCGGCGCGACCTCTACGTGGCCGCGCTGCTGCAACTCAAACGGCTAGACGAAGCGCGCCGCTGTCTCGGCCAGTTGGAGGTCGCGGACACCGACCCCCTCAATCGCCAGAAGTGGTGCTACGGCGTGGCCGACACCTGGCTGCGCCAGACCAATCTGGTGGCCGCCGCTGCGGCTTTCGAACGTGTTTTCACGGCGCACCCGACGGTGCGGGACCGCTGGCCGGAGGCGCAGGACCGCCTGGTGGACGTTATGGTGGCGCAGAAGCGATACGACGATGCCCTGCGGGCGGGCCGGGTGGCCCTGGATGCATGCCGCGATGTGTGGACTGTCGAGCGGCAGGTCAACCGGCTGGCCGATATCTGGCGTACCAAGGAGGGTCCGAAATCGGCCCATGCCGATGCCTTGATGATCGTGCGGCGCTACGGCCCCAACGGACGAGACGGTGTGGCCGGTACGGCCGACGATGCGACCAACCCCCTGAACGAGGTCGCCTACCCCGACTATGCCGAACGTCGCAAGGCTCTTGACGCGGCCGCTCCCACGCTGGGCGACGGCACGGCCGCCGCGCTGCAACGCGGGTGGGCGAGGATCTACGCAGCCGACCCGCGCGCCGCGCTCGCGCAGTTCGCCGACGCGCTGCGGCGCTGTCCGGTTGACCAACTGGAGACGGTAACGCAGGCCGTGGTGTTCAATGGCTTCCGACCCTTGCTCGGGATCACTGCAAATCTGGAGCCGATCGGCTTCTTCATCGCGTATGGTCCGGTTGGCCCGGACGGTCAGGCGGGCACAACAGACGACGTCCGCGATCCTTTCTCTGACTACGGCGTGTCGGTAGCGACCCGGTCGCCCCTGCCCGACACGCAAGTCGTCGTTCTGCGCGAACTCCAGATGCGACTGGTCGCACTGGTCGAGCGCTCGGAAACGCAGCAGCGGCGGCTGGATGCGCTGAATGCCTACGTGCGCGTCTGCGAGACGCTGGTGGTTGTGGATCAGGCTGCGACGCTGGCCTGGGTGCGGCAGATGATGGCCAAGGAACAGGATGCCCGGGCTGGCGCGGCTCTCGCGCGCCTGGCACAGACGGTTGCCAAGGCGGGCCAGCTTGATGCGAGTGGCGTACGGCGGTTCTGGGTTGAGACGGCGCAGGGAGGCGAGGTGCCCAAGCATCTGACCGAACTTCAGCGCTCCTTCGAGCGCAGCCTGCGCGCCTTCGAACCCAAGCTTGCCAAGCGCAAGTAGGCGGGTATGATACTGGCCATTGCACTTAAGGAGAGTCCCCATGTCTGCGACATTCCCCCGCACGCTGGTTGGCGGCGTTTCCCTCTCGCGAATGGTCATCGGCACAAACTGGATACTCGGCTACAGCCATACCGGTTCGGCGGCTGACTGTCTGATCCGTCGGCGGCACGAGCAGGCCGGCACGATCGCCGACCTGCTGGAAGTCTTCCTTCGGTCCGGCGTCGATACGATCATGGGCCCGTTCGAGGGCAAGACCAGCCTGCTGGCCGGCATCAAGATGGCCGAGGACCGTGTGGGCAAGCGCCTGATTCTGGTCGATACGCCGGTGCTCAACGTTGACAACAACACTGCAGCCCGAGCCGAGGCGGCCAAGGTCATCGCGGCCAGCAAGAAGCTTGGCGCCACGTTCTGCTTCCCGCACCACTCATCGGCCGAGCAACTCGTCAACAAGAACAAACAGACCATCGAACGGCTGCCGGACTATCTCAAGATGATCCGTGATGAGGGCATGATCCCGGGCCTCTCCGCACACATGCCCGAACTGATCGTCTACTCCGACAAGAACGACTACGACGTTCAGACCTACGTGCAGATCTTCAACTGCGTGGGATTCCTGATGCAGGTTGAGGTTGAGTACATTCACAAGGTGATCTGGGGCGCGAAGAAGCCGGTCATGACGATCAAGGCGATGGCAGCGGGACGCGTCTCGCCGTTCGTGGGACTGACCTTCTCCTGGCACACGATCCGTCCGTGCGACATGGTTACGGTCGGCTGTCTTACCGCCGAGGAAGCCGCCGAGGATGTCGAGATCTCCCTGGCGGCGCTTGAGAACCGACCGCCGCAGCTTGAGGGCCGCAGCAGCCCGAGCAAGACGGCGATCATGAAGTAGGCAGGGCCCCGGTGAAGGGGCTGACATCGAAGCGACGACCGGGCTTCCGGTCGCGGAACTGCCAGTCGGCGAAGTCCAGCAGCGTCTTCCAGTCGGCGGCGCCATGTGCGTGGCCGCCCTCGCGGTAGACGATGCCCAGCTTCTCGCGTGCGCCGAGAAAGGCGTAGACTTCAGCCGCGGCGAGGTGTGTCAGCCAGGTTCCAAACGGGTTCGCCCACAGGTCGCCCAGCGCTTCGGTTGTCAGCAGCGACCGTGGCGCCACCCACGCCTTCAGCGTGTGCAGATCGAACGGCAGGCGGCTGGGATCATCCGCGTAGCTGCGCAACTTCGGCCCGAACCAATGGGGAAAGTGGTCGGTTATCACGCGCAGTGATTCGGCCTTTGCATCGGCGATACGGAAGCACCCCGCGCCGGCGCACCCCGAGTTGTTCGGCGCCGTGAGGGCAATGCGCGCGTCTGTTGCGCCGGCCAGCAGCACCGCTTTGCCACCGCGTGAATGTCCGCAGATGGCGATACGCTGCACATCCACCTCAAGCAGCGTAGTAAGGAAGTCAACGCAGCGGTGGTAGCCCCACGCCCACGCCGCGATCGCCCCGTAGGTGCCGTCCGGCGCGGCCGCGTAGAGGCCGCCGCTGCGGCCGACTTCCACGACGTCCGGCGCAAGTTCCACGCGGTTGAAGGTGGCGAGGATGTAGCCGCGCGCAAGCACGGCGTCGATGATCTCGTCCGTGATGTAACGCCAGCAGCCGTCGCCGTTGAGGATCACGGGGCAGGGGCCTTCTGCCTTGGGAATCAGCAGGTCAAGGGTGAAACTCACCGCGGGAGCCGGGCCGGTGACAAGACGGTACTGACGGTGCTCGGCGTCGGCGAAGCGTGCGATGCGGTGTGTGTTCAGCAGGTCGCCGCGCGTTCCTTGCGGCGCAGGGGGCAGGCCGCCAAAGGCGATCTCCACGAGTTCAGCACCGAGCGCGTCCCGCTGCTGGGGCCATTCTGACGGCGTGACCACGCGTGTGCCGTCGGCACGCAGGAAGAGGTCCGGCAAGACATTTGCGTTCATGGCCGAAGCGTAGCAGAACCGTGCCCGGCTGTCTCTCCCGCGTGCGCTGCTGCCGCGCGCACGGGTCTGCCCGTAGTCGTCTATCCTGGGATCCAGAACGAGCTCTGGTGGCGCAGGGCGCGCGGCGTGCCGTCGATGGTCAGCGCGACGGTCGTGCACAGTGCGTCCGCCGATGCAGGCAGGCCGCTCAATTCGAGGCGCCCATCCGCGTGCTGCTTGAAGCGCACGGCTTGCCCGGTCGCGAGGATGCGAGCGGCTAGCACGCGGTTGGCCACCTCCGCGACTGTGAAGCGGTCGCCGCTCCAGCGCAGCAGATGCAGATAGACGTGGTTGCCCTTGCAGGTGAGCGCGCCGCTGGTGAACCAGGAGAACGGTGCCCGGTCGGCGGAGCGGAACCAGTCTGGGTTGCGCTGCAGCCAGGCACCAACGGCGCGCAACGTCGTCGTTTCTTCATCGGGGATCGTGCCGTCAGGACGCGGGCCGACATTCACCAGCAGATTGCCGCCGGCCTTGACCGCGCCGATCAGCCATTCCAGCAGTTGCTTGGGTGTTTTGCGCTCCTGTCCGTCCGGGTGGTAGCCCCAACTGCCGGACGTCAGTGTCACGCACGCCTCCCAAACGCCGTCCTTCGGCGCCAGCGCCTGTTCGGCGTTGCGGAAGTCGCAGGGATCTCCAAGACGTTCGTTGATCAGGATATCCGGTTGCAGTTCCCGCACGCGGCGGTTGGTCTCGGCGCCGTCCAGGGGGTCGGGGATCGCGCCGTCGTACCAGAGGATGTCGATCTTGCCGTAGCGCGTGAGGAGTTCCTCAAGCTGGGCGCGGTAGAAAGCCACGAAACGCGTGCGTGCGGCCTCGTCGCGCCAGCCCTGCGGCCAATCGCGCGCGTAGGCGTCCGGGTAGTCCGGGTGGCTCCAGTCGGCCACGGAGTAGTAGAAGCCCACGCGCAGGCCCTCCTGGCGGAGCGCCGCGACATAGGGGGCAATGAGGTCACGGCCGGGGCCTGTGCGCGCGGCATTGGCCGGCGTGGTCGCCGTGTCCCACAGGCAGAAACCGTCATGGTGGCGGGTGGTCAGGACGACATAACCCATGCCGGCTTCGCGGGCGAGCCGTGCCCAGGCGACCGGATCGTACCGCTCGGCCTTGAACGCGGCGCTGTAGCATTCGGCGTACTCGGCAAGCGGGATGCGCTCGCGGTTCATGATCCATTCGCCGCGGCCACCCACGCTGTAGGGACCCCAGTGGATGAAGAGTCCGTAGGCTGCCTCGCGAAACCAATCCGTGCGGGTGTTCATGCGCGCAAGCATAGCGCAACGCCCCGCCGATTGGCCAGCCCGAGCCTTGACACGGGCGGAACGGGACGCATATTGGGACCAGTCTGCATGGTGCAGAGCAATGAAACGGCGGCTTCATGAACAGGTTGATGATGGCGATGGCGGCGCTGGGTATGATTGCGGCCGCGGTTGTGGCCGACGGAGCGAAGCCCGTGGCGCTGGTGGACGTTCTGCAGGCGGCCTGCCAGAACGAGACGAACGCGAAGACCGAGTATCTGGCGTTTGCGACCAAGGCCGATGAGGAAGGCAACAAGGCGGCGGGTGCGCTGTCTCGCGCCGCCGCCGAGTCGGAGAGCATCCGCCGTCACGCAGGCCGAGGCCGACAAGAACGAAAAGGTGGCCATTTAGCTGGCGGCGCTCGTGTTCTCGCTCCTGTTCGTGCTCGGGTTCTGGGGCTGGAACCACGTCCACCATCCTCTGGGCAATCAGCTCACCGGCGGCGCCATCGGCCAGTTGCTGTCCTATGGACGCCTGGCGGGGCTGTTGGCCGCGTGGGGCATCTTGTTGCAGAACGAGCGGTTCTCACTGTAGGTCCTGCCACGTCCTTCGGCCCGATCACGCGAGAGTGTTTGCCCCTTGGGCGTGTGCGCGCTATTATCAACCGGTTTCTTCTTCCGACTGACAACAGGGGTTCTTCACATGGCCGTTCTGACGATCAAAGCTGCCGGCTCATGCCGCTATGACGAGGTCTCGCTCGGCGAGATCATGCTGCGACTGGATCCTGGCGAGGGGCGAATCCGGACCACCCGCGAATTCAAGGCCTGGGAGGGCGGCGGCGAGTACAACGTGGCCCGCGGCCTGCGCAAGTGTTTCGGTCTCCAAACCGCCGTGGTCACCGCCTTCCCCGAGAACGACGTGGGCCGGTTGGTTGAGGATTTCATCATGCAGGGCGGCGTGGACGTGGCGTTGATCAAATGGCTGCCATTCGACGGCATCGGCCGCAAGGCGCGCGTCGGGCTCAACTTTACCGAACGCGGCTACGGGGTGCGGGGCGCGCTCGGTATCGCGGATCGCGGGCATACGGCTGCGGCGCAGATCAAGCCGGGAGACATCGACTGGGAGGATATCTTCGGAAGGCTGGGCGTGCGCTGGTTCCACACCGGCGGCATCTATGCGGCGCTTTCGGAAACCACGCCGCTCGTGATCGAAGAGGCCATGGTGGCGGCGCGTAGGCACGGAACGATCATCTCCTACGACCTGAACTACCGTCCTTCACTCTGGAAGTCGTTCGGCGGGCTGGAAAAGTGTCGCGAGGTCAACCGGCGCCTGGCGCGGTATGTGGACGTCATGATCGGCAACGAAGAGGATTTCACCGCGTGTCTCGGGCTCAAGGTTGAGGGTGTCGACGAGAACCTGAGCGAACTCGACGTCGGCAGTTTCAAGCAGATGATCACGCAGGCGGTGAGCGAGTATCCGAACTTCAAGGTTTGTGCCACGACCTTGCGCACCGTCAAGTCCGCCTCGCTCAATGACTGGGGCGCGATCTGCTGGGCCGATGGACGGTTCCACGAGGCCCCGGTCATGCACGATCTGTGGATTCTCGACCGCGTGGGCGGCGGCGATAGCTTCGCGTCAGGACTGGTATACGGTTTTCTGGCCTTTAACGACCCGGAGAAGGCCGTTCGATACGGGTGTGCCCATGGTGCGCTGGCGATGACCACGCCCGGCGACACATCCATGGCCACGCAGGCCGAAGTCGAGAAACTGGTCGGTGGCGGCGGGGCACGTGTGGTAAGGTGAATCTATGGCCAATCTAAAGACGTCGTATCTCGGGCTTGAGCTGAGCAACCCGGTCGTGGCCAGTAGCAGCCCGCTCACCGGGTCGGTTGCCAAGGCGCGCGAACTCGAGGCTGCCGGTGTCGGCGCAATCGTGATGCGCTCGATCTTTGAGGAGCAGATCCGGGCCGATGTCGCCGGAATGTATGCCTCCCTGGAGGATGCCGGCACGGGCGTGGCGCTCGACTATCTGCGTGCCGATCTGCCCATGCGTTTGGGGCCGGAGAAGTACATTGATGATCTGCGCGGTCTGCGGCGCGAACTCAAGATCCCGGTCATCGCCAGTATCAACTGCGTCAACCCCGACCAGTGGGTCACCTTCGCCCGCAAACTCGAAACCGCTGGCGCCGATGCCATCGAACTGAACGTCTACGACATTCCGGTCGATCCGACCATGACGTCCGAGGACGTCGAGGCGCGGCATCTTGATCTCGTGCGAGCGATCAAATGCGAGGTCAAGCTGCCGGTGGCCGTGAAGCTCAGCCCCTACTACTCGGGATTGATCGCGTTCGCACGGCAGCTGAGTGCGCTGGAGGTCGAAGGCGTGGTGCTGTTCAACCGTTTCCTGCAACCGGACATCGACATCGAGTCGGAGGACCTCAGATACGGCGTGCATTTTTCGCATGCCGACGATCTGCGCCTGCCGTTGCGATGGGTTGCGATCCTGCGTGACCACCTGACGTGCGACATGGCGCTCAGCAGCGGCGTGCACGACGCAACGGGCGTGACCAAGGCGTTGCTGGCCGGTGCGAATGTGGCCTATATCTGTTCGGTTCTCTTTCTGCAGCCGCGCGTAGCCGTGGTGCGCGGCATGCTGAGTGGCCTGACCGACTGGATGGACCGCAAGGGCTACGGCGACCTTGCGGCTTTCCGCGGCAAGATGCGGGAAACCGAGTTCGGTGATGGCAGTGGGTTCGAACGTGCCCACTACGTCCGCACGCTCGGCTCTGCCAGCGCCAAGTAGCATGGGGAAGAGCATGTCCCGTTCGACACCTGCCACACGGCCCGCGCCGCGCGCGACCTTACGCCTCCGCGCCGTCCGCCGGGACGACACCGCCGGGATTGTGGCCCTGATGCGCGCCGTCTTCAAGTCCGCGGCGATCGACGCGCGCATCGCGGCGCGTTTCGGCGGCCCGCCCTGGCATCGCGTCAAGATGGGCGCCGTGCGCCGCCAGCTTGCGGACAATCCAGCCGGTTGCTTTGTCGCCGTGACCGGTGATCGCATCGTCGGCTACGTCAGCACGTCAGTGAATGTCGTGGCCGACCGCGGCTGGATCATTGACCTGGCCGTCGCCGCCGAATGCCAGGGGCGCGGTCTCGGCCGCCGACTGATCAACCGCGCGCTCGACCATTTCCGCGCGCTTGGTCTGCACCACGCCAAGATCGAGACCCTCGACACCAACCTGGCCGGCCAGCACCTCTACCCGGCGCTGGGATTTGTCGAGATCGCACGGCAGATCCACTACGTCATGCCTTTGACGGAACAGCAGTGCGACTTGTGATGTACGATGCCCATGTCCATCTGCAGGATGCGCGTCTCGGCGCCTGCCGGGGGGCGGTGATCGAGGCGGCTATTACAGCCGGCGTGACCGGTGCCTGCTGCTGCGGCACCTCCCCCGACGACTGGGCCGCGGTCGCCGCGTTGGCTGCCGACATCCGACCTCCGTCCTCCGACTTCGCTCTCCGTACGGCCTTCGGTGTTCACCCCTGGTACGTCGCACACCTGCCACAGGACTGGCAGGAGACATTGGAGGCGGCCCTCGACGCGCACGCTGCTGCGCCTGTCGGCGAAATCGGGATGGATGGCCTGCGACCCGAGGTTCCGCGTGACCTGCAGCGCCGGGTGTTCGAGAGGCAGTTGGAACTCGCCGCGCG
>CAYQJG010000010.1:0-3592 GCA_964417715.1 uncultured Lentisphaerales bacterium | reverse complement strand
TTCCGCGTGACCTGCAGCGCCGGGTGTTCGAGAGGCAGTTGGAACTCGCCGCGCGCCTGGGGCGACCGGTGGTGCTGCATGGGGCGCGAGCATGGGGCGAGTTGATCGCCGCACTCAAGCCGTTCGCTCCACGGCTGCCCGGGTTCGTTGCGCACGCGTTTGCCGGTTCGGCCGACACCCTGCGGGACATCATCGCACTGGGCGGCCACGTGTCGTTCGCCGGTTCGGTGTGCAGCCCGCGGGCTGCACGCGTGCGTGCGGCCGCGGTTGCTGCACCGGCGGACCGGTTGCTCGTCGAGACCGACACACCCGACATTCTCCCGCCGGGAGGCGTCTCGGCGTCGGGCGTTGATGCCCGACTGAACCAACCGGCGAACCTGACGCTTGTCATCGCCGCCGTGGCCGACGTGCGGCAGGCGTCGCGCGCAGAGATCGCAGCTCTGACGGCGGCCAACGCGAGGCGGTTGTATCGGTCGTGATCTGCGAGCGGCGTCAGGCGCGGCGTCTGGCATGGGCCGGTGCGATCTTGAGCAGCATACGGTACTTCGCAACCGTGCGCCGCGCGACATTGACCCCGTGCTTCTTCAACGCCGCGTGGATCGCCTGGTCGGAAAGGGGGGACTGAGCCGGTTCGTGCGCCACGGCCTGCGCGATCATGTCCTGGATCGAACGGTTTGAGACGGTCGTGCCGTCATCGGATTTCAGTCCGGGCGTGAAGAAGTACTTCAGCGCGAACAGGCCGGACGGGGTCTGCATGTATTTGTTGGCCACCGTGCGGCTGACGGTTGTCTCATGCACGCCGACGCGTAGGGCCACCTCGGCCATCGTCATGGGTCGCAGGTGGGTCACGCCGTATTCGAGGAAGTCCTGTTGCGACGACACAATCTCGGAGGCGATGCGGTGGATGGTGCGCTGGCGCTGGTGGATGCTCCTGATCAGGAAGGCGCCGGCCCGGATGCGTTCGCGGATGTAGGACTTGACCTCGGCCGTCGTGGCAGGATTTTCGAGCAACTGGCGATAGTGCGTGCTGATGCGGATGTGCGGCAACCGGTCATTGTCCACCACGACAACGTAACGGCCGCCTTCCTTGCGCACAATGACCTCGGGTTCGATGTACTCGGTCTGGTCGCGACTGAAGGCTTGGCCGGGGCGCGGGTTGAGCGTGCGGATCAGGTCGGCGGCCGCCTCGACCGCCGCGAGCGACGTCCGCTGGGCGCGCGCAATGCGCGGGTAGCGGTTGGCGCCCAGATCCTCCAGGTGCGACGTGATGATGGCTCTAGCCAACGCCACGCGGGGCGAATTCCCAAGCGGGCGCAACTGCAGCAGCAGGCACTCGCGCAGATCGCGTGCGCCAACACCAACGGGGTTCAGTTCCTGGATGGCGCGCAAGGCGGTCTGCAGATGAGCCAGGCCTATCCCGGTCTGCACGGCCAGTTCGGCGATATCGGTCTTCATGTAGCCGTCATCGTCGATGTGGCCGAGCAGCGTCTCGGCGGCCTGGCGGTCGTCGTCGGCAAGGTCGCTCAGCGTCAACTGGTCGACCAGGTGGTCTGCCAGCGAAACCTGCTGTCGGATCGAGTCGATCACGTACTGCCGCTGCTCGTCGGCATCTTCGCGGGAGGGCGCGTTCTCCATGCCCTGCATGAAATAGTCGCGCCACTCGTCGTCCAGCTTGGTCAGTGTGTCGATATCGCGGTCGAAATCGAGGGGCTCGTCCGCTTCCGGTCCGCTGGCAGTCGCAGTTCCCACATCCGGCGTTCCCGCCGGCACCCCCTCGATGGGGCCGGCCGTGCTGACCACGGGTGGCAGCGTCTCGATCGAGAGTTCGCTGGGGTCCTGGACATCCTCGATGGTCGGATTGGTTTCCATCTCCTCCTGGATGGCCGCCCGCAGTTCCAGAAGCGGCATCTGGAGCATTTCCAGCGACTGACGCAGTTGCGGCGCCAGAACCATCATCTGGCGCTGCTGCTGGCTAAGACTGAGGGAAGCTCCGGGCATGGTGTCCTATACGTTTGGTAGCAGCAGTCTAGGCCAAAGGGGTGTCATCCGGCAAGACCGGACAACGCATTTGGAATGATAAATGCTAAAGCCAACGCGGCTGATGGCTTGTCTTGTGCCCCGGCAACGGGGTATGGTGCTGGCCGTCAGGAGGCCTTGCGTGGAAATCTGTGTCCTTGGAAGCGGCAGCGGCGGCAACAGCATCTATGTGGCGGCCGGTGCCACGCGGGTGCTGATCGATGCCGGATTGAGCGCGCGTGAGACCGCCGCGCGGCTGTCTGGCATCGGCCGCGAACTGTCCGATCTGTCAGCCGTCCTCTTCACGCACGACCACACCGATCACTGCAGTGGCATCGCGGTGCTTTGCCGCAAACATCGCGTGCGCCTTCTGGCGAACGAAGGCACGGCGGCCGGCGTTGAGCGGGCCGTCACAGGCCTGACGACGCCCTTTGACATCTTCGAAACGGCCTGCTGCTTTGGCGTCGGCGAACTGACATTCGAGCCCTTCAACGTGCCGCATGACGCATCCGACCCCGTGGGATTCGTCGTCTCGGACGGGCGCATCCGGCTGGGCGTGGCGACCGACCTTGGATCGGTCACAACGGTCGTGCGCCACCGGTTGTCGGACTGCGATGCGCTCGTGCTGGAATGCAACCACGACGTCGAGATGGTGATGCAGTCGAAGCGCCCCAAGTCGGTTCAGCAGCGCATTCTGGGGCCGCACGGCCACCTCTGCAACGAGGTCGCGTGCGAGCTGTTGGCGACCGTGCTGTCGCCCCGGCTCAAGGTTGTGTTCCCCGCGCACCTGAGCGCCGAATGCAATTCAGCGACGCTGGCCGAGCGCATCGTGCGTGACGTGCTGGTTCGTGCCGGGCGCAGCGACGTGCGCGTCGAGATGACCCATCAGGACCATGCATCCGCGGTTGTGGTGCTGTGACCACGGCAGACACGTGCTAGGCGAGTCCCTTGGCACGCAGCGTGTCCCGGATCGCTGTCGCGGCGCGGTCGGAGGCGCCGCTGTCTCCCAGGGAGCGATTGACGGCATCGTATTCGGCCTGCACGGATGCACGCAGGGCGGCATCGGTGAGATAGGGCTTGAGTTGCGCGGCCAGGTTGGCCGGCGTGAGTTCGTGCTGCAGCAGTTCGGGCATCAGGCGGCGTCCGGCCAGAATGTTGGCCAGTCCCAGGTGCTTGATCCCCCGCACAATCAACCGCCCCAGCACATAGGTCAGCCAGGGCACCCGGTAAACCAGCACCGTGGGGCAGCGCATCAGGCAGGCCTCCAGCGTGGCCGTCCCTGATGCGACCGCTGCGGCCTGCGCCTGACGCAACACCTGCCGCGCCTGGCCGTCCACAAACGCCACTCTCGCCGGCCGGGCCGGGCAGGTGGCTGCCACGGCTTCACCCAGGCGCCGCATAGCGGGCGACGCAGACGGGATCACAAAGGCGCAATCGCCGTCCAGTTCGCGCTCGAGTCGCACGGCAGCGGCCAGCATGTCGGGGAGTACGCGTGCGATCTCGCCGCGTCGGCTGCCGGGTAACAGCGCGACCCGATACCGGGCGCCCTGCCAGGGGAGCGGCGCCTCGGGTTCGG
>CAYQJG010000009.1:0-89599 GCA_964417715.1 uncultured Lentisphaerales bacterium | reverse complement strand
TCCAAAAAGAAACCGCAGAATGTCGAAGTGGGGACGGCCGGACGGACACGCGAGGGCCGAGCAGCCGGGAGCGGTCGAGCTCCGCGAGACCGTGTGACCGGACGCTCGCACACGGCGTCGCGGAGCCCTCCCGGAGAGCGACCGGCTCGCACCTGTCACGCCGGCGGCGCGCCCGGAAACGCGCGCGTCAGACGGGTTCGTATGCAAGGCGGAACGGGTGCCGCCAGACTCTCGGTCTGCGGCATCCCGTGACAACGCCGCAGACGAGCCCGTATCACGCGCGCGCTTTCCGGCCCGGGACGCGTCGCGGTGACCGGGCGTGCAACTGGCTCTGAGCTGCGTGTGCCAAACCGCAGAATATCCAACAAGAAACCGCAGAATGTCGAAGTGGGGACGGCCGGCGCGGGCGCGAGCCGCCCCAGCGGCGCGTTCGGGGAACGCGCCCTACCCGAGTCGGTGGGGCGGCCTGCTCGTGCGCGAGGCCAGATGCCTGTCCTGTCGGCGTGGCTTCTGACCTCTGTCTTCCACCCTCTCCGCTACGGCACACGGATAACACGGGCGTTGCGTAACTCGAACTCGCCGCCGGCCGGCGCATAGATCAGCAGGTTGATCTTGCCGACCGCCGCGGGCAGCGGCAACGCCTCGCGGTACTCCCACTTGGCGGCCTCCGTCTTGAACGTGCGCGCGTCGCAGCGGAAGAAAATGCGGTTCGCGCCCGGCTTGACGTAACACGGCGCGGTCTCGAAGTACCCCGTTCCCACCGTCAACCCCAGCGCCACGCGCGCCCCGCACGTCAGGCGGCTGACCAGTTCGACGGCCAGCACGTCGCGTGCCTCCAGCACCCAGGCCGGCTCGTAGACGCGGCCGAACGCCGCCTTCTCCTTGTCCGCCACCTCGAACCGCAGGCGGACCGCGTCGCCGGCCGCCGTCCACGTCGCCGGATCACCCCAGGTCTCGACCGGCCAGCCAGTCGCGTCGCCGAACCCCTCCCACGCCCGATCGGCCCCGGTCGGCCAGTCGGAGTCGGAACGGTCGCGCGCGGTCCGCATCGTCTGGGCCGTCCGCGACATAAACGCGCCGTCAACCTGCCCGCCCTGCGTGAGAAAATAGAGCACCAGGTTCACGCCCATGCGCGTCGCGCCTTCCTGCATCTCGGCCGGACTGAGGCTCGTCAGCGAAGGCTCCAACGGCTGCGTGTGCGGGTCGATGTCCAGCCCGTCGCCGTAGTCATTGCGCGTGTAAACCACGGCCACCCGGTCGCCCAGACGCGCGCCCTCGATGTAATCCTGCCGGTACTTGTCGCCCGGCGGGATCGCATATCCCTTGTACCCCTGCGACAGATCATAGCCCGTATGGAAGCCCTTGAAATCGGGCCCAAGCTTCTCCAGCGCCGCGCCCGGCAGCAGGCGTGCGAGTTCGCGCCGGAACGCCCGGTCGAAGGTTTCGTCACGATAGTGGGTGGAGTCGTCGGCCCACAGATGCCCGCCGCCCTGCAGGTAGGCGCGCAGGTTGCGAACCTCGGCATCGGTAAACTGGAAATCGCGATGGCCCGTCATGTAAACGAACGGCAGCTTGCGCAACTCGGGATCGTCCAGCGTCACGACGCGGTCGCCGGCCATCAGCCCCATGCCGGTACGCTCGCGCAACTGGTGCCCCAGGAACATCATGGCGGTCTTGCTGCAGTCCCAGTCGCCGCCATAGCGCGCCAACCCCAGCGTCGTGCTGACGGTGCCTTCACGCCCGTCGCCCAGGCGCAGCGCCAGATCACCGGCCACGGCGTCGCCGCGCACGCCTGGAAGTCCGACCTGGCGCGGCACATCGATTCTGGCCGCGGCACTCGTATCCCGCGGATCCGCGGCGGCCGCGGCGGCGATGACGTCGGCCGCGCCACGCTCGGTCGCCGCGCCACCCGTGCGCTGCCCGCGCGCCAACCCCACCGCCGCCGCCCGGTCGGGCTCAGCCCCGCCCGCGGCGGCCGCGCTGGCCGACGGCGCCGCCACGCGCCGCACACCCGCCACCGTCCCGACGTCCAGCGGCGCCGCCTCAACGGGCATGCCCCTGCGCTTCTCCGGCGCCGCGCCCTCCCCGTTAACCACAACCGGTCCCTGCACACGCCCCGGCGTCACGCGCGGAGCCAGCACGGTGGCGGACGGTGCATCCGTCGCCGCGCCCGCGGCCGGCACGCCGACCCGCTGCGCCCCGGTCGCCGCACCGGTCCCGACGGCCCTTCCCGCAGCGACCGCCACAGCCTGCTCCGACACCCCCTGCCCGCTCGCAGCAACACCCGCCACGCCGCGATGCACGGCGATCGCCTCCGCGCCTGCCGCTGCCGGCATCGCATCGACCGGCATGCCCTTGCGTTTCGCGGGCGCGCGCCCGTCGCCAACCGGCTCAGCCGCTTGCGGCGCGCGCGCCTGCACCACCTCGCCTGGCGCCGCCACCGTCGCTGCCGCCGATGCACCATCGGGCGCGCTGACCGCAGCCGCACCGGTGCGCATGCCCCCCGTCGCCGCGCCAGCACGCACGGCACTCCCGACGGCAGCCGGAACGACACGATCCGTCGGCCCCTGTTCGGCCGCGGCACCACCTGCCACGACGCGATGCACGGCGACGGCCGCCGTGTCGGCGCCAGCCGGGAGATCACCTGCCACCGTGCTCTGCTTGGCCGTCGCCTGGGCCGCCGTTGACACAGACGGTCCGCTCGCCCCGGTTGATCCACGGGACGCCGCCACGGTCGCGACAACCGTGCTGCCGGCTGCCACCGCGGCTGCCGGTTCGGCCGCCGGAGACGTGCGCGTCGGCACCCCGGCGCCACGCGCCGCACCCACCACAGGTGTCCGCTCGGGCGTCACGGGGACCGGCACCGCCACCGCAGCGGCCGCGGCCACCTGCTTGGGCGCGGGCGCGGCCGCTTCGGTTGCAGCCGCGGGCGCGAGTTCACCAGCCTGCTTGGCGGTTGTGTCCGCCATCGCCACGGCGCGCACGTCTGCCGGCATCGGCACAGCCGCCGCGATCAATACGGCCGTTGCGTTTTCAGGCGGTGCATCGCGCGCGTCCGTCCGGGTGCGCACCGGCTCCGCCTCCTGCCGCGCCGCGTCCACCAGAACCGCACGCATCTCCTCGCGATGCTCCGCGCGCTCAGCCGCCTTGGCCTCGATCGTCCGCGTCTCCTGCGCCGCATCCAACTTGGTCCGCTGTTTGGCCGCCTCAGCGGCATCGGCCGCAAGCTCAGTCGGACGCACGGTCGGAGCCTGTTCGGCCTGCGTTGCCGCCACCTCGGCATCAGGCTGCCGGATTTCGGCGCGCCGCGCGTCCTCGGCCGTGGCCGAAGCCGAGGCACGCGCAACGGCGGCCGCCGACTCCGCGTCGTTCAGGGCAATCGGTGCCGCGGCCGGCGTGATCTCGACGCCGAACTTCTGCTCGAGTGCTTCGATCCGCACGGCCAGCGACGGCGACAACTGCTCCACCTCGACCACGCGCGTCTGCACCAACAGGTCCAGCCCGAGCAGCAGGAACGCGAGGTGCAGCAACACACTCAGCACGAAGTACTTCGTCATGCGGTGGACACGCGTGTGCCGCAGCAGCCGTTCCAACAGCCACGCCAGCAGCAGAGCCAGCAGCGCGATCAGCAACAGGTGCGGCCAGTTGTACCGGCGTGCCGGAACCGGCGCGGAGGTCGCCACAGGCGCGGGCACCGGCACGGGTTCCACCACGACCGGCGGCAGGGCCACCACGTTCGTGGGCGGCGGTTCCACAGGCGGCGCGTTCGTCACCACCGGTTCGACGACCACGGGCGGCGGTTCGGTCGACACCTGCCACGGGACCGTGCGGCGCCCCCAACCCCAATCCAGCACGATCGTGCCGGACGCCCGCGCATCCGCTCCCGCTGGCGCGGCCACCACAATCTCCCACTGCGACGTGGCGGCCGACAGGATGCGCGCCTCGCCGGGCCGCCACGCCGCGGCGCCATCGGCGGCTGTGCGAATGCGCACGGCCCCACCCGGCACCAGCGCCGCCCAGATGCGACCGGTCTGCATGCTCCCCGAGCGGACGACACCCCAATCGAACGCGGCCGGACCCGACGCGACCTCCGGCGTCAACACGGTGATCTCGATCAGCACGCGCGCCACCGGCAGCGTGCCCACGGCAACCGCGACCTGCGCCGTGAGCGCGCCTGGCGACGCATCGGCATCCGCACGCGCCTCCACGCGCAGGGCGCGTGACGCGCCATCAGGCAGGCTCCCGCCTGCATCGGGCAAGTCGACGGCCACGCCCGCCGGCGAACCGGGCACGGTCAATGCGGCTGAGAATGCGCCCCGGCCGGCGATCGCCACCGTTCCGGTGACGGCCGTGCCCGGGTACAACGCCAGCGTGGCTGGTTGCGGCTGCACCCAGAGCGAGTCGCGGCGCACCGGGGACACCTGCCACGCCTGCGCGGCGGCGCGCTGGAACGGCCACCCGGCCGGCGTCCGCCCGCTGGCCGTCGCGTGGCAGGTGGCGGCGCCGACGGCGGCCGGAACAAGCCACCCGCTGTAGCGGCCCGGTGCGACGCCGGACAACGTCACAGGCCCACCTGCGGCCGCGCCGATGGTCAGTGCCACGCGTACGGTCGCACCGGTGACCGGCGCAAAGTCGCGCAACAACAGCGCATGGACCTGTACGGGGACGGCATCGGTGATCGCGGCCGCCACGGGAAAGAGCACAAGTTCAAGATCGCTGGCAGCGGTGGCACGCAACACGGCGCCCGTCGCAGCCGACACCTGCCACGGGCCGCGTTGCGGCGCGTAAACCTCGCACACGGCGTTGCTGGCGGCATCCGCGGCGAGCTCGCGCGCCTGGCGGTCGGGCCCGGAGACGCGGCAACGCGCAGCCACCGGCGCATCGAGCGCCAGCGTGAGCAGCCGCACGGCGTCGTCGACCGGCACGTGGACGTCCGCGCGCTCGAGCGGCCAGTCGCCAATCATCACCGCGCCGTGCAGGGCCAGCACGATCTCCTGGAAGATCGCCTCCAGCCGCTGCGTGTCGGGTGCGAACTGGTAGGCGCCGCCGGTCTGGGTCGCGATCCGGCAGAGCGTGTTCGTGTCGGCGAGATCGGAAAGACCGACGGTATAAACCGGCCAGTGTGCGTCGGCGAAGCGCAGGTGGGCATTCTCGTAGCGCCCCGGCTGATCATGGCCGTCGGACAGCACAACGGCGATTTTGCGCGAATCGGGCAGCCCAGCGAACGTGCTGACGACCTGCGCGAACGCGGCATCCATGTCGGTGCTGCCCTCGGCCACAACGCCGGTCAGCGAGCGGTCGATGGCGACATGGTCGGCCGGATCGGTCGGCGGCAGCAACACGCGGGCGGTCCGGTTGAAGGCCACGATCGTGAGCGTGCGGATCGAGCCCCGGGCGGCCGCCACGCGGGCGAAGAGTTGCACGGCGGCGACGCGCAGGCGGGTTGGATCGGTGCGGCGCATGCTGAAGGAATCGTCGAGCAGCAGCGCCACGTCCATGCGTTCGGAAGCGACGGTCACGGTGCCGGGAAGCGTGACGGTGCGCTGGGAGCCATCGACGGCGCGGGCGCGCAGGGCGAGGTCGCAGACGCCGCGCACACCGGCCGGCCAGCCGCCGACATACACCTGCCACCCGCCCGCGACGGGGACCGCATGGACGCTGCGAATGGCGGTGCCGGGTGCGTTTGTCGCGCCCGTCGGCATCAGGGCGGCATCGAAGGTCACCGCGGCGCCGACCTCGTCGCGCGTCACCGCAAGGAACCCGTAGTGCCCGTGGTCAACGTAGGTCGCGGCGGGCAACGCGGCCGGGTCCAGCATGAGGCCAACGCGCAGCAGAAGGGCACACGCCGTCCTGCGCCACGGATACCCACGGCGCGTTGCGGCGACTCGTCTTTCTTCCCGGACAAACACGTTAGGCAGGCCTTCGGGCAGACTCAGGACGGGGAACCGGATCCCCTTCTCGCAGCCTGTGCAGGAACGCGAACATGAGGAAAGTCGCCAGGCCGCCGAAGAGATGCCAGAGATAGTGACTGCCATGCGGCCAACCGGCCTGCGCCAGCATCGCATCGTACGTGCGGAAGCCCAGGGCCGCAGCGAAGCAGACGACGACGGCCGCCAACCAGGGCCAGGCGCCGCGTTGCTTCACGCAGTTGAGCACCGCAGGAATGACGACTGTGCTGGCCATGATCGCATAGCTTGCGGAGATCCCCGCGGCACCGGAGTGTGCCAACGAACGCGCCAGTGCCAGGGCGATGAGGAGTGGCAGCACCAATGCGACGCCCACGGCAAGACGCATGCGCGGCAGCAGTCGCAGCCAGAGCCACCCCGCCGCCAGTAGGATCAGGGTGACGATCGGAACCCAATCGAGCAGAAGCCAGACGACATGACTGCGCGTGGCATGGTAGACGGTGCCGCCGACCCAGCCCACGGTGAGCAGCGGCAGAGCCGCGAGACTGAGCATCCTGTGCCGACGCCAGCACCCGGACAGGCGCCACGCCCAGTAGACGATCACGAACAGGAAGACCAGATTCGTCCACGTCGCCCAGGGCTCCACCGGAAAACAGCCCAGGGCCGTTTCGGCATAGCGCGGACCGTGATCGGACAGCCGCACCATGGCGCACGATGGCCGAACGAAGCGGCCCCCCAGTACGGAGCACATCCATGAGAAGACGCTTGTCATAGCGGAGTGGTCGGTTGCGGTATGGAAAAGGCGATCACCTCGATACCATCGCGGATCATGGTACCCATGCGCTCGTCCATGCGCACGGCACGGATCTCAGGTACCTGCTTAATCGGAACCACAATACACATGACGCCGTCAGATTAGCATGTTGGCCGTGACCGGAGTGAGGAGAAAAGCGGTGTTTAGGAAAACTCTAGTGCGGGAAACTGGCTTGCTATAGTATGCTGTGACTCATGCCTTCAGGCTCCAGACAACAGTTGCAGACACAGGATGCGAAGGCCGCGCACGAACTGCCCGAGGTGGCCGTGCTCGTCGAAACATCGCTGGCGGCGGGACGCGACATCCTCACGGGCATTTCCCACTATGTGCGGCAGCATGGCCCGTGGCGGGTCTACATGGAACCGCATCATATCGACAAGCCGCCGCCGGCGTGGTTTCGCGACTGGAAGGGCGACGGCATCATCGTCCGCATGCACGATGCCCGTATCGCCAAGGCCGTCCAGGGCAAGCAGGCGCCAGTCATCGACGTGCTCGGAGTCTACAACCGGGGACAGTACCCGCTGGTGCATACCGACAACCGGGCCATCGGTCGCCTGGCCGCGGATCACCTGAGGGGACAAGGGTTCGTCAACTTCGCGTTCTTCGGCATTGGCGATGAGAACTGGTCTAACGAGCGGCATGATGCGTTCGCGGAACGTCTGCGGGACCTTGGGTATGACTGCGCCAGAATGGCGTGGTCCAACCGTTACGAACGGCGAACTCCCCTCTCGAAGAGAATCGATCGCCTGGCGAACTGGCTCAAGGCCTTCGATCTCCCTCTGGCCGTCTTCGTGTGTGACGACGCGAGGGCGCTTCCCGTGCGGGATGCGATTCATGCCGCCGGCCTGACGGTCGGCGCCGACGTCGCCTTGCTTGGAGTGGGTAACGACCGGATCCTGTGCGATATCTCCACGCCCGCGTTGTCGAGCATCGACGCGGACCACCAGGGGGTCGGGTACGCGGCCGCCGCCATGCTCGATGCCTCCATGAAGGGACGCCGCGTCGAGAAGCGTTCCATGCTGATTGCACCGCGCGAGGTGGTGGTTCGGGAGTCCACCGACTTCCTGGCGGTCCATGATGAAGCGCTTCGCCGTGCCCTTGATTTCATTCGCTGTCATGCCACAGACGGCATTGGCGTCCATGACGTCGTCAAGGCCTGTCATGCATCCCGCTCCGTGATGCAGCGGCGGTTTCGCCGGCACTTGGGCCAAAGTATTCACGATGCCATTGCTCAGGAACAGGCGCGGCGGGCAATTCGATTGATCCGCGAAACCAACGACTCCATCGAGAAGATTGCCGTCTGTACCGGTTTCGCGTATGTGCAATCGCTCAACAAAGTCCTAAAGCGCCTCTACGGACACTCCGCCAGTCACTACCGATGAGGTTGACTTGTCAGCGGGCGTTGAACCCGGAGTGTGCGGGTCAACGAAGTTGAATGGAGGCCTCTCTTGTCGGCATTTGGAGCGTTTGGTGGAGATGCCGTGCAGACGGCCAGTGCTCCAGTCGTAGCCGCAAAGTCAACGCCCAATGTTCTGATCATCGGCGATTCGATTCCGCTGGGTTACATGGCCACGGTTGCGGTTGGACAAGCTGGTCACCCGCCTCCGGCAAACGAACGCCAAACTGATCTGGGCGTCGACGACCTGCTGCACCATCGTCCCCAGGCGCAGGAATGGCAACGATGTGACCTACAACGCGATCGCCGCCAGGATCATGATGAGGTACGACGTGCCGATCGATGACCTGCACGCGCTACGGACAGCGCCAACGGCGAAAAGCGCGGGCAACTGCGGTTGCGCCAAACGGTTCACTTGTTGACCCACTGGATGCTGGTCTGCCGACAAACCAACATGCTATGTTTTCCGAAAGCGACGTATAGGTCGACTCAAAACAAAATACAAGGAAGGAAACATCGGATGCGCAAGCACACGGCTATGACGATTATCTTGACGGCAATTCTGGCGCAGTCGCTCGCCGCCACGGCGGCTGAGGCGAAGAAATCGAACATCATGATCATCGGAGACTCCATTTCGATCGGATACCACGCATCTCTCGTGCCCATGATGACAAACAGCGCGAATGTGTTTCACTGTCCGGGAAACGCCTGCGCGACCATACTGGGGGTCAAAGAAGGCAAGATGGAAACGTATCTGAATTCAGAATATGACGGCCAAGTCAGGAAATGGGACGTGGTTGTGTTCAACTACGGCATCTGGAACCTCAAGAGAACGGATCTTGCCACCTATGAGAAACATCTCGAGGTGATAGCCGACAGGATCCAAGCGCTGGCACCCCAAGCCAAGGTCATCTGGGCCAATACCACAGTCGTTCCGAGCGAGACGAACGCTGTCAACCGTTCCGTGCCCTTCAACGACGTTGCCCGGAAGGTCATGACCAAGCGGGGCATCCCGGAATGCGACCTTCATACGCTCACGGCGAAGTTTGACAATACCTGCAGCATACCGAATAACGTGCATTTCACCCGCAAGGGCTACGAGGAGATCGCGAAAGCCGTTAAGGCAAAGATCGAACAGGAGCTTGGTGCTAAGCGATAACGGCGATGAAGGACCGGAGACGGTCCCGAGCAAACAGAGCAGAGGGGTGAGACAGTGATGAGAGGACAGTCTGTTCTGGGTTGCCTGACGGCAACGGTTATTCTGGTGACGGCGGTCGGGGCGGCGGAACGCACGTTCCGCCCGCAGGACTTCGGCGCGAAGGCAGACGGGACGACGCTGGATACGGCGGCGATCCAAAAGGCGATCGAGGCCTGCTCCAAGGCGGACGGCGGCACGGTAGAGCTTGGCGGCGGCACGTTCCTGAGCGGCACGATTCATCTGCGCAGCGGCGTCACGCTGACGATCGCGGAAAAGGCGGTCTTGCTGGGAAGCGCCAATCCCAGCGACTATGAGGAGTTGATGACGAAGGCGAACCACCTGCGCAAGAACGAGAAGTTCTTCGCGTTGGTCTATGCGGAACGGGCGGAGCGCGTCGGACTGGCGGGAAAAGGAGTGATTGACGGACAGGGGAAGTCCTTCCCCTCAAAGGGTGTCTGTCGGCCGTTTCTGGTTCGCTTCAGCGAGTGCCGCGACGTTCGAGTGAGCGATGTGCACCTCACCAATGCCGCCTTTTGGGCGTCGCACTATCTGGGATGCGAGCGGGTACGCATCGAGGGCGTGACGATTCACAGCCGTATCGGGATTAACCGCGACGGCATCGACATTGATAGTTGCGACAACGTGATTGTCCGCAACTGCAATGTAAACAGCGAGGACGACGCGATCGTGCTGAAGGCGATGGTGGCCGGAAAGCCATGCCGCAACATCACCGTATCGGACTGCGTGCTCGCTTCGAAGAGGGCAGCCATCAAGTTTGGAACCGAGTCTCAGACCGGGTTTGAGGATGTGACGATCCGGGACTGTCGTGTGACCGAGTCGCGGGACGGCATCGTCATTAACGAGGTGGACGGCGGAATCTGCCAGCGGGTTTGCGTTTCCAATATCGTCATGCAGAAGACAGGCATTCCGCTGTTTATCCGCCTCGGTAACCGGGCCAACCCGATTCCCGGCGAGTCGGCACCGGGGGTCGGCAAGCTGCGCGACATCACGATTGAGAACGTACAGGCCGATGTGTTGGAGACGTACGGCGGCATCGTCTCCGGCCTCCCCGGTTGTCCAGCCGAGCGGATCACGCTGCGGAATATCACGTTCCGCTTTCCGGGCGGCGGCACGGAACAGGACGCCGCTCGCGCCATCCCCTTGCTGGAGAAACAATACCCCAAAGGCACGATGTTCGGCGCTTTCCCGGCCTTTGGCCTCTACCTTCGGCATGTGGACGGCATCACGCTGGACAACGTGTCGCTGACAACAGCAAAGCCGGATGCCCGTCCGGCCATCGTCGCCGAAGATGTGCGGGGCTTGACCCGCAGCGGTCAAACGCCGGAAGTCAGTCAGCGGACGCTGGCGGCCAAGTAGGCATCGATGAGCGGAAGAACGCGGCGCGGCGCTCCGTAGCGCGGTGCGGCCGCGCGGTCAGTGCTTCACGCCCCGGCCGGCGCCGAGGTTCTTGAGCATGGTCTTGATGTCCTTCACGCCCTTGATCGCCACGTAGATCGTGACGGTGGAGTACCAGATCAAGCAGGTCATCGCCAGCAACCACCAGAGGATATGGCCACCCGTGTTCATGCTCCGCCTCCTTGCGTCTGTCCGAGCGGACCGCGCGCGTCCGGCTTCAGCAGGGTACCCACCACCATGCCCAGGGCCGCGCCCACGTAGGCCGAAATGCCAGAGTAGTAGGGACCGATACGGTCCGCCAGAGGAGCCATGCTGGGGATCTTCTGCAGGGTCAGGTACAGGATCGGCAGGGCCGCGCCCATGATGATGCCGCCGATGGCGCCCCAGCCGTTCGCCCGCTTCCAGTAGCAGCAGGCGATGAGCAACACCGACATGCTCGAGAGGTAGATCGAACCGGTCAGCGTGAGGTAGTCCCAGACGTTGCCCTTGATCTCGTAGAAGAGGCCGAAGATCATCAGGTAGACGCCGATGAGGGCCACAATCATGCGGTTGACCAGAAGTCCTTTCTTCTCCGTCCACTTCGTCTTGCGGAACGGCGCAGTGATGTCGTTGTAGATCACGCTCCCCCAGGTCAGCATGTACGAGGAGTCGGTGGACATGTCCGCCGCCAGCATGGCCGCCAGCAGCAGCCCCATCAGACCGATGGGAACGAACAGGCTCAGGAACTTCGGCATGGCGTGCAGGGACGCCTCCTGCTCGACCTTGACGGCCACGGACAGCAAACCCTGCTCAACGGGTGACAGCGCCGCAGACGCGCGGGCGCCGAGGTCGGTCTTGAGTTCCTTGGATCGTTCGATCACCTGGGTCCGCTGCTCCGGCGTCAGCGCCTTGACATCGGCGTCGCCGCGCTGCTCCAGCGCCACGATCTCGGTCGTGCGGAGATCCAGGAGGTGCGTCCGGTTGGCCGGCTGCGACAGCATCCACAGCGCCGCCATGCCCCACATGCCCGGGATTAGGAAACGGGCCACGAAGAAGAAGGCGGTGCCCGTGTACACCTTGCGTCCGGTCTTCTGGTCCTTGGCAGCGAGCACACGGGCGATGGAGGTCTGCCAAGTCAGGGTGGCGGCGGTCTGGACCAGGATCTGGAAGATCAGGAACGGCCAGCCCAAGCCCGGGTTCTTGAGCGGGTTGAAGCCGCCTTCGCCCACGTTGGCCCTCACCGTCTCCACCAGGTTGGCGAAGCCGATATTCTTGAGGATGAGGAGGGTCACCACGATCAGCCCTGCGCTCATGACGATGAACTGGAGGAAGTCCGTGATCAGGACGGAGAGCATACCGCCCATGATGGTGTAGACCGCCACGATGATCAGCAGTAGGGCCATCATGAACTGCAGGTTGGTCAGCCTGATGAAGCCCAGGTTCACCGTGCCAGCGCCGAGGTTGGTCACCAGGATGAGGAAATCGCCGCCGATCTTGAGAAAGACCCCCATGTTAAGCAGCCCGCCCAGCACGATCACCACGCCGGCCAGCCACCGCGCCTTGGGTCCGAACTTGCGATCGAACAGCTCGGGAATGGTGAGCACGCCCGATTCGCGCAGCGGCTTGATGCAGAATCCGGTGAGGCCGATGACGAACATGGCCACGCATTGGCAAAGCCCCGGGATCGAGCCGGCGAAGCCGTTCACGTAGCCCGCCTGGGCGGTATACATGCAGGTGATGATGCCGAATTCGGTCGCGGCCAGGGACGCAATGCCGAGGTAGACGTTCATCTCCCGCCCGGCGACCAGGAAGTCCTCCACCTTGCCCACGTAGCGCCGGACCATCAAGCCGGCGACCATCGTGGCAAGGATGTAGAGGCCGACCATGCTGCCATCAATAGCCCAACTGAAATGCGCCATAAACGTCTCCCCCTCGCCCGCCCGATCCAGCATGCCTGCTATTCTACAGGCTCCGGGTTCTTCCCCGGATTTAACGGGTCGTAATAGTAAACGCCCATAGCGTCAAGCCGCTGAAGAAAGAGCGGAAGCCGTTTCATGAAAGCTTCACGGCTCTTTCGTTCGGGCACAGTCCATGCCGATTCCGACAGCGCGGCAAGCCTGGGGAAAATCAGGTAGTCAATCTTTTGAACGGTCTTGACCTTCTCGGTCCACAAACAGGCATGGATGCCCAGGATTCTCTTGCGTTCATTTTCCGTCCACTTCTCGGGAAACACTGGAAAATCTAAAACGTTATCAAGGGTGTTTACGCCCCACCGCTTGGTGAAAGACGTATGCGAACTGTCCTGAAGCAGGTTGAAATACGTTGGGTTCAGCGGGCACAGGACCACTTCGTACTTCTTTTCCATAACGTCGTCCAGCAGGGTGGGCAGCTTCTTATCGCCCCACCGCCACAGAAAGACAACGATCTTGTCGGACGGGATGCCGGCGGCAGTGACTTCATCCCATCCGCACGTCTTGCGACCCAGCGATTCGATCACACCGGCCATGCGCCGGTTGAAATAGCTTTCGACTTCCTTGAGCGTTGTGCATTGCTGCGCCTTCATCATGGCTTCAACTCCAGGAAGCCCTTGCCAGAGTATGGTGTCCACTTCATCCCCGCCGAAGTGCAACCACGGTCCGGGAAACAATCCAGCGACCTCCTTTAGAACGCCGGCAAGGAAGACATAGGTTTCCTCCTTGCCCGGATTGAACGTCCGCTTCCTGTACCTGACGTTCAATTCGTGATTGTCGCTTAATTCCGGATAGGCCCGGCCCGCGGCTTTAGCGTGCCCGGGCATCTCAATTTCCGGAATGATCACGATGCGAAGCGCGGCTGCGTATTTGACAATCTCCCTGATATCGTCCTGCGTGTAAAACCTGGGCGGTACGTTGGGATTCATCGGGTCAATCGCTCCCGTTTCAGTCAGTTTCGGGTATTGCTTGATCTCTATGCGCCATGCCTCGTTGTCGGTCAAATGCCAATGGAACCGGTTCAACTTCAAAAGCGCCATCTGGTCGAGCACGCGTTTGACCGTTTCCTTGCCGAAGAAGTGCCGGGCTTCGTCCAGCATAAATCCGCGCCACGCAAATCTCGGGCGATCAACAATCGTTACACAGGGAATGCTCCACTTGACAGCACTGGCCTTTTCTTTGCCCTCAATCCCAGGCGGCAAGAGCTGGCGCATGGTCTGGATACCGTAAAACAGGCCGGCATCGGTACATGCCTCTATGATGATCCGATCTGCTTTGACTTTGAGCCGGTAACCTTCGGCGCCCAACTCATTCTTCGATGCCGGATCATTTACGACGCTGAGAACGATGCACTTTTCTGAATCCGGTGAAGCGCCGGCTTTGACGGAGAGGTTCAGCCCCATTCGTGAGCTCGCGAATGATCTCAGGTACTCTGCGGTCGCACTCTGACCGCCGGAGGCCACAATGCTGTGAATTTCCGATAGATTGCACACACCGGTTCCCGTTTCGTACGACACAGGGCGCGGAATAACGGTTTCCAGGGCTTCCGCATGGACGCAGTTGACGCAGGAAAGAAGGACTGTGAGCCACGTGACTACTTGGTCTGTGAGTTTCATACTACCACCTTGGTTACTTTTACAGAACACCGCTTAACATGTTGAGCACCATCTGGCGCGCCGCCTCATCCCGGCAAGCCGCATAGGGTTTGGGGGAGGACGGTTCTCCGCCAAGCCGCCATGCGGTTATCAGTTGAGAGACAATGATGTTTGCCTTGGGATGGCGCACGCGCACCACGCAGGCGTTGTAAAGCCCGGTTCCATTGACGGCGAGTTCTTCGGACTGCAGTTGCGACTGGCCTAGTGTAGCGTATTTGGCGGCCAAATCAACAACTTGAAGTTCCTGCTCCTGTATTGTGCCGGCGATGGCGGGTGCGTCTGCCTTCAGTATTGCGACCTTCTGTTTCAGTTTGTCAATTGCGCCTTTGTCGTCCGCGTTATCCGAGTAGACAAAATTATCCGCGAGTGAAAACGCGATGACTGGCTTGCCGTCCTTAAGACTTGTGATATTGGCGCCTCTCCGTTTCCATTGTTCGAGGAAAGCCTTGCGATTCAGGACAAGATCCATTTTGACTGATGGAACATTGATTCCACCTCTCAATCCGTTCCACAGCCATGTTTGCATCCTGTCGAGGCCCTGCCACAGGAATGCCCCGTTTGCCGCAGGGTGGACACAACTGTCCGCGCCGGATTTGCTTTTGCTTGAGAAACCGACATCGCAACCGAAGAGGAATGGAACCGTCTTGTCCAACTGCTGCTGTGTGGCGTAATAAGCTTCAGCGAACGAAAGGGCTTCGTTGTCGGCCCGCGATTTTACGGAGAATCCGTATCTCGCGGCTTCCTCCCCGGGGTAATGCATTTCCAGCACTCGCGGACCTGCATCGAGCAAGACGAGTCCCTTGCCGGCGCTGACGGCGGATTCCAGTTGCCGGCGAAAGACCCCACTGCCTGCGAGTTTCTTCCATGTGGCAAGCGACCCCAGTAAAGCGTTGGCGCCGGCGTCAGTGATGTCCACGGTCTTTATGGATAGACTCCCTAAAAACTCGATCAATTCCTTCTCTTCGGAAAGCACCCCGATCACCGCTTTCTGAAGCTCTGTGTCAGGTTGCGCGGTTGAGACGAAAGCATCCCACTGTGAAAGGACCGGGACAACAACGTCCGGAGTCGGATTCAGCAGGTGAGCTTCGATAATATAATGTCCGTTTGTGGCAGGCATCTCAAAGCTGACATTTTCGATCGTGTGACCGAACGGCGCCAAAGACCGGCTTGCGATTGTCTCGGAAATAGTATCCCCGCCGGTGTTGCGGATCCTCAGCGCCGTTTTGAGTTCGGCGGTTTCGCCGGTTTCGTTGAAAAGGTGCAGAGGGGCCGTGACCTTCTGGCCCGGAACGAAATTACGGTGCCATATCTCAAGACTTGCAGACCGCGCGGACCATACCGGTGTCATCCTGTCCCATACCGACTTGAGTTTGCCTTCTATCAATTTGCCTTCATACCAGTGACAACCGTCGGCAAAACTTCCAAGTATGCAGAACGCGGAGATACCGGGGGTGTTTAACCGTCTCCAGTATTCGCCGATCTTTCCGTTAGATACCTCGAGAAGCCATTTGCGATCCGTGGCATTGTGGTTCGCCCCCAGGAAACGCTGGAAACTGCCACCAAGCGCCCAGTATCCGCCCTTGTTGTAGTTGCCGTCGAGATAGTTGGCTCCGATTTCTCCGAGCAATAAAGCCTTATCGCCGGAAAATGCCGGTGAATCGTAGTACAGGCCCAGATTTCCGAAGACGCTCCACCAGTAAAGATGTACGTCCAGTATGTCGCGGTCAAACATCAGAGTCGGCTGATACTCGGATTCGAGTTCTTCGGCTACTTTCATGGTGGTTGCTATCATGGGTCCCGATGATTCATTGTACGGTTGCATGGCGACTATGCACGGATGCCGTTGCGCAAGGTCGAACCACGCCCGCCATTGGCGTTTCAGCGCATTTTCGTCAACGGTGTATTCGTGAAAGAAATGCCATTCTGAATCCACCATTATTCCCAGTTCGTCGCACATATCCAGAATGAACTCCGGTGTGAGGTAAAGGTGTAGTCGGATGAAGTTGCCGCCGCGATCCTTAAACGGCTTCAGCAGGTTGTTCAAGAACCAGGTTCGATCATTCATTACAGCCTGGGACTCGCTGTCACGCGTCCAGCGCCGCCAGACAATGCCGGCGCCGCGCAAGCTGACGGGCTGGCCGTTCAGATGCAGGCCGGTTCCGAAATCATACTTCTTCAGGCCGAGCCGGCGTGGCGCCCAGTTGTACACTTCCTGATGCGAAACCTGACCCGTATGGTCGCTTACTGTGACCCTGATTTTGTATAAGTTCGGTGCTGACGGGGACCACGGCTTGCACGTATCGCCGTAACGGAGTGTACATTTTCCTTCAAGGGCGGCCGGTTTATCGTCTGCAGAGACCAGTGTCGTGCCGTCTGCGCCGAGGATTTCAATCTTGATGTTGTCCGGCACTGCTTTGCCGTTGCCATAATCAATCGCTTTCCACCGGACAGTAAGTTCACCTTTGTCCATGTCTGCGACGGGGACAATCCGCTCCAAATAGAATCGCCGGTGGGTAACAATTTCGACATCATCCCAGATCCATGAGGCCAGGTTGCATCGCTTGTGGTCGGCTTTGGGTATGTATGACGGGTCGTTCTCCGGAATATCGTTCATTGACTTCAGTGCGACTTCCACTGACAGGGTCTTGCCGGGCGCAACGTCGCCACTCTTGAGAAGGTGAATAGACGGTGTCATGCCGCCTTCTATTCGCGATACTTCGACTCCGTTGACATAGACCGCGGGCGCAAAGTTGGCGCCTTTGAGAACCATTGTGGCGTACAGCCAGTCGCCTTGCGGCAGGCCGACATCGCGTTTGTACCAAGTGACGCCGGATGACGGTTTCTCCGTCGGTGTCGCAGGGATCATGCCGGGGACCTGCGCGACCTGTTCATACTTGCGGTCCATGCCTGCCTGCCATTTGCCGTTCAATGACACACGCGGAAGTCCGCATTTCCCGTTCTGATTCTGCAGATCCACGGTGGTTGAACGGCGCGGGGTTTCCGATCGCGTCTCCATGCGTCCGGCAAGAATCAATACGGCAATGGTCCATGCGTGTGCGATCGTGCGCAATCCGTGGGTCCTCATTTCCCGATACGCCCTTCCTTAGACAACTGCAGACCAACGCCGACGGGGAGGAAGATGTTGATACCGGGCGCGGGGCGAAATCGCCCAATCCCCTTCTCAACCGTGGCTCACATCCGAATCATGCGCCGATGCGAACGACAATCCACGCAATGAGAACCAGCGCTCCGACCGAGACCCATGCCAGCGCAAACCCCAAGACGTCCTCCCGATAGCGGCGCCAGAAGCCGCGATATCGCTCCCCGCTGAACCAACCCGGCAGATCGAGAAACAGCAACTCCTGGCCGTGGTCGGCGGCCAGGGGCTGCGGCGCCCCAACGGGCAACCCTTCGGTGTCGCTCGAATGCCGTTGCTTGTCGAAGAAGGATTCAATTCGCGCCGGATCCTCGCGCCGGGTCAGCAGACTCAATGCGATCAAACTGGCGAATCCCGCGAGCGTCGCCCAGCCGTAGGGGGCGGCCGTCCATTTGTACACCAACTTGAAGTGGCCCGTGGCCAGAAAACCCCAGGGATCGGCGCATTGCCAGAGATGCGACCATGCCGCGCCCAGCAGCGTGAAGACGCCGTCCGGCCCGCGGCAAGTCAGCAGGTAATTCAGCGCGTAGTAGACCACGAATGACGAAATGGTTGCGCCCCACGCGCCCGTCCGGTTCGCCCGCTTCCATAGGAACCCGCCGATGAACATGATCCCCATGAGCGCCGCGATAGTTTCCGTAAAAAGAAAAGCGTCCAGCACCTGATTCACGCACAGGGCGAACAGGACGCCCAGCAAGGTCAAACTGAGTCCCGACAGGCGGCCAACCACCAGGAGTTCCCGGTCTGAGGCGGCAGGGCGCCAGAAAGGCCGGTACAGGTTGTTGGTGAACAGCGCGCCGGTATTCACCATGAAATTCGAGCAAGTGGACATGTTGGCCGCCAGCACGCAGGCGACCAGCAGGCCGACGAATCCGGGGCCCAGGAGCCGCAGGCAGGCATAGCCGAACGCATGCTCGGCGTCGGGCAGAATCGTGCCCTCCTTGATGACTATCGCCGCCGCGATCAGTCCCGTCAGAGCCCACCCGATGGTACACAGGCGCTTGACGAAAGCGCCGTAGGTCTGGCCCGTGCGGCCGGCGCGTTCGTTGCGACCGGTCGCGCTCATGGCCAGAATGTGCGGCATAGCCGCGATGCCGATAATGCCGTTGAGCGCCAGCATGAGAATGACGAACAGACTCATGCCACTGACCTCGCTGTACAACGCAAAGAATCCGGCCGTTCCCCCCTGGCCGCCCGGAATCAGGGCCGCGCCTGCGGGGTGCGAAGCCTGGATCTGCGCGGCATAGGCTGCCGCGCTTTCCGGAGAAAGCACGGCGTGCATACCCGCGAATCCGCCCAGCACGGCCAAACCGGATGGAATCAACATGAACGACAGTACAATGATGAGGATACTCTGAATGAAATCCGTGTAGGCCGAGGCCATCAGACCGCCGAACACACTGTAGAGGATGAACGAAGCCGTCATGGCAAACACCACGCCGTTGGGCGAGATGACATCTCCGCCCGTGGCCACGCTGATCACCTTGCCCGCGCCCTTGAGCATGGCGCCCTGGTTGAAGACAAAGAAGGCGACGGCAAATAATGTATACATCAACGCCAGCTTGCGGCCGTAGCGGTCTTCGATGATCTCAGCGACGGTGGTACGCTCGCTGCGCCGGTACCAGGGCGCCATCAGCCAGTAGAACGGAGTAATCAGCATGTTCTTCCACTGGTACCAGATCGTGGCGAAGCCGAGATGGAACGTGGAGCCGGCCTGCGCCACGGGGTTCTCGGCGTTTGTACCGGTGCCGAAGGCCTGCCCGATCATGATCCACCACGGTAATCTCCGGTCGCCGAGAAAATAACCTTTGCTGGTCCGGGTCTTGCGGGAGATCCACAAGCCGAACAGGGTGATGCCGGCGAAATACGCCCCCACCACCACCCAGTCCAACACGGTGAACGATGCGCGTGGATTCATGTCTTTTCGACGACGTGGCTCGGAAGGTCTATTCCGCCCTCTGGGCTGCAAGGAGCTTGCGAAAGCCGATATGGCCAAGACCGAGCAGGTGCTTGGCGCCAAGCGCTAGCGGAACTATGCTCTAGCGGAGCAGAATCATGGTGCCTTCCGGCGAGGGTTGCGAGGAGACCCCGACGACGTCGCTGTAGGTGTCGCCCACACGCCATTGGTCGAAATAGACGCTCTTGCTGTTCAGTCCGATGCAACCGCCCACGTTGATGTACCCGAAGCTCGCGCCGGATGACAACAGGTCGACCGTCACGTTGGCAGCCCACGACGAGGGTTCCGCCGCGCCGGGATCCAGCGACGCGTAGATGGTGTCGGCGCCGGCGCCGTTGTAGACAAACTTGCCGACAACGAAGTGGGTGCCGGGCAAAACGTTGGACTGGATAACAGTGATTGTGTTCGTCGCCATCACGACGGCTTCCACCCCGCTAGCGCTCCTCCGGAAGCCGAACATGAGGGCGTCCTTAGGGAATGCGGTGGAGCTGGGCTGTATTTGCGTCATACCCAACGACACGGCGTATCCGGTGCTTAAAGACGAAAGGTCACTGTAGGACATGAGAACGCTGAAGTAGAAGGACTTCCCCCCCAGCGGCGAAAGCAGAGCTCGCCTGGTGTATCGTCCAATCGTGGCGGAGGTGGTGGCGCTCGTCGCGACCAGGGACCCGCCGATGGCGGACAGTTGGTAGCTGGACGGATACTCCAGCCCCAAGCCGCTGACCTGCACAAAGGCAGAAGTGGAGAGCCACGCGTTGATCTCGCCGATGATCGAGGTGTGCGTGGGATTCTGATTCTGGAGCGTTGCGTCGGCGTTATAGGCGCCGGTGCCCGAGACCGGAACACCGTCACTGACCAGCACGGCGGCTGAGGCGCTCGTGGCGAGCGCCAGCCAGGCGGCCGCGCCGATGAGTCGCGCAAGGAACCGGGATTGCATCACTTTCCTGGGGGCTTTCATCGCTCTCCTCCTTTGTTAGGTTGTCGGCGTAACATGATAGGATTGCAGCTCATGGCACGTTGCTGACGAGCCGGAAGCCATTGTCGTTGCTGCGATCGCCCGGCCCGAAGTCGGACCGATTCGCGGAGCGGCAGTACCTGGCGGAGTAGTGCCAACTGCCGCCCCGTTTCACGCGGCCCGGCCCCGACGCCGCGCCCGGCGGATTCGTCACGTCCCCCGCATAGGTCCCGTGCCAGTCGAGGCACCATTCCCAGACGTTGCCGTGCATGTCGTACAAACCCCAGCGATTGGGCAAGTACGTGCCCACCGTGGCGGTGGCTGCGTTTGTGCCCCACGCCTTTCCGAATCCCTTTCCACTGCCGCCGTTGCTCCAGTAACGCCCCACCTCCGACAGGTTCGGGCAACTGCTTCCGGCCGTCAGGGCCTTCCCGCTGTTCAACGGCGTGGCCGCCCCTGCCCGGCAGGCATACTCCCATTGCGCTTCGGTCGGCAGGTCCAGTGTCGCCAGTCCCGTCTTGCTGCGCAACTTGCCGATGAACGAGTTCGTGTTCACCATCGCATTTGCCGGCCAATCTGCAGCCGGGTCGTCGCGGTTGGCCGGATTCTCCCGGATATGATAGTAACTCACCTGTTCAACCGGGCGCGCCGCATAGTCGGAGGGAGAATTGAAGTAGCTCGGCCGGTTTCCCATCACCAGTTCCCATTGCCGCTGCGTGACCTCGAAAACACCGATATAGACGTCACTGGTCAAGGTTACCGCATGCTGGGTCTCATCCAGATCCTGCCCGAGTTCGCCCGCGGGTGAACCCATCGTGAACGTTCCGGCCCGAATGCGGCGCAACACCAGCTTGGTGGTCTTGTGTTCGGTCGTCCAACCGCCCGCCGGAACCGCCGGAAGATACGTGACCGGGTAGTTCGATGCCACGTGACCGCCGGAGAGATCCATCACGAGATAATCGCCGCTTGTCTTCGCACGATCCTCTGCCCGGACATTTGCGGTACCGGCTGTCAGCAAACCCAGACTCAGGATCGTGCCGACGACAACTGCTTGGTTCTTCTTCATCGTTACTTGACCTCGCTCTTGACCTTGAATTCGAAGCAGATGAGCGTCTGGGCGCCGACATCGGTGCGCAGGGTGTTGGCCGTGGCGGGCTTGATGTCGTCGATCCGGCCATCCCGTCCGGTGTCGGGCCCCCACCACACGGTCTTGACCGGGTCGCCGGCGATCGCGCGCCGGTCCAGGTTGACGGTCACGCCTGTCGCGGGCGTATCGGTGCCGTTCAGGAGCCACACCGTCATCAGGTCGTCCCGGAGAAATGCGGCAGAGGAGGTCAGCCCCTCGGGTATGGTGGTCGGCACATAGCGACCGCCGCCCGAGGTGTTCACGAGCTGCTTGTAGATGTAGTAGACCCGCATGACCTCGAGCGTGCCGTCGTCCAGGGTGCGGAACATCTTATAGTCTTTCTTCTCGTTAGCAAGGGACAGCCAGTCGTTGAGGGCACAGACCCCCCCCCGAATCTGGGTGAGCAAGGCAACGGTATTCGACACCGCGGAGATATCGTTGCCGCGGAATTCGTGCAACTCGGTGTTCCAGACCGGCTTGTTCAACTTCCTGCCCAAGGCGACAAAGTCGTCCAGCGATCCGCTCCTCGCGTGGCCGGGAGTGTTGTGCATGGAGAGGATATCGAAGAAGTCCGTCCCCGGCCCCTTGATGGCCGCCTTCCCCTCGATGGCCGGCTTCCCATCGATGGCCGGCTGCCCCTCGATGGCCGGCTGCCCCTCGATGGCCTCCTTGACCCATTTCCCGCCAATGGAGTAGTTCCAACTGGACGGTGCGACCAGCAACGGCGTTTCCTTCCCCAACTGCTCGCGGATGCGCATGGCCATGGCCGCCGCGGCCGCCGGACGAAGAGACAAGCAGCATTCGTTTTTGAGATCGAGGTAGGTAATCGTGAAGCCCTTGGACTTCATGAAACGGACGTAGCGGACCATGTAGGCAGCCCCGTTCTCCGAATCAAACTGCCCGCGCCTCCATATGGTTCGCCCCTTGCTGTCCACGCGGAACGTGTCCCGTGTGATCCACAGCGGGTAGCAGTGGTATAGCCCCCCGGCGCGCGGGCGCGGGCTGCCGAAGAACTTGATATCCGGGCGCGCCGCTTTGAAGTGCGCCATGGCATCGAGGATCACGGCGTACTGGCTCGCGTCAAAGGTTCCTTCCTTTGCCTCCGCGCCCGGGTTGACCGCGATGCGTACGTGGTCCACCCTGCAGTCCCGAAACGCGAGTTCGGCCAGCCGCTGCTTGTCCGTCGCTTTCAGGTCTTTCCAGTAGAACACGGGTTCGAAATCCATGCCATAGGACATCTGCTGCCGCGGTTCCCAGGCGACCGTGACCACGCCCGTGTTCTGGGCGTGAACCACGCCGTTGCCCGCCGCACCGATCACGACGGTCCAAACCGCCGCCAGCATGCCTGCCGTACGCATGCCCTTCACGCCCGCCCACCTGCCTGTCCATCGCAGATCCATGTCCATCCGGTTACTCCAGTTCTGTCGTCAAGTGACGGGATCGCCGAGTCCTCTTCCCTTGCCCAGCCCCCAACTCGCTCAGTGACTAATATGGTAGCCGGTAGATTCATCGGCGGGCAAGAATGCAACAGGTCAATAAGTGAACCTTTTGGGGCGGCCGCGGTTGTCCCTGAGGACGCATTGGGCCAGGCTTCCATGCGATTCGGGAGACGGGCGGCAGCGCGGGGTTGCGGATTCGCAGGACGCCCCGATCAGTTCAGTTGTTGACCTGTATGGCGCTTGCGGCAGGAAGCGACCGGCTGCTATTGTGGCGCTCTTGCGGGATTGTACCGCTGGCAAGGCCGGTTTGCCGCGTGTTCCTCTGTGTCTGACCGTGCCGTGTAGGAGGCGTATCTTGGCGCAACCGAACATTCTGTTCATCCTCATTGACGATCTGGGCTGCCGGGACCTGACCTGTTTCGGGAGCACGTTCTACGAGACGCCGAATCTCGACCGGTTCTCCGCTCAAGGCGTGCGTTTTGAGAACGCCTATGCGTCGTGTCCTGTCTGTTCTCCGACGCGCGCCAGCATCATGAGCGGGAAGTATCCGGCCCGTATCGGCGTGACCCAGTGGATCGGGAGCAAGGCCGAGGGCCGGCTCAAGGACGTGCCATACCTGCACTACCTCCCGCTGGAGGAGAAGAGCGTTGCCGCCGCGCTTCGGGAGGGCGGGTATCAGACCTGGCACATCGGCAAGTGGCACCTGGGCGATGCGCCCTTTTACCCGGAGCACCACGGGTTCGACGTGAACATCGGCGGCTGCGAGCGCGGCAATCCGGGCGCGAACGGCTATTTCGCGCCCTACAAGATTCCGGTCGCTGATGGCCCGCCGGGCGAATACCTGACCGACCGGTTGACGGACGAAGCGATCCACCTGATCCGCAGCCGCGGCGACAAGCCGTTCTTTCTGCACCTTTCGCACTACGCGATCCACACGCCGCTGGCGGCGCCGCAGGACTTGGTCGATAAGTACGAGCGAAAGGCGCGGGCGCTGGGACTGGACACGATCGACCCGATCGCGGTCGGCGAGCCCCATCCCTCCCTCCACAAGCAGCACGAGCCCGTTCGGCGGCGCTTGTTCCAATCGAACCCCGTCTATGCAGCGATGATCGAGAATCTCGACTGGAACATCGGCCGCGTCCTGGCGGTGCTCGATGCGGAAGGGATCGCCGACAACACGCTGGTCGTGTTCACGTCCGACAACGGCGGGCTGTCCACATCGGAGGGCTCGCCCACCTGCAACCTGCCCTTCCTGGAAGGCAAGGGCTGGAATTACGAGGGCGGCACACGCGTGTGCCAACTCATGCGCTGGCCACGGGTGATCCAGCCGCGCGCGCGCTGCTTGACGCCCGTCACGAGCACGGATTTCTACCCGACGTTTCTGGAGGCGGCGGGCCTGCCGCTTCTTCCCGCGCAACATGCCGATGGCGTCAGCCTGATGCCCTTGCTGGGCGGGAAGGACAGCCTCGAACGCGAGGCCCTCTACTGGCACTATCCGCACTACTCCAACCAGGGTAATACGCCGGCTGCCTCGATGGTGCGCGGCGACTGGAAGCTGATCGAGTTTTTCGAAGACGGACGCGTGTCGTTGTTCAACCTGCGCGCCGACCCGAGCGAGCAATGCGACCTGGCAGAGACCGAGCCCGAACGCGCCCGGCGCATGCTTGATAGGCTGAGAACGTGGCAGCGCGAGGTCGAGGCGCGGATTCCCGAGCCCAATCCGGACTACGCGTCACGGCTTGTGCGGCCGCGCATTCCCAATAACGCGCACGAATAGGATGGCTCATGGCAAGACGCTCGATATCGACCCCATCGCCCCTGCGGCGAATCGCGACGGAGCTGGCCGCCGCGGCGGGGCTGGTTGCCGTCCTGTACGGATTCGCCTGGCTGCTCCGACCCGACCTCACGAAAGGCTTCCCCGCCTACCCGCCACGCGTGCTCGACGAAGCGAAGGCGTTGCGCGACAACGCGCTCGACGTGGCCACCCCGCTGCGGCTGCATCAGGATGTGGACTACGCCGTGGGCACGAATGCCGCTTGGTATCCGAAAGGCGAATCGCCGATCCTGGCGGAACTGGTCCGCGAGGGCAAACTCCCGCCGGTGGCGGAACGGGTGGGGCTGGAGCCCTGTGTGCTCCGGGGCTGCGACGGCGTGGGAACGTACGGCGGAACATGGGTCCGGCTGAACGGCCTGCTCCTGGAGAATCGCATGAGCTACACGACGCTCGTGCGTTTCTCGCCGCACGGGTTTCCCATCGTCCCGCACCTGGCGAAGGGTTGGGACGTTAACGCGGATTCAACGCGCTGGACATTTCACCTTCGACGGGGCGTCAGATGGTCCGACGGCGCACCGTTTACGGCCCGTGACATTCTCTACTGGTGGCAGCACGAGCAGAACTGCGAGCAACTGGTCGGGGAGGTGTTGAACATCCTGAAGGTGAACGGCAAGACCGGCGAGGTCCAGGTTGACCCGGACGATCCGTATCGCGTGGTGTTCGTCTTCCCGGAGCCGAACGGGATGTTCCTGACGCGGTTGGCCACAGGCGGGTCGCAATGGCTTGTCCACTCACCCGAGCATTACCTTCGCCCGTACCACCCGGTGCTGGGCGACGCGTCCCTCATTGACGCGGCGATGAAAAAGGCGCGGCTCCCGGACAAGGTGGCGGTGTACCGCTACATGAAGAGCGACGAGAACCCGGCCCGTCCCCATCTCCGCCCCTGGATGGCGCGTTCCTACGTGAGCAGTCCGCCGCACACGGCGGTCCGCAACCCGTACTACTGGGTGGTCGACGAAGCCGGTAACCAGTTGCCGTACATCGACCGTATCTTCTCGGAGTCGGTGTCGCCGGACCTTGTGCCGGTCAAGGCCGCCTCTGGTGGCGTCACATGCCAGGCGCGCTTCATCAGCTATGATGACTACACGTACCTGATGGAACAGCGGACGGCAGGAGGCTACCAGGTCTACCACTGGCTCGCCGGGGACCGCCTCTCGTTCGTGATCGCGTTCAACCTCAACCGGCGCACTTCGCCCGAGCATCCCGAATGGGCATTCAAACGCGCCCTGATGAATGACGTCCGCTTCCGCCAGGCACTATCGCTGGCGATCGATCGCTCCGCCGTCATCCGCGCCGAGTGTCACGGGCAGACCGAGCCGGCCCAGGTGGCGCCAAGCCGCATTTCGCCCTTTTTCAACGAGCACGCCTTCCATGCGTTCACCGAGTACGCGCCCGATCACGCCAACCGCCTGTTGGATGAAGTCGGTCTGACGCGGCGTGACGCGGAAGGTTACCGAACGTTCCAGGACGGGACGCGAATGACCTTCTACATGGACTACGTGAAGGGCTTTACGAGCGACCGGTCCGTGCGGTTCGTGATCGACGACTGGGCCGCGGTTGGCGTCCGCACTATTCCACGTCAACGGCAGCGCCGTTTGTGGAGTGTCGAGCACGCCGCCCTGATGCACGACTTCACCATCGGGGGTGGCGGGGGCGACTATCACCCGCTCGCCTCCCAGGGGGCCGTGCCAGGCGCCGTGAGTGCGCCGGCGTACGCGGAATGGTACCTGCGCGGAGGGCTGGATGGGAATCTGAATGCCACCGGCGGACGTACCGAACCCATCCCCGAAGGCCACCCGATGCGGGCGGCCATCGCGGCCTACATCGACGCCTGCCGGCCCTCGGATCTGAAGGAGCAGCAGCGCGCCTTCGATCCCGCATGGGAGATTATCGCCACGAACGTGTGGTCCATCGGCCTCAGCACGGCGCCGCCGGCGTTGGTCGTCGTCAAGAACGGACTGCGGAACGTGCCGCGCACGGCCATCTACTCGTGGGACTTCCAGTCGCCGGGCAACGCCGGCATCGAAACCTTCTACTTCGACAAATCCCTCGATTCTCCGGCCACCGTCGCAGCCATCAAGGGGGAGATCGAGCATGTCGTGCCGCGTCCAGGGGACATTGCCGCCGCCGGCCTTTCGCTTTCAAATGGCGTCGGCCCATCGCCTCCCCGCCATGTCAAGTCTGCCTCGGGAAGGGCCGTGACGGTGCTGTTGCGCGTCCTGATCTGGGGCGCCGCGTTGCTCGCCATCGTCTTGGTTGGGCTGCGGCACGCGTTCGTGTTCCGTCGCCTGCTGATCATGGTGCCGACCCTGTTCATCATCTCCGTCGTCGTGTTCGTCGTGATCCAGGCGCCGCCGGGCGATTTCCTGACGTCGCGGGTTATGGACTTGCAGCAGAGCGGGGACGCCCTTGACCTGCAGGAACTGCGGAACATCGAACAGCAGTTCCACCTGAACAGTCCGATGATCGAACGCTACGCGCGCTGGCTGGGCGTGTACTGGTTCGCGAGTTTCTCGAGGATGGATTCCGGTCTGCTGCAGGGCAACCTGGGACGGTCGATGGAGAACAGCCGCGAAGTCAACGACTTGATCGGCGACCGCCTGCTGCTGACGTTCCTGATTTCGCTGGGGACCATTCTGTTCACCTGGTTCATGGCCCTCCCGCTGGGTATCTACTCGGCGGTCCGGCAGTACTCGTTCGGGGACTACGTCGTGACGGTTGGCGCCTTCCTCGGCATGTGCATCCCCGGATTTCTTCTGGCGTTGGTGCTGATGTACGCGGCCCAGACGCTGTTCGGCATCAGCGCAGTGGGGTTGTTCTCCCCGGAGTACGCCACGCAGGTGGAATGGACGACCGGGAAGGTTCTCGACCTGCTCAAGCACATCTGGGTGCCCGTGATCGTGCTCGGTGTCGGCGGCACTGCAGGCATGATCCGCGTCATGCGGGCCAACCTCCTGGATGAACTGAAGAAGCCTTACGTTGTCACGGCGCGCGCCAAGGGCGTTCGGCCGCTAAAGCTCCTGATCAAGTATCCGGTGCGTGTGGCGCTCAACCCGTTCATTTCGGGCATCGGGCACATCTTCCCGGAACTGATCTCCGGCGGCGCAATCGTGGCAATCGTTCTCAGTCTGCCGACGGTCGGCCCGCTGATGATGTCGGGCCTCATGAACGAGGATTTCTATCTGGCCGGGTCCCTGCTCATGGTGCTCAGTCTGCTGGGCGTTTTAGGCACGCTGGTCAGCGATTTGTTGCTGTTCGCGCTGGATCCCAGGATCCGCCACGGGGGAGGCGGCCAATGACCACCCTTCCCCCGCGCGGCGACATCGGCGCGATGACGCAGTGGCAACTCATCCAGCGCCGATTTGCGCGCCACCGGCTGGCGGTGTGGTCCGTGCGCTGCCTGATCGTCCTGTATACCGTCACCGTTTTCGCCGAGTTCTTCGCGCCGTACACGCCGCAGTGGCGGTCGCTCGACCACATGTACAGTCCGCCCCAGTTACCGCGCTTCAGTCTCACGCACGGACTGTACGTCTATCCCGTGCGTCTGGCTGTGGACCCGGTGTCGTTCCGCAGGCACTACGTGGAGGACCGCGGAACGGTCGTGCCGCTGGCATTCCTGGCCCGCGGGCCCCGGTACGAACTGTGGGGCTTGATCCCGATGGACCGGCATTTTCTGGGCGTATCGAAGGCGCGGGCGCGTCCCGGGGACGACGACACATTCTTTTTCCTCGGCGGCGACAAATACGGGCGCGACCTGTACAGCCGCATCCTGTACGGGGCGCGCATCTCCCTTTCGGTGGGGCTCGTCGGCATTGTCATCTCGTTTTTCCTGGGGGTCACGATCGGCGGGATCAGCGGCTATGTCGGCGGCAAGGTCGACACCGTGATCCAACGCGGCATCGAGATCATCAACGCCTTCCCACGACTGCCGCTCTGGCTGGCCCTGGGGGCGGCCATGCCGCCAGACTGGTCGCCGTTGCGCGTCTACTTCGGCATCACCGTGGTGCTGAGCCTGATGGGGTGGACGGGCCTCGCGCGCGTGGTGCGCGGGAAGATCCTGTCGTTGCGGGAGGAAGACTACGCCGTGGCGGCGAAACTGCTGGGCGCCAGCAATGGGCGCATTCTCTTCCGCCATCTCGTGCCCGGCTTTACCAGCCACATCATCGTCTCCCTGTCGATGACGGTGCCGCGGATGGTGCTGGGCGAAACCTCGCTGAGCTTCCTCGGACTCGGCCTCCGGCCGCCGGTGGTCAGTTGGGGCGTGCTGATGCAGGATTGCATGAACATGCAGATGGTGGCCGGCTACCCCTGGCTGCTGCTGCCCGTGCTGTTCATCACGCTGACGGTGCTGTGTTTCAACTTCCTGGGAGACGGCCTGCGCGACGCAGCCGATCCATACCGATGAGCGCACTCGAACAGAACGCCGCGACGGCGAGCGATCCCGTGCTTGAGATCGGGAATCTCAAGGTGTCCTTCGACACCGAGGAGGGCGAGGTCCGGGCGGTCGATGGCGTGAGTTTCGCCGTGGGTCGCGGACGGACTACGGCCATCGTGGGCGAATCCGGCTGCGGCAAGTCCGTGACCGCCTACTCGATCCTGCGCATCATCCAGCCCCCGGGCCGCATCATAGGCGGCACCATCCGCTTTTTTCCGAGAGCCGGGGAACCGATTGACATCACGGCACTGGCCGACGACTCGGATCGGCTGTTCCAGTTGCGAGGCGGCCATATCAGCATGATTTTCCAGGAACCGATGACGGCGCTCAGCCCGGTTCACACCGTTGGGAACCAAATCAACGAGGCCATCCTGCTGCACCAGGATGTCTCCAAGCGGGAAGCCCATCGCCTCGCCATCGCCATGCTGGCCAAGGTCGGCATCCCCGCGCCCGAACGTCGCATCGCGCAGTATCCTTTCGAAATGTCGGGCGGCATGCGGCAGAGGGTAGTGATTGCCATGGCACTGGTGTGCAATCCGGAGGTGCTGATCGCCGATGAGCCCACGACAGCGCTGGATGTCACGCTTCAAGCGCAGATCATGAGGTTGATGAAGGGTCTGCAACGGGACATCGGCACGTCCATCCTGCTCATCACCCACGACATGGGCGTCGTGGCCCAGATGGCGAATGACGTGGCCGTGATGTACCTGGGACGCATCGTTGAATACGCGCCGGTGCGAGTCATCATGAAGGCGCCGCGCCATCCCTACACCATGGCGCTTCTCCGGTCCTTGCCCGGCCTCGCGCAGGACAAGTCGCGCCTGCCCTCGATCGAGGGCAGCGTGCCCTCCCTCGCCGAGAAGCCGTCCGGCTGCCCCTTCCATCCGCGTTGTCCCCACGCCGTGGCCGGCCGGTGCGATGCGGGAGGACCGCCTGTGCTGGAAGCAGTGGCCGGCGGTCACACGGTCGCCTGTGTGCGCGTCCATGAGATCGGGGGCGCCTCATGATGACGCGCGACCGAGAAGCGCCGTTGCTCCGGGTCCGGGACCTGTGCAAGCACTTCCCCATATACTCGCAAGGATTCTTCCGGAAACGAGTGGGTGTTGTGAAGGCGTGCGACCATGTCTCGTTCGACCTGATGCCGGGGGAAACCCTCGGGCTTGTCGGCGAGTCGGGTTGCGGCAAGACCACCACGGGGCGCACCATCCTGCGCGCCCTGACCCCGACGTCGGGTCAGGTGCTGTTCCATCCGGACGGCGCGGAAGTCGACCTGGCCACCCTGTCCGAAAAAGCGTTGCGACCGCTGCGCACGCGGATGCAGATGATCTTCCAGGATCCGTTCTCCTCGTTGAACCCGCGCATGACCGTCCGCGGCATCGTAGGCGAGCCGCTGGTCATCCACGGTTTGGCTCGCGGGACCGAACTCGACGACCGCATCGCGGCCATGCTGAGGATGGTGGGCCTGAAACCCGAGCACCGCACCCGCTACCCGCATGCCTTCAGCGGCGGCCAGCGGCAGCGCATCGGCATCGCGCGCGCCCTGATCATGAACCCTTCGCTGGTCGTGTGCGATGAGGCTGTGTCCGCGCTGGACGTTTCGGTGCAAGCCCAGGTGATTAACCTGCTCCAAGACCTTCAAGCGGAATTGAACCTGACCTACATCTTCATCGCGCACAATCTCAGCGTCGTGAAACACATCTGTGACCGCATTGCCGTCATGTACGCCGGCCGGATCGTGGAACTGGCGTCGACCGAGGCGCTGTTCAACCGGCCGTCCCATCCCTACACGCGCGCGTTGCTCGCCGCCGTGCCGAGTCCCGATCCCGACCAGCCTATGAACGCAGACCTGGGCGGCGATGTGGCCGATCCTGGCAACCTGCCCCCGGGGTGCGCCTTCTACCCGCGGTGCCCGCTCGCGGAAAAGGGCCGCTGCGACTGCGGAGCCCCACCGGATCTTGAGACGCACGACGACCGCCTCCTCGCCTGTCACCTGGGCGGCAACCGCCGCTGAAGGCGGGGAGAAGCGGCGTGGTTCGTCACCCAGGCAAGCCGCTACCGTTGCGGGACCAGGATCCGGGTCGTGTAGGCTTCCAGAGCCAGAGTTCCACCCACGACTTCGCCGGTCAGCAGATCCCGGTAGCGGCGCGAATCAAGCTCCACCACCGTCGCTTCACGGTTGAAGCCAAGGACAAAGACGTACTCATCCACACCGTCGGTGCGCGTCTGCGCCGTCACGCCGTCGGGCAATCGCGTGCCTAGGGCGCGCTTCAGATCCATGCTCTCGATCAGGTGTCCGTACAAGTCCGCATGGAACCGCGGCTCGTTGCGACTCGCGATATAGAAGGCGCGGCCCTTCCCCACGGCGTTCACGGTCGCGGCCGGCCGTCCCTTATAGAACTCACTGCCATAGGTGGCGATCGCCTGCGCCCCCTCCGCGTGAAGCAAGTCACAGAACATGCCCGCCTTATAGCGTCCCGCCAGCCCGGCCGCGTTCCCCGGCATCGCCAACACATCGACCTGCTCGCCGTCATACAGCGCGTCAATCTCTTCGGCCCACACTCCCATCAACTTCCGCAGGGGGCCCGGGAATCCGTTCTGGAAACACAAGTCCGTTTCATTGGCAATACCGGACAGGTACGTCGTCACAAACACTCCCCCGGCGCTCACGAAAGCCTCGATCCGTTCGGCACAACCCGGACGGATCATGTAGAGCATAGGAGCGATAACCAGTTTGTAGCCATCCAGCGCGCTGTCCTCGCTGATCACGTCGCAACCTACGCCATGGCTCCAGAAGGGACGGTAGTGCGCCACACATGTTTCGAGATAGTCTTTTCCTATGTTGCGCGGACCGCTCGTTTGGTCGATCGCCCAGCGGTTTTCCCAATCGTACAGGATGGCCACCTCCGCCCGCGTGGCGGTCCCAACCACGGAGTCAAGCGACGCCAGCGTCTTTCCGAGTTGAGCCACTTCCCGAAACACCCGCGTGTCGGTCGTGGCGCAGTGGTCAATCACCGCCCCATGGAACTTCTCGCACCCGCCGCGTCCCTTGCGCCACTGAAAGTACTGCACCGTGTCGCTACCGTGCGCCACACTTTGCAGCCCCTCGACGATATGCAGTCCCGGCCTCTTGAGCTTGTTGACCGGTTTCCAGTTCTGCACGCCAGGCGAACATTCCATCTGCATGAACGGCCTCTTCTTGAACGACCGGTTCATATCCTGCGCCAGCGACGTTTCAACCGCGCCAAGCCAGTCATCCTTCCGATCGTGATACGAAGGGTAGCTGTCCCAACTGATCACGTCGACCTCGCGGGCGAATTTCCAGTAGTCCAGCGTGGTGCTGAACCCCATGAAATTGGTTGTAATCGGCACGCGCGGCGTGAACTCGCGCAGCGGTGCGCACTCCGCCTTGAAGAAATCAATCGTCTGCGCGGTCAGGAAACGCTTCCAGTCCAGCATCAGCCCGTGAAGGCTCCCGTCCACCGGACGAATCTGCTCCCAGTTCGAATACGTGTGACTCCAAAAACGCGACCACCACGCGTCGTTGAGTTCGTCCAGACTGTTGTGATAGCGCCCGCGCAGCCACGCGCGAAATGCCTGGTAGCAGAGCGGGCAGTGACATTCCTCGCCATTATACTCATTCGAAACATGCCACACCGCCAGTGCCGGATGCCTGGCATAGCGTTGGGCCAGTTGCGTGTTGATGATCCTGCACTTCTCGCGATAGACCGGCGATGTGCGGCAGTGATTGTGGCGGGCGCCGTGCGGCTCGCGACGTCCGGATGCGTTCACGCGGCACACTTCGGGATGGGTTTCGCTCATCCATGCCGGCTTCGATCCGCTGGGCGTGGCCAACACGGCAAAACACCCGTTCGCCGCCAGCTTGTCCATGATCGTATCGAGCCACGCGAAATCGAATCGCCCTTCCTGCGTTTCCATGGCGGACCACGAGAAGATCCCCACCGACATGATGTTGCAATTCGCCTGTTTCATGAGACGCATATCGGCGTCCCACACATCCGGCGTCCTGATCCATTGATCGGGATTGTAGTCGCCGCCATGTAGTATGTGGGGGCATTTCTCGCTAATCGGATCAAATCGGTCAGCCATACGAATCACTCATCTCCGTTGAAATACAAATTGTATGCTACCTGTGTTGGACGCAGACGACCAGAGCCTTTTGGGTCAATCGACGACTCGCTCAGGCCGAATAGACGGTGGGACGGTGGGGTTCGACGAACGTCAACGACAGTCGACAACCGGCGACGCGGGCGGGTTGGGCACGCTTGAAACGGGTGGAGATGGCTTCGGGGGTGACTGGGCCGGGGGCGGTTTCCAAGGCCAGGCGCAGTGCGCGGACCTGGTCAGGGAGGGCGGAGGGCCAGGGGAGTGGGCGAGAGGTGATCGGTGATCCGTGATCAGTGATCGGGGGAGACACAGTTCGGGTTGCGTGGCCTCTTCAGGCGACGTCCTGCCTTCGTGACTGCAAACGGCAACAGTCTCCCGCTGGGGGATCTTCTGCGTTCCTCAGCCGATGGCGTACACACGGCGTGCATGTGCAAAGAGACGGCCGTCCGTGACGTCGACGGGTATGGTGGCAACCAGATCGGCGACACGGGTGTTTGCGTCGACCGGCAATTCCAGATCGCGGAAGGCCCACAGGATGCGGCGCGCGTTTCCCTCGTACAACACGCCCGCCTCGTCCGGCAGGATCGTGCGGCGAAGCATGTCCGTAGCTCAGCGTGCGGCTTGGTATGTGCCAGAACAGCATCCAGGAGCAGCGGTGTGCGATGCCGCGAAAGAAGACGTCCTGCGGATCGGCTCCCGCGTCGCGCAACGCCACGCCATCCCAGACGGCAGTGAACTCGCGCCACCTATGTCGAATGGCACATGCGCGCCGCGTTGGCGCCCTTGCTTTTCGCCGACGAGGAGTTGGAGGCCAATCGGACCGCGCGCGATCCGGTCGCCAAGGCATTGCCGTCGGCGGCCGTCCGCCGCAAACGCGCCTCCAAGGAGTCGACCGACGGCCTGCCGCTACGCCGTTGGGACGGTCTCATGGCCTCGCTCGCAACCCTTGTGCGCAACATCTGCCGCGTGGGTGAAGGCAAGACGACCGTACGCTTCGCCCGCGAGACAAAACGCGACGACTACCAGCGCAAGGTGTTCGAACTGCTCGCGCTGGACGCGCCGTCATGGCCGAAGGGCTGCGCCCAGTAGACGGAACGGGAAAAACCGGCTGCCGCCGCGCTATGTCGTTGGAACAGCGAATGTTGCGCATGGGCGGCGCGTGCCAAGTCGTAGGAACTTCGGTCTAGAAGTTCGGCGATGCGTTCGGCCTTGGCACGCTTGAACCGGGTGGTTGGACAGTCGGGCGGTCGGACGTGAGTCCCGTTGGCACGGGACAACGTCCCTCACGGGACAGTCGGGCGGAGGCCGTGGCGGGTGACTCGAACGGTGGACAGCAAACAATGCCACAGTAGTATTTGCCACACAGGATGGCGGAGAGGGGGGGATTCGGACCCCCGGTACCGGTTAACCCGGTACGACGGTTTAGCAAACCGTTGCTTTCAACCACTCAGCCACCTCTCCAAAGGGCTGCATCGACTACTGCAAGTGCCGCAAAGAATACGACAGGCGGCGGCTCACGTCAACGACCATGCGACGGTCAGTCTTCCAGGTTCAGGTACTTCATCTCGCGGGCGGTCAGGTGGACGTCCAGCGCCGCCTGACACGAGCGCATCTCGGAGAGCTGCCGCGGGCCGACCAGCGGAAAGGTCGGGAACGACTGGCACAGCACCCACGCCAGGGCGATGTTGATCGGCTCGACGCCGTACTTGGCGGCCAGTTCGATCGCCCGCGCCTGGCGCTTGAAGTTGTCGTCGGAGTACCAGCAGTCGGCCAGCGAGGCGTCGTCGCGCTTGCCGGGCTGCGCCCGCTCAGGCACGAAGAACCCGCGCGCCTGACTCGACCACGGCAGCAGGGCCAGCCCCGCGCGCTTCAGCCACGCGCGATCGGCGGCGCCGTGGACGTGGATGCAGCCGCCCCACACCGGCTTGACCATCTCGGCCAGCGCGAGGTTGTTCGACACGACCGAGAACCCCTGCAACCCCTTGCGCTTGGCGTAGGCGTTGGCCTTCTTGATGCGTTCCAGAGCCCAGTTGCTGCCACCAAACGCCCGGATACGGCCGGCGCGGACGTGCTCATTGAGGACGTCGATGAACTTGCCGACGGGGATCGCCGGGTTGTCGCGGTGCATCATGTAGATGTCCGCGTAGTCGGTGCCCAGCCAGGCGAGCTGCTGGATCAACTGCTTGCTCAGCGACTGCGGATCGCAGTCCGGCGTGTGCGCGCCCTTGGCTATCACCACGACCTGCTCACGCACGCCACGCGACTGGATCCAGCGGCCCAGCAGGCGCGACCTGAGTTCGCCATAGCCGAAGGCGGTATCGAACGTATTGCCGCCGCGCTCAAAGTAATCGTCGAAAACGGCCATCGCGTGCGGCATCGCGCCCTGGTTGTCCACGCCCATGATCAGGCGCGACACGGACTTGTCGAGATGGGCGATGCGACCGTGCGGAATGGGGTGCGCCGCGCGGACGGCCAACGACCGGTTGGCGACGGTGACGGGCTTCAGGTTCTCGGCCTTCTCGGCGGCATAGGTCAGTCCGATGGCCGCGCGCCAGGCGTCCTGCGCGCGGATGTTGCCAAGCGTGTCGGCCCACGACATGGCCGGCGCGTCGGCCTGCTGGCGCTTGGCGCGAATGGCGCGCCCGCACACATCGGCCTCAAGCGCAAAGCTGGTCACCGGCGAATCCAACGCGATCTCGCGCGGTGCCTCACCCTTGCGGTTCACGATGATTTTGGCCGGCATGGCGCCCTCGCGGCGGGCCACGAAGGGATCGGGCACAAAGATGTTTCCCTCGCTGCCGAAGATGCGCAGCACATTGTCCTGGTTGACGCCAATGCCGGTCGAGATCGTGGCCACGATATCGTTCGGGAACTTCAGCGTGGCCACGGCCCACGCGTCCACGCCGGTCTGCGGATGCAGGTGGCCGGCGCCGGACACGCTGAGCGGCTCGGCGAACGGCTGCCCGAGCGCGGCGCCCGCCACGAGGCGCGCGATCGACGTCGTGTAGCCGCCCACGTCCATGATGCCGCCGCCCGCCAGCGCGTTGCTCCAGAGCCGGCTGTCGGCGTTGAACCCGGCATGGAAGGAGAACGTGGCCTGGATCACGCTGACATCGCCGATGACCTTCTGTCCCAGCAGTTCGACCAGCTTGGCGGTCTGGGGGTGGCAGCGGTACATGTAGGCTTCCATCAGGAAGACCTGGTTGGCCGCCGCGGCCTCCATCATGGTCTGCGCCTCGTACTGGTTGAGGGCGACGGGCTTCTCGACAAGCACATGCTTGCCGGCCTCGGCAGCCTTGATGGCCCACTCGGCGTGCTGCGGATGGGGCGTGCTGACGTAGACGGCTTCGACATTCGCGTCGGCCAGCAGCGCCTCGTACGAACCATGGCAGGTCGCGATGCCGAACTCGGCGCCGAAGGCCTTGGCCTTCTCGAGCGACCGCGAACCCACGGCGACCAACTCGCCGGTCTGCGACGCCTTGACGCCGCGCGCGAACGCCTTCGCAATCGCACCCGTGGCCAGCAATCCCCATCTGACTTTGTTGCTCATCATATCGCTCCCAAAGTGTGGAAACCTGCCACAGTCCCGACCTGCGGCCCATGCGGCGTGGAGTTGGGAATGCTTACAAAAGGGGGTCGAAAGCGCAAACATATTGTATGGGCGGTGCGATTCGGGCGCATCCGCGATTCGGTGCACGTCACGTTCGCGTGACTTGGGCCGCAGCGGTCCCGTAGGTCCCGCTGTACAGCGCGGCGCCGATAGTACAGCGGGACCTACGGGACCGCTGACCAGCGTGGCAGACGTCCACGCGGTTGGACGGCGGTGCACCGAATCGCGGATGCGCCCGCCCGATTCTGAAATCGACATGCGACATTCTGCGGTTGTACGATCTGTATCTCATCGGCGTCGTCGCCGGTTGCGCGTGCACCCTGAGAGGCTTTGCTCCCCATGAACAACTCACCCGTCCTGCTGCCCTACCCGCGTCACCTGCGGTTGCTCGCCGACGGCACCGTGCCGGCACAGACCGCCATTCACCGCTCGCCGGATGCGTCATTGCCGCCCGAAGGCTACCGCCTGCGGGTCGCGCCCGCCGGGATTTCGATCCAGGCCGCCTCGCCCGCCGGCACGTTCTACGCCGAACAGACGCTCAGCCAGTTGCGCCGGCTGTATGGCCCGGCCCTGCCGGCACTGGAGATCGAGGATTGGCCCGACTTTGCGGCGCGCGGCGTCATGCTCGACATCTCGCGCGACAAGGTGCCCACACTGGCCACGCTGTTCGGGCTGGTCGACCAGTTGGCCGAGTGGAAGATCAACCACCTTGAGCTCTACACCGAGCACACGTTCGCCTACCGCGACCACGCCTGCGTCTGGCACGACGCCAGCCCGCTGAGCGCCGACGAAATCCGCGAGCTGGACGCCTACTGCCGCGCCCGCTTCGTTGAGCTGGTGCCGAACCAGAACAGCTTCGGCCACATGGACCGCTGGCTCAAGCACGCCGCCTACCACGACCTGGCCGAAGCGCCCGACGGGGCCTTCTACTGGGGTTCGCACCGCCCCGCGGCCACGCTCTGCCCGGGCGATCCCGGCAGCCTGACGCTGGTCCGCGCTCTGCACGCCGAACTGCTGCCCAACTTCAGCAGCCGGCTCTTCAACGTCGGCTGCGACGAAACCATGGAACTCGGCCTCGGACGCAGCCAGGCGGACGTCGCCGCCCGCGGCCGCGAACGCGTCTACCTCGACTTCCTGAAGCAGATCCATGCCAGCGTGGCGGCGCAGGGCCGCACCATGCTGTTCTGGGGCGATATCATCCTGCACCGGCCCGAGTTGATCGCGGAGTTGCCGCGACCGGTCATTGCCCTGAACTGGGGTTACGAAGCCACGCACCCCTTCGACCGCGAGGCCGCCGCCTTCGCCCAGGCCGGCGTCCCCTTCTACGTCTGCCCCGGCACCAGCAGTTGGAACTCGTTCGTCGGCCGCACGGACAACGCGCTGGCCAACCTGCGATCCGCCGCCGCCGCCGGCCTTGCGCACGGCGCCATCGGCTACCTCAACACCGACTGGGGTGACGGCGGCCACCACCAGTACCTGCCGGTCAGCGCGCTGGGGTTCGCCGCCGGCGCAGCCTTCGCCTGGTGCCTTGCCACCAACCGCGACCGGCCAGTGGTCGAGGCGCTGGACCGCCACGCCTTCCGCGTGCGTCCGGGCAGCCCTTCGCTCGGACAGATCGCCTATGATCTGGGCAACCTCTACCAGCTCTGCGGGCCGGCCGCCCACAACGTCACGCCGTTCTTCCGGCTGCTGACGTCGCCGGCGGACCTGGATGCCCAACTCGCCAAGCTTGCGCGCGGCGCGGTCGCCCTGCGCGAGACGCTGGCGCGGCTGGACGCCGTCACGCGCGACCTGGCGGCCGTCCGGTTGGACCGGCCGGATGCCACACTCGTGCGCGATGAGTTCGCCAACAACGCCCGCATGGTGCGCGCGGCCTGCCTGCGGGGCCTCGCGCGCCTCGGCGGCCCCGCCGAGGACGCCGGCCTGCTGGCGCTGCTGCACTCCGAACACCAGCGCCTCTGGCTCGCGCGCAACCGCCCGGGCGGGCTGGCCGACAGCCTGCAGAAGCTCCACGCCTGAAACCGGCGCCGACGCATGCGTCCACTGTTACAGTCCGCTTACCTGTCAGTCTGGAGTGCGGCGGTTGCGCTGGCCCACGAGCAGGTAGAGCGCCGGGATGAAGTAGAGCGACAGCAGGGTGGAGACCACCATGCCACCCACCGAGCCGATGCCGATGCTGGCGCGCAGTTCGCTGCCCAGCCCCGTGCCCGTGGCCATCGGCAGCATCCCCAGCACGGCGGCCAGGGACGTCATCACAATCGGGCGGAACTTGCGCCGCGACGCCAGCAGCAGCGCCTGGCGCTTGCGGACGCCGCGCTCCCGGCGCAGCGTGTTGATCTCGTCGATCAGCAGGATCGCGTTGTTGACCACCACGCCGATCAGCATGACGCCCGCCAGCAGTCCGAAGATCGACAGCGTGCTGTGCGTGAGGTAGAGCGCCAGGAACAGCCCGAGATAGGCGAACGGCACCGTCATCATGATCATGAACGGCTGCGTCCACGATTCGAGCATCGCGGCCAGCAGCAGGTACGTCAGCAGCACCGCGATCAGGCTGGCCGTCTTGAAGTCGGCGAACGCATCGCCCATCTTCTCAGCCATGCCGCCCATCCGCAGACTGTACCCCGCCGGCAGCAGCGGCTCAATCACCTGCCGCACGCGCGCCGCCACCGTCCCCAGCGCGCTGCCGGTGGCCGGGTTCGCGTAGATGCGCACGACGCGCTGCTTCTCGCTGCGGATAATCTGCGTCGGCTGCACGCCCTCGCGCACGGACGCGATCGCATCGAGCGGCATCGGCAGGCCGCTCGCAGACGGCAGGCTCATGGCCGCCACCTGCTGCCGGCCTTCCTGCTCCGCTAATTTAACACGAATGTTGTAGGACCGGTCGCCGCGCTTGAACACCGCCGGCGTCACCCCCTCGACGTTGGCGCGCAGCGACAGGCCGAGGTCGGAGGCTGACGCGCCCATGTCGTGCAGGATGGCGCGTTCGGGCCGCACGCGGATCTCGGGCCGCCCCATGCGCACCGAGTGGGCCACGTCGACGGCCGTCGGATCGGCCCGGATCGCGCGGGCAGCCGTCAGCCCGATCCGGTTCAGTACGTTCAGGTCCGGACCGCTGATGATCGCCTCAAGTTGCTGCTGCGAGCCGCCGGCCATGCTCGGGACCGCCACCGACGCGATGCAGTCGGGCTCGTTTGCGACCAGTCGACGCAGGCGGTCGGTAATCGCCGCAATCGGCTCGCGGCGGTCGGTCTTGGGTGTCAGGCGCACGGTGATCTCGGCCAGATAGGCCCCTTCCGAGACCAGGCCGAACATGCCCTGGGTCTTGCCCACCGTCACCAGCAGACGCTGCACGACCGGATCCGACTTGACCTGCGCAGCCAGCGCCAGTGCCCGCTCGGTGGTGCGCGCCAGGTTGCTGTCGGACGGGTACTCCAGCCGGATTGAGAGTTCGCCCTGGTCCATGGTTGGGACAAAATCCTTGCCGACGCGCGGCGCCACGAGGACGAACAGCATGATCGACACGATCACCATCGACGCGACGACCCGCGACGGGCGGCGCGCGCTCGCGAGCAGCGAGGCGACATAACGCCGCTCGAAGCGCCGGTACACGCGCTCCCACGGCTGCAGCATGCGGTTGAACCACGCGTTCAGGCGCGCGCCATGCCCCAGCAGCAGCACCGCCAGGATCGGCGTCAGCGTGAAGCTGATGAAGAGCGACGCCAGGGTGGCGGCCGTCACCGTCACGGCAAAAGGACCCAGGAAGCGCCCGGTGACACTCTTCATCATGGCCACGGGCACGAACACGACGACATTGGTCAGGGCGCTGGCGCCGACGGCGAGGCCGACCGCCGATGTGGCCCGTTCAACGACACTCCGGTTCGAGCCGGGGTCATGCCCCAGGTGCTTGGCGATGTTCTCAAGCACGACGATCGAGTTGGTCACCAGGATGCCGACCGAGATGCCCATCGCACTCATCGTCGGCGTATTCAGCGTGTAGCCGAACCAGCCGAAGGCGATGTAGGCAATGAGGATGGAGGCCGGGATGCTGACGAAGGCCACCAGGGCGGTGCGAATGTCAGCCAGGAAGAGCATCAGCACAATGCCGGTCAGCAGCACGCCCTGCCAGACGCTGGTGTTGGCGTCGTCGACGGTGGCGCGCACGAACGCGCCGTCGTCGCGAAACCACGTCAACGCCATGCCGCCCGGCAGCGCGGCCCGCGCGGCCTCGGTGGCCTGTGCCACGGCGTCGACCACCTTCACCGCGTTGGCCTCGCCCTTCTTGGCGATCTTAAGCGCAATGCCGGCGCGGCCGTCGATGAAGGCCCGGGTGGTCACGCGTTCGGTTCCCATGCGGATCGTGGCGATGTCGCGCAGGTAGACGCGCTGCCCCTGAACGACGCCGACCTGGATGGCGCCCAGTTCGGGCACCGACGCCGCCTCCGCGTCAAACACGACGGGGAACTCCCGGGTGACATCGTCGATCTGGCCGATCGGGATCTTGACGTTCTCGCGGCCCACGGCGTTCGCCACCTGCCCCAACGTCAGGCCGCGCGAGGCCAGTTTGGCGCGGTCGACCTCGACATGCACCTCGCGCACGGCGCCGCCGATCAGTTCGACGTTCGCCACGCCCGACAGCATCGAGTAGCGGTCCTTCAGGCTGTTGTCGGCGAAATCGTAGAGTTCGTCCTGCGAGACCGATCCCGTCAGCGCGACGGTCACCACCGGCCGGGCGTTGATGTCGTACTTCAGGACCTCCGGGTCGTCCGCGGCGTCGGGCAGATCGTTGCGGATGAGACTGAGCTTCGCGCGCACGTCGGCGGCGGCGTCATCCACATTGCGGCCCAGGTTGAACTCGATCATCACCTGGCACAGGTTGTTGAGGCAGGTGGTGTCGATGTGCTTGATGCCGTCGATCGACACGACGGCATCCTCGATCTTGCGCGCCACAGTGGTCTCGATCTCGTCGGCCGACGCGCCGGGATAGACCGTCAGGATGGTCACGTACGGCAGGTCGACGCGCGGCATCAGGTCCACGCCGACGGTGCGGTAGGCCAGGTAGCCGAACATGAGCAGGCAGAGCACCGCCGTGGTCATGGCGATCGGCCGCCGGGTTGCTGCATTCGAGAGAAACATGGGTCACCTGTCCTGTTATTCCGTGCGCACGCTGTCGCCGTCGTCGAGCAGCAACTGACCTTCCGCCACCACGGACTGTCCGGCGACGGCATCCGGCGTTGTGACCTCGGTCCACCCCTGCCAGGACAGGCCGGTCCCAACCACCACCTGCACGGCCCGCCCATCGCGCACCACGAAGATGACCGGACGCCCGTCGCGCAACCCCACCGCCGTGTCCGGCACACCCAGGGCTGTCCGCTGCGCGAAGACGACGGTGCCGTTGCACAACCGTCCCGACGCCCCCGCCGCATCCGGAGCCAGGTCGATGCGGATCTCAAACGTCCGCGTCACCGGGTGCACGGTCGGCGAACGGTAGCGGACGCGCGCCGCGGCGCCGCCCTCAAGCTGGACGACGGTCTCGCCTTCGCGCACGCGGTCGTAGTGCTCGGCGCTCAGGGTGAAGGCCGCCTCGTAGCGGCGCGGATCGTCGACGTCCAGCACGCCGTCGCCGACCTTGGCGAAGTCGCCGGCATCGAGCATCTTGCGCACAACGACGGCATCAAACGGCGCACACACGAGCGTATCGGCCAGTTGCTTGGCGGCAATGTCCAGTGACGTGTCCGCCTGACGCACGCGCGCGACGGCCAGGTCAAAGCCGGCGCGGGCGCGGGCGCGCGCGGACTCGGCACGGACGAGTTCGGTGTCGGCGCGTTCCACGGCATCCTGTGTCACCGCCTGCGACTGCTCATAGAGACTGTGCATGCGGTCGCGGTCGGCCAGCGCCTTGCGATGCACGGCCTCGGCCTCGGACACGGCCGCCTCGGCTTCGCGCTGGCCGGCCGCGGCCACGCGCTGGTCGTCCTGACGCAACCGCACCTGCTCCTGTGCGGTCACGCGGTCGGTGCGGAAAAGCGCCTGGCCGTTGGTGACGGCCTGCCCCTCGACGACCAGCATGGCTTCGATCGCGCCGGCCACACGGGCGGCCACGCGGGCGCTGTTGCGGGCGCGCACGATGCCCTGCACCGTCACGCCGTCGACGAACGGGCGCTCGGCCGGAGCCATCACGCGCACACGCACCGCCGACGACGCGGGCGGCGCCGTGACACGTGCCTTGCCGCAACCCGTCGTGCCGGCCAACAGCGCAACCAGCGCCACGGCGCCCAGGCTTCGAATCCGCTTCGTCATTTTCTTCGCTCCTTGCGCCCGGGCGACCGCCGGTGCGCCGTGAAACACCAATGCCCCGAGCAACGTGTCGACGATGTGGTCGCCGACACGGTCCAGCCACTGCTGGCGTGTGAGGGTGATGGCCTTGGACGTGGGCTCCCACCGGCCACGCATGGCGTAGGCCGCACACTGCGCGGCGACGCTGCTGACCCACAGGTTGAGTTCGATCGGATCGACCGGCTCGCGCATGCCCATCCGCACGAGCCGCCGCAGACTGTCGTGCACGGGTTCGGCGAACCGACGGTAGATCTCATCCGCCATGGCCGACGGCAGACACTGCTCCTGCGCCAGCAGACTGGCGCACCACGACTCGGGCGGCTTGTCCGCGGCGGTGATCGACAGGGACAACCGCACCCACGCGCGCAGCGCCTCGCGCCACGTGGTCTCGTCCACCGCGCGGTCCGGCAGTGCCACCAGCGGCTGCGCCGTGTTGGCGAACAGCATGGCGACGGCGGCACCGTAGAGTTCGGCCTTGGAGCGGAAGTAGTAGTTAACCAGCGCCACATTGACGCGCGCCTTGGCGCAGATCACCCGCGTCGTGGCGGCGGTGTACCCGCGCGCGGCAAAGATCTCGGCCGAAGCGCGCAGGATGCGTTCACGGGTATCGCTCTCGGTTTTCATGGTTGACTCCCGGCACCACTCTTAATCAGGTGCTTAAAACACGCGCTGAGTATGCCCCCGGATCGCAGCCGGCGTCAACCGGAATCGAGGGCTGGCGCCGCCGACACGGGCACGCACACCCACGTGCCCGGTTGTCCTGTTCTATCTGGCGGCCTCACACCAGCGGCGGAACCACCCGCCGCACCTCTCAGCGCCCCGCCGATGCTTTGAGAGCTGTGGTCGCAGGTTCCGCCGGGGGCTCACGCCACCCCATAGGCGCAATCCGGATCGGCGGCGAGGAAGTCGCCTGTGGCGGCAAAGGCGCGGGCGCGGCAACCGGCGCACAAGGCGCGGTAGCCGCAGGCGTGGCACGCGCCCTTGAGCGCCGCCGGGTCGCGCAGCGCCAGGAACGCGGGGGCGTCACGCCAGATCCCGGCGAACGGACGGAGGCGGACGTTCCCAACCGCGACCGGCAGGTAGCCGCATGGCTGCACATCGCCCGTGCGGGCGATGAAGCAGACCGCCGAACCGGCCAGGCAGCCGCGTGTCATCGCTTCCATGCCTCTGTGCGGACTGCCGGTCGGCAGACCGCGCGCCCGCGTGACCTCGTGCAGAATGCGGTAGTACTGCGGCGCGCAGGTGGCCTTGACGTGCACCCGGCCGCGCAGTTCCAGCGCGCGGTCGCAGAGCCAGCGCAAGGTCTCATCAACCTGCGCGGGCGACAGACGCGCGTCCTCGGCAATTTCGGCGCCACACCCCACCGGCACGAGCACGAAGACGTGGAAGGCGTCGGCGCCGCGCGCCTGCGCCAACTGCAGAATGGCGGGCAATTCGGCGGCGTTGTGCCGCGCAACGGTGACGTTGATCTGCACCGACACCCCGGCGCGCCGGAGCGCGTCGACGCCACGCAGGGCGGCATCGAAACTGCCCGCCTGGCCGCGGAAGGCGTCGTGCGTGGCAGGTGTCGCACCATCGATGCTGACGCTGACGCGCTGAATGCCGGTGGCGGCGATGCGGCCGGCGATGGCGTCGTCGACCTGCGTGCCGTTGGTGGCCAGGGCCACGCGCGTGAAGATCCGGGTGCAGGCGTCGGCAATGTCGAAGAAGTCCGGCCGAACGAGGGGCTCGCCGCCGGTGAGCACGAGGATCGGATCGCCGGCGTCGCGCACGTCGCGCGCCACGCGCAGGATCTCGTCGGTCGTGAGTTCGTTCGCCGCGGCCTGGCTCTGCGCCTCAGCCCGGCAATGCCGGCAGGCCAGGTTGCAGCGCGCCGTCAACTCCCAGAACACGAGGCGAAGTGCGTCGCTCACAGGCCGATCTCCTCATCCGTCAGGTAGCAGTCCGGTTCAGGCGCCCAGAGATCGCCGGTCAGGGCCTCGGCGCGCACACGCAAGTTGCCGTTGCAGAGGTCGAGCCACCGGCATGCGGCGCACCGCCCCGTCAGATGGGGCTTGCGGTTGCGCAGTTTCACCAGCAGGTCGCTGGCCGGGTCGGACCAGATGTCGCCGAACGGACGCGTCTTCACGTTGCCCAGCGAGACATGACGCCAGAACTGGTCGGGGTGCACGTCGCCATTCCAGCTCACGCAGCCGATCCCGATGCCGCTGCTGTTGCCGCCGTTCATCCGGAGCAGGCGCAGCACGTCGGGCGCACGCTCGGGTTTGTCCCGCAACAGGCGCAGGTAGAGATAGGGGCCGTCGGTGTGGTTGTCGACGGTCAGCACTTCGACGGGCCGGCCGCGGTCATGCAGCGCCTGCGTGCGGTCGATGATCAGGTCCACGGCGCGGCGCGTCTCGTCGTGTACGAGCCGGTTGTCCAGGATCAGGCGGCTGCCGCGACCCGCGTAAACCAGATGATAGAAGCAGGCGCGCGGGATGCCTTCGCGTTCGATCAGATCGAAGATGCCGCCCACATCGGCGACGTTGTCGCGCGTGATCGTGAAGCGCAGCCCCACCTTGACGCCGGCCGCCAGGCAGTGCCGCACCCCCGACAGAGCCTGCTGGAAGGCTCCCGCCATGCCGCGAAACCGGTCGTTCGTGGGTTCCAGTCCGTCCAGGCTGATGCCCACGTACGAAAGGCCGGCATCGCGCAGGCGCGCCGCCCGTTCGGGCGTGATCAGCGTGCCGTTGGTCGACACCACGGCGCGCATCCTGAGGCCGGTCGCGTGCGCGACCAGCTCGAAAAGGTCCGGTCGCATCAGCGGCTCGCCGCCGGAGAAGAGCACGACCGGCACACCGAACGCGGCAAGGTCGTCAAGCAGGCGCACCCCATCGGCGTGGCTGAGTTCGTCCGGGTAGAGCTGGTCGCGCGACTGCGAGTAGCAGTGACGGCAGTTCAGGTTGCAGCGGCGGCCGACATTCCAGACGACCACCGGCTTCTTGTCGCTCGAGAACTGCAGCAGGTGCGACGGCAGGTCACGCGAGCGACGTCCGTATCGCAGGGGATCGGACGCCTCGACGGTTCCGCAGTAGAGTTTTGAGATCCCAATCATATGACCGGCTTCAGTGTATCGGGAACTCCCGGCTGCGTCGAACCCGGATGCGCCGTGTTCGCTGAATACGTGCCACGTGCCACCCGCGCTGCTTGATGCTATCATGTGGCCGTTCCCGTCGCCGTCGGGCAGACTGAGTGAACACCTATGAGCGAACCCCGGACCACGTGCAGAGTCGGCACGCGCCACAGTCCCCTGGCGCTGTTGCAGGCGCGCGCCGCCATGGACCTTCTGGCCGGCCTTCTGCCTGGCGAGTCGTTCGAACTGGCGCCGCTGTCGTCGCCGGGCGATCGCGACAAGACCACCGATCTGCCCTCCAGCCCGGCGGATTTCTTCACGCGCGATCTCGATGACGCCGTACTGCGCGGCGACCTGACGGTCGCGATCCACAGCGCCAAAGACATGCCCGACCCCGTGCCCGATGGGCTCGACTGGTTCTGGCTGCCGGATGCCGAGGACCCGCGCGACGTGCTCGTGCTGCCGCCCGGCCGGCTCGCGGGCGACCTGCCGGCGGCGCCCCGGGCGGGCGTCAGCAGCGAGCGCCGCACAGAGTGGTGCCGACAACGCTTTCCCGGCGCACGCATCCTGCCCATCCGGGGCACAATCGAGGAGCGCCTGGCACAGCTCGACGCCGGACAGTTCGACCTGATCGTCATGGCTGGCGCCGCGCTGCTGCGTCTCGGCCTGCAGACACGCATCAGCGCCTGGATCGACACGACGGAACTGCCCACGCCGCCGGGCCAGGGCGCACTCGCGCTCTGCTTCCGGCGCGGCGATCCCGTCTTCACGCGCCTGCGTACGCTCTTTGTCAAAGCTGTGCGATTCGTCGGCGCGGGCGCGGGCGACGCCGGCGCCTGCACGGTACATGGCATGGATGCGCTGCGCGCCTGCGACGTGTGCATCTACGATGCCCTGCTCGACCCCGCGCTGCTCGCCGAGTTGCCGCCGCACGCGGAGCGCTACGACGTGGGCAAGCGCGGCGGCCACGATTACCTCCCGCAGGAGCAGGTCACGGCAACCATCCTGCGCCACGCCCGGCGCGGCCGGCGCGTCGTCCGACTCAAGGGCGGCGACCCGGGGCTCTTCGGACGCCTGACCGAGGAGACGGATGCCCTGGAGTCTCTGGGGTTGCCGTTTCAGGTTCTGCCCGGCGTGAGCAGCCTGAACGCCGCGACCACCGGCACGGGGTTCCTGCTGACGCGACGCGGTGTGTCGGACGGTTTCACGGTCCGCTCCGGGCGCTCGGCCGGCGGCGCGATTGCGGATGTCTCGGCCGTAGCCGAGGCACACCTGCCACACGTCTACTTCATGGCCGGCGGCGTGGCCGGCGAAATCGCCGCACAACTCACCCGCGATGGCTGGCCCGCCGACACGCCGATGGCGGCCGTCGTGGCCGCCGGTTCAGACGACGAGATGATCATTGAGGCCACGCTGGCCACACTGCCCGCCCGCCTGGCAACCCGTGGCGCCGCAACCGCCGCCGCGCCCGTGCTGTTGCTGTGCGGCGCAGCCGCGGCCAGCCGCTTCCGCGCGGACCTGGGCGCTCTCGCCGGCCGGCGCGTGCTTCTGACCATGAGCGACGCGCTCCTGCCGGCCGCCATCCGCCGCGTGCGCGATTTCGGGGGCCGCCCCGTCGCGCGCCCCATGATCCGGCTCACCCTCTGCCGCGACGATCTCGGCTGGACGCACCGGCTCGATGCCTTCGACTGGCTCGTACTGACCTCACCGTCCGCGGCCGATGCCCTGGTGACGGCGCTGCGCGAGGCGCATACCGACCTGCGGCGCCTGCCGCGGCTGTTCGTAACCGGCGCCGGTACGGCGGCGCGTCTGGCGCGCCATGGTCTCGTGGCAGACGCCATGCCCGCGGCCGGCGTGGATGTGCGCGAGGGCGCGCTGCAGGTATTGCCGGCCGGCACGCGTGTCCTGAGGCTGCGTGCGGATCGCGCAGGCGGCGAGCTGTCATCGCTGCTGACGGCGCACGGCATGCACGTGGAGGATATCGTGTTGTACCGGAATGAGCCCATCACCTACGCCGCGCCGCCCGCGTTCGATTGTGCCCTCTTCGCCAGCGGCTCGGCCGTTGACGCGTTCGTGGCGCAGTGGGGCGCGGCCGCGCTGGCCGGCCGCACCGTGGCCGCTTTCCGCGGATCGGCCTGCGCCGCGCTGACGCGCGCCGGCGTGACCGTCGACGTGACCGCCGCCGAGATGTCGGCAGAAAGATGTGTCGAGGACCTCGCCCGGCACCTGATGCGGCGGGAACTGGGCAGCCGGTAGAAGACTGGGGACACCATGGGAAACCGCAGAATATCGAACACGAAACCGCACAATGTCGAAGTGTGTGGCCACTCACTTCGACATTCGGCAATCGACATTCGGCAATCGGCAATCCTGGATTCTGACTTCTGTCTTCTGCCTTCTCCCTGCGCTCCCACAAGGAACCAACCATGAACCTGTACCCCGAACGACGCCTGCGCCGCCTGCGCCAGACTCCGGCACTCCGGCGGATGCTGGATATGGAAACGCCGGGCCCCGGACGCTTCCTGTGGCCCGTCTTTGTTGTCCCCGGCAGCGGCGTAAAGCAGCCCATCGCGGCGTTGCCCGGCCAGTTCCGCTACAGTCCGGACCAACTGGTCGAGGCGCTGAAGCCGGTGCAGGACATGGGCGTCGGCGGGATCCTGGTCTTCGGCGTCGTGCCCGACGCGAGCAAGTCGGACGACGGCCGCGCCGCCTGGGATCCGGCCGGTCCGGCGACGGAGGCCGTGCGCCGTGTGCGCACGGCATGTCCCGGACTCGCCCTTTTCACGGACGTCTGCCTCTGCGCCTACACCTGCCACGGCCACTGCGGTCCGGTGAACGCGCGCGGCGACGTCGACAACGACGCCGCCCTCGCCGCGCTGGCCCGCGTGGCCGGCGCGCACGCCGAGGCCGGCGCCACGGCCGTCTGCCCTAGCGCGATGATGGATGGACAGGTGCAGGCGATCCGGCGCGCGCTCGACGACGCCGGCCGCACCGACACACTGGTGATGAGCTACTCGACCAAGTTTGCATCCAGTTTCTACGGGCCGTTCCGCGAGGCCGGCGGGTCGGCGCCACGGCACGGCGACCGCCGCAGTTACCAGGCCTCCTATGGCGACCCGCGGCGCGCCTTGCTGGAGTCGGCGCTGGACGAAGCCGAGGGCGCGGACATCCTGATGGTCAAGCCGGCGCTCTGCTACCTGGACGTGATCGCGCAGTTGCGCGGGCGCACGGATCTGCCGATCGCGGCGTACAACGTCAGCGGCGAATACGCCATGCTGCACGCGACCGCCGAACGCGGCTGGGGCGATCTGGCCGGCATGGCGCGTGAAAGCCTCACGGCCATCGCCCGCTCCGGCGCGGACATCATCATCTCATACTGGGCGGACCGGTATAACGAGGTCATGGGGTGAGACCCCCACCCCCCCGGCATTCCTCCGGGTCCTCGCCGCGCTGGCCCCTGGCCTTGCTCGCGTGGTACCGCGCCCATCGCCGCGAGATGCCGTGGCGGGGTCATCCGGACCCCTACGCAGTCTGGGTCAGCGAGATCATGCTGCAGCAGACGCAGGTCGACACCGTGCGCGATTACTTCGTCCGCTTCCTCGCGCGTTTTCCGAATGTCCACGCGCTGGCGGCGGCCGACACACAGGATGTGCTGAAACTCTGGGAGGGGCTGGGCTACTACAGCCGCGCCCGCAACCTGCAGCGGGCCGCGCAGGCGATCGCCGCTGCGCCTGGCGGACACCTGCCACGGTCGTCCGCTGAACTGGCCCGACTCCCCGGCATCGGCCCCTACACGAGCGCGGCCATCGCCAGCATCTGTTTCGGCGAGCCCACGCCCGTGGTGGACGGCAATGTCGCACGCGTCTTCGCGCGGTTCCTCGGCTGGACGGATGACTTCCGCCGGCCCCAACCGCGCGCCCGGTTGGCCGACTGGCTGCAGCCGTTCATCCAATCGGCCGATTCGGCCGGCGACTTCAACCAGGCCCTGATGGAACTGGGCGCGCTGGTCTGCACGCCGCGCCAACCCGACTGTCCGGCCTGTCCGCTGCGCCCCACCTGCCACGCGCGACGCGAAGGAACGCAAGCCGAACTGCCAGTCCGGCCGACCCGCAAGGCCACGCCGCTGCGACATGCAGTGGGGCTGCTCGTACACGACGCGCGCGGCCGACTGCTGCTGGTGCGGCGACCGGAGACAGGGCTGCTGGCCGGGCTCTGGGAACTCCCCGGCGGCCCTGTGGCAGGTGTGCCTGATGGCGCCGCTGCGGCCGCGCTGGCACACGCTCAGACCGGTCTGCGCGTGGCAGGTGTACGCCCCGCAGGCACCCTCGATCACGTCTTTTCACACTTCCGGCAGCGCCTGCATCTCTTCGCCGCCACGCGTCACACCGGCCGTTTGCGCGCTGATCTGCACGATACAGTCGTATGGTGCGCGACCCCCGCCGCGCGGCCGCTCACGACGGCCTGCCGGCGGGCGATCCGGCTCGGCCACGCGCCGAGGCGAGTGGCGGGGCGGTAGGCGCCTCGCGGCTCGCGCGTGGAGCCCGCACGGCAGGCGCGTCACAGCTGACTCTCAGTTGAGTGTCCGAAACCGCAGAATATCCAACAACCAACCGCAGAATGTCGAAGGGGAACGGCTGGCGCGTGCGCGCGGCCAAGCGCCTGTCCGGCCGCACGGGCTCGCGGAGCTCGCCCCTCCCGGTGAGCACTGGTGCTCTCTGGACGGGCGGGTTCTCGCGCCCTGGCAACGGCTCGCCCCAGCCCCGTCGGTGGAGCGCCCGCAGGCCCCGGCGCGGGCCGCCACAGAACGTCTGTCCACCCACCGCACCCGCGCCGGTGGCTGTGCGACGCGGACCGGGTTGCGCCGCACGCGCCCGGAAACGCGCGCGTCAGACGGGTTCGTATGCCAGGCGGAGCATGCGGCGCCAGACTCTCGGTCTGCGCCGCGTGCGACAACGCCGCAGACGAGCCCGTATCACGCGCGCGGACCACCAAAGGCATGCACTTCGAGCATCTCGCACAGGGCGTGGTAGAGCTGGACGTGCCAGCCCTGGATCTCGGCGGTGCTGCGGCCGGGGGCGCGGATGGCGATATCGGCCTGCTTGGCCAGTTCGCCGCCGCCGGGCCCGGTCAACGAGACGACCGACAACCCCAGGGCATGCGCCACACTGGCCGCATAGCGCACGTTCTGCGCACCGCCGCTGGTACTGATCCCCAGCAGGACATCGCCGCGGCGCGCCAGGGCATACAGTTCCTGGGCCAGGGCCACATGCGCCAGCGGGCTGTCGTTGGCGACAGCGCTGGTCAGGGCCGGGTTCGTTCCAAGCGGGACGGTCGGCAGCCCGCACTGCAGGTGCGCCGCCAGTTCTGCTCCGCCCGGCAGACCATCGAAGACGCGTTTCTGCGCGGCGCTCAGCGGACGTGCCAGCGTGAAGCCTTTGTCCAGTTCGCCGGCAATGTGCAGCGCATCGGCCTGGCTGCCGCCATTGCCGCAGATGTAGAAGGTCTGGCCGGCTTCAAACGCGCGCGCCAGCGTCGTGAAGGCACGCGCCAGGTCGTCCGCGCACGGACGCAGTTCGGGATGGCGCTCAACCAGTTGCGCCAGGACAGCCTGGGCGCGCGGTGCGAACGACAATGACTCGGACATACGGTACTCCTTCATGAACGGCTGGTTCTACTTCAGTTGGGCGCGGCATCGGTCGCGTCGGCCACATCCAGATCGACCGAAACCAGGTGCAATTCGCGTCCGGTGGTGACGGTCACGGCATCCGATCCGCAGGCGGGGCAGCGCAGCACAAAGCCATCGGCCAGGCTCTCCACGCCGCACGCGCTGCAGCGCAGGCGCACGGGAATCTCCTCGATCCTCAACTCGACACCCGCCACTTCCGACTCGTCGGCCACGATCGGAAAGGTCTCGGACAGCGAACGCGGGTCCACGCCCGAAAGCCGGCCCACCGCGATGCGGCAGACCACCACGCGCGTTGCCTGCTCGCGCCGCCGCACCTCCTCAAGCTGCTCGACGAGCGCCTGGACGATGGAGAGTTCGTGCATCAGCAGATCCTCGGCAGCATCTCGCCGCGCGGCAGGTCGACCATGCGTCGCCCGCCGATCCGCGTCTCCAGAATGACCCGGCCGTGGCCGGCCACGACCGAGCCGACCCGGCAGGCGCCGCGCCCCTCGGGCAACACCTGCCACGCCGCCAGGACCGCCGCCGTAACGGCACGCGTGCCGATCAGGACGATGCGCCCTTCGCTGGCCGACTGCAGCGGTTCGATGCCCAGCAACTCGGCCACCGCCGCCGTCCGCGGGTCGAGCGGAATGGCCGCCTCGTCCAAGAGGACATCCACGGAACGGCCTTCGGCCATCTCGTTGAGCACCGCCGCCAGTCCGCCGCGCGTGGGGTCACGCATGAAATGCACGCCGGCGGCCGCCTGCGGGCCGATCGCCGCCACCAGCCGGTGCACCGGCGCGCTGTCGCTGTCGGGTCCGCGCATCAAGCCCATCCCCTCGCGTGCGGACATGACCGCCATGCCGTGATCGCCGAGCGTGCCGCTGACGATCACTTCGTCGCCCGGCTGGACCGCGGCCGCGCTCAGCGCAAAGCCCGGCAGGCGCCGGCCGATGCAGGCCGTGTTGACGTAGATGCCGGCGGCCAGCCCGCGCGGCACAACCTTCGTGTCGCCGGTTGCCACGCGCACGCCACAGGCGGCCGCGGCGTCGCGCGCGGCATCGAGCACACGCCGCAAGGCGGCCAGCGGCAGCCCCTCTTCAAGGATCAGCCCCAGCGAAAGCACCAGAGGCACACCACCTGCCACGGCAATATCGTTCACACTGCCGTGCACGGCCAGACTGCCGATGTTGCCGCCGGGAAACTCGAAGGGATGCACGACGAACCCATCGGTCGTGAACAGCAGCCCATCGGCGGCGCCGTCGAGCGCCGCGGCGTCGGGCAGGTCAGCGGCCGGTCCGACGGCGAACCGCGACACGATCTCGACGGCGATCAGGTCACGCGTCATCAGGCCGCCGCCGCCGTGCGCCAGTTGGATGGTGTCGGGCGCTTTCATAGGCTCCGGTATTCGTACCACGCGGCACACGTGCCTTCGGAACTCACCATGCACGGTCCCACCGGATCTTCGGGAACGCAGCGCATGCCGAACAGGCCGCAGGCGGGCGGCTGGAGTTGGCCTTTGATCACTTCGCCGCAGCGGCACCCGGCCGGCTCGCGGCCGGGGCCTACGGTCAGCCCGTGGCGCTGTTCGGCATCGAAGCCGGCGAAGGCGGGGCGCAGTCGCAGCCCGCTGGCGGGCACGTGCCCCAAGCCGCGCCAGAGCGCGTCGGCCGGTTGCAGGAACGTCTGGATCATCTGAAGAATGGCGGGGTTGCCGCGGGGGTGCACCGCGCGCCGGTACTCGTTCTCAACGCGGGCCTCGCCGCGCACCAACTGCACGAGAAGCGCGTCCAGGCCGGCCAGGATGTCGAGCGGTTCGAAACCGGTGACGACGCACGGCACGCCGCGGTCGGCACACGGCTGGTAGGCGTCGGCGCCGATCACGGCGCTCACATGGGCCGGGCACAGAAAGGCATCGATCGCCAGGTTCGGATCGGCCAGCAGCGCGTGCAGGGCGGGCGGCACGGTCTTGAACGCCGTCAGCAGCGAGAGATTGCGGATGCCGCGCGCGCCGGCCGCGGGCACGAGGTTCACAACCGGCCCGATCGTGGTTTCGAACCCGACGGCCAGGAAGACGACCTCGCGGTCGGGGTGGGCCGTCGCGAGTGCCAGGGCATGGTCGGGTGAATAGCAGGCTTCGACGCCGGCGCCGGCCTCGCGGCAGCGTGCCAGGGAACAGTCGGAACCGGGAACATGCAGCAGATCGCCGAAGGTGGCGATCAGGACGCCGCGGCGTGCAAGCTCGACCGCCGCGTCGATGTAGCCCGTGGGCGTTACGCAGACCGGACACCCCGGGCCGCTCACGAGGTCCACATTCGCCGGCAGGATGCTGCGGATGCCATGACGCGCAATGGCCATCGTATGCGTGCCGCACACCTCCATGATCCGCACGGTGCGGCCCAGATGGCTCGCGCGTTCATCAATCTGGCGACGCAAGGCCGCGGCGGCGCGGGGGTCGCGAAAGCTGTCGGTCAAGTTCATGGCGGTGGCGAGGCGCCTCCCTCACCCTCAGGCGCAGGCGCCCGGCCTTCCATCGCCAGCGTGAGCGCATTCCATTCGGCCAACTGGGCCTCGGCCTGAACCGTGTCGATGCGTTCGATGGCGTAGCCGGCGTGAATGAGCACGTAGTCGCCGACGCGCGGTTCGGAGATGAACATCAGGTTGACCGGCAGTCGCGATCCGCCGGCATCGCAGACGCCACCGGCTTCGGGGGTCAACTCGACGATCTGCATGGGAATGGCGAGGCACATAGTTCTATTCGTCCTGTCCACCGGCAACGACCGCCTGTCCGGCGGCAATGCATCCGTCCGTGGGCGGCAGCTCACGATGCGTCAACACGTCGAATCCCCGTCCCGCGAGCGCATCCACCGTCCACGCGTCGAGCAGGCGATTCATGAACACGCCGCCGCTCAGGCCGACACGGTGCACACCGGTGACACCTGCCCCGTACTCTACCATTGCGACCGCGGCGCGGACAATGGCGCGGTGAAACGCGCACGCCAGCGGGGCGGCTTCGAAGCCGGACAACGAGACGGCCTCGGCCAGACGCCGCACTGCGGGAGCCCAATCCACTTGGAGCAAGCCATCGGCCGTGTGCGTCGCGAACGGCAGACCGTCGTCACCTGTCGGACCGACGGCCCGCCGCGCCAGGGCTTCCAGCCGGATCGCGGGCTGCCCTTCGTAGGTGATCACGGCGGGCGCCACGCCCAGCAGCACGGCGACGGAGTCGAACAGCCGGCCGCAGGCATGCGTCGACGGTGCCAGCCGCGTGTCGCGGCTCTGCGCGGTCCACACGGCCACCTGCTCGGTGCTGAGCGCCGGCAACAGGCGCTGGATGGCGCCCGTATCCAGTCCGGCCGCGGCCAGTCGCGCCACGGCCTGCCGCGCCGGCTCACGCACGGCCGCGTCGCCGCCGGGCAGCGGCGCAGGCGCAAAGGTCGCGAGCCGGCGACAGCCGGTCGGCTGTATGTGCAGCAGTTCAGCACCCCAGATGGCATCGTCTTCGCCGTAGCCGGTGCCGTCGAAGACGAGCGCCAGTCCATCCGACACACCGTTCTCGGCCAGGCAGGCGGCCGCGTGGGCGTGGTGGTGCTGCACGGCGACCACGGGCAGGCTGTGTGCCGCGGCCCAAGCGCGCCCGGCGCGCGTGGCATACATGTCGGGATGCAGGTCCACGGCCACGGCCTGCGGCGTCTTGTGCAGGAAGCCCGGCACACCGGCCAGCAGCGCATCGTAGGCCACGCGCGCCTCAGGCGTATCGAGATCGCCCGTGTGCGGCATGACCACGAGCGACGCGTCGTGACCGAAAGCCACGCAGTTCTTCATGTCGGCGCCGGCTGCAAGCACGCGCTGTCGCAGGGGCTGCTTCAGGCGCAGCGGCGCGGCGGCATAGCCGCGGCTGCGTCGCCACAGTTGCGGCTGACCGCGGCGGATGACGGCCACGGAGTCATCGCACCGCAGCAGGACGTCGCGGTCGTGGGTCAGGACGAAGTCGGCGATGCCGCGCAACCGGTCGGCCGCTTCGGTGTCCGTCAGGCAGATCGGCTCGTTGCGGCGATTGCCGCTGGTCATCACGAGCAGGTCGAAGTCCGGCGTGGGGTCGCCCGCCAGGCGCGTTGCCAGCAGGTGATGCAACGGCGACGTCGGCAGCATGACGCCCAGCGTCGGGGCATCGGGCGTCAGTAGATCCAGCGGCCAGGCGGCGGCATCGGGCCGAGTGTCGAGGATGACGATCGGGGCGGCGGGCGAGGCGAGCAGGGCAGCCGCGGCCGGCGGCAGTTCGCACACCTGCCGCACGACGGCGAGGTCGCGCGCCATCACGGCCAGCGGCTTGTGCGGCCGGCGTTTCAGCTCACGCAACCGCGCGAGCGGGGCGCGCTGGCGCGCATCGGCGGTCAGGAGGAAGCCGCCGATGCCGCGCACTGCGACGCAAGCGGGGCAGGCGATCGTCTCGGCATGGAAGCGGCGGTCGGCGGGATCGGCATATTCGGCGCGGCAGGCGGCGCACATCGGGAAGCGGTCCAGGCTGGTGCGCTCGCGGTCGAACGGCGTCTGGCGCGTCACGGTGTAGCGCGGACCGCACTGGGTGCAGGTCGTGAACGCGTAGCCGTGGCGCCGGTTGGCGGCATCCGTGATCTCGCGCAGGCAATCCGGGCAGACGCGCAGGTCCGGCGGAATCACAACCAGCGGCTCGTCGGCGGACGCGCTGGCGATGATCTCGAACGGTTCGGACGGCGCGTCCGGCGCAAGGGGCAGCGTGGAGACCAGCACGAGCGTATCAATGACCGCCTGGGGCGGCAGCCGGGCCGGCAGCGCCGCCAGGAAAGCCTCGATGGCCGCCGCATCGCCTTCCAGCGTCAGTTCCACGCACCCGGCCGTGTTGCGCACGCTGCCGCCGAGACCGGCCTGCGTGGCCAGCCGGTGCAGGGCGGGACGGAAGCCGACGCCCTGGACGATGCCACGGATCTCGAATGACCGGCGCTGTCGCATGAGCGGATCGGTCCCTCTCAGACGGGCGCGTCCATCACCAGGTCGCCCAGGTAGGCCAGCCAGGCGTCCATGCCGAGGCCGGTCTTGGCGCTGACCTGGAGAATCTGGGCGCCGGGGTTGACCTTGCGGATCGCGCGGCGGCAGCGCGTCTCGTCCCACTGGGCCGCTTCGGCCAGGTCCAGTTTGGTGATCAGCACAATGGAGGCGGACGCGAAAAGAACCGGGTATTTCTCAGGTTTGTCCTCGCCCTCAACGGTGGAGAGCAGCGCCACGCGGACCTGCTCGCCGAGGTCGAACGCCGCGGGGCAGACGAGGTTGCCGACATTCTCGATGAAGAGCAGGCGTTCGCCGGCGTGGGCGATTTCGGGCAGCAGCGCGCCGACCTGGGCCGCCGAGAGATGGCAGGCGTTGACGGTCTCGATCTGCCGCACCGGCGCGCCCTTCCCCTGCATGCGGCGCGCGTCATTGTCGGTCTGCAGGTCGCCCGTGATAACCGCACAGGCGATCTGTCCGCGCAGGCGTTCCAGGGTTCGCTCCAGCAGCAGCGTCTTGCCGGCGCCCGGCGAGGACATCAGGTTCAGAGCCACGACGCCATGCCGCCGCAGCCAGTCGCGGTTAGCGGTGGCGGTCTCATCGTTGCGGTCGAGGATGCGGGTCTCGACGGCCACGTGGCGATGGCTGTGGGGGGCGCCGTCGTGCGTATGCGGCGGGGTTCCGTCCGCATGCACATGCGGATGCCCTGCTGCCTGGTCCTTCGGCTGATCACAGCCACACTCGCGACACATACTCGTTCTCCGGAAGGTGCGACACCGTGGAGCGCCCACGGCACGCCGCCGTCCTGACTGCTCCCGCATTCGTGTCGCTCTATAGTACCACACTCGACTCCCTGGGCGACAGGGCGCGGAGACGTCGCCGTTCTGCGGGAGGTGCTTCCCCGTTTCATTGACATCCGCCTTCGGCGCGCCGGCCGAAGCGCGGGAGCGCCGTCGGCCAATCTCACGCCCGGCTTGGTTCTCGGGGTCGGGGTCGGTATCGGCATCGGGGTCGATGCCTCGCGGCGTTGTCGCACGCGGCGCATACCGGGAGTCTGGCGCCGCATGCTCCGCCTTGCGGACAGACCGGTCTGACGCGCGTTTTTCCGGGCGCCTGCGGCGCAACCCGGTCCGCGCCGCCCAGCCACCGGCGCGGATGTGCCGGGTGGACAGGTGGTGTGGAAGGCGGCCCGCACCGGGGCCAACGGGCGTGCCGCCGGCGTGACTGATGCGGCCCGCACGCGCGGGTTGAGCAATTCGTCCGATGCGGGTCGGGCGCACTCCCCGAGCAGGAACTCGGCCTGTGCCTGGGCTCGGTGCTATCCGTTTACTTGGTGCCTGACGAAGGGTCGCTCACCCGGCCCATGAACAGGATACTCCCGGTGCTGTTCTCGACCAACATGAACAGGAAGGGATGGTCGGCGATGAACACGGGCGGAGGCGATGGGATACTTTCCGCAAACCCGACGGCAGTGGCCGCCCACGCGGTTGTCCCGTTCTCATCAACTTCAATACCAGCACGATGTGAGACCTGGTTGATGAACGGCCGATAGCCAGATCCGATCCGGCTGAAGTCTGCAACTCTGACGTCGAATGCGCTCGCCATTCCCAGCGCAGCCAAGTTCTTCTGCAGTGAGATGTCTCGTTCAAATGCAAACTTCGGCAGGTAGACATCCAACTCGGTGGGCGCAAGCCCGTCGAGCAACGCCTCTACCTGTTTTATCGTAAGGGACTCCTCGAACTGCCTGAGTCCTGATCTTTGCACCGGAAGAAGAACGATCAGCCTGAAACCGCCCTGGGCATACGGCAACTCCAGAACGGACACGGCGGGGGTAGTCCGGTATCGCAGGGTTGCCCTTTGCGACATCATCGGCACGACGACCCTTCGCTGGGGCGTGACATCGAAGGGCGCATTCCGCGTATTGGCGCGAGGAAACCGCACTTCCCACGTCCCCTTGAAGAAAGTTGTGTTGACGAGGAGAAGCGTGGTTTCTGACTGAGCGCGGTACGTGTTGGTGACGATGGACTGAAACGGAGGCGCGAGCTGCAATCCCTGATCCAACCACAGCGAGTTACGAACCGCGAGGGTCACGCCGCTGTCGCGTGCCGACTTTCCAATCTGCGGCAGCAGGGCAGCGAACGCGCCCTGATACTCCGGTTCGTTCGGTCCAACCGCGAGAACGCTCTGCATCTCCTTGAGTGTGTCCCCCGCAGCGCCGGCAGAAGCCATGGCAAGTGCCATGGAAATGCTGAACGGTGAGATCAGCAGATTGCCCTCGGTCGCCGCCAGACCCCTGTAAAGCCGGAAGGCAAACTCGTCGTTGCCCGATACCAGCGCCTGAATCTGGCGGTCTGGTGCTCCTTGCGCCCAACCGCAGGCGATCAGGGCAATGGCCACGATATGTAGGTGCGTCTTCATCGCTTGGTCTATCGAATAGTGTTCCGTCGCCTCTGCGCAGCGACTATACAACGGTAGGCGCGTGCCGAACAAGCCCATCCGGCGGTTTCGGGTGGAGGGGCGCATCCGCGTTTCGGTGCACGCCATATTCGCGTGACGTGAGCCGCAGCGGTCCCGTAGGTCCCGCTGTACCGCGCGGCAGACGTCCACGCGGTTGGGCGGCGGTGCACCGAAACGCGGATGCGCCCGGGTGCAGCCTATGGACCGGCCCGACGAAAAGTACACTCGACTGTACTTTGTCGTAACCACCCCATGAACGGTGCGCTACAATGCAACTTTCTGGCGCCGGTCGGCGTTGCAGGAGCGCTCAACGAACACGCGTGTGTCGCCTCGACACCTGCCACGAGGGAGGGCGAGCGTCCTCGCGAGCCGCTGATCGAGACCGGTCCGAATCGGAGTTCGGACCCACGTGGAGAGCGCCCGCGATCGCACCACGCGGCGCAAACCGCGCGGCTTGCCGTGCGCGATGGCGCCGTGGTATACGTTCGCGGCATTCGTAGGCTGCCGGCACAGCGGCGCGGGGAACTGGATTGGCATGCGCATTCTCATTCATGTTCTGGGAACGTCGGGCGATCTCTTCCCGCACATCGGCATCGCCAAGGGACTGCAGGCCCGCGGGCACTCGGTATGCGTCGCGTCGCATGCGTTCCACCGTGCCCGCATCGAGGCCGCCGGCGTGGCATGCGCCGCCGTGCGCCCCGATCTTCCGCAGTCGGGTGCCGAGGCACGCATACTGACCAGCGCAATGACCGGAGGCGCCTTCGGCATGGGACGGCTGTTCGACCAATACCAGGTGCCGCGACTGCCCGCGACGTACGCGGATCTGCTGCCGCTCGCCCGGCAGTCCGACCTGCTGATCAGCGCCTGCAACGGCCTGGCGGGGCCGTTCGTCGCCCAGAGCCTGGGAATGAAGTGGGTCTCCTCCTGCGCGTCGCCGTTCATGCTCGGATCGCGACTCGACTACCCGATTCTGCCGCAGTGGCCACGGGCCACCATGTGGCTCAAGGACCATGGCAAACGCGGCACATGGCTCAACCGCCTGATCCGTTTCCGGACGCGCCGCTGGCTGCGCGGCATCTACCCGTTCGGCCGCGGCATCGGCGTGCCGGTGACCGGACATCCGATGTACGAGTTCCTGTTCTCACCATACGCAACCCTCGCGATGTCGATCGCGCAGCTGGTGCGTCCGCAGCCGCCCGACTGGCCTGAGCGAACGCGCCTGACCGGGTTCATCCCCTGGAACGCGGGTGACGACAAGGCATTGCCGGACGACCTGCAGCGCTTTCTGGATGCCGGACCGGCGCCGATCGTGTTCACGCTGGGATCCTTCGTCACGCGCGCGGGCGCCGCCTTCTACCGGACCAGCGCCGAAGCCTGCCTGCGCCTGGGCCAGCGCGCCGTGCTGCTGGTTGGCCACGACTCGGCCTGCCGTGCCGGCCTGCCGCAGTCGCCGTTGCTGCACGTGGCGGACTACGTTCCGCATGCGGCGCTCTTCCCGCGCGCCTGCATGGTGTTCAATCATGGCGGGATGGGGTCCGTCGGCCAGACGCTGCTGGCACGCAAGCCGATGGTGGTGGTGCCGTTCGGGATGGACCAGTTCGACGTCGCCTACCGGGTGCGTCGCTGCGGACTGGGCGAACTGCTGATGGTTGGTGATTTCACGGTCGAGCGGGTCATGGCAACGATCCGACGGGTGCTGAACGACCGGCCCATGGCCGAAGCGGCCACTCGCGCCGGCGACGAGCTGGCGCGTCAGGACGGCGTGGCTACGGCATGCGATGTGGTCGAGGACGTCCTGGCCGGCCCCGTGCTGGCCACGACGCGGAGATGAACGTCGCCGCTGATGGCGCCGCCCATCGACGGTCGGCTTGCAGCGCCTGCGCCATACCGCTATCCTACTCGCCACACCAGGAAGGCCTCCCCATGTTCCCCATCGCACTCGACCGACCGCTCTGCATCTTCGACATTGAGTCCACCGGCATCAGCCCGCGGGCCGACCGCATCATCGAACTGGCCATCATCCGCGTCGACCCGGACGGGACGGAGACCACGCGCGACTGGCTGATCAACCCGGGCATGCCGATCCCGGTCGAGTCCACCGCCGTTCACGGCATCACCGACGAGATTGTGCGCGACTGCCCGACGTTTGCCGGCATCGCGGAGGAAGTGCGCGCCTTCATCGGCGACAGCGACTGGGGCGGCTTCAACGTTGCCCGCTTCGACATCCCGATGCTGGTCGAGGAGTTTGCACGCGCGGGCGTCTCGTTCGATGCCGACAGTCGCCGGATCCTGGATGCCCAGCGGATCTTCCACACCCGCGAACCGCGCGATCTGTCAGCCGCACTGGCCTTCTACTGCGGCCGGCCGCACACCGACGCGCATGGCGCGACGGCGGATACGCAGGCGACACTGGACGTCATCCGCGGCCAGTTCGCCCGCTACAGCGACCTGCCCCGGGACATCGAGACGCTGGACCGGCTGCTCAACCCGCGCGATCCGTTCAACGTCGACCGGTCCGGCCGGCTGCGGTGGGTCGATGGCGAGGTCACCATCAACTTCGGCAAGAAGAAGGGCGCCAAACTGCGCGAGCTGGTGCGCGACGACCCGGGATTCGTGAAGTGGATCATCCGCAGCGATTTCCCGCTCGACACGCGGACCCTTGCCGAGCAGGCGCTGAAGGGGGTCTACCCCGAGCCGCCCCGGCTGAAGACGCCTCCCGTGGCCGATGCCTAGCGCGGGCAGAGTCCGTCACGGAGACCGTGGGAAAACAACAGGCGACGCGTGTGCGTCGCCTGTTGCGTGATGTGCTGGTGCGGTCGGCCTACTTCTGGCCCTGGCGCTCCTTGTAGCAGCGCTCCATCTTCTGCGCGATGTCCAGGTAGCTGATGTCGGCGCCGTAGATCTCCTTGTAGCACTCGAAGGCCCGGTCCTTCTTGCCGCTGGCCTCGCTGATCTCGCCCAGCTCGAAGAGCACCTTCTTGCGGTTGTCGTCCATGATGGGCAACTGCTCCAGGGCCGTCTCCAACTGCATGACGGCCATGTCGATCTGCCCCTTGGCGCGGAAGCAGCGCGCGAGGTAGTAGAGGGCGTCGTTGCGCTCCTTCGGACTGCGCTGCGCAAGCTGGAGCTGCTGGATGGCCTCGTCGGTGTAGTTGTTCTCGAAGTACTGCAACCCCAGCTCGTACCGCAGGCGCAGGTCGTTCGGGTAGCGCTCGACGCGCGCGACGAGGTCGTCGAAGACGAACTGGTTGCACTCGGACTCGAGCTTGTCGGCGGCGGCGGTATCGCCCTTGGCGCGCAGGTCGGCCACGCGCGCCGCATACTGCTGGATCCGGGCCTGGGTCAGGTTGCGGTCGAGTTCGGGGTCGGACGGGCTGATCGCACGTGCATCCTCATACACTTTGATCGCCTCGGCGAACTGCTTCTGCTGCATGAAGAGACGTGCCAATCCGCGGTAGTAGTTCAGGTTGCGCGGCTCGGCTGCAATCTTGGCGCGCGCATCAGCCACGAGAGTGGCGAGATCGTTTCCGGCGATGACCGCCTTGGCCTGCATGTCGAGTTTGCCGGCCAGTTCCTTGTCCTTGACGAGCTCCTTGTAGCCGCCTTCCTTGCCGGCGGCTTCTTCCCAACCGGCCGAGCGCATCGAGTGGTGGGCTTCGGCATCCTTCAGCAGTTTCATGCCATCGGGATCGGTCGGACGGGCGGAGACGAAGCGGCTGTAGCAGTCGCGCGCCTTGCCGTATTCGCCAACCAGCACATAGGCATCGCCCAGGTCCTTGACCATATCGATATCCGACGGCACAGCCTCAACAGCCGCCTCGAGTGTGAGGACGGTTGCCTCGCGTTGGCCGGCCGCATTGGCAACCCGGGCGAAGAGCTCGACAAACTGCCGGTTCAGCGGATTCACCGAGAGTAGCTTCTCGGTCGCCAGAAGCGCGGAAGCATACTTCTTCATCTGGAACAGAAGCAGCGCACGAACGTAGTCAGGCGACCCGGCCAGATCGGCCAGCACGCGCGAGAAGCCGCTCTTCGGCTGCTTGCGCAGCCGCTGGATCTGCGCGGCGCGCAGGAACCGGCGCGCGCGGATGAACCCCGGGACCTCGGTCACGCATCGCAGCAGGAGATCGATCGCGATGTCCAGATTGCCGCGTTCGAAGGACGCAAACCCTTTATTGAAAAGCATTTGCGTCGACTGTGGGATCTGATCCTGTGTCGTATCGGCCATCGGCGTCACTACTCCCACTTGGGACCCGCACTTGCTGCTGGTCCACGGACCTTTAAGAACGCCTCTATTTCTAACCCGTGCGGGCAGATACGTCAACCAACTTCGCGCGCATGGACAGGCTCGGACGGTGCCGCTATACTGCGTCCCCACATTGGGAGAATACGCGTGCTGTCCCGTCTGCCCGTCCTAATTGCAGCTGCCGCCCTCTCGATGTCGGCCGCCTTGAGCCTGCCGGCCGAAGTCGCGCGAACCTGGCAACCCGTGTCGGCCGTCGAGTCGCTGCTGGGGAGCACCAACCGGCTCTGGAACGGCGACAGCCTGTGCGTCTCGAACAGCCAGCACACCCTGCGCTTCTTCGCGGGCAGGCGCCGGTGCGAGATCGACGGCACGGCCGTCTGGCTGCACGCGCCCTTCGAGGGGACCGGTGGCAGCAACGACTTCCGGATTGCGGCGGCCGATGTGTCAGGCACGATCCAGGCCATCCTGTCACCCACCGGCGCGCCCACGGCGCACCGGACCATCGTGCTCGATCCCGGCCACGGCGGCGAGGATTCCGGTGCGCGCTGCCTGGCCCCCGAGATTAGTGAACGCACATTCACCTTCGACCTGGCCCTGCGCGTTTCCAACCTGCTGGCGCGCGCCGACCTGCCGGTGGTCCTGACGCGTGCAGCCGACCAGTTCGTGGCGCTGGAGGACCGTACGCGCATGGCGTCCAATGCCCACGCCGCCGTGTTCGTCAGCCTCCACGCCAACTTCGCGGCGAACGCAACCGCCTCCGGTGTAGAAACCTACGCCATGCCGTTCGCCGGGTGGCCGGGAACCGCCGACGAAAGCCGCACCGATCCGTCCTGCGAGGGCAACCTGTCCGACACCGAGAACGCGCGTCTGGGCTTCGCCATCCACAGCCGGCTGGCACCACTGGGACTGACTGACCGCGGCTTCAAGCGCGCCCGCTATGCCGTACTGCGGCATGCGCCTTGTCCGGCGGTGCTGGTCGAGTGCGGCTTCCTGTCGCATACCAACGATACCCGTCTGCTGAGTGACCCCGCCTACCGGGACCTCCTGGCCACGGCGATCGCCGATGGCATCATCGCTTACAACGCAACGCGCGGCGACAAGTAGCCGACTGGTGCAGGCGTTGCTGACTAACTCGCCGCCACATGGATCTGATCGCCCCCGAGAATCCGCCCCGAAGAAGAGCCAGCACGTTCAGATTGTCACTTCCGCTACACTTCCGATTCGCCGTCCACAATTCCATCCGTTGCAGCGTCTCCTCCAGTGACCCACCTGAACGAATCGGAGCCGTTGCGACATGTGCTGTCCTCATCCCGTTCATCGCTTGAGCGCCTCCATGTCGATTTCAGCGCTCGTGCTGATCTTGTGGAGGCGGCCATCGCGGATGTAGCAGACACGGTCAGAGGAGGCCAGCATCTTGTGGTCGTGCGTGGCACAAATCACCGTGACACCCTCTTGTTTGTTCAACTCCCGCAAGAGGTCCACAATCTCGGTTCCGGTCTTTGTGTCCAGATTGCCGGTAGGTTCATCAGCCAGAATTACGGCCGGCGTGTTGGCCAGGGCGCGCGCAATGGCCACGCGCTGCTGCTGGCCGCCCGACAGTTCGAAAGGCTTGTGATGCAGGCGGTGGCCGAGCCCGACCCGTTCCAGGATGGCGGTCCCGCGCCTGATGGATTCCTCCTCGGTGGCCCCCTGGAAGGTCATGGGGAGCGTTACATTCTGAAGAGCGGACAAGGCATCGACCAGATTGTAGGTCTGAAAAATATACCCGATCTTGTTGCACCGCACCCAGGCCTGCTCGCCTTCGGACAGATCGAAGATGGATTGTCCCTCGAAATAGACCTTGCCCTCGGTCGGCACGTCCAGGGCGCCAATCTGATTGAAGAAGGTGCTTTTGCCGGAACCGCTCGGGCCCATGATGGAGAGGAACTCCCCGCGCTGAATCTCCAGCGAGATCCCCTTGAGCGCCCACACCTCCTCGCCGCTCACGCGGTAGAGCTTCTTGACATTGTCGGTTTTGATAATCGCGGTCATTTCAGTGCTTGTCGAATTCGTCGGTTTCAAAGTTGATTTCGCTGGGATGGGCGATTTTCTCGATCCGGCCGTCGGCGATCCAGCAGATGCGGTCCGAGCGCTTGAGCATCTTGAGGTCGTGCGTGGCCGAGATGACGGTCACCCCCAGTTCGTCACGGAGGCGGGCCAGCAACTCGATGATCTCCGCCCCCGTATACGAATCCAGGTTGGCGGTGGGCTCATCGGCCAGAACGATATCCGGGCTGTTGGCCAGAGCTCGCGCGATGGCCACACGCTGTTGCTGACCGCCGCTCAATTCGCCGGGTTTGTGCAGGATGCGTTCTCCCAGGCCGACCAACTCGAGAAGGTAGATCCCCTTCTCTCTGGCCTCCTCGCCATCCATGCCCGCAAAGCTCATGGAGAGCGTCACATTCTCCAGGCAGGTCATCACGCGGATCAGGTGATAACTCTGGAAGATGTAGCCGATCTTGCGGCACCTCAGCCAGGCCAGTTCAACGTGGTCGAGTTGGGCCACATCCACCTGGTCAATATAGACCTTCCCGCTGGTGGGCTTGCTCAAGGCCCCAATCATGTTGAAGAACGTGGTCTTGCCGGAGCCGCTGGGCCCCATGATGGACAGATACTCGCCGCGATAGATGTCAACCGAGGCCCCGCGCAGAGCATGCGTCTCCTCACCGCCCCGGCGGTAGATCTTCTTCACGTCCACCGCCCGGATCACACAGGGCCGCTCCGGTCGAGCCGGCGGCGTGAACAGCGCGTCCACCTTGCCTCTATCGAGTTGCATTTCCATAGCGTTTCTTCATTCCACCTCTTCACGCCTCACATCGTGCGTCACTCCCCCTAGACCTCGCTCCTCAGCGCATGGGCGGGGAGCATGCGTGAGGCGTAACGGGACGGGTAGAGGGCCGCAATGACAGCCAACAGCACCCCCACCCCGACACACAGCGCAAAGTAGAACGCCAGCCGAACAGGGTTCATGGACTGGAACACCAAACTGAACCCATAGGTCAGGGAATAGGCGAACGAGGAGAACACCACCCCCACAACGGCACCGATGAAGGCGCCCACCAGGCCAACCAAGCTGGATTCGATCAGAAACATCTGACGCACAAAGGCCGACAAGGCGCCCAGGCATTTCATCGTCCCGATCTCCCGGAAACGCTCGGTCACGGACATCAGCATGGAGTTGGCGATGCCGATGACCGTCACGAAAAGGGCGATCACCACGATCCAGGTATTGCGGAAACCCGCCTTGCGCTGCTCTGCAGCGGCTTTCGCGATCTCATCCGGACGCAATTCCCGTTCCAGGACAACTGCCTTCATGTCGGCAAGCGGCGCCAGGAGCTGTGACTTCCGTGCGGTAAAGACCAACCGGTGTCGAGCCCCCTGCAACACGTCGTCAAGCACCAGCGGCGTGGCCGGCGATTCGCCCACCACCAGGATCGCCGTGGCGTCGCGCCCGAGTTCACCGCGTTCACATCGCTCCAGGGAGGCGCCCAGCGTGGCAGGAATCGCGCCGCCCGCAGGGGCACACCAGCGAACCGTCCCCACCCCGCTGGCGAGGATACCTCGAACCAGGCGCTTCTCAGCATCGTTCAGGGGGCCGAGTTGGAGGGTACCCAGCACGGTGCCCGCCGGCAACCCCGCCTCGGCTACAAACGTGTTGAGCTTCCGCTTGGCTTCATTGCGCGCCGCCTGTTCCCCCGCAACCCCGGCCTTGATGACCTGCCCGGTCAGAATGGACATCAGGAAGGCGATCCCCAGCGCCACGCCCATGACCGTCACCACCGAGCGACCGAACCGCACCCGAATTCCCTGCAGCACCACCTTGAGCGCCACTTTCAGCGGAAGGGTAATCTGTGTTTCAATTGGCATAACCGCTTCACTTCTCTCGCTTCGCCGCGCCTTAGAACGGCGTCCCACTTACAGCCTGTTTGATCAGATTCATGGCGATGGTGGCCATGCTGATGAGGCCCACCCCGGTAAAGTAGCCTGCCAGCAGAATGGGCATCATCCGCAGGAAGTTCTCCGCTCCGAATCTCTTGCGAAAGTAGTACCGGCCAACCAGGGCGCCCACAATCTCGAGCACCAGGATGTGCGGGATCCCGCCCAGTCCCCGGATGAAGCCATAGATCAGGAGCACCGGCCAGCCCAGGGCGCTGAGCAGCATGAAGCCCGCCACGGTGGCGCCCGTCCCGAGGCCAATGATCTTCGGATGGACCGCCTGCTTCATGAACGGGCTGTCCAGAATGCTGCGCGCGGCGGGATCTTCGCCGGGCGGCACAAACGTCGATGAGAACAGCAGCACGTTCTGTTTGGCGGCCAGTTCCCAGTTCACCTGCGCATAGGGGTAGGCTGACGACGGGATCGGGCCCGATTTCCAGATGAAGGCCCAGAACACAAGTGACAATATGAACAGAACCGGGATCGCCACCAACTCAGCCTTGATCAGCGAGAAGAAGCGGACGCCCGTCAGTTCATTCACACGGAAGGACTGGGCCATGCCACCATGATTCTCCACCGGGATGGGGGCCATCCAGATATCGATCCCCTTGGCACCTGAAGCGATGAACGCGGTCTCTTTGATGAAGGGTATATCCACGCTCTGGCCGGCGATGCCCAGCATGCGCGCGTTGATGTAAGCAATGAACGGCATGTAGAGAAAACCCAGCACCAGCAGAAACGTCAGCGGCACCTGGGGCACCAGAAGATGGCAGGCCACCGTGACCGCCGTGGTCGCCACGCAGTAGATCAGCAGCGCAATCCAGATCGGGTAGTCGCCCCGACCCGCACGTGGCAGAGTCCAGATCCCATCCCGCCGGTCACCCTCTTGACGCCGTTCTCGGATCTCTTTCATCTTGCGCCGGACGTCACGCACAGCTGAATACAGACTGACCCCGGCAATGCCCAGGCTCGCCCCGATGGTGAAACTCATCCAGAAATCCATGCTGTTGGAGAAGACGGTATTGACGGTGTCCATCCCCGGTTGCCAGTGGGAGAGGATTCCCATGCGTTGCAGCAGCGGGTTCAGGATGACGGTCAGCACGACCGCCGAGAACGTTCCCACCACCGCCCAGAACGGGATCACCATGCCGATCAGGATGATTCCCAGGTCCAGTGCAAGCCCCGTGGGCGTGGCCGGCAGAAGGTTCTGGGTCAGGGGCGTGGTCTCAATGAACGGCTGTGGAATGAGAAACACCGGTTTATCCAGAAACAGGCCGGTCACCGCAGGAATGCCAACCTGAATGACGCCGAACAGCGCCCCCAGCGTCACACCCAGCGAAAATTGCCGCCAGCGCGGACTTCCCGTCTTCTTGAACACCCGCTTCTTCAGCCCGACGGCATCCGGCTCCGGCACCGCGGTTGAGGCGGCCCCGCTGGGCGCAGGCTCCTTCTGATCCATCTCCGCCATGGCCGTCGCCCCCTGCGCGGCAATGGGAGCCATCGGGAATGGCAGTTTCTCCACATCGGAGGCCAACCGGAAGAAGAAATACCCCAGCGTGTAGCGCTGCATCAACCCGGTAAAGGTCGTAAACACGACCAGGGCGATCGGCATCAGCCAGTCCCTGCTGAATAGATTGCGATCCAGAATGGCGGCGCTTTCCGGAGGCGGCGCAAACCAGGAGGGGAAGGCGTGCAGCATGCCCGCGTCGCGGGCAGCATCGCAGGTGACCATGTAGGCGCGGTAGACCACGCCTCCGAACGGCCCCCCGGGGAAGAGGGCGTTGGCCGCGACCATGATCGTGGCGGCATGCAACAGCACCACCAGTTCCTGTCGCGACATGGTCTTCATGGCGCGCTTGGCAATCTGGGCAAACAGGATCACCGTCACCCACGTCCCAGCCGCCCCCATGCTGCCGCCGGTCATGAGCGACAGATAGATGGAGCCGGGCAGCATGACCAGTCCGCAAAACACAATGCCGGCCACCGTCGACCAGCCGAACCCCTCCTTGAATTCCGAGGGCACGTCGATGAGGTTGCGGTATTGTTCCAGTTCTGAATCTATGCGTTTGCGGGTCATGAGGAGGTGTGCATCGTTGCGGTTGGAGGTTGGAAAGGGAACTTCTCTTTCGCTTCCTTAAACATCTTCACGCGCTCTTCCGGGTTGACAGCCCGCCAGTGGAGGAAATGTTCGCGAAGCCGGCCGACAAAGAACGTGTTCAGCCGATTCCAGTTCTCCAGCGTGCCGGAGCGGCGAACGAGCGTGATCTCCGCGACAAACTCGCCGGTCTCCGGATCGCGAGGCAATGCGATGACCAGCAACTGGGACACGCCAAGGTCAAATGGCTTCAGCCAGACCGGAACCGTCAGGGTGGGAATATAGCCATCCCCGTCGAGGGGATCGTGCTTGTCGCCAACGCCCAGTTCGGGAGCCCCGGTGAAGAACGGACCCGAACTCCCCTCTCCATGATCAATGAAGTAGCGCCGGAAGAAGGCCAGAACCGCAATGCGGTCATGCCAGTCGAAGGTGAATGGCAGATGGAAGCTGAGCCGGTCGCCGTCCGGTTGAGGCAGTTTCCATCCGAGGTCATCACCCGGGGAGGCGATCTTCATGGCCGTGCGGGCCGGGAACCAAGTGGAGATAAACACCGAGGCCGCAATCGTCAGCGAGGCGTAGATCGTCCCCAGGGAGGTGAAGGTCATGTTAAGCCCGCCGGTCAAGTGCAGGGCGGTCAGCAGCCGGCCGGTGCCCTGGCTGAGAATATAGCCCAGCACGGAACCCACCACGGCGTAGACAAACGCCTCGGCAAAGAACATGAAGAAGATGTGCCGCGGCGCGATTCCCACGGCGTTATACACAAAGATCTCCTCCTTGCGCTCATACACCGAGCCGCGAATCGTGTTGAGGACCGTCAGCGCGGCGATGAGCAACGGAATCAGCATGTCCACCAGGCCCACAAAGCTGCTTTCGCGCGCCCGCTTGCCCAGGAAGGCATAGCCGTCCAGACCGAAGATCGTCCGGCGTCCGCTCTGCTCCATGTACTGCTCGATCTCCGCGCGCGCCTCGGAAGGGGACAACGCGGGTGGCAAGACGATCGCCACGGACGTGATGCGAGACGCTCCGCCGGGAGTCTGCAGGGACAGGTCGCGAGGGGCCAGAATGACGTCATCACCCGCAATCCGGGGATCGTCGTCCGAGGCCAGGATCTGCGTCCCGATCCGGTTCAGATCGCGCAGCGCCTTGATGTCGAACGGAAGCAGGTTGCGTCCGTCAAGATCCAGCATCCCGTCCAGGGCCTTGCCGTCAAAGACCCCGCATACAGGAAAGAACTGGCCGTTGATTTCGACCTGGGGCTCGCCGCCGGCTGCCACGGCAGCCCTGTCAAGCTTCAGCTTGTCGGCCGTAGCGCGGGAAAGAAGCACGGGGACCATGCGCCCCGGCCGGGTTGCATCGTCCCGCGTAAACCAGCGCCCCTCAACCGCCAGGCTTGTGGCCAGGGGCTCGTCGCACGACAACGTCAACACCGAGAGCGGCCGCGCTTCGCGTGCGGAACTGCCATCCCGGTGCACGAGGCGGATCTCCGGATACTGGCGCACCCTGCTACCCCACGTCTCTGTGCCGAACAGGGCTGACCGGGAAACCACCTTGTAGCGGTCTGCGTACTTGGTTTGCAGGGCGAACACCTCCGCGCCGGAAACCGGGCGGTATTCCTCGTTCTTCACCACAAACCCGCTGAACGGCGCCTTGCCAATGGCGATCGTGGCATCCGTGATGTCGTTGCGCACCGACGTGAAGCAGATCATCACGAACGTGATCAGCACCAGTGTCCCGCAGGTCAGCATGGTGCGAATACGGCGCCGGTGCATGTTGTTGAGCCCGAGCATGAAGGCGGTCGCAATGGCCCCGGCCTTGTTGACCTCCGCCGCGGTAACCTGTCCGCGGCTCTTCTTGAGGCTCTCCAGGTTCTCCTTGAACCGGCTGGAGAACATGGCGAGGATCCCGGTCGAAATCAGGAAGATGACGAACCCGAGCAGGATCATCACCGACGAGCGGATCATGGCAAAGGCCGGATGGAGCAGCTTGAGCAGCGTGAAGACCACGAGGAAGATGACCACGTGCGCCGCGAGTTGCTTGCGGATATCGGTGAACCCAAAGGCCAGTTTCTCAAAGAAGAAGGCGAACGGCACGAGCAGGCCGAGATACCAGAGAATACCTGCCACGGCCTCGAAGATGTTGCGCCGCAGGACCGGATGGTTGAGCGTGGCATAGGTGAGGGCATCGCGGGCCTGGAGCAGGCCGGCTTTGCGGGACTGCGCGGCATGACCGCCCTGCTCCAACCGGGTAGTCGTGCGGGTCTGGAAATCATGAGTCTGCTCATCAGCCATGCCGTAGGAATCCTGCAAGGCCAGGCGCTTGCCGTTCACCTCACCCATCGACCGGGCGGCCTCGCGGGCCACATCGCGGATCAGGGGTGTCTCGGCGGCCAGGAATCCACGGCTTTGAAGTTCAGTGCCGGGCGCACGGGTCGCCTGGCGCAACGTCCTTTCCGGGCCCAGCAGAAAGGCGCGGGTTGTCTGGACCAGTTCGTTCCCGGCGGCGCCGGCCTTGAGTGTCACGCAGAAATACTCATCGGGCTTGATGAAGGCGGTCTGGATTCCCTCGGACGCGATGAAATCAGGCTTCACGCTGTACGTGCTGTCGAAGGCGCTGAGCCCCTGCGCCTTCAGAAACTGCGCGCCGGCGTAGCCTTTCATGCTCTGGGGATTGATCAAGTCCAGCAGCGTCACCGGAGCGGACCGGTAGCAAACCAGGTTGACATCGCTGGCCAACGCCTCAGGTCCCAGGCCAACGGAGGCGAACGTGCGCTGCGCCCGCGGCCCCTCGTCCTTGATCAGGACAATCCCGCCTTGCCGATCATACCCCGCCGCATCGGGTGAGTACTCGTAAGACTCCCCAAACGGCATGACGCTGTACTCGCGACCATAGCGTCCGTAGGCATCGCTCATCATGACGAGCGCACCGCAGTAACCGCTGGAGGGGAACACGACATCCCCGGATGGCTTGCCCATCACCACGGCCCCGGTCAGCGGATAGTTGGGCAGGATGGATTGCCCCACGTTGGCGACATAGACATTGCCGCTGTAGCGATTGACCGCGCCCTGGCTGAATGTCAGCGGCTTGAATTCGCCGTTGCCGTGGGCGAGCGAAAGCACCGTAGCCCCTGCCACCTGCAAGGAACCGCCCAATGAGTCAACATTGCGCATCCAGGGTTGCTCGCAGGGGTAACCGAAGGCTGCATAGGAGCGGCCATGGCTCACCAGGCTGTAGGCCGGGATGCTGACGGAAGCCCAACAAGCCGCCTCGGTGTCCTGCCTCGACAGCATGCCATAAACCGTCTCGCCATAGCCGCGTGCGGCCGTGTACCGGAACGAGACCTGGCGTCCAAGCTTGAGTTGCTGGATGGCCTCCTGCACCGCCTGGATCATCGGTTGCCCGCCGGTATTGTGGTTGATCGACCGGCCCATGGTGAGGGTGAGCCCTTCCGCCCCCCCGCTCGTCTGGTCCTGCGGAACCAGTTCGGGGGCGAACACCACCAGACGGTCATACGCGGCAAAAGCCGCGTTGAGTTCCAGACTCTGCGCCAGCGTCCGCGCCTGAAGCTCGTGAGATTGCACCAACTCCGCCAGCCGGGTGCTGAGACGCGCCGGCAGGCCCACCTCGGCCACGAAGTCCGCTTGGTCCGCCAGCAGGCGCGGCAACGGAAGCCCGGCGCAGGAAAAGGCTTTGTCGTACGCTTTGCGTATGACCTGATACGCCTCAAACTCCGGCCGGCCGGTATCCGCCGCATCCCCCTTCTCAAACCGGATCTTCGCAGCCAGAACCGCTTCAGAGCGCTCGCACACCAGGGTGTTGAGCACATACCGGAGCTGTTCCATGAAGAGACCGGATGCTGTCGCATCCAGGCCAGCCAGAGACACGGGAACACGCTCAGCGACATCAGGTGCCGGCAGCGCGTCCAGCACGCTGCGGCAACGCTTGAGCGCCTCCAGCGACCAGGCATTGGCTTCCTGCGCCGCAAGGAGCGCGGCGCACCGCGCCTGGCGGTCGCCGTTGGCACCGATGGCCGCAATCAGCCGGTCCTGCGGATCATGCGCCATAAAGCGGCCGCCGAAGGCCACAAAGATCACGTCCCGACTCAGATTCGCCTGATAGGGCCTGAGCCCCTCCAGCAGTTGGAGCTGAATCGCCACCGGCAGCGCCTGAAGCAGTCCCGGACTGCGATCCGGCAGCATCGAGAGCGCATCGTACGAACAGGGAATCACCAGCGCATCGCGTTGGCCGTGCTCCGCCTTCATGATCCCCACCAGGGTCCGGTTCGGAATCTCGCGGTAACGCACGCGGACACGGAGGGTTACCTTCTGGCCGACATACTTGAATACCCCGGGGTCGGCAGCCACTCGCAGGAAGCTAACCGGGTTGACCGTGGTCATCCCCGATACCTGATCCCAGGACATCGCGTCCAAGCCCCGCGAATGAGACACGACGACGCCCGCGAACCCGAGCTGGGCATACTTGGCGTAGGCGTATCCATAGTTCAACGGCGCCGGCTCGACGCCGTCAATCAGGGCGAAGCACCCCTCAAACGAGGCCCGGCTGCGCAACATGTCATCGTCCACTTTCAGCAGTGTGCCGGTGATTCCGGCATCCGGTGTGGCCACCGGCTGCAGAAAGTTCGGCATGAACGGATAGACGGCAAAGTCGGCGGGGGTGCCATCAGACGCCAGTGCCTGCGCGAATTCCGTTTGCGGCGCCACCGTCCGGATCTCCTGCTCGTGAAGTTCGAGTCCGGCCGCCTGGTAGCGACTGCGGATCAACTCTTCAGCCCGGTAGAATCCCGGCTTGCCCAGAAAACGGTCGCCCAGCGCCGCCACCGCGTCCAGCTGGGTCCGTACGGTCCCGGAGGCCACCGCGTCGAGCATCGGCTTGCGGTCGTAGGTCGTAAACGGCTTCGCGGGCGGCTGATAAGGCTTGGGGGCGAAATAGGACAGATAGCCCCAGACAGCCAGGAGCGCGAGCGCCAGAAAGAGAACGCCCGAGATGATGTTCCGGATTCGAGTGTTGAGAGATGAGATTCGTTTCATCATGGTACCACGTTGAAAATGCGCTCGACGCCGTTGGCCTGCAGGTGGGCGGCAATGGCGGTACTGATCGCCAGGAAGATCACACTTCCCAGGAAGACCCCCACAAAGAATGGGAACAGCTTGGTCTTGACGGTTGCGGCGCCGGCGAACTTCAGCACCGTCGCACGAATCACCCAGGCGGCGAGCACACTGCCCCAGACGCCCTCCATCATGTGCGACGATCCAAGGATGAACCCGATCGGGTGAAACCAGAAACCGGCGAATAACTGACGCAGGATGGTCAGGGCCATGGTGACGACGGCTCCGAAAATCAAACCCCAGGTCGCCGGCTGCAAGCCGCTCGCTGGGGCCGCCCCCCCCTGTGCGCGCACGAACTCGCTGGTTGCCTGGGCAAGCAGGGCCTTGTAACTCCCAAAGAACCATTCCTGATTGAAGGCCCACTGGAAGCGGATGGATTCGCCGCCCAAGGCATAGGCGTTGGACAGAAACACCCACCCCCCGACAAACAGTCCCCCCAGAATGCCCAGCACCACTGCATAGAGGGTGTGCCGGGGATGCACGGAATGACGCCGGCCGTATTCCAGCAACTCAAACTGAGCACCTGGAATGAGGAAGAAGACGGACACCGTAAGAAAACCCGAGGCAATCAGGGCGATCAGGACCCCTTCAGCGCCAAACACACGCAGCCCCCCCAGCAACGCCACAAAAATCATCCCGTTATAGGGCGTGAAATAGCCCGACGGCAATCCGCATTCACAGCGGGCCTTGATGGCCACAAAACCGACCAGCATGAGAAAGAAGAAGAAGGCCAGAAGGCTCCCCATGGGAACGCCCAACCAGTACGCCCACCCGGCTATCCCCACGTGAACCCCCACAATGATCAGCAGGGCCGTGCGGTACGTGACCGCCTCGTCTCCCGAAGCCTCGCGGTTGCGAAGGAGGGCGGCCGTCACCACCCGCCGCAAGTACTTCCGGCACAGGAAAAGCACCACGGCGGCATAGCCAAGGTACGCCCCCACCGCCTGATCATAGCGGAACGGATACCCCGTATAGACCGTCAAGCCCGAGACCCCGCCCAGCCACAGGAGGGACCGGTACGCAAAGAACCCAACCACGAAACTCAGCAGCACGTTCAATTCGAAGAACATGCAGACGCTCACCACCACCGCCGACACTGAGAGTTTCACGTTCCACATGCCGTTCCAGCCCGGATCATCGAGGTACTGGCTCAGGGGGATTTCGATCGCTGTGTTGGGGAACTTCGGATTGTAGAAAGCCCACATGCGCAGAAGCCCCCAGGCCAGTCCGACGATGAGCCCCGTCCACATGAGGCGGTTGCGCCAGATCGCCGACCACACCGAGGTGCCAGCTTCATCCGGCTCACCCACCAACGCGCAGGGAATGCGCGCCAGCGGGAACGAATAGCGCTCGCTCTCGGCCCACTGCTTGCGCATCACCACCCCCACGGCAAACAGGCCCAGCAACAGCAAAAAGACGGGGGTCGACCAGGCCAACGCCGTCTGGCCCCAGTCGGCAAGGGGAATGTAGCCGCTCACCAGGAACTTGAGTCCAGCCAGACTGAACAGGTGATCCGGCTTCACGATCAGCCCGGCCCGCTCAGCGACTGGCAGAGCCCCGTAATCCCCTTCACTGATAATCCGCCGTCCGCGGTAGGCGCCGTCCAGAGCGGCGACGCTCAGGAACTTGGGATCGAACACCGCCAACTCGCCGGGTCCGCTCAAGCCCACTTCCAGGCGGACCTGGCGCTGCACAAGGGCCGGCACCTCGACCCCGTACTTCCCCACCCGCAAGAAACCCTTCTGATGCAGATAGGTGACTTCCGAGGGTTGCCGCTCGCTGATCACCTCACTGAATGTCTGGTTTTCATCCTCGTAGAGACGCGCGAAGTAGTAGCTATCCGGCGATAAGTTGGCGGGACGGGTCAGAAAACTGACGAGATAGGACTCGCCCGGCTTCAGGCAGGAACGTCCTTTGCCCGAAACAGGAATGAGAAATGAAACCGACGACACATCGCCGGCCCTGGCATTGCTCAAGACGGGCAGCGTGGCGCTCTTGCCGGTCTCGTACTCCATCTTGCTCCAGGTCACGGTCCCCTGCACTCCGGCCAGGCCATCCCTGCCATGCGAAAGCGCACCCTCCAGCAGATTCGGGCCATGGGGCCAAAGTTTGTCGTTAAACGCATCGATGTACTGGAAGTTGCCTTCGCGCGGTGTGGCGGCGATCAACCCCAGGAACCGGTGCCACATCCCCTGCGTCATCATGGGGGTTGCGATAATCATGGCATACAGCACGCACAGCAACTCCTGGCGCGTCATCAGTTGGCGGCGAGCCACCAGCGTCCCCGCCCCGAGAAGGGCCAACAAGAGGACCAGCACAACCACGGCGGGTATCGACACCGCCTGCTCCGCCGGGGCTCCCCCGTAGGCCTGAATCACCTCGGCATATTGGATGCCCATGCCCATGACCAGCAAGCAGAACAGGGTCGCGCACAGCGACCGCCAGGTTATGCCGGGCCGGAATTTCGCTTTATTTTCGGCTTGATCCATCAAGATGATCCCCAAAATAGAACAAACGCGTTTCGGGTGGCGCTACCATCACTTCAATCCGGCTCATCGCATCGCCCAGCTTCTCTCCACTCAACAGATCCCATACCGGGCGCGGCGAGGGGAGGCAGAGCGTGCGCGGACCGGCCTTCACGGAATGAATCGCCGCCACGGTATCGCTGGCCAGCACCACGTCATCCTCCTCGCACCAGATATGCCCGCCCCCGTACCGGCAGCACTCCCGCAACAAATCCGCGGGGAGGGGCGCCGCGATGCTCCAGACCATCTTGCAGTCCGACGATTCCTTCAGGATCAAGCCCGGCTTGTTGATTTCCCAGAAGGTGACCGCGCTTCCGAGTGTCGCGAACCCGCCCGCCTGGACAGCAGCACGGGACGGTCCCAGCACGGGGCCGTAGGCATAACTGTCCCCATAGGTCAGTGACGCCGGCAACCGGGCCGTCAAGGGGTGTGTGCCGTGGACCAGCACCCGGCGCGGCACCTGCTTGGCAATCATCTCGAACTCGATACCGAACAGGGCGGAAATCCCCTCAGGCCCAAGTTTGTTCCCATTGGTAATTCCTGTGGCCGGACCGAAAATGGCCATCCGCCCGTCCCGCAACACGGTGCGGCGCAACAGGGCCAGCCGCTCGTCGTTGAGTTCGAACAGGTTCGGGAAAAGATACGTCCGGTACTTCGGCATGTTCGCCCGCGCCAGATCGGAAAAGAGATGGACCCGATACGGCACGCCACAGTGGGCCAAGCCCAGATGGCGCTGCCAGAGCGTGGCAATCTGCTGGAATCCCGCCGTGCCGTTCTCGTGCCGGGGGCTGCTGTCATCAATGACGAGGCAGATGGCCTCTTCCGTTTCCCGGTGTGGCCAGTCGACGCTGGCCTCCAGCAAACGCCGCTCATCGCGGATCGCGGCCTCATGGATCTTCGGGTCATGGAAATAGCTGGAGCCGACGTTCATCCAGTAATGCAGATGCCCGCGGCTCAGCGCCCAGGCGCCATTTCGCAGCAGGCCGGCCCGGACTTCCGCCGGCGTCAGGAACGCGCCCTGGGTTTCGGACTCGGATCCCACCCAGGTGCGGGAATCGTTCTCAACCAGCATCACCTTGTTGCGGAACCGCAACGAATCGTTCACCCCTTCGGACTCCCAGCCGAAGCCGACGGCGCGCGCCGTGTAATCCGACGGCGTGATCACGATGTCCCAGCCTTCATCATCAAGCAGGTCGCCAATGTCAATCGCTCCACTGGCCAGGGTCATTTCGGGATAGTCGGCCATGGGGTTGGTGATGTGATCCGCCCGGCCAAAGGCCTGGTTCAGCAGCCACCCGATCATCGGCTGCTTGAACGCATCGATCCCCAGCAGCACGGGCCGGGCTGCCGTCGCCTCGCGCAGCGTGCCCATGATGTCGCGGATAGTCCGCCGGAACAGGCTTGCCTGCAGTTCAAAATAATCCCGCTCACGCCGCACCTGGTCCGGTTCCGGCCAATGCAACAGGGAGTCCCGCTTGACTTTCCACTCCGCCTCCGTCGGGACCCGCACCGTGTCAAAAGTGATCAGCGGGTCATTCCAGGATGTCTTGAGCGCGTCTTCGGAGGGGTAGCGGCTACATACGAACTCTCGAAAGGCCTGCTGCATGGCTTCGCTGGCATCAAAGGTGTAGCCTTCAACCGCCAGCGTGGTCAACCCCTCGCCCATGGAAAAGTAGGTGTAGCCCACAATCCGGTCGGCCCAGGGACGCGCCTCACAATAAGCCACCACATTGAGGAGGTAACGGGAGAAATGTTCCCACCCGACAGCGGCCGCCAACGACAGTTGCGCCATGGCCTTGCCGGTGCTGCTCGCCTGCATCTCGCCGGGATGCTTCACCGCCCAGGCTTTTGGCACCGCCTCCCCGGGACGCACAAAAAAGCGGGCCTGCGGATCCATGGCCAGGATCGCCCGGGCCTGTCCCTCGAGATCCCGGGCCGCCTCGGCATCGGACGGCTGCGGATAGACTCCGTCGTCGGTCCAATACAGGGAGGCCATGGTCTCCCAGTTATGCTTTGGTGTCAGGAAATAGAGGTGAATGCCGCTCTCGACGAAGTCCCGGTTGCGCGCCACCCATTCTTCGAAATTACCGACAATGCAGTCACAATAACAGGCGCAGGGGAGAACCGTGCCGTCACTGCACACGATCAGCGGACGTCCCTCCCGATACTCGAGCCGGTAGGACGCCCTGTCGTTTTGGCTTCGGGATGGAGTCATGCGATGACGATTTCCTTCCTCTCCTGGCTGGCCACTTCGGCGGCAAAGACCGGTGCAACGGCCTGAATGCCATCTTCAAGAGCCGGATAGTTTGGCAAGCCTTTACGGATCGCGCAATGCCATTCTACCAGATTCGCGCAGGCATGATCGGGTTCGGAGGCTGGCACAGGAACGGGTTCGCGCTCCTCCACCTCATTGCGTTTGCGCGGCTGGAACCAGGCCTGACGCTTGAACGTGTCGAGGTAAAGATTCCCTTTGGTGCCGAAAATCCGCAATTCATGGCAATAGCCCGTGACGTGATAGCAGTTGAGCGTACCCACCAGGCCTGATCCATGCCTCAACAGCACGTTCGCGGCATCGGCAGTCTGGCTGTCGGGATGCGCGTCGTAGCGCATCATCGCCTGCACCGCCGTCACCGGTCCGAACAGATAATTCAACCCGTGCAGCGCATGCACGCCGCATTGGAACAACATGCCCCCCGGATTGCGATCCGCCAGCCCACGCCAGTCGCCGGGCTTGATCTCCAGGCCACCCGAGTGGGACGTGTTCTCCTCATAGGCGACAACCGTGCCGAGTTTGCCGGACTCGCAGTACTCCTTGGCCAACCGGTAGAGGCCGTCCGTCCGGCAATGGCCGTGTCCCAACCCGATCACGCGCCCGGTCTCGCGCTGGACCCGGCGCAGTTCTTCGCACTCGGCTGTGGTCGTGCAGAGCGGTTTCTCGATGAACACATGCAATCCCGCCCGCATCGCCGCCACGGCGAACCGCGCGTGCGTGTCCGCGCCCGTGCTGACCACCACGGCCTCCAGGCCGGGATGGCGCAACATCTGCGCAAACTCCGTATACGCCGTCGCTCCGCCTTCCTCGACCGCTGCCGCCGCCAGCCACTCCGGGTTGCGGTCGCACACGGCAACCAGGTCGAATGACCCGGCCTCCCGCATCCGCTCCCGCCGGAATTTTCCGAAATTCCAGACGCCAACGATCCCCACTGTCAGTCTTGCCTTGTTCATTGACATACGCATTCCCGTCCTTTCCTGTTCCCTGTTTCTAGAATCGCAATGCCCGCACGCGGTCCAGGTACCACCGGTAATCCGCCAGCGACACGCCGGGCGTGATCAAGTGGTCCGGCATCATCATATAGCCACCATCCTTCATGAGCGGAATCAGGCGTTGAATCTCGCACTCCACGGCCGCATGACTCCTTTCCAGGGTCATCTTGTCAAAGTGGCCGATGATCCGCAGTTCCTTCCCATACTTCTTGCGGTACGCCATGCCGTCGGCTTTCCAGACGCCCACTTCGATGGGGAACTGCACGTTCACGCCGGCATCCAGCCAAGGTCCAACCAGGGCCGAAACATCGCCATCGGAATCGATTCCGTACAGGGTCACACCATACTGCTCGAGTTTGTTTCGGATTTTCAAGTAACCGGGCGCCACGCATTCGCGGAAGATATCCGGGCTGACGAACGGCCCGCTGCGCCCGCAGATATCCTCCCACCCGAACGCCATGTCCACCTTGATCCTGGGTAGCACCTGATCGGCTGACCAGCAGACCAGGTCGGCGATGGTCATGACCATTTCAGCAAAGCAATCCCGATGGTCATACATGAAATAGGCCAGGTTCTCCACGCCCATCCAATCCCGGAGCCAGCCCATCAGGGATCCGGTCCAGAAGCTGATCGGCAGGCCCGAAGCCAGGGCGCGCGCCACGACCGCATCCAGATCGGCGGGGATGCGCCCGGGATCGGGCTGCAACCGCCATTTGTAGTGCTGCTCCCAGTCCTGCGGCGTTTTTAATGTGAAATCGATGTAATGCGGGATATTGCTGTGCTGCTTCCACGCCTGACAAACCACACCGCTCGCGTCGCGATAGGTGCGGGAATCGGCCGTTTCGGAGATCGGCTGCTCCTCGAAGGCCGGGAACAGGCCGACATTGGCGCCGATGCCGGTCCAATGGGGCTTCGTGCCCAAAATCTCATGGATGTCTCCGTCCCGCGGCAACCCTTCCGCGTACCAACGTTCCAACGTTTCAGTCCAGCCGCTCCAGTGCACCACCGGCATCCGGTCGGCGCCGTTATAGTTCATGATGTTGTGAAACAGTTCGCGATTGGTCATGGGGCGATTTCCCTTTCGGCGGGAGGATTGTTTTCCATCAACGCGATCAACCCGAGCAAGCCGCCCCAATGATAGAAGGCATCGCTGCGCTCCACATTGCAGCCGTGGCCGGTATGGGCGCAGTAGTTCTCGTGAACGTGGCCGTGTTCGCGCCACTCCTGCAGCAGCAGCGCTTCCGATTTTCTAGCCAGCGCTGCGCGCGCCGCCGGCAGGTCATACCGGCGCAGGCCCAGATAAACCAGAAAGTTCATCGGGGCCCAGATGCGACCGCGCCAATATTCCTGTTCCGGATAGGCGGGGTCATTGCGCGCACAGGAGGGCAGTATCCATTCGCCAGCGAATTCGGCCGGGTTGTCAAAGTGTTCCTCGATCATGCGCTGCGCCTGCGCCGGTGTCGCGGCTCCGGCCAGCAACGGATAGAAATGCGTCGGCGACAAGCGCGGGTCAAACGCCCCGGTATCGGTGCGGCGGTTAAGGAAGAGACCGGTCTTCTCATCCCACAGGCGCTGCATGGCCGCGCCGAAGGCCGTGAACCGGGCACGCAGTTCGTCGGCCTCGGATTCGCGTCCCAGGATGGCCGCAATCTCGGCCAGGGCCTCGCAGTCGCGCATATAGAGCGCGTTCAGCCCCACATCCTGCAGCAGCAGGACATGCCGGTCGGTATCGAACGGGATGTCGTCGTACATCGGGGCATTATCAAGCCCCGACTCGAGCGCGGCGCCAAATCGCTCATTCGTGGTGTGGGTCTCGCCCTGGTTTCCTACCACCGGCTCGTAGGGGTGCGAACCCCACGCAAGCAGGCCGTCGATTTGGCGATGCGCAGGCCACCAGCGGTTCCACGTCAGCAGGTCGGCGAAGATCTCCTCCAAGAACCAGGACTCGCGGTACCGCTCGTAGATCATCAGCGCAGTCAGTGCCCCGACCGGCGGCTGGGAGCGGTCGCGACTCTGGTAGCCGGAGGGTGAGACGAAGTTGGGAACAAAACCGTTGGCGATCCCCTCGCGCGTGACCTCAATGGCGTTGGCATACGCGAGATCCTTGTTGTCCACCGCCGCCATCGCCGCCGCGAAGTAGCTGTCCCAGCAGAACATCACGTATCCGCCCCAGTTGCAGTTCCAGATGCGGCTCACGGGACTGATCACGCGGTCGTGGAGAGGGTCGTAGATCGTGTCCCACGCGAGGCAGGTCTGCATGGCATTGCGCACCTCGGCCTGATCGCCCCAGACGGCATCCACCGCCAAGCGCGTGACGCGCCCCGCAGCGATCACGTCCTGGATCTCGACCAGGGAGCGTGCGTGGCCGGTGGCGAAGCCCGCCGGCCGGTCGGCCGGCAGGGCGAGATAGGGACCTTGAGCCCAGATGTAGGGTTCCGCCACACCAGGTGCGGTTCCGAATAGGGTTACGCTCCGTCCCTCCGTCCGCGCCTCCAGCGTTTCGCCCCGGCGACCGAGGGTGCCCTGACGGTTCCAGAGCAGTCCGAGTTCGGCCACGACCAGTGGACCGCGCGGCTCATGAATCCGCTCAGGGGTGATGAGCAGCACGAGGTCATCACCCGTTGCGGCGCTTTGGACGCGCCAAGCGCAGCCCTTCCAGGCGATGCGCAGGTCGGTGTAGCCCCCATCGTAGGAGCGCAGGCCCGGATGGATCTTCTCGTCATGCTCGCCACGCCGACCGATCAGCGCCTCTTTCAAGTAGTCGCCGCCAGCGTAATGCTTGAAACCGAGGTTGATGGCGACGCCTTCCGGCAGCAGCACATGCGAGAGCACGCTGCGGGTGTTCCAAGTGTTCCAGCCCCGGGCGAGGCGCTGCTTGAGTTGTTCGTAGGAGGTCATGGTCGGGTCCCTTTGTCCTGGCACGCGCTTTCCGGGGCAAGGACGAGCACTCGCTCGAGCCGTCCGTCCGTGGCGCACAGGCGGGGGCTTTCGTCCAGCAGTCCGGTGACGTTCCGACAGCAGAGGCCGTGCATGGCGGGCTCGGCCGCGGCCGGCCAGCGGTACTCGACATGATGCAAGGTCAGGCGGCGGACGTTGTCTGCCACGACGGCCGCCCGCATCGCCCGGGTCTGGGGGTTGAAATTGGAGAGTTGCAGGCTGCGCGACCTCGGAGCCGCGACCGCAGGGTCCTCGATTTCGGGCACAGTGACGATCACCGTGTCGAGCGTGATCGCGTCGATGACCGCGCCGCCGTCGGCCTGGTGCACACCGTCGATCACCGCCTGCAGGCGGGCCGCTTGAGCGGGACCGGCTGGCAAGCCTGGATCGATGTCGATTTCCATCCGCATGCTGCAACTCCCTGCGTCGGTTATGCCCGGCGCGCCCTGGTCCAATCGGGTTTGCATAAGGGGCACACTACTCCTCCTGTCATCGCCATGTCGGGGTCACGCCAGGCCGACCCCCTCCCCCCATACCGTCACGCCTGAACCCGGCGCGTCGCGCAATACCGCATGGCGGCAGCCGAAAAGTGCGACGTGACGTCCTTGCCACACGAAGGAGCCGGTGACGGCGCGCGCCTGCCGCGTGCAGAGGGCGAGCAGCCGCTCCGGGCCACGAGCGTAGGGGAACGCGAAGAAGCCCTGCGGCGCGACCGGTGCGACCGGCCAAAGCGCCGAGAGTGCGCCGAAGCACTGCGGCAACTCGGCTGCAATCGTGGTGACGGTCCCGCGCCGGACGCCGATCGTTCGGCCCTCCCAATACGCGGCCGGCTCGGCCCCGGCGAGTTCCCACGCCTTCGCATGATCGGGATATGTATTCGCTGGATTCGAGCGCCAGTTCGGGACCGCGAGGCCGGGATCGAGCGAGAAGGGCCGTCCGGCGACCTCGATCACCGCGCCGTAGGGAATGTGCAGTTCCCGCTCTTTCTCTGGCGGCGCGCAGCCAGCGAGCGCCGCCCACCGCGCCGCGACGTCGTCCCCGGTAGCGCTTCGCCACGCCGGCGGGCCGATGAGCAGAATCTCGACGCCCGCCGTCGCGGCCTCTTCGAGCGCGTCCCACGCCGCGAGGTCGAGGCGGCTTGGCCATGGAACGAGCATGCGCCGGAAGCGCGCGCCGATGCCGGCGAGTTGCGCCGGATCGATGAGCGTAAGCGCGGCCTGCGCCGCGCACAGTTCGAGCGTCGCCAGCAGGAGGTCGCGCCGGTGCTGGTGCAGGTAGTTGCCAGGAAAATCAGCCAACCCGCGCCAGTTGTAGAGCACGGCCGTGTCAGTCTCGGGTGTCGCGCCCGCGAGTTGATCCAGCAAGCCACGGTGGACCGCCAGATGCCCGCTCATTCCGGCCCACGTCGGATGGTGCGGGTAACCAGGACCGAACATGTGGCTGTTGTGATACGTGTGTCCAAGCCATCGCACTCCCAGGCAGCCCATTAGGCGCAGGTAGTAGGCAAGGTGCTCGGTCGTCGGCCGAAACCCCCAGGAGTTGTTCCAGGCCTCTCCGCTCGGGGACAATGCCGCCATCGCCCGCGCGAGCAGGCCCATCGTCACCATGCTATCCTCGCGCTCGAAGACCGAATCCGTGCAGCCCGCCGTCAGTCCGATGTTGTGGCGGAAGTAGTCCACGCTGCCAATGCGGAAGTCATCGGAGAGTTCCTCGTGCATCGTCCGATGGATGCCGACCAGCAGGTGCGGGTCGCGACCGCCGAGACCGGGGTGCGCAAGCGCACGGCGCTTGAAGTCGGTCTCAAGGGTGGCGAGCTGTGACTCCAGCAACTCGGCGAAGTCGAGTCGGACTTGGGCGGAATCACGGCCAGCGACGTCCAGCCATAGATCGACCAGGCGCGAACGAAGGTCATAGCCAAACCGCTGCGCGAGCACGGCGTACAAACGGTCGCTGACCGGATAGGCGTCATCCAGGAAATCAAAACCGAAATGCGGCTCATCCCATACCACTCCCGCGACGCCGTGCTCCGCTGCAAAATCACACATTCGGTCGAGGTACTGGCCCAGCGCGGGATGGCCGAGGTCGCGGTTGGCATAGACGAAACGCTGACGCGTGACCACCAGCAACTCGCCCGCGTCCATTCCGTCGACCGTCCACTCCTGGCGGGTGACTGCCCCGCCGCGCTGCCGGGTCATGGCGCAACCGCCGCCCTCGCTCTCCTGCCCAACCAACCGGCAGCGCGCCCCAACCTCTTCCACTCGCCAGTCGCCTCCGGCCGGTTGGAGCAGCCATGCGTTTTCGAGCACTTGGCACGAAGGATCGCCCCAACCCACCTCCAACACAAACCGTCCCTCCTTCACCAGAACCCTTTTCTGGGTCAGCGGGTCGGTGAAGATCTCGGGGTCCTCGGCCAGCATGTCGGCGGCGCAGTGGTTGAGGCTGGCATCGAGGACCACGTCCAAGCCGAGCCGTCGCGCCTCCTTGCAGATTACCGCCACGGCATCCCTGAACCGCGGCACGCCAAATCGGGCTCGGGTGTTGCGGAATTCCAGGTAGATAGAGTCGAACCCCGTGGCCTTGATGTCGGCCAGGCTGCGGCGCGTAATGGCCGGATCGAACGTCTCGGCTTCGGTCATGGCATAGAAGATCATCTGGCGCACGTGTTCGCCTCCTGCCCCAGTAGCACAACCACCGAGTTGGCATCGCTGCACCGATTCAGAAGCAGCACATCCCCGGCAACGGACTCGCCGTTGAGCGTCAAGGCAACCTCTGAGCCCAGCCCCCGCCGCTGCAGTTCAATGTCAAAGCGCTTGCCGCGAAAGCGTCTTTGTGTCCGGACCGGCAGACCTCCCGGCGGCAGGCAGGGCCGCAGACGCAGGCCAGTGACGGTGGGTTGCAGCCCAAGCAGGTACTGTGTGGCGGCAATGTACATCCAACTGGCCGTCCCCGTGAGCCAACTGATGCCCCCTCGCCCGAAGTCGGCTTGTTGGGCAGGTCCGGTGACCGTCGAGTTGAATACGTAGGGCTCGCGGCCCCAATGGTCCTGCCCAACCTCCTCCGCGGCCACGGACGGTAGCATCTTGCGATAGTACTCGTACGCCCGATCGCCGCGCCCCAACAGGCATTCGGCGATGACCGCCCACGTGTTGGCGTGACAGAAGATGCTTCCGTTCTCGCCCGTACCCGGCGCGTTGCCGACCAGTGGGTCGTCAGGAGTCGGAATGCCGGTGTAAGGCGGCGCACAGATCATCAGGCCGCGGGGCGTATTGAGCCGCGTGTACACGGCGTCCATGGCCCGGCGCCCGCGCAGGTCATGGTCACCCACGCCGCTCATCACGGCCCAGACCTGCGGCTCGAGGTAGATCTGGCCCTCTGGTCGCGCGGCGGTGCCGACGGACTGCCCGTTCGACAGCAGTAGCCGGCGATACCATTGCCCATCCCAGACGGCCTCCGAGTTCAGGATGCCGGTCAGTTCGGTCACCACGCGCTCACACCACGCAGCATCGTCGGCGCGCTCGAGCTGAACGGCAAACTCCCGGAACAGCTTGGCCGCGTAGACCAGTTGCATGCCCAGCATGACGCTCTCGGCCTGGGGATCGCGGAAGACGGCCAGTCCGTCATTCCAGTCCGCATCGAACAAGGTCGGCAATCCATGCGGCCCGCGCCGCTTCCAGATGAACTCCAGCCCGAGTCGCACGTGCTCGTACACCGTGGCGTTACCGCCGTCACGGAAAGGCAGGCGTTCCTCGAAGAACGAGAGCTCGCCTGTCTCATGGACCCAGTTGGCAAGGGTCATGATGGGCCAGACGGTGTTGTCGCAGCGCTGCGGATCCAGGTTTACCTTCGGTTTGGCTGCATACGGATAGAAGGAGAAATTGCCGCTGCCATCCGAGGCCTGCGAGGCGAGCACAAGCCGGATCCGCTCGCGGGCGAAATCAGGATCGAACGAGGCCACGGCCAGCGCGTCCTGCATGGTGTCGCGAAAGCGCATGCCATCCACGCCGATGTGATCGGTGGACAGATCGCGCGTCCGTTCCAAGGTGACCTGGCAGTTCAGCGGGGCCCAGATATTGACGGCCCGATCGAAGTGAGGATCGCCGCTGCTCACCTGGAATACCCGCGTTTTGCGATTCCAATACGCGCCGAGCTCGGTAAATGCCGTGTCCACGGTCTCCAGTACGGCGAACTTGCGCCTCAGCGCCTTCGCGCGGTCCCAGTTATCGGCCACCCCAAGGACATAGGCGAACCGTTCCTGACCGCCAGGCGCAAGGTCGAGGTTCACTCCCAAGGTGCCGCACCCATGTCCGCCGCCGGGAAGCTCGGAGCCGGTCAGCGTCAAGGCCGGCCTTTCGAGCGAACCGCCCCGGCCGCAGAACGCCTCCCGCGCGCACTCGAAGCCGTCCACCGCCCGCGTGCAGGACAGGAACACGGCGGGCGTGAACGGCGCCTCAAAGACGTGATAGTCGTACCGAATCCAGTTCTCGGCAGGATCGAAGGTGAAGCTGATGTGGTTCTTGAGGTAGCACCAGAACATTTCGCGCATGAACTCCAGCACGCCGAATTCGACGTAGCTGGCCAGCGTGAGTGCCTGCGTCGTGCGGTTCCGGTTCTCCACCGTGACATCCCAGAGCAGCACGTCGTCGCCGGGAGGGATGAAATACCGCACGCCAACGCGCACGCCGGCCCGCTCGCCAGCGAACCGCGAGTAGCCCAGGCCATGACGACACTCGTACGCCTCCAACGGTTGGCACGTCGGCGCGAAATGGGGATTCCAGAGCGCGCCGGTGTTCCGATCGCGGACGTAGACGTAGAACCCGGGCCTGTCCTGCGGGGCCGGCAGCCAGTGATAGCGCGTCAGTCGCCGCTGTTGCGGCTCCACGTGCCACGCCAACCCGCCGGCCTGCTGGCTGATGAACGCCGACAGACGCGTATTGCCGAGATAGTTGATCCACGGCGCCGGCGTCAGCGGGTCGGTGATCACAAACTCGCGCGCCGCATCATCGAAATGCCCGTATTCCTGTTGCTTCATGACCACATCTTCCGTTGAACAATCCAGTTGATCATACATGAAGTATGCCATGTTCTCCACGCCCATCCAATCCCGGATCCACCCCATCAGCGAACCGGTCCAAAGCATCGTTTGTTTATGCCTTCAAACGGACCCATCTTTCACATGCTTGATGAGGTCGCGGGCGGCTTACGATACCAGTCATATGCTGACCGAACCGCTGGCAAGGAATCGCCAACCGCCGCCCATGCCCTTTGCTTCTCTCATGCGTTCGTCAAGTTCCGGAATGGCCGCTACGGCACCCTTCAGGAGTTCATCGATCCGGCGCGCCAGTTCGCGGTGCCGAATCGCCTGCTGGGCGAGCCGGAGTTGGATCACCTCATAGCCTTGCGGCTTGTTGCGCCGCATCCAGCCGCGACGCCACGAGGCTTCCAAGGTCTCGAATGATTCCGCCAGCGCAAGAGCATCTTTGCCAACTGCCATCAGCGCCGCATGGTCGCGAGAATCGTATCCATCCACAAGCCGCACGCGCAGACCTATTTTGCGAGACAACACGTCGGCCAGCAACCGGGCATGGTCGATGTCGCCGGCAGAGTTCTGCCCGGAATATCCGGCAAGCTCTTTGGCAAGTCTCGCAAAGCGTTGCTGGATCTCTGTCAACGATGGCCAGTCTTTGGGAGGAAATCCTTCGTTTAAGAAAATACCGATGATCGGGTCATCCCAGATCAGCGCGGCGGAACAGTTCTCAGTCAATTCACACGCCTTGAGATAGCCGAACCGTGGTTCGCCGGGAATCTCATAGGTGTCCTCGGCATAGAGCATCACCTGGTTGTAGCCCAGCAGCGCCAGACGCCGCAGCCACTGCTTG
>CAYQJG010000008.1:0-90819 GCA_964417715.1 uncultured Lentisphaerales bacterium | reverse complement strand
ACCTGTGGCAGGTGACCCCGTGGCTGGAGACGCGCCTGCGCGAGCGGCTGGCGCGGTTTCTGGCATAGGACTTTGAGTTGTCCTGCGGCTCCGAAGGTGCTAGTCTCAGGGCTGCCTACTGGAAAGGGTTGAAGCCATGGCTGAAGAGACGCAGGGACAGGGCGAGATTGTCAAGCCGAGCGCGTTCATTTCTGATCGGCACCGTAACCCGGCCGAGATGATGGCGGTGAAATCCAACGCCAACTACACGCTGGCGGGCATCTGTGCGATCCTCGCGACGCTGGTTTTCGCGGCGATGCTTGTCGTGCTGTGGCTGGACTGGTCGGCGCTTAAGATGGCTTGATGCTTTTCCGCATCCGCAATTTCATCTGGCGCGTCCGCGCCGGGATTGTGTTGGCGCCCGCTGCGCGCGCCGTAGTGCTTCTGTGCGTGGCCGTCTTTCTGGTTCAACAGGTCGCGGCGCGTACCGAGTTCGTGCGCGGCTACGGCTACTCCTTCGGCGACTGCCTGACCTACTGTTTCGGGCTGCACGGGCCGCTACTGGCGCGCGGCTTCATCTGGCAGCCGGTCACCTACATGTTTCTGCACGGCAGCCTGCTGCACCTGCTGCTCAACATGTTCACGGTGCTGTTCTTCGGCTCCGGTCTTGAGATGGAGGTCGGCTCGCGCCGGTTCTGGCGGATTCTCCTGCTGGGTGGTGCGGTCGGCGGCCTGGGTTGGGTGCTGGCCGACGCCTGCGAACCGCGTCTGCTCGCTTGGCTGGCCAACGGTCCGGCCTGGGGCGGCATGGTGACGAAGGTCCTGCACCTGCATCGCGTCGCAACCGGAAACGGCATCTGCATCGGCGCGTCGGGCGGCGTCTTTGCCCTGATCGGCGCCTACGCGGCGTTGTTCCCGCGGCGCGAAACCATGGTCCTGATGTTGTTCTGGCCGGTGACCATCAGGGCGCGCACGCTGGCCATCGTCCTGGGCGTGGTGACTGTGGGCGAGGCCATCATTGGCCTGGGGCAGGTGGCCTATGTGGCGCATCTGGCAGGCGGCGTCGCCGGCTACGTCTACGGCCTGCGTCTGCGCAGGCACGTGGGCTAGGCTGTCGGACTTGGCTTGCGCCAATCGTTCAAGGTGGACGCTGTAACCGTTCAGCCTGCGCGTGGTTGATCACCTTGAGCAGGAAAGGGGCTGCGGGCAGGCCGGCATGATTGAACAGGTTGCATTCCGGGAATGGCGCCCAGGCATACCGCACCACGGCCGGCGCAGAACATGACGAGGTGAGCACTATTTTATCCCCCAGTATCTTGCCGCGGGCGGGAACAAATCCCCCCGCCTTTCCGCCGATCTCAAACCCGATTGGTGCGCCGCTGCCGCCACGAGCTGTCATGCCCGCCGCGTGAGTGAAATCCACCGTCACGGTTCTGCCGCGGTTGGTCGCTTTGACGGCCACCGGCCCGGATGACTCGGCTGACCTGCCATACTCATTGGCCAGGGAGATGAGTGCGAGACGTCGGCCCACTTCCTGCTTGTTGTGCGGGTGGATGTCATTTTCCTCGCCAATGTCGATGGCCACGGCCATGCCGGTGTTTGCCATGGCGAGCGTTGCCGCCTGCGACTGGCGGAAATTCTCCCAGTTCACCCCCGGTGCGTACCCCGGAAGTTGAACAAAATAGAAGGGAAAGTCGCCGCAATTCCAGCCGCGTCGCCAGTCACGAATAAGCAGCGGCTGCAACTCGGCATAGGCCGCAGCCTCGTTGGCGTTGGATTCCCCCTGATACCAGAGCGCCCCCTTGATGGCAAATCGCTGGAGTGGCGCAACCATTGAGTTGAACATCCAGCTCGGCGTGAGCGTGTCCAGTACCGCCCCCGGTGACGAGGCCGGCGCCATGGCCATGCGCGGCAGCTTGTTCTCCACCACCCAGCGCCATGGGCCGGCGATCATGATCGGTTCGAGCCGCGGCTTGTTGATGACCGACAGGAACATCTCGTCGGCGCGACCGCACGAGCCGCCGTGTGTCTTGTGCGCGAACATGCGCACCGCGATGGTGTTGCGTCCCGGGCGCACCAGGTTCGCCGGCACCACATATTTGCGCGGAGCGGCCCAGAAATCCGGTGTTTCCTTTCCGGTGAATCCGACCTTTCTGCCGTTCATGTAGGTTTCGTCAAAATCGGTGATCGCGCCGAGCGACAAATACAGGTCATTGCCGAGCCAGTTTTCGGGAATGACAACCGTGCGGCGGAACCAGACCGCGCCGACGAAGTCGAGCCCCTTGTCGGTCCACCAGCCGGGGAGCGCGATCTGTCTGCATTTGGCATCGTCAAATTCAGGCTTGGCAAATCCCATGCTGTATCCGGCATTGCCGGTGTCGATGTGGACCGTGCTATCCGATGCGACCTCAACCACCCTCGGAATCTCCTGACGCTTGCCGATCCTGGCGGCGCGGGCGAACTTGGCGGCATATTTCTGCCGCTCCGCCGGGTAGCGTGACCAGCTGGCGAAACCGGGAAGGGACATCCACGGCTCAATGCGCGAGCCCCCCCACGAAGCGTTGATCAGGCCGATCGGGTGTCCGGTGGCGCGGTGGATCTCCCGTCCGAAGAAATAGGCGACCGCGGAAAATCCGGGAATGGTTTTTGGCGAAACCTCCTGCCATGCGACACCAGCCGTCAGGTCGTCTTCCGGCCGGGCGCTGATGGAGCGGGTCACGTTGAGCATGCGGATGCGCGGAAAATGTGCCGCCTTGATTTCGTCATTCGGGTTGGCGGCGACGGCCACCTCCCATGCCATGTTTGACTGGCCGGAGCAAAACCAGATGTCACCAATGAGGACGTTCCGAACCGTTCTCTCGTTGACCTGCAGCGTGAGCGGACCGCCATAGGCGAGCGGGCCGACGGTGACGCTGAACGCGCCACTTCCATCCGCCTTCCCGGTCCAGGTGCGACCGGCAATTGTCACCTTGATCGGCTGCCCGGCGCGCCCCTTGCCACGCACCTCCACCGGTTTGCCGGCCTGCAGCATCATGTTGTCCGTGAAAACGCCGTGCAGCTTCAGCGCCATGGGTCGCTCCTCTCGCGGCAGGACTTGAAGAACGTGGTTAGGGCCGCCCGGCACTCCTCCTCCAGCACACCTGCCACGATCTCCGGCCGGTGGTTCAGGTTGGGGTGGTTGAGGATGCTGAAGACGGTGGCGCCGCCGCGCCTGGGATCGGGCACGCCGAAGACCACGGTTGGGATGCGCGCCAGCACGATGGCGCCGGCGCACATCGGGCAGGGCTCCTTGGTGACGTAAAGCACCGTATGGAGCAGGCGCCAGTCCTGCAGGGCGGAGGCCGCCTGCGTGATGGCGATCATCTCCGCGTGCGCGGTCGGATCCTTGAGCAGTTCGGTCTGGTTATGGGCGCGGCCAATGACCTTCGCGGCGGCCGGCAGTGCGAGCGGATCCTGCGGCCGCGCCACGATCACGCACCCGGCCGGCACCTCGCCGGCGGCGGCCGCCTTGGCCGCCTCGCGCAGGGCCAGCCGCATGAAGTATTCGTGGAATGCCGACAACGTGCAGCCCTCGTGAAACTGGAAACTCAAAACTGGCATCCACTCTCCAACGTTCCCAGTTCCCAGTTTCCAGTTTCTAGTTTCCAGTTTCTAGTTCCCAGTTCCCCGTTTCGAGTTTCTCTCCACGAACCGTGCCATACGCGACATGGCCTCTTTGATGAGGTCGATGTTGGTCGCGTAGCAGCAGCGCACAAACCCCTCGCCGCAGGCGCCGAAGGCGCTGCCGGGCACGCACGCCACGCTCTCCTGCTCCAGGAGCCTGTAGGCGAAGTCCTTCGAATTGAGCCCCGTGCGGATGATCGACGGGAAGACGTAGAAGGCGCCCTCGGGGACGTGGCAGGTGAGCCCCATGTCGTTCAGGGCGCCGCAGATGAAGTTGCGGCGCTGGCGGTAGGAGTCGCGCATCTCGACGATGTCATCGGCGCCGTTGCGCAGCGCCTCGACGCCTGCGCGCTGGCTGATCGACGACGCGCACATCATGCAATACTGGTGGATCTTCATCATGGCCTCGATCAACCCGTTGGGCGCACAGGCGTAGCCCAGGCGGAAGCCCGTCATGGACCAGGCCTTGGAGAAGCCGTTGAGGAAGATCGTCCGTTCCTTCATGCCCGGCTGTGCGGCGATCGAGACGCGCTCGCCGTCGTAGGTCAGCTCCGAATAGACCTCGTCGGTGATCACCACGAGGTCGTGGCGGATGGCAAAGGCCGCCAGTTGCTCGACATCGTGCCGGGTCAGCGCGGCGCCGGTCGGATTCGTCGGGAAGTTGAGCAGCAGCGCGCGCGTGCGCGGCGTGATTCTGGCCTCCAGCGCGGCGATGCGCAGGCGGAAGCCGTCCGCGGCGCACGTGTCGACCGCCACCGGCACGCCGTGCGCCATGCGGATCAGCGGGGCGTAGGCCACGAAGGAGGGCTCATGATAGAGGACCTCGTCGCCGGGAGAGATCACGGCGCGAAAAGCCAGGTCCATCGCCTCGCTCACGCCCACGGCGACAAGGATCTCCTTCTCCCAGTCGTACGTTGCGCCATAGGAGGCGGTCGTGTAGTCCGCGATCGCACGGCGCAGCTCGGGCGTGCCCAGGTTGCCGGTATAGCGCGTGGCGCCCTGCTCGATGGCCTTGATGGCCGTCTCGCGGATGTGCCACGGCGTCGGGAAATCCGGCTCGCCGATGCCGAGGCTGATCACATCCGTGCGGTTGGCGACGATGTCGAAGAAGTCGCGGATGCCGGAACGCGGGATGTCGAGCAGGTGCGGGGCAATGAAACTACGGGGTGACTTGGAGGCGGTCGTCATGTTGGGCGTTCTCCATCAGCGTGCCCTGGTCTTTGTAGGTTTTGAGCATGAAGTGTGTGGCCGTGCTCAGCACGCCTTCGAGCGGCGCCAGTTCGGAGCTGACAAAGCTGGCCACTTCCTGCAAGTTGCGGCCGCGCACGAAGAGCAGCAGGTCGTAGCCGCCGGACATCAGGAAGAGCGACTCCACCTGCGGGAACTGACCGAGGCGCTGGGCGATGCGGTCGTAGCCGCCGTTGCGCTCGGGACGGATGCGCAGTTCAATCGCGGCGCGCACGTCGCCCGTCCCGGCGCGCTCCTCGTTGATGACGGCCTGGTAGCCGCGGATCACGCCGGTGCGTTCATAGGCCGCCAGACGCGAGCGGATCTCGGTGGCAGGCACGTTCAGCATGCGCCCGAGCACGTCCTCGGATTCGCGCGCGTTCTTCTTGAGCAGGTCCAGCAGGGGGTCCATGGGTCGTCTCCTACGGTCGCAACGGCGAACCGTTCCCGTTGCGTTGCAGCCGCACAAGTGTCAAGGAGCGCGCGACCGGTGTCAAGCGAGTCTGCGTGCACGCAGCAAAACGGGAAGAGCACAGTCGACCGTACGTGGTCGCAACGACATGACAGTCAACGCGTTGAATATGCGGGCATGCGTATCTGCGCAACCCGGAAGTGGCACGTGCCAGAGGCAAGTCAGCCAGAGGAAAATAGATATTGTTGCTGTCATGTCGCTTTGATAGGCTTTCGCACTAATGAAGCTGGATCGTACACAATTGGCAATTGAGGAACTGCATGGACGTTCGGAGTCGTTCGACCGGAGGTACTGGAAAGACAGAACGCCGCTGGAGCGGCTTCGCGCCGTGCAAATCGACAGGCAGGTAGCCTATGGGCGAGCAAGCACTTCCCGACGACTTCAAAGAATTCTTGAGGTTGCTGACCGAGGCCAACGTTGAGTACCTGCTCATCGGCGGCTACGCCGTGGGTTACCACGGTTACCCCCGAACAACAGCCGATATGGATATATGGGTTGCCATTTCGCCCGACAACGCCATAGGTCTGGTTGAGGTATTCAAACGCTTTGGCATGCAGGATCCCAGCATTACGCCTGCTCTGTTTCAGGAGCGAGGAAGAATCATACGCATGGGTGTGCCGCCCATGCGTATCGAAGTGCTTACGGAAATTGATGGCGTGGCATTCGCAGATTGCTATGGCGCACGTGTTACAACTGAAATCGACGGACAGATGGTCCAGTTGATATCCCGCGAGCACCTCAGAATCAACAAACGCGCTTCAGGACGACACAAGGACTTGGACGACTTGGAGCACCTGCCCGAAGATTGACCAGCGAACAACTACGTGCAGGTTATGTTGCTGCCCGCGCCAAGACTGACGTCGGCGGAAGGCGAGGGCATGGAACGGCATTCCCCACTTCGACATTCTGCGGTTCGTCAATCGTCAATCTGCGGTTTGCACCGTTGTTCCAGACGCGGCTGGCGAGGACGCTCTCCCGGCTCGTTGCACCGTGCTGTCCCGGCTTGCTCCGCCACCGCCTTCGTGTCATCCTGTCGACTTCCGGTTCGTGAAAAGGGGATCGTTTGAACCGCACACCTGCCACACCGGGCCGCCTGCGCCTGGCCGACTACTACGTCATCGAGGGACTCAACTCGGCGGCCGCGACACTCTTCCTGCTCTCCATCTTCTTCTGGACGAAGCACCGCTTCGGCTTCAGCGACGGCGCCAACCTGTTGCTGGGCGTGGCACAGGGCATCTGCTACCTGATCTTCTCGCCGCTGGGCGGACGCCTGGGCGACCGCGCCGGCTATCTGCGCGTGGTGCTGATCTCGGTTGGCGCCGCCATCCTGCTGCTGCTGGGCGGCCTGGCCGTGCCGGGCGCGTGGATGCCGTTCGTGCTGATCGCGGCGTACACGGCGGCCATGGCGCTGATCTGGCCTTCGCTCGAAGGCGCCATCATGCACGCCCCCGGCCGCCTGACGATGCCGCAGCGGGCCGCCATGTACAACATCGTCTGGGCCCTGGCCGGCGCGCTGGGGTTCTTTGCGAGCGGCGCGCTCTTCGCCTGGCGGCCTGACGCCGTGCTCGGGTGCCCCGTTCTGCTGCACGCCGCCCAGCTTGTCTGGATCGCGTTGCGCCGCGCGGGCGCGGCCGCCGCCGATGCCCGGGCGGCGATGGACATGCCCCATGGCGGCGACACCGTGCCGCGGTCGCGCAAGCAGCGCTTCATGCACACGGCCTGGCTGGCCAACACGCTGGGGTACTTTGTGATCACCAGCTTTGGCGCGCTCACACCTGCCATCGGCGAGCGCCTGGGGCTGTCGCCGCGCCACGCTATCTGGCTGGCCTGCACGATGTTCTTCTCGCGCGGGGCCACGTTCCTCGTGCTGGGTCGCTGGGAAGGGTGGCACTACCGCTGGCGCTGGCTGATGGGGTCGCTGGTGATCCTTCCGGTGTCGCTGGGGTTCATCTTCTTCAGCGGGCAGATTCCCGTCGTGCTGGCCAGCCTGGCCGTGATGGGCGTCGTGCTGGGACTGATCTACTCGGCCTCGCTCTACTACTCGCTGGACTTCGGCGAGAACAAGGGCGAGCATGGCGGCCTGCATGAGTCCATGATCGGCCTGGGCATCCTGACCGGGCCGCTGGTCGGCGCGGCCGGCGTGCACTGGGGCGGCGTCACCGGAGCACACGTTGCCCTGCTGGCGGTCTATGCCGTGGCCGGCACGGCTGGCCTGGCGGCGATTCTCGGGCGGCGACAAGTCGGTTGACGCCCGTCTGGAGTCCCGCGGCGCGCGGTCACGTGCGGCGAGTCGGGGCCGTGGGCCCGTCTACCCACCGCGCTTTGACGAGTGTGCTGTGCGGGTGCGCGGGGATTCCGCGTTCATTGTGCATCAGCAGACCGGCCAGTACGTCCACGGCGGCGCGCCCGACAAGGTCCTGGTTCTGGTCCATGCCAGCCTCGGCGGACGGATCGTTCAGGTCCAGACTGGCGAAGGCCACGTGCGTCGGCACCCGTACGCCGAGCGCCACCATGCGCTCACGAACAACCGAAAGCGGGCTGATGACGGCCTCGGGTCGCGACCGCTGCAACCAGGCGGCAAAGCCGGCCTCCGTCCACCGTTGCGGCAGGAAAGGGGCAACCCGCTCCCCGGACGGTATGGATATCTGGCTGGCTGCATTGGCGCCGGACCAGAGGTGCCCGACGCGCTCGTCGTTTGACCATGGCAGCGCCAGTCCGATGCGCCGGTAGCCGCGCATGCGCAGGTTGCGGAACGCCTGCTGGAGCGTGTCGAACTGGTGATTGGAGACGCGGTGTACATCCGGTGCAGGCAACGAGTGCGCGATCGCGACGGCGCAGAAACCTTCCCATCGCAGATCGAGCGTGGGGGGCGGCAGCGGCACGGGTGCGAGCAGCAGCCCGACGATGCCCCGCGCCGCCAGGATGTCGGCGGGGTGTCGGCCGGCGTGTGCGTTGTGCCAGGCGAACTCCTCCATGTGAAAGCCCAGTTCGGCCGCACGTGCTGCTGCGCCGGCGTGCAGACGCATCAGGCTTGGCGAGGCGCGCCAGGCCGATGGCGGCGAGAAGGCCGTCACATAGGCCAGCGTGCCCACGTCGGCCACCGGACGCGTCTGACGCAACTGCACCATCAGCGCCGCGACCAGCGGGTTGGGGCGGTACCCCAGTCGGACGACGGCCTCAAGTACGCGCCGGGCCGTGTCCGTCGCGACATAGGGGTGGTTGCGCAAGGCGCGCGAGACGGTCATCGTCGACACGCCGGCCTCACGCGCCACGCGGCGCATCGTGGCTGCCGAAAACTGCCCGGCCGTGACGGCGCACTCCATGCCTGTTACGGATAACATAACGTGCGCTTTGCCGGCAAGCAGGAAGATGGACTAGCATACGAACAGTATTTGAATCTTATCCGGTACGAAACCGTCTGATACGGGAGGAAAGAGACCATGAAGCATCAGCGACAGACTCTGAGTGCCGTATTGACTGCGGCCTGCGTGGCCTTTGCATCGTGTGATAGTCGAGCGGCGGAGATCAGGGTCGGGTTTGACGGCGGCATCGGCGACCTGACCTCCAACTTCTGGAACTCCAGAGGCAAGACCGCTGATTTCAGCTGGCAGTCCGGTGGGCACGTGCGATTCGACCCAGTCGGAGCCTCGCGTGACAACTGCATCTACGACACCAAAGCCATCCACAACGGCGACGAACCACTGAATGTGTTTGGCGGGGGCAGTGGCAAGGAGGTCTATGCCGTTGACTTTCTCCTGGACGACGGCAAAGAGGGTGTTGGTCTGCTTGCCCGCGTGTTAGGCACAGGCCTTGGCACCAACGGCTATGGAGTGAAGTTCGACACGGACTCTGGTAGTCGGGTTCTGAATATCTACCGAGTCTCCTCGACGGATTTCGGCGGAGCGACTTCGTTGACCAACCGTTCTCTAACCGGCGTCGCTGCATTGGTCGCGCAGACTTGGTACCGAATGGAACTGACGGTGAAGAACGGCAGCGGAGGCGTGATGCTGAGCGCGGCTGTGATCAACCGGACGAGCAACCTGGTGCTGGGAAGTACCTTGGTTTACACAGACAACATGGTCAACCGCATTGTGTCAGGTGGCCGAGCGGGCTTCCGTGTAACGACGGCGGACCCCAGCACGTTTGTCGAGATCGACAACTTCTCCGCCGTGGTCATTCCTGATCCGCCCCGCGGTACGCTGGTTTCGGTTCGGTGATGATGGAAAACCCATGTTCTTGAGCCGCGACCGCCCGTTGGCCGTGATGGCCCTGCTGGCTGTCCTTGCCGCCCACCCGTTACAGGCTGCGACGTGGCATGTGGATGCCGCTGGCGGCGCGGACGCCAATGCCGGCGATTCCGCCCGCACGGCGTGGCGTTCGCTCCAACGCGTCTGCGACGCGGTGAAGCCCGGCGACACGGTCGTCGTGTACCCGGGCGTCTACTTCGGTCCGGTGCGACTTGCGCGCGCCGGGAGACCGGATGCGCCGATCATCTTTGCCGCCGACGCGGTCGCGCGCGGACGCGTGACGGTTTCATGTGCCGATGCTGCGTTCCGAACCGGCCAGGTGCCGTGGACGCTGGTGGATGGCGACCGGCAGATCTACGCTGCGCCGTGCGACCACTTCCCGGCGCGCGTGCTCTACGATGGCGTCGACCTTCTGCCGTTCCACTCGCTCGACGGCCTGCGCAGCCTGACGCTGAACCCCGGCAACCCCGGCGCGTTCCACGGCTTCGCGTGGGACGCAGCCACCTCCAACCTGTACGTGCGCCTGCACCGAACGCGCCACACGCGCCTGAATCGCGCCGACGACAACGCGCCGCCTCACGGCCGCTACGGGGCCAGCGACCCAAACACGCACACCATGGCGGTGGGTCCCGCCCCCGGCGCGGGCCGCAAGGGCGAGAACGTCACACGCCCCGAACACGCGGCCTGGTCCATTGTCACGGACGCCCCGGCGCACGTCGTGCTTGACGGCTTCACGTTCGAAACCCCGGGCGTCGCGGGCGTCTATGTGCGCGGTTCAGACGTGACTGTGCGCAACAGTTGGTTCGAAGGCTGCCCCGTGGGGGTCAGCGGGGAGGGGATCTCGGAGGAGAACCGCACGCCGGGTCAGCCATCCAGTGCTCGTGTTGTCGTCGAGGCCTGCGCTTACAGCCAGTACCCCGCCTTCAACGATGCACTGGAGGTCATCGCCGCCTATGCCGACGACCCGGCCGTGCGCACGAACCGCTTCTTCTGGTGGCAACGCAAGGGTCAGTACAGCGGGTACAGTGTGCCGACCACGCACGACTACGAAACCGGCCTGCTGGCCAAAGCCGGCACGAACTGGGTCGTCCGCAACTGCCTGATCCGCGAATCGTTCGACGGCATCTCGCACAAGGCCATGTTTGCCGCAAATGGGATGACGATCTGCAGCAACCGCTTTGAGCGCATCATCGACGACGCCATTGAGACCGAGAACCACGGCCTCAATCTGCGCATCCACGACAATGAGTTTGTCGATTGCTTTGTGTCTCTTTCCTGGCAACCGCTAGACGGGTTGCCCTGGCCCGGGCCGATCCGCTTCTACCGCAACCGCATCTGGAATACGCCCGATGTCGAATCCCTGCGGCGCCGGGCGGGGCATGGCGGAGCCTGGCTGAAGGCCGGTGCGGCTGACCGGCAGTGGCAAAACGCACCCAGTCTGCGCGACGTTCCGATGGACGTCGTGGCTCCGTCGGGCGTGGGGTTGATCGCCTTCAACAATACGGTCTTCACGCCCGGCGCCATCTTCCTTGAACGTTCGCATGGCAGCCCCGACCGACGCATTGACGGGTTTGTGTTCGTCAACAACGTGTTCGTCACGGAACCGCGTGGCGATGGGCGTGTGATCGAGCCCTATGTGCCCGGTCGGCCCGGCTTCTTCTTCGACCGCAATCTGACCGCGCCGCCACGACGCACGGCCGGATGGGATGGCGCCGACGTGGCGGGGCCCAACGGCCGCGTCAGGGCGCGATCCGCGGACTTGGGGCTTGTGGATGCGGGCGCAGGGCGTTTCGAGCTCTCGGCCGGCAGTCCGGCGGTCGGGCTGGGTGTGCGCGTCGATGGCGAGCCCGATTCGCATCCCGATGCAGGCGCGGTTCCGTTCGGCGCGGGCGGCGCGTCACCACGCGTGGGGCCGCAGTTGCGGCCCTTCCCGGCTGCCGGCACCATCCACGCTGCGACCGCGCCGACCGCGCCGCCGCCCACCCTCTCACTTGCAGCCATCGCCACGCCGGCCGCTCCAACCGTGCCGGTTGTGCCCGTAGCCGCACCCGGAGCCATGCTGCTCGACTTCGAGGGCCGGTTCGACTGGGACGTCTGGCAAGGCGAAACCATCGGGGCCAGGACCGTCCCGACGGCAGCCGCTGCGCCGCGCACCGGAACGGCGGCGGCCGTGACATGGACCCTTGCTCCGGCGCGCGAGACCGTCGAGATCACGTCGTCCACCAACCGCCCCGTCGTCCTGCCCGCCCACGCCAACACACTCGATGGTTCGATTGTCCTCGACGTCCGCGCCGATACGTCCGTATTGCTGCGCCGGGTCGAAATCCGGTTGAAGGACGCGCGTGGCGAGTCCTTTTCATGGGGCGTGGACGTAACCCCCGCGCCTGGCCAGTGGCAGACGGTTTCCATCCCAGTCCTGCGCGGTCGTGAAAGCAGTCGCCGCGGTGATCGCCCTGGCATGGCCAATGGCCGCCTCGACCCTCCCGCCGTGCTGTCCGGGATCAAGTTCATCCTGGCGCCGGCGTCGGTCCTGCCAGGCGGGTTGCAGGTGGATACCGTGCGCTACGAACCCGCACCAGGAACCGACGTTCCGCAGAAAGGTCCATGAAGACGACCATGCTTGTGGGTGCCAGTCTGGCTGCCGCGTTGTCCGGCGCCGAGGTTAGCAGCTTTCCCCTGCCGGAAGGGTGCACGCAAGCCACGCTGATCTACTCGAACCGCCTGGCGGGCGCGGACGCAGCTGCCGCCGGACGCGACTGGCGCATGGAAGGAGGCGGCCGTGCGGAATGGCGCAGCGATGCCCTGCGTCTGGTTCCGAACCGCTATACCGTGCGGGCATCGAACACGGGGTCTGATCATCAGGTGTTCTGGTTGGACCGCGACCTGCCAGCCGACGTCGCCGTGGAATGGGACTTCCGAGTGCCCGCGACGAACGACTGTCCCGAGGGGTTGGCCATCGTGTTCTTCTGCGCCCGTGGACGCACCGGCGAGGATATCTTCGATCCCCGTCTGGCGCCGCGCGATGGGACGTTTGCCCACTATCACAGCGGCGATCTCAACTGCTACCACATCTCCTACTTCGCGGGTGCGCGCGGCACGGCCAACCTGCGCAAGAACCATGGCTTTCACCTCATTCAGGAGAAGCCCGACCTTGTCGCGGTGTGGCGGCACCTGCAGCTCGTGCGAGTCGGACCGCGCATCCGCTTGAGCGTTGACGGTCAGCCCTGCATCGACTGGGTCGATGATGGCACGATCGGCGGGCCGTCGCTTGGCGGCGGAAAACTGGGGTTCCGGCAGATGAACCACCTGCTCTGGGGTGAGTACGCCAACCTGCGTGTCTACGGTCTGGCGCGCGACTCACAGCACTAGACCCTGGCGTGCGGCATCAGCGGCGCCCGTCTGCCCATGTGCCGGTCTGCAATGTCGCGATCAAGCGGTCGCTCGGTACCTGGTGCCGCAGGACGGCGAAGAGTGCCGGCCGGGCGGGGTCGAGCGCGAAGCGAATCCGATCGGTCCGTCCCAGGTCGCGCAGGGACCAGAGATCGTAGACGTAGCCGGGCGCGTCAAGCGCGGCCTCGAATTCCGTGATCGCCACAGCCGGGCCATCATGGATCTTCAGATCCTCGCCCATCTCGCCGCCGGCGTCGCACTCGATGCCCACGAGCATGGCCTCGCCCAGCCGGCAGACGCGGATTGCTGTGGCTGGGCCGACACCTGCCACAGGCCGCAGGCGTACCTCCCGGCCCACCGCGGCCAGCACAGGCTGCAGGCTGGACGACCAGGAACCGGTGCCATCGGCTGCTACGCGTTGCCAGGCAGCAGGCGTCGGCGTGAACGGGTTGGCCGCACGCAGGCGGCCGTGCTCGTCGAAATCGCCGGGAACGATGTCGAAGGCGATGCGGCCGGGGAACGTTCGCAGCGCCGCGACGTCTGCGTCGGACAAGGCCAGCGCCTGCGACAGGATCAGCACGTCGCCGGCCTTGGCGGCCGTTGTCGGCACGGCCCTCGCAAACGTGGCGTCGAGTCCGGCCCGGCGCACGGCTGCGAGCAGCGCCACGCGGTCGCGCGCCTGGCGGTTATGGCGGGCCTCATAGCTGGAGAAACGGCGCTGCCACGTGGCGCCGTCCGGCGTCGATTCAAGCAGCCAGTCGACTTGGATGCTGGGCTGCGAGTAGAGGAAGAAGACCGACGGGGCAGCGCGCGTGGCGCGTACGAACAGGTCCGCGACCGGTCCGGTGAGTTCCCGCAGCACCGGCGCCAGCGCCTGGCCTTTGGCGGTCAGCGGCAGGTCGGGGCGCGTCCAGTCGATGCAGTCCTCGCTCCACCAGACGATGCAGCCGCGGTCGCCTTCGAGCAACAGGTGCCAGAGCCGTCGCCGGGCCTTGGCGGCGTCCGCCTCGCCGATGGTGGAGACGATGGGTCGGCCGGGCATGAAGGCGCCCCAGATGGCGCGCGCGCCACCGATATCATACGGCTCGACCCAGTCCAGCACGTCGGCCAGGCGCGCCAGGTCATAGCCGCCGAAGGCGGACGGCATCTGCGTGCCTTCGATGCCCACGGGGGTGACGGGGTCGATGGCATGTGCGGCGTGGCGCAGGTCGCCCAGCGTGCGGGCCAGCACGACGTCCATGTAGGTTCGGAAGTCGCACCAGGGCGCGAAGTTCCAGGCTGTCGGAGTGCGGCGGGCCGTTTCGGGGACGAAGACCACCCGCTGAAGCGCCTGCCAGTCGGGCTGGCCTCGCGGCAGTGCGCCGCCGCCGGCCATGCGGTTCTTGATGCGATCCGTGGAGAAGGGCACGACCGCGTCCCACGCGGCGAAGTCGGTTTCCCACGCGGCGTTCAGCGACGCGAGGTCGGCATACGAAGCGCGCAGCCACTGGCGAAAGCCGGCCAGCGACGAGGGGGCGAAGTCATAGTCGAACGGGTTGGCCGAGATCGTGACCGAGAGTTCGTCGCGGATATCATAGGCCAGCGGGTGGTTCGGCGCATGGCGTCGCACGGCGTCCTCCATCTGGCGTCGGGCCGACACCTGCCACGCGGGATCGTCGAGTCCGTACTCACGCACAAAGGCTTGGGCCGGGCGGCCCTCGTTGCGCCAGCGTGTGACGAAGGCGTCCCAGTCGCGGACGCCGGAGTTCCACTTCAGGCAGAGTCCCCGGCCGATGATGTTCTCGACGTAGTAGGGGAAGCCCTGCGCCACGATCGCCTGCGCGTCCTGGCCGCCGCCGGCCATGGCCGTGTTGGCGCCGAGGTCGCGCAGACGCTGGAACACGAGTGGTACGCGTGCCGGGTCGGCATAGCACCGATCGGCCATCCAGAGGATCGTGCGGTAGGAACTCCAGTCGGTGCGGTTTGTCTCCGCTGCAGGTGCGGCGGCCGCCGTGAACAGGACGACCAGAGGGAGGGTGCGGCGCAGTATCGGATGCATGCAACACGATGCTCCGGCCGCATCGCTCGTGTCAAGGGTGGGTGGCGGACCTGTCGGATCAATGAGACTGTGCCGATAGCGGGGATCAACCCATCATCTCACACGTTCCGACGTGTGAGATGATGGGCCACGCATCGCGCAGGTTGACTGCGTCGTCCCAGACGGCTTAGCATAGGGCATGAACTCACCCCTGCGAATTGTTGACTTGCGTTGTGAATACCTGGCCGAGCCGCTCGGGTTGGATGAACGGTTGCCGCGCCTTTCCTGGCGCCTGGAGGATGCACGCGCTGGCGCGCGCCAGACCGCGTGGCAGGTGGTGGCGGCCTCCACCCCCGAGTTGCTGGAGCAGAAACCCGACCTGTGGGACAGCGGTCGCGTCCTCGGCGACACCTGCCTCGACATCGTCTGGGCCGGCCGGCGCCTCACGTCACGGCAGCGTGTGTGCTGGCGCGTGCGCGCCTGGGACCAGGATGGCGCGCCTTCCGAGTGGAGCGAGATCGCGCGGTTCGAACTCGGGCTGCTTCAGCCCCGCGACTGGCAGGCGCAGTGGATCGGCCGGCCGGTTGCCGACGACCTACAGGACACGCCGCCCAGCCCCTACCTGCGGCGCGGGTTCGTGCTCGACGCCGGCACCATCACCGCCGCCCGCCTGCGTGTCACGGCGCGCGGCATCGGCGAGTTCCATCTCAACGGCCAGCGAGTCGGCAACGAATGCTTCACGCCGGGTTGGACCGACTACGCCAAGCGCATCCAGGTTGTGACGTTCGATGTGAGCGGCCTCGTTCAGCCCGGCGCGAATGCCGTGGGTGCGATCCTGGCCGACGGCTGGTACGCCGGTTACCTGGCGTGGACCGGCAAACGCGGTCTCTACGGTGCCCAGACGGCGCTGCTGGCGCAGTTGGAGGTCGACTACGCCGACGGCCGCCGTGTGATCATCGCAAGCGGTCCTGAATGGCGCACGGCCGTCGGGCCGATCCTCGCCGCCGACCTGTACAACGGCGAGCGTTACGATGCCCGGCTCGCGCTCGACGGATGGTCGCTGCCGGCGTTTGATGACGCGGCCTGGACACCTGCCACGGTCATCGATCCGCCCAAGGCCAAGCTTGTGGCACGTCGCAGCGGCCCTGTGCGGCGGCAGGAGGAACTGGCCGTTCAGGCGCAGACCGAGCCGCAGTTCGGCGTGCACGTGTTCGATCTCGGGCAGAATATCGTCGGCTGGGCGCGCATCCGCGTGCGCGCTCAGGCCGGCGACACGGTCACGGTCCGGTACGCGGAGATGCTCAATCCCGACGGCACGCTCTACACCGCCAACCTGCGTTCGGCCAAGGCCACCGACCGCTACACCTGCCGCGGCGTGGGCGAGGAGACGTACGAGCCACGCTTCACCTTCCATGGGTTCCGCTATGTCGAACTGACCGGCCTGTGCGAGAAGCCCCAGCCCACGGACGTGACCGGCGTGGTCGTGCACACCGACATCCCGCCGACGGGCTCATTCGAGTGCTCCGATCCGCTGGTCAACCGCCTGCAGCAGAATATCGTCTGGGGGCAGAGGGGCAACTACCTGGAGGTCCCCACCGATTGCCCGCAACGCGACGAACGCCTGGGTTGGACCGGCGACGCGCAGGTGTTCATCCGTACGGCCTGCTTCAACCGCGACGTGTCGGCCTTCTTCACCAAGTGGTGCGTGGACCTGGCCGATGCGCAATATGCGGACGGCGCTTTCCCGCATGTCGTGCCGGATGTGCTGCGCGAAGGCGATGCGATGAAATGGGCGCGCGACACCCGGGGGTGCGCCGCCTGGGCCGATGCCGGCGTGATCTGCCCGTGGACCATCCATCTCTGTTACGGCGACACGCGCATCCTGGAGCGCCAGTATGAGTCCATGGCCAAGTGGATCGCCTGGCGTGAGCGCACCAGCCGTGATCTGATCCACGACGTGGCCTGCTTCGGCGACTGGCTGGCGATCGACATCGCCGAGAACAACCCGGGCCGCTCGCCGACGCCACGCGACCTGATTGCCACGGCCTACTTTGCGCGCACAGCGGAACTGACGGGACGGACCGCCGCCGTGCTGGGTCGGCGTGATGACGCGCGTCGGTATGCCACGCTGGCGCGACGCGTGCGCGCGGCCTTCAACCGCGAGTTCGTCACGCCCAGCGGGCGTGTGGCGGGCGACACGCAGACCGGGTATCTGCTCGCGCTGGGATTCGACCTGCTGCCGCCGGCCAAGCGGGCCCACGCGCTCGCGCGGCTCGTGGCGGACATCGAGGGCCGCGGCTGGAAGCTCTCGACCGGGTTTGTCGGGACGCCGCTGCTGGCGCCCGTGCTGACGGCGCATGGCCGCATGGACGTCGCCTACAAGCTGTTGCACCAGCAGGCTTACCCCTCCTGGCTCTACACCGTGCTGCAGGGGGCAACCACGATGTGGGAGCGCTGGAACAGCTACACGAAGGAGAAGGGCTTTGGCGATGTGGGGATGAACTCGTTCAACCATTACGCCTACGGCGCGATCGGCGAGTGGCTCTATGCCAGCGTGGCCGGAATCGACATCGATCCAGCCCGGCCCGGCTACAAGCACATCCTGATCCGCCCGCAGCCGGGCGGCGAGCTGACGTGGGCGCGCGGCGAGTTGCGGTCGCGTTACGGTCGTATCGCATGCGGTTGGCGCATCGAGGAGAAGCGGCTGCTGGTGGATGTGACGATTCCTCCCAACACAACCGCCACCGTGATCCTGCCCGGACGCAAGCCGACGCGCGTGGTCGCCGGCACCTACGCCTACACGGTGCCGTGGCGCCCGAAGGGACAGTCGAAATGAACACCTTTGTCCTCACGCCGGCAGCCGGCAAGCGGCTGATTGCCAGGGGCACGGCGGCCCATCCGGCGGTGCAGGCCGCGCTGAAGTCCGGCACGCTTGTGATTGTTGCGGGCACGACCAACGGCTATGTCGCCGAGGAGATTCTGGGCGCCCTTGGCCAGTCCGGAAACTTCACCCGCAGCCGTTTCTTTCGCGGCATCACCCTGCCGCCCGCGCGTCCTACACCGAAGGCCGAGCGCGCACCGGACGAGGGCACATTCCCCGGCGACGTGGTGATCGTCAAGGGTGTCTGGCAGCAGGGCAAGACGCTGTTTGATGTTGCCGATGGCCTGAGGGAAGGGGACGTCATACTCAAGGGAGCGAACGCCGTTGACCTGCTCCGTTCGCGCGCGGCCGTTCTTGTGGGGCACCCCAACGGCGGAACGGTGTCAACCGCGCTGCAGGCCTCCATCGGGCGGCGCGTACGGCTCATTCTGCCGGTTGGGTTGGAGAAGCGCGTGTCCGGCGACCTGGACCAACTGGCCGCGATGCTCAATGCGCCCGGCGCCCGCGGCCCCCGGCTCTTTCCTGTGCCCGGCGACGTCCTGACCGAGATCGAAGCCATCGCCCTGCTGACGGGCGCAGCCGCGAGTCTGGTTGCAGGCGGCGGCGTCCACGGCGCCGAGGGGAGCATCTGGCTGGCCGTGGCGGGCACGCCCGAACAAGAGGAAAAGGCCGGCAGAATCCTCAAGGAGATCGCCGGCGAGCCGCCGTTCGAGGGTTACTGAATCGTCTTGAGCCGACCATCATCTTCCGGGGTCGGGCGACGGGTTGACACGCCATGACAAAAGCAACTCCTCTGATTGCGGCGGCGCTTGTGCTCGCCGGTTGCGCCAAGCCCACTGAGGAACAGCGCCTTGCCAAGTTCCGTGGGTCAGTCAAGTACAAGGTCTACCGCCTGGCGTCTGAGAAGGTGACCAGACTCGCCGTGGCCGAGTACAACAAGACGACAACGCGACCGATCAGTGATCGCCTCGTGCACGCGACGCTCGGGATCATCTGGTTTGCCTCGGAAAAGAGCAGTTACTCCTTCATTGAGGCCGACATCGCTGGAACGGGCGGAACCCATGACGCCGGGCTTGTGGGCTTGGGACTGAAGTCCATTGCGCTCTCCAAGATGAAGTACCCGGGTTTGTCGAAGGCACACTATGATGAGCTCAAAACGCTGTTGGCCAGCCGGCAGGACACGAGCGCCAACAGCATCGAAATCGAGCACAGGCTCCTCCTGCTGAGCCTGATCGCCGTCGGCCTTTGCCATGGCGACCTCGACCTGGCAAGAACCGGTGCCGATGCCCTCGGGGCGGTCAGCCAGCTTGACTATCTGCCGCCGTTGATTGGGTCGGTGGTCGAAGCCAAGAAGGGCCGCCCCGTCGCAGCCCTCGCGCAGCTGCGGGAACTGAACAAGAGCGAGCGCTTCTCCGAGCACAAGAAGGTGCTGATCGCCGAAGTGTCGGACATCCTGGCGAACTGTCCAGACAGGGAGAAGCTTGGCGACGAAGTGGCGAACAGGGTCGTCGGGCAACTGGTTCGACGTGTCCTCGATGATATCTTCACGGCGGAGAACATGGGTGTTCTGCTTGAGAAGACCGAGGAATTGGCTCGTGCAGTCGTTGGGAAGGCAGTGGGCCAGGAGCAGGGGACGTCTGCAGGAAACCCCGGCATGGCCGGCGCACCCGTTCCGTCGTCAGCCGACGGCTCTCTTGCCCCAGCTGCAACGCCTTAGTGATGTCGCCGCATGCGCGACAGCGTGATCGCTATGCCGGCGCGACCAGCGTGCGGTCGAGGATGACGTTCTGGCGCTGCAACTGCGCCTGCAGGTCGGCGATGGGCAGGGCGCCGACGTCACCACCTGCCACGCGCATGGCCAGTGCAGCGGCGGTGCCGGCGGCTTCGCCGGTCACAGCGCAGGTGGGGATCGCGCGCAGGGCGTCCCACGCGCTGCCCGAGGCGGAGAGACAGCGGCCTGCCGTCAGCAGATTCGCCGTGCGCGTGGCTTGCAGGCAGCGCAGCGGCAGGGCGTAGACGGGCCCCGCCTTGCGCCAGTCGCCGGACAGGCCGACCGTGTCGTCGAACCAGTGGTGCATGTCGGTTTCGGCGATCTCGACCGAGCCCTGCAGCCGGCGCGTCATGCGCAGGTTGGGGAACGTCGCGAGTTGGAACGGGTAGAGCGTCGATGCGGGCGCCTTGGCGCGCCATTCGGCCAAACTTTCGCGCAGCCAGGCGCGTGTCTGCACAATCTGCTGCGTGACCTGCTCCGCGTCGTCGCCGCGGAAGAAGGGGCCCTGGGCGCCGGTGCGGCTGCCGTCCGGGGCGAAAGCGCGGCTGTGGGGCCGCAACTCGGGCGTACCGTCGCGCAGCAGGTAGCACCAGCCGGCGAGCACGTTGGTGTCCAGCGAGGCGGTGGGCTCGCCGGCGCACGCACAGACGTCGGCGTCGCCGGTGGCATCGACGACCGTGCCGACGGCGAGGGCGCTCCGGCCGCTCTTGTTCTCGAGCAGCAGGTGGGTGATGCGGCGGCCGTCGCGCACAACGCCGCACAGGCGCGAGTCGTAGAGCAGGTGGATGCCGGCTGAGGTCACGAGTTCCTCATAGGCCAGGATCACCGAGGCGACGTTGAAGTCCGTGCGGAAGCGCGTGCGGCGGCGTTCGGCGGGATCGCCGCCGGGCTCCCAGCAGGCCGGCACGGGCGCGACGCGCAACGTGCGGTCGGGCGCGCGGACATCGCGAACCGCCAGGCGCAGCAGCTCCTCGCCCAGCCCGCCGATCACCTGCCGGCCGTGGCCGTCGCACAGCGGCAGGTAGATGATGACGTTGCCGAGTGTGGCCAGGCCGCCGAGGGCATATTCCTTTTCGATCAGCCAGACCTGCGCGCCCAGTCGGGCCGCCGCCACCGCCGCGGCCACACCTGCCACGCCGCCGCCTACGACTGCTACGTCACACTGGCCGCAGATCGGGGTGCTGCGCGCGGGTTCGGAGAGTGTAGTGTTCATAGGTTAAATATGGGGGTTGCCTTGTTTCGCGCTAATCGGCCACGGGCGGCGGCACGGTGACGATGCCGGCGGCCACGCGCTGGCGTACGGCTTCGTAGAGCAGGATCGTGGTGGCGGCGGCGACGTTGAGCGAATCGGCCTGTCCCAGCATGGGGATGCGCACGCGCAGGTCCGCGGCCTGCATCCAGGTGTCGCTGAGGCCATACTGTTCGGTGCCCATGACCAGCGCGACGTTGCCGGTCAGGTCCACGTCGGTGTGCAGTTTGTCGGTGTGTGGCGTGGCGGCGAGGATCGCGAACTGCCGGGCGCGCAGGAAGGCCAGCGTGGCGGCGCTGTCAGCCTCGACCACCGGCACGGCGAACAGCATGCCGGTGGAGGCGCGCACGACGTTGGGGTTGTGAAGATCCGTGCACCGGTCGCAGACGATCACGGCATGGACGCCCGCGGCATCGGCCGACCGCAGGATGGTGCCGAGGTTGCCGGGTTTCTCGATGGCTTCGGCCACGATCACGAGCGCGTGCGGCGGCAGGGCAAGGTCGGCGAGTGTACGGCGCACCTGCGGGCCGACCGCCAGCAGCCCTTCCGGGCGTTCGCGGTAGGCCATCTTCTCGAACACCGGCGGCGTGCAGGATACGAGTTCGGCGCCCAGCGTACGGCAGCGTTCGATGAGCACCGGTTCGTTCGTGCCTTTGAGGAACAGTTCCTCGCAGAAGAAGATCGTCTGCGGCCGGTAGGCGTTGTCCAGCGCGCGCTTCAGCTCGCGGTAGCCTTCCACGAGCATCTGCCCCAGTTCGTCGCGGTGCGAGCGCTGGCGCAGTCGTACGACGGTCTTGACGCGCGGGTTGGCCAGGCTGCTGATGACGAGGTCGGCGGTGATCATGGTGTGTTCCCGCGCTCCGCGGAATTGCGACGGACGGCGGTTTGCCCTTTGTTGGTTCCAGCGGGTACGTTATGATAGCGCTTTACGGACTGTCAAGGAACGGCGGCGCGAGCCTGCCGGCGAAAGGGGCCCCGAATGAGGAAGCATCTGTTTTTTGCCCAGTGTCTGGCGGCGGTTGTGCTGGCCGGCGCGCCGCTGGCCATCCGGGCGCAGCAGACCGGAAACGGCATGCTGCTCGACGGTGTGGCCGCGTATGTGAATGAGCGGATGATCACCATAGCGGACGTTATGACCGAGGTCCGCAACAGCGTGTGGGTTGAGTTGCCGAAGGCCGAGCGCGAGGCCAAGTTGCGCGAGCTCTACACGGCGACGCTGGATGCCATGATTGACCGCCGGCTGATCCTTGATGCGGCCAAGGCGTCCAAGGCGCAGGTGGCGGCCTGGGCGGTTGAGAACCGCGTTCAGGAGATTATCGACCAGCGCTTCGGCGGCGATCGCGCCAAGCTGGTGGCCGCGCTGACCGAGCGGCGCATGACGTACGAGGAGTGGCACACGAGCATCGAAGAGGATCTGATGATCCAGCTCATGCGCTATGGTCAGGTTGAACGCAATGTGTCGATTCCGCCCAAGGATGTCCGCGACTACTATACGGCCCACACGGGGGCTTTTGTATCGCAGGGGGGCGTGCACGTGGCCATGATCGTGTTTGCCGCGGCCAAGGACGGGTCGGCCACGCTTGACGAGCAGGGCGCCAAGATTCTCAAGGATCTCGCCGGCGGCATGGCGTTTGCGGCTGCGGCCAAGATGTATTCCCAGGATGGCAAGGCCGCCAAGGGCGGCGACTGGGGCATCGTCGATCCGGCCGAAGTGTTCCGGCCTGAGATTGCCGAAGCGCTGGGGAAACTGAAAGTGGGCGAGAACAGTGCGGCCATTCTGCTCGAGGACTTCGGGTATGTCGTGCGCAAGATCGACGAGAAGAAGCCCCGCCCGCTGACGCTTGAGGAGGCCTGGCCGCTGGTGGAGAGCCGGTTGCGCCTGCAGCAGTCGGAGCAGCGCTACAAGGATTGGGTCGGCCGCCTGCGCAGCAAAGCCTACATCAAGGTCTACGAACTGCCGCAGCCGAAGCAGCCCTAGCCGGCCTTCTCGCCCGGTCGGGCGAATGCGCGCCATGAACCTCACGAGCCCATCGCAGGTCAAGGACTGGTGTATCCAGCGCGGGTTCCATCCCAACCGCACGCTGGGACAGAACTTCCTGATCGACCGTAACATTCTGAGCGTCATTGCCGACGCGGCAGGACTCCAGGCGGGAAGCCGTGTGCTGGAGGTCGGCCCGGGGCTGGGTGTGGTCACCGCGGAACTGCTGGCGCGCGGTGCCGAGGTCGTGGCGGTCGAGAAGGACCACCGGCTGGTCGAGTGGCTGAAAGAGTCGATGGGTGCCGAGCCGCGGCTGACGCTGCTTGCGGCCGACATGCTGGAACTCGACCTGGACGTCCTGATGGCCCGTCGGTTTGACGCGTTCGTCTCCAATCTGCCCTATTCAGTCGGCACCCGCATCCTGATTGACGTTGCGCTGCACGCGCTTGCGCCGCCGGGGTTGACGGTGATGGTGCAGCATGAAGTGGCCTCGCGTCTGGCGGCCGGACCGGGCGAGCCCGACCGCGGCCAGTCCGGCGTCTGGCTGCAGCGGCTCTATGATGTGACGCTGGTCCGGGGTGTCAAGCCGACCTGTTTCTGGCCGCGGCCAGAAGTGGATTCGACGATCGTCAGGCTCGTGCGGCATGATCGCCATGCGCTGTCACCCGACGGTGCGGCGCGCTTCCACGAACTCACGCGTCAGGCGTTCATGCATCGCCGCAAGCAACTTGGCGCGACGTTGCGGCGCCTGGCGGGGCCTCTGGCGGCCCCGGCCGGACAGGTGGCGGAGGTCTTCGAGGCCTGCGGACTTGACCCCCGCATCCGGGCCGAAGACCTGACGATGGATCAGTGGTGCGCCCTGGCAACCGGTTGGCCGGGCGCTGCCGTCGCGCAGACCGGCGTATCGTGATGCACGCGGGTGGATTCCCGTTGATTCCTCGCCGAGTTGGGTGTATGAGGATGTCTCACTTCCACACCTCCGGAGGTGTGGAAGTGGACGGCAATGGATGCAACCCTCAAACCGACGCTATGGCGCACCTGTCGGGTGCTGGCCAATGAGAGGCGACTGCGTCTCTTGGTGGCGGTGATTCAGCAGGAAGGCGCATCTGTCTCGGTGCTGGCGGCCAGCTGTGGGTTGGCGCCGAACAAGGCCACCGAGCATCTGCGCCTGCTGCAGTCCCGTGGTCTGCTGGCGTGCCGTCGCGTCAGCCGCTGGGTTCTATACGCCGCGGCCCCCGATCCGCTGGTGGCACACGCGGCGGACGTTCTGGCCGCTACGCGGGCCGCCATTGGCAGGCAGGAGTCCACGGCGGAGATGGTTCGCGCCTTCACGGCCTTCACGCATCCACGCCGCATCGCCATGGTTCGCGCCCTGCCAGGCAAGCCGATTCCGTTGCACGTCCTGGCCGGGCGCAGCGGAATGTCGTTGCCGGCGGCCGTGCGCCACGCCGACAAGCTGCGGCGGCGCGGTGCAATCGTCGAGTCCGCCGACGGCTGGCAGTTGGCCACGCCAACCAATGCCTTGTTGCGCGCTCTAAAGGGCATTGCGCTGTCTGGCAGATGACACTGAGCTGTCCACCAACCATACGGGGCCCCGCCGCCACTTCCACACCTCCGGAGGTGTGGAAGTGGCGGCGGCTTCATCTCGGGCTGGCCATCTAACTACAGAAACCCTACAGTGGAGACCTTTTTACGGAGAGCCATGGCTGCGAAGAGCGATGACCTGACCCCGATGATGCGCCAGTACCGGCGCATCAAGGCGGAGCTGCCGGATGGCGTGATCCTGCTCTTCCGTCTGGGCGATTTCTACGAGATGTTCTTCGAGGACGCCCAACAGGCCGCGCCGATCCTGGGCGTGGCTCTGACGCGCCGTGCCGGCACGCCCATGTGCGGCGTGCCCTACCATGCGATCGACGGCTACCTGGCCAAGCTCATCCGCGCCGGTCGGAAGGCTGCCATCTGCGACCAAGTCGAGGACCCCACCACGGCCAAGGGGATCGTTCGGCGCGAGGTTACGCGCGTGGTCACGCCGGGCACCGTTACCGAGAGCGACATCCTCGAAGCGGCACGCAACAACTACCTTGCGGCTATCCATCGCCACCGCACGTTCGGGCTGGCGCTGCTCGACCTCTCCACCGGAACCTTCACCGTCGAGGAGGTCGCCGATGCCGACCTGCTGCGCGATGCGCTGCGGCGGTTTGCGCCCAGTGAGTGCCTGGTCGGCGCCGGGATGCGCGCCGATCCCGCCGTCGCCAGTCTGCTCGCCGCGAGCGGCATTCAGACCATCACCGAGGCCGAGGACTGGACCTTTGAGTATGACGCCGCCTATGACCGGCTCGTGCGGCATTTCGGCGTCCACTCGCTCGAGGGGTTTGGGTGCGAAGGCCGCGCCACGCTGGTCGGCCCGGCTGGTGCGCTCGTGCACTATGTGAGCGAGGAGCTTCACCATGCCGGCGGTCACATCCGCCAGTTGCAGGTGCGCCAGGCCGGCGACGATCTCGTGCTCGACGAGTCCACCTGCACCAATCTGGATCTGCTGCCGGGACGCGGCCGGCCGCCGTACGCGACCCTGCTGGGCGTACTGGACAATACCCGTACGCCCATGGGCGCGCGCATGCTGCGCGCGTGGGTGTTGCGACCGCTGCGGCAGGTGGCGGCCATCGAGCGTCGCCTGGACGCCGTGGCGTGCCTCACCCAGCGCCGCTCCGTTCTCACCGGGCTGCGCGAACGACTCGCCGACGTGCGCGATCTGGAGCGCCTGATCGCGCGCATCGGCGCGGGACGCGGCAACGGTCGCGACCTGCAGTCGCTGGCGGTCTCGTTGCTGCCCGTGCCGGCCGTGCGCGACCTCCTTGCGCCAACGGGGGACGCCGTGCTGACCGAAACGGCGGCGCGGATGCAGCCGTTGCCGGAACTGGTCGATCTCATCGGGCGCGCCATTGCCGATACGCCGCCCATCGGACTCAGGGACGGCGGCATCATCCGGCCCGGCTTTCACGCCGAGTTGGATGAACTGCGTCAGATGGCCAGCGAAGGGCATCAGTGGCTGGCGCGCTACCAGGCCCAGGAACAGGAGCGCACCGGGATCAAGACCCTCAAGGTGCGCCATAACCGCGTCTTCGGCTACTACATCGAGGTTTCCAAAGGCCAGATCGGCAGCGTGCCGCCCGAGTATGAGCGGCGGCAGACGCTGGTGGGCGCCGAACGGTTCATCACGCCCGAGCTGAAGAGCTACGAGCAGCGCATCTTCGGCGCACAGGACCGCGCCGTGGCGCTTGAAGTCGAGATCTTCGGCCAGGTGCGCGACCAGGCGGTGGTACAGACCGCCGCGATCCAGACGACCGCCGACGCCTTTGCGCAACTCGATGCGCTGGCCTCGCTCGCCGACCGCGCCCTGGCCCTCGACTATGTACGTCCCGAGATCTGCGACGACGATACGCTCGAGATCCGCGACGGCCGCCATCCCGTGATCGAGCAGCTTCCCGAAGCCGAGCGCTTCGTGCCGAACGATACCCGCCTCGATGGCCGGCGCAACCAGATCGCCATTATCACCGGACCGAACATGGCCGGCAAGTCGACCTACATCCGCCAGGTGGCCCTGATCGTGATCATGGCGCACGCCGGCTCCTTCGTGCCTGCGCGGCGTGCCCGCATTGGGCTCGTCGATCGCGTGTTCACGCGCGTGGGTGCCGGCGACGACCTGGCGCGAGGCCGCAGCACGTTCATGGTCGAGATGCAGGAGGCCGCGAATATTCTCAATAACGCCACCTGCCGCAGCCTGATCGTGCTCGACGAAATCGGCCGCGGCACCAGCACGTTCGACGGCATCAGCATCGCCTGGGCCGTGGCCGAGTACCTGCACAATACCCCGGCCGTCAAGGCCAAGACGCTCTTCGCCACGCATTACCACGAACTGACCGACCTGGCGCTGACGCTGGCCGGCGTGCGCAACTACACGGTGCAAGTGCGCGAGCATGGCGACGGAGTCGTCTTCCTGCGCAAGATCGAGCCCGGCACGGCCGACAAGAGTTACGGCATCCATGTTGCGCGCCTGGCCGGCATGCCCGCCGAGGTGCTCGACCGGGCCAAGGAGATCCTGGCCAACCTCGAAGACGGCGAACTCGAGGCCGGCATGCCGAAACTCGCCCAAAAGCGCCGCAAGCGCGCAACCGATCACCCGGGGCAGATGACACTGTTCTAGTATGCGATGAAAGGAGTTACCCAATGATGACAGGCAAGGAACGCATTACACGGATTCTCAAACGGCAGCCAGTGGATCGCATCGGATTGTACGAGCACTTCTGGGGCGACACGCATAAGCTCTGGGTGCAGCAAGGGCACATCAAGGAAGGCGAGGCCATGGATGACCACTTCGGCTTCGACATGGTCAACTGCTGGTGCCTGAACACGACTGCCGACCTTGACTTCCTGCCGGTCACCCTCGAAGAGACCGCCGAGACGAGGTTGGTCAAGGACGGCAACGGCGCGACGCTGAGGCGCCACAAGCTGCACGACACCACGCCCGAACACGTCGACTTCGCCGTCAAGGAACGGATCGCCTGGGAAGAGCTGATCAAGCCGTTCCTGACCGGCACGTTGGACCGCCGCCGCATCAACTTCGAGTCTTACCGCAACGCGCGCGCCCACGCGGCCAAGACCAACCGCTTCTTCTGCTGGGCCGGGGTGAACGTCTTCGAGATGATGCATCCGGTCTGCGGACACGAGTACATGCTGATGGGCATGGCACTCGACCCCGACTGGATCAAGGACATGGCGAACACCTATGCCAGCCTGATGTTGCAGATGCAGGAGACGCTCTTCGCCGAGGAAGGCTTGCCGGACGGTATCTGGTACTACGAGGACATGGGCTTCAAAGAGCGCCCCTTCATGTCGCCCGACATGTACCGCGAGATCATCCAGCCCGCGCATACCAAGACGGTGGGATGGGCGCATGCGCAGGGGTTGCCGGTTATCATGCATTCGTGTGGATTCGTCGAGCCGCTGCTGCCGGGCATGCTCGAGGCGGGGATCGATTGCCTGCAGGTGATCGAGGTCAAGGCCGGCATGGACCCGTTGCGCATCCACCGGAACTTCGGCGACCGGCTGTCGCTCTGCGGCGGCATGGACGCACGGAATCTGGTGGCCAATGATCGCGATGCCATCCGCCGCGAACTGGCCGCGAAGATTCCCGTGCTTAAGAGCAACAACGGCTACATCCTGCACAGCGATCACTCGATTCCTGAAACCTGCAGCTACGAGACCTATCGGTTTTTCGTGGACGAAGGCCTGCGCCTGGGCGCCTATTGAACCCATGGCGGTCCCCGTCAACCCGCCTGAACAAAACGAGGTGAGGCATGTCTCTGTCTGTTGCGCGGCCGGCCGCGGGGTTGACCCCGGCCACCGTTCCGGTGGTTGCCCTGGTCCTGGTGGCGGCCTACATTGCCGCGCAGATGCTGGCCGATGTGGCCAGCCTCAAGATCGGCGTCGTGGCCGGTCTGGCCGTGGACATGGGAACCTTCATCTACCCGGTCACCTTTACGCTCCGCGACCTGGTCCACAAGTCTCTCGGCAAGCGCGCCGCGCAGACACTGATCGTCACCGCAGCGGCAATCAACCTGCTGATGGCGCTCTACCTGCTCTGCTGTGCACGCGTGCCGGCTGATCCGTCGTGGGGATTGGGACGTGAGTTCAGCGCCATCCTGGCGCCTGTCTGGCGAATCGTCCTGGCCTCGATCGCCGCTGAGGTCGTGAGCGAGTTGGCCGACACGGAGGTCTATCATCGGGTGGCGACGCGCATGCCCGAACGCCAATGGCTGCGGGTGCTGGCCAGCAACAGCGTTTCGGTGCCGCTGGATAACCTGATCTTCACGGTGGGTGCGTTCGGCTGGAATCTGCCGTGGACGACCGTCTGGCAGATCTTCGCGATCAACCTGGCCGTCAAGTTCGCCGTCACGGTGGTCAGCATCCCGTGGATCTACCTTGTCCGCGACGGACGTGCCGGTCAGTCGCCGTCGGCCTGACGAATGCGAGGGGTCTCAGCCGAGCCGGGCCGGACTGCGCGGCAGGCGGGCGGCGGCCTGCGGGTCGAAGAAGGACTGCATGGCCAGCCTGAAGGCGCCGGCGCGCACGCGTTCGAGCGGCGCGGGGCTCCCGAGCACGGCGATCCGCGCGAGCAGGTCGGGCGGGATGCGCTCCGCCAGGCCCCGCCGGAGCGCCGGCAGGGCCAGCGCGCTGGCTTCGGCCAGCTGTCCCGTGAGAACCACGCGGCGCGCGTCCATGAGCTGCACCGGCCACGCCAACTGGCGGCCCAGCGTCTGTGCGGCGACAGAGACGGCCGCACACGCTTCCTGGCGACCACCATGCACGGCCGCCAGCAGGCACTCCAGTGAGTCGATGCCGCGCGCGGCCAGGTGCGTGAGCAGGGCTTGGCCGCCGACGTAGGCTTCGAGGCATCCCTGGCGACCGCAACGGCAGGGCGCGCCGCCCGGCTGCACGCAGACGTGCCCGATTTCGGGCAGTTCGGGCATGCTGCCGGGACCCAATTGGAGGCTGAGGATCGTGTCCTGCTGTCCGCACACGCCGCCGACGCCCAGGTCCCAGGTGATCACCCAGGTTGTCTGCGCCGGCGGCGGCAGCGCAGTCGTCTCGCCGAAGAAAAAACAGAGACTCAGCGATCCAGACCAGGCCGGGATGCCGTGCGCTGCCAGCATCTGCACCAGATTCAGTCCATCCAACTGCGGGATGTTTGCCGAGTGCGTGACGTGCCCGTCATGCCCATCGAGGAGCCCCGGGAAGCCGCCTGCCGCCTGGCGGATGCGGATGCCGGTGCCGGCGCCATGCGCGATCGCCCGGCGCGTGAACCCGGCGACTGCGCGGGTGACCTGCGCCCGGCGGGGCATGGCGGCCAGGTCGAGGCGGTTCTCGAGCAGTGGATGGCCGTGGAAGTCCAGCAGGGAGGCGTGCAGTACGGCGCCCTCGGCCACGAAGATCAGGCAGGCGTTGCGGTCACGGTCGAGGTCCCACATGATCGTCGGTCGCCCCTGGCCTCGCCGCAGGTGGTCGGCGCGCCGAACCAGACCTTCGTGCTCCAGCCGTTGCAGGTGGAGACTGCAGGCACCGGCGGTGAAACCCAGGCGGCGCGCAGCTTCGGCCTGCGGCAGGCTGCCGGCCTCGTGCAGCAGCCGCAGCAAAGGCCGCGAGCTGTCGAAGTTGCCGGCCGCGAGGCGGTTGTGGACATAAGCCGAACAGGTGCGGCCGGCAGGCTTCGTGTGCGGCGGGGGTAGGACGGACTTGGGCATACCGCACCATCGTAGCGGCTCCGCCACGATTCGCGCAATCGGATCCTACAGGTTTGCGAACGGGTTGGCGTTGAAGGTGGCGCGCGGCGCGGGGGGTCGGTTCGTGTCACGGCGCGCGGGCGGCGCGCCGGCGGTGGACTGGGGTGCGGTTGGCGTCGTTGCCGCGGGTGCCTGGAGTTTCGCGCTGAGCGCCATGCGCTTGCGCGCCAGGTCCACGTTCAGCACCCGCACCTTGATCCGGTCGCCGGCTTTGACCACTTCGGCGGGGTCGCGTATGAAACGGTCCGAGAGTTCCGAGACGTGGATCAGTCCGTCCTGATGCACGCCGATGTCCACGAAGGCGCCGAAAGCCGTGACGTTCGTCACCACGCCCTCCAGGATCATGCCGGGTTTAACGTGCTCGATCTCGGTGACATCGTCGAGGAAGTTCGGCTTCTCAAACGTGGCACGCGGGTCGCGCCCCGGCTTCTTGAGTTCCGCCACGATGTCGCGCAGCGTGGGTTCGCCCACCGTCTCGGAGGCATATTTGCGGATGTCGATCTTGTCGGCCCATTCGGCGTGTCCGACCAGTTCCTCCAGTGGCACGCCCAAATCGGCCGCCATCTGGGACACCAGCGCGTAGCGCTCGGGATGCACGGCCGAGGCGTCCAGCGGGTGGGAGCCGCCGCGAATGCGCAGGAAACCGGCGGCCTGTTCGAAGGTCTTCGGTCCCAGGCCCGGAACCTTGAGCACCTGCTTGCGGTCGCGGAAGGCGCCGTGTTCATTGCGGAACGTGACGATCTTGCGCGCCAGCGTCGGCCCCACACCTGCCACGCGCGACAGCAGCGGCGCGCTGGCGGTGTTCAGTTCGACGCCCACGTGGTTCACGCAACTGACGACGACTTCGTCCAGCTTCTCGGCCAGCAGCGGCTGGTGCACGTCGTGCTGATACTGGCCGACGCCGATGGATTTCGGGTCGATCTTGACGAGTTCGGCGAGCGGGTCCTGCAGGCGGCGGCCAATCGAGATCGCGCCCCGGATGGTCAGGTCCAGGTCGGCGAACTCCTCGCGCGCAATCTCCGAGGCGCTGTAGACGCTGGCGCCGGCCTCGTTCACCGCCACGACGATGGTGTCTTTCGCGTTGGCCTTCTGGAGCGTGCGGCGAACGAAGGTCTCCGTCTCGCGTCCGGCCGTGCCATTACCCACTGCAATGGCGGCCGGGTGATGCTTGGCCACGAGTTTGCAGAGCTCGACATGCGCTTCGACGGCCGAACGCTCGCCCTGACTCAGGTAGATCGTGACGGTTTCCAGAAACTTGCCGGTGGCGTCCAGCACCGCGCATTTGCAGCCGGTGCGGATGCCGGGATCAATGCCCACCACCGGTCGCTCGCCGAGCGGCGCCTGCAACAGCAGGCTACGCAGGTTCTGTGCGAAGATCTCGACTGCGGCGCGGTCGGACTTGAGCTTCAGGTCGACCAGCACGTCGATCTCGACGCTTGGGGCAAGCAGCCGTTTGTAGCTGTCCTCCACGGCCAGCGCGAGTTGCGGGCCGGCGGGCGCGGCCGGCTTCAGGCCGACCTTCTCGCCGATGCGCGACAGCAGGGGGGCGGCGTCGATCGCCAGTTTCACGCGCAGCACGCCTTCGGTCTGGCCGCGGCGGATCGCCAGAAAGCGGTGCGAGGGAATGGTGGCGAGCTTCTCCTTGAAGTCATAATACTGCTCGAACTTCGTCGGCACGTCGGGTTTGGGCTCGACCACCTCCGAGACGAGCACGCCGTCCTGTGCAAAGGCGGTGCGCACCAGTCCGCGCACATCGGCGTTTTCGGCGATCTGCTCCGCCACGATGTCGCGCGCGCCGGCCAGCGCGGCCGCCTCGTCGGGCACGCCCTTTTCGGCGCTGACGAAGGCGGCGGCGTCCAGCGGCTCCTTCGTCTGCATCAGGATGGCCAGCGCCAGCGGCTCGAGACCCTTCTCGCGTGCGATCATCGCCCGCGTGCGGCGCTTGGGCTTGTACGGCAGGTAGAGATCCTCGAGCGCCGTCTTCGACGTGCAGGCCAGGATCTTTGCCTTGAGTTCGTCGGTCAGTTTGTCCTGCTCGGCGATCGACTTGAGGATCGTCTCGCGCCGTTCTCCGAGTTCGCGGTAGTAGGCCAGGCGCTCGTTGATTTGTGCAAGCTGCACCTCGTCGAGGTTGCCGTGCGCCTCCTTGCGGTAGCGGGCGATGAACGGAATCGTGTTCCCCTCGGCCAGCAGGCGCGCCACAACCATGATCTGGCGTGGGGAGATGCCCAGTTCCTCAACCAGGCGGGGCAGCGATTCAAGACCGGGATCGGCGACGGGAGCGGAGTCGGACATGCGTTCTCCAGTTGACGTGTGCAATTAGGGACGATCGACAGATGTGGCATCGCCGGCGCCGGGCTATTCCTTCACTCCGCCCAGTTGGATGCCTTTGACAAGGAACTTCTGGCCGGCGATGTAGATCACGATCAGGGGCAGAATGTTCAGCACGGTTGCGGCCATGATGTAGTTTGTCTGCCGGCCGTAGCTGCTGTCAAAAAACAGCATACCGATGGGCAGGGTGCGCAGCGACTCGCTCTTGATCAGCACCAGCGGCCAGAAGAACGACATGAAGTTGCCCTGGAATGTGAAGATGGCCAGCGTGATCAGTCCCGGTCGCGACAACGGCAGGATCACATCCCAGAAAATCTGCCAATGGCTCGCGCCGTCCATCTTGGCGGCCTCGTCGTAGCTCGGGGGAATGCCCAGCATGAACTGCCGCAGCAGGAAGACGCCGAAGGCGCTGAACGCAGCCGGCAGGATCAGCCCGAAGTAGTTGTCCACGAGATGCAGTTTCACCATCAGCATGTAGTTCGGGATCATCGTGACCACGCCTGGCACCATCATCGTGCCGAGGTAAAGCAGGAAGACGCGGTCGCGTCCGCGCCAGTGCACGCGCGCGAACGCGTAAGCAGCCATTGCGCTGGTCAGCACCTGCAGGAATGTCACCCACGCCGCGATGAAGACACTGTTGAAATACCAGCGTCCAAACTGGATGGGCAGCACCTTGCCGGTGCGTTCGTCCGCATGGAATCCGAGAACGGTGGCGTAGTTCGCCGGCTGCCAAATCTGTGGCAGGGGGTCGAGCCGTTCGACCTCCTGCAGCGGCTTGAAGCTGGCCATGACCATCCACAGAAATGGCAGCAGCATGGCCACGCCGAGAAGCGACATGCACAGGACGCGTGCGCTGTGCCCGATGGATCTACTCGCTGACATGCCGGTTTCCAAATTTCCAGTTCAGCAGCGTCAGAGCGAACACGATGGTGAACAGCACCCAGGCGATGGCCGAGGCGTAGCCGAACTCCATCCGCTGAAACGCCGCTTGGTAGATGTAGTAGCTGAGGGTCGTCGTCGTCCCTGCCGGGCCGCCGCTGGTCATCACACGCGCAACCTCGAACCCGCCCTGCAGTCCGCCGATCGTGCTCATGATCACGATGAAGAAGGTCGTCGGCGCGAGCTGCGGCCAGGTGATGTGCCGGAACTTCTGCCAGCCGCTCGCACCGTCCACCCCGGCGGCTTCGTACAGCTCGGGCGAGATGTTCGAGAGCCCGGCGAGGTAGAGCAGCATGTTGCCGCCGCCGATTCCGGTCACGATGCCCATGAGGTTGATCGCATCGCGCGCGCCCAGCCCGAAGAACTTCGCCTGGCAGGCGACCGACTCGGGGCTGAGTCCGAACAGGTTGTTCGCGGAGGTCAGCCATTGCGGCGGGTTCTCGACGAACAGTCGCAGCAGCGCGTTGATCGGGCCGAACTCCGGGTTATAGAGCGCCTTCCACAGGATGAACAGTGCCACGCCGTTCGTGAAGTTCGGCAGGTAATACAGCGTCCGAAACACGACGATCCCCATCAGCACGCCTGCGGCGTAGATGACACCCGTCAGCAGAACCAGTCCGCACAGCCAGCGCGACCACGCCGCGTCCATCGCCAGCACGCCACCCGCGATGACCGCCGCGAGCACCAGCGACAGCGCGGCGTGCATGAACCGTCCCGCGAGGTGCTGTGTCAGACGCATCTCATGCAGCAGCAAGGCCAGCGCCAGAGAACCTGCGATCGAGAAGGGCAGGCCGAGCATGAGGTAGACGGTGTTGACGAAGTAGAGCCAGAACTTCTGGTCCAGCAGCAGTTCGGCGAAGTTGTGCAGGCCCGTGAACTGGAGGTGCACGCTTTCGCGCAGATTCCAGTTGGTGAACGCCAGCACGAGCGACACCAGCACAGGCACGGCGGTGAACAGGAGGAAACCGAGGATGTTCGGCGCAAGAAAGCCAAGGCCGGCGGAGAGACCGTTGTGCGGGCGTGGTCGGGAGGGGGTCATGGTGTTCGCTTCCGCATGGCGCGGTTGATCTCAGCCTCTGCATCGCGCAGCGCGGCATCGGGTGTCTTCAGGCGGCTCTTGACGAGATCAAGCTGCAGGTTCAGGATCAGGCTTGCTTGGTCGAGGTCGGCGTGCGGCGTGGTCTCGTAGGGTTCGGCTTTCTCCAGGATGGCCGCCCAGACGGCGTTGTACGTTTCGGCGGGAAACTGCGGGTTGAGCAGGAACTCGGGCGTGCTGGCGAGGCGTCGCATCGGTCCGAATGCGTCGGCCTGGTCGTTGATGGCCCGCGAGTACGGCTCACCGGCGAGGTGCAGGATGAACGCCAGCGCCTGCTCACGGCGCGGGCTGTGCCTGTTGATCAGCGCGGCGCGCGCGCCGCCGCGCACATGGTCCACGCGCTGGTAGGGGACTTCGCTCACGCCCAACTGCAGGCCCTTGTAGGCGCGCAGGGTGCTCAGCCACCAGCGTCCGCCCACGGCCATCGCGCCGCGCTTGTCGCCAAACAGCGTGATCGTGCCCGAACCCCAGCCGCCCTGTGTCGCCATGGTGGCTTCTGCCAGCGGCGAGGGCATCACTTCGTACCTGTACATCAGGTCGAGCCAGAACTGCACGGCTTCGATGTTCTCGGGCGAGTGCAGCACGCACGTCCGTCCGGTCGCGTCGAAGGTCCGCCCGCCATTGGTCGTCATGAACTCCAGCGGCAGCGAACCGTCTCCAAGCATCCCGTACTGCACGATGCGCCCGTTCCGGCGCACCGTGAGCTTCTGTGCGAGCTCCACGAGCGTCGCCCAAGTCATCGTGCGCGGCGGGTAGGGAACGCCGGCCTGGTCAAACAGGTCCTTGTGATACCACAGGCCGTTCGCGCCGATGTTGTCGGGCCAGCCGTAGACACGGTCGCCGATCATGAAGCTGGTGTATGCCAGCGGCCAGGTCTGATCGGGCGTGATGCCGCGGCGCGTGAGCTCGTCGGTGATGTCCCACGCGACGCCCGCATCAACGTAGGTCTGCAGTTGTCCTGTCGAGTAGCAGTCGAAGATGTCCGGACCGACCCCCGACAGGCTCTGCACCAGCACCTTGTCCGCGCCGTTGTTCCCGGGGTCGAGCCGCAATTCGTACTGCGGGTGCAGCGTGTTGAACAAGGCGACCTGGTCGCGGCGCGCCGGATTGTCGTCGCTGATCCAGGTCAGAATGGTCCTGCCCTGATGAACCGCGCGCGGCGAGACGATCCACGCTGCGCCCGAGGCGAGGAGCAGTGCCGCGAAAATGGAGTAGAACAGCCAGCGCATGGGGTGAATCGTATCAGCGGGTAGGTGTTACGATGAGACCACAGATTGACGCGGTTGGTCAACCGGGATCTCGCGCCAGTGCAGCCGGGGTTGCGCCGACCGGCCAAATGGAATAGGCTATCGCACAGTTGATCCGTCCCACGCTTGCACCCACCCGCCGACCCTTCCATGGAAAAAACAGAAAAACCGCCTCGCGCCAAGGGCGCCGTCAAGCTGCTGTTGCCCGAACGGATGGAAGTCGAGGCGGTGATGCGCTTCCTGGGCACGTCCAGGCTGGGCAACAAGGCTTGCCTCGACGTGGGGTTTGGCAATCCGACGGCCAGTCACCTGCTGCGGCGCATGGGCGGGTACTGGACGGCTGTGGCGTGCGATGCCGAAGGGCAGCGTATCTGCTCCGCGGCGCTGGGCGCCGCGGCCGAATGCCTCGGCCCGCACGGCGAACTGCCGTTTGAGGACAAACAGTTCGATATCGTGGTGCTCGCCCACGGTTGTCTGTCGGGCGACCCGGTGGCCGACGATGCGGTCATCCGCGAGGCGCATCGCGTCCTCAAGGTGGGCGGCCTGATCGTGCTGACCGTCGAGTACGACAAACCGTTTGGTTTGGCTTACCTGCTCAACCACCGTCGCCTGGTCGCCGGAACCGGCGGTCGCTACTCGGAAAGCGCCGTGTTCGACCTTCTGAAGGGCGGGTTCGATGTGCTGGGAATGCGCCACTTCTGCCGTTTCTGGATGCAGATGGTGCGGCAGTGGGTGGATCGGCGCGAGCGGCAGCCTGGTGCCGCGGACGCGTCCCGCAGGCTGGTGGGGGCGCTGTACGGAGCGGCTCACCTGCTGAACGCGCCGATCGGCCTCAGCAAGGGGTACCTGATGACCGCCTATGGCCGTCGCAAGGGCTGGCGCCCGCGCCAGACCCCCGTTCTGGCCGATGGCCGCCGCATCTCGGAGGCCGTGCTGAAGGGCCTGGGCTCGCGCTGAGGAGAGGGGACGCCCATGGAGGTCGAGTGGGTTGCAGACGCCGGTCCGGCCGACATGCCGGTCCGTGCGGACATCGCCGGCGACCCGTGGGTCAGTCAGTTCGTGCGCCACCTCGAAGCCGAGCGCAACGCTTCGCGGCACACCGTCTCCGGCTACCTGCAGGACATTGGTCAGTTTGCCGCCTATTGCTGGCCCGATGCGGCCGTTCGTCCGCCCTATGACTGGCGCCGGCCCGACCGGTACGCTGCGCGCGGGTTCCTGATCGAGTTCCAGAAAGGCGGCAGCGAGCCGACCACCACCCGCCGCAAACTCTCGGCGCTGCGCGCCTTCTACCGGTTCCTCGGGCGCGAGAACGAGGTGGCACGCAACCCGTTCGGCGGCTTGCACGGGCCGCGCCTGGCCCGGCGCCTGCCGGTCGTGCTGACCGTGCCGCAAGTGGCCGCCTTGCTGGCCGCGCCCGCCCGGGCGTGGGCGGAGAAATGCGCGCGGAGCGGAGCGCCCGACCCCGACGGCGCGTACGCGGCGCGGCGCGACACGGCCATTCTTGAGACGCTCTACAGCACCGGCGGCCGCGTGAGCGAGATCGTCGGGCTGACGCGCGGCGCGGTCGACCTGCTGGGCGGCGTGGCACGCGTGCGCGGCAAAGGGAAGAAGGAGCGGTTGTGCGCGCTGGGCCGGCCGGCCGTGCAGGCGCTGGAACGCATGCTGGACGAGGCTGAAGCGCGCTGGCCCGACGCGGCCAAACCCGGTCATCCGCTCTTCCTCAACCTCCAGGGCGGGCCGCTCACGGCGCGCTCGGTCGAGCGCCGTCTCAAGACCTGGCTGGCCGCCGCCGGCCTGCCGCCGGAAATCACGCCGCACAAGCTGCGGCACTCCTTTGCCACGCACCTGCTCGACGCCGGGGCCGACCTGCGCAGCGTCCAGGAACTGCTCGGGCACGCCAGCCTTTCCACGACACAGATTTATACGCACGTATCCGTTGCGCGCCTCAAGGACGTCTACCGCAAGGCCCATCCGCGGGCCTAGGCCGTCACCCGCGCGTGCGACACAGAAGCGCCGGCGGGGCGCCGAGTTCACGCAGCCAGCGCAGTTCCCTGCGCCGCATGCGTCGTCGGCCGGCCGTGGTCGCGTCATCCTCGTCGTTCAGATGGTCGCAGCCGTGGGCGAGGTAAAGCGCCAGTTCTTGTGTCGGCGACCAGCCGCGCCGTCCGCGCGACCCCACCTGCCACGCGCGTTCGACGTTGACGACGAGTTCGCCGACGAGGCCGGGCGGCTCGCCCGGCAGCGCTTCGTAGCGCTGGGTGATGACATCGGTTGCGCCGTCGTGGCCCATGATGGCCCGGTTGACCGGCGCGATGCCGTCATCGTCCGTCAGGATCACCGTCAGCTCGCGCCAGGGCGGCTGGCGGCGTGCGCGCTGCGCGCAGCCGGCCACGCCAGCCAGCACGCCACGGAGGGCGCGGCTGTCCACGCGGCAGAGACATTGACGGTTATCGATGACGACCAGCACGCCTATCATGATAGCCGCGGCGGCCGGCGAAGTCACCATCCGTTGCCCGGCCGGCGAGGGTGCGATCTACGGCCATGTGGCTGTCTTGACTTTGCTATTTCATGAAATACTGGACCAAACACGCGATTCCTTCGTGACCTTTGTGGTGGAAACTCCCCCTCTCGCTCTCCCGTGAGGGACGTTGTCCCGTCCCAACGGGACTCACGTCCACCGTCTGGAATCGCACCCGGCCTCCGGCTGATGGACACCGGATTCCAACTCGTCAGGGAGTCGTGGAATACCCTTGCGCCGCTGTGTGTTCAGAGGAAGGCGCTGGCGGACTACCGCGTTCTCGTGCTGGGAGGGGGCGATGCGCTGCTGGTGCAGTTGCCGCTTGCGTCTCAGGGGCTGAAGTTGGAGGGTGAACTGGTGCCGATGCCGGCAGACATGGAAACGCAGGTCGTTCGGCCAATGGCACACGACGAGGCTCTGCGCTTCCTCCCGTACTGTCTCGACACACAGGCGTACGCAGGACACAGCCCCTGCCTGGAGCTGACGTTGTCTGCACCTCCCGAAGGGGCGCCTGAAACGTGCCATGAGAAGGGATCGGACCCCGATTTCGCCAAGTTCAGCGATCTTTCGATGCCAAGTGAATGCATGGCGTGCGGAAGCGAGATTCCCACGGGCAAGCAGGTCTGTCCGGTCTGCGGCTGGTCCTATCAGGAAGCGCCTTGACCTGCCGCCGGCCACCACGGGTAACGGCGAGATGCCGTGGCGCGCCCTGGTCCGCACGTACGGGCCTGGCGCATGTGCTGCATGGCTGAGCGAATCTGCTTCCCATCGCCGCGTGGCGCGCTAACATCTGGGCTCTTGATCACACTCTGAGGTACCTCGATGGATCGCGTGCTGTTCATCTCCTCCAAAGCGCATCTTCCGTGGCGCGGGCCCTGCCTGCGTGTCGGGCATGCCGTGGACGCCCTGTCTCGTCTGGGCTACGAAGTCGACCTGCTGACTGTCCCGGTCGGCCTGCCGCCGGCGGTGCCGATGGTGCGAACCCTGACCGTGCCCCGTCTGCTGTTCGGACGCGACCTGCCGGAGGGGCCCTCCGTCCGCAAGATTCTCTACGATGTGATGCTGCTGGTGCGCGCGGTGTCGCTGGTCCTGCGCAACCGTTACGCCGTCGTGCATGGCGTGGACGACGTCGGGTCCATTGCCTGGCTGGTCGGGCGCCTGGCGCACGCGTCCGTGGTGTTTGAACAGCATGATGACCGGTTCCTCGGCCGGCTGCGCTGGTGGCGTCGCCCCATCGCCGCGCTCTACCGGGCGTCCGAACGCCTGGCGCTCAGGCGTGCCGATGCTGTGATCGTCGTCGATCCGGGCGTCACGGCCTGTCTGCGCGCGATCGGCCGCGAAGGGCGCGCCTGCCTGATTGCCGACATCCCTGCCAACCTGGACCCGGTTGTGCCGGGCATCCGTGCGGCCGCGCGTGACCGGTTGGCGGACCGTGCCGACCGGTTGCTGGTGACCTACACGGGATCGCTGGCGCCTTCGCCGGGACTGGACCTGCTGCTCGCGGCCATCCCCGAAGTTCTGAAGCGCGACGCGCGCGTCCAGTGTGTCATCGTGGGCGGGACCCCGCGCGAGGTCGAACGCCGCAGGCAGGCGCTGGCCGCGGCGGGGATTGCAGCGGCCGTCACCTTCCTGGGGCGCCTGCCGCCGCACGAGCTGGCCGCCGTGCTGGCCGCCTCCGATATCCTGGTCGCGCCGCGCGTCACCGGCCAGTGCCCGCCCATGAAACTCATGGACTACCTTCAGTCCGGTGCGGCCATCGTGGCCACGGACTGCGCCGCCAACCGCGTGGTGCTGACGCCCGACGTGGCGGTGCTGACGGCGCCCAGCGCCGACGCCCTGGCCGGCGGCATCCTGCGGCTGTGTCGCGACCCCGAACGCCGCGCCGACCTGGGGCGGCGCGGCCGCGAACTCGCCGGCACGACCTACTCTTTTGCGGAGTTCCAGGACAGTCTGCGGCGCTGTTACGAGTACGTTCGCGTGCGACGGTAGTGTGGTATACTGGCCCGTAACAACCGGAGTGTGGCATGTCGTTCTCGCTGTTTCTGGCGCTCAAGTACCTGAAGCCCAAGCGCTCCTTTACCTCCGTCGTCACCGTGATCTCCGTCTTGGGCGTCGTGCTCGGGGTGGCTGTGATCATCATCGTGCGCGCGGTGATGACCGGGTTCGGCGACATGTGGCGCGAGAAGATTCTGGCCTTCAAGCCCCATGTGACGATCACGGCGCAGCAGGGCGTGATCATGCGCGAGGAGAAGCTGTGCCGGACGATCGAGGCCGTGCCCGGCGTGACGGCTGTTTCGCCCAGCGTCGAGATGCGCGTGCTCGTCGACCACAATCGCCACATCTCGGCCCCCATCTTCGTGGGTGTCCAGCCGGAACGCGCCCAGCGCATGCTGCAACTCACCAACATGGTCGCCGGCACATTCGACCTGACGGGTGATGCCGCCCTCGTGGGACTCGACCTGGCCGCCGAGCTTGACGTGAGCGTCGGCGATGAGATCCTGGTCTACTCGCCGATGAACCTGGTCACGCCCGACGAGGTCTACTTCCCGGAGAAGCTGGAGGTGCGCGGCATCTTCGACTCCGGACAGCGCGACTTCGACAGCGGCTTCCTGATCACCTCGCTGGCCGTCGGTCGCGATCTGATGGGGCTGAAGAGCGGCGCCTACTCGATCCATGTGAAGACGGCCGATCCGCAGAACCTGACGGCGTTCAGCGGTTGCGTCGAGCTGATCCGCACGGCCATCGGGCCATCCTATCGCGTGCGAACCTGGCAGGAGGTGGACCGCCAGCTCTTCAATGCGCTGGCCGTCGAGAAGAACATGATGGTGATCCTGCTGATGTTCATCACGGTGGTGGCGATCTTCTGCGTGACCAACACGCTGATCGTGATCACGGTCCAGAAGACCGACGAGATCGGGCTGCTCAAGGCGCTGGGGTTCACCTCGCGCCAGATCATGGTCACGTTTGTCCTGCATGGCTGGATCCAGTGCCTGGTCGGGACGTTGCTGGGCATCGGCGCGGCGTATGGTGTCCTGAACAACCTGCAGCACCTGGTGAATGGACTCGGTCGCGCCGGGCTTGAAGTTTTCCCGAAAAGCATCTACGGTTTGTCGGAGATCCCGTGGCGGGTGATCCCGTCCGAGGTGGTTCAGGTGGCGGTTTCGGTGATCGCGTTCTGCACGCTGGCGAGCATTGTGCCCGCCTGGCGGGCGGCGCGTCTCGATCCCGTCGTGGCCCTGCGTAAGGAGTAAGTCATCATGGCGAAGATCACATTCAAGGGTTCACCCATCCATACCGTCGGCAACCTGCCCGCGGTCGGCAAACCGGCGCCGGCGTTCGAACTGACCGGCGGCGATCTGAGTGCATTCAAGCTGGCGGATGCCAAAGGCAAATGGACCGTGCTCAACATCTTCCCGAGCATCGATACGCCGGTCTGCGCGCTGTCGGTCAAGCGATTCAATGCCGAGGCGGCCGCGCGTCCGAACGCGCTGGTGCTGTGCATCTCGGCAGACCTGCCGTTCGCCCAGGGCCGGTTCTGCGGCGCCGAGGGGCTCAAGAACGTCAAGACGCTGTCCGTGTTTCGCGCCCCCGCGTTTGGCAAGGACTACGGCCTGATGATCGCCGACTCGCCGCTGGCCGGTTTGCTGGCCCGCGCCGTGGTGGTGATCGACCCCGCGGGCGTCGTGAAGTACACCGAGTTGGTGCCTGAGATCGCGCAGGAGCCGGATTACGCCGCGGCGCTGAAGGCGCTGGCCTAAGGCGTCTGGAACGGTCCGAGCGGCAGCGTCCAGAGCGGCCGCCCATCCAGGTCGAAGGCCATCAACCCGGGCGCATCGAAGAAGACGTACAGACGTTGGCCGTCGGTCGCCGGCGTCGCCGGGGCGTAGCCGGATTTCGGATCGGTTCGCGGAATCCGCGCCGCGAGCACCTGCCGCTGCCAGAGAATGCGACCGTCCTCGGCATCCAGGCAGAGGACCAGCCGGTTTGTGCCGCCTGCCGTGGACGCGGTGACGAACGCGCGCCGGCCCCACACGATCGGCGAGGAACTTCCTTCGCCCGGCAGCGGCGTGTGCCAAAGAACACGGTTCGTGGCGTTCCAAGTTACCGGCAGACCGGTGTCGCCGCTGATTCCCGAGCCATCCCCGCGCCACGCCGGCCAGTTGCCGCCCGGCGGCAGCGCCGCCGTGACCAGGCATGGTGCAGCGGCGACGAACCACACCAGCAGGAACCCTCGTACGAACAGTGATTTCATCGCAGATGGCAGCGCGTGTAGACAGCGAAATCGGGGGTGAGGCCCTGCTATGCCGCACCCCGCAGCCGCAGGAGCAGCCGCGTCACGTACAGGCCGGTCAGCAGCGCCGCCAGGCAGAGCGCAAACGTGAGGAGAGCATAGGCGGCAGCGGGCCACAGGCCGCGGCTGCGCTGGTGGCAGGTCTCCAGCATGAACGACGACATGGTGGTGAGTCCGCCGCAGAAGCCCGTGGCCAGCAGCAGGGAGAGGTGCGGCGGCAGCACGCGTGTCGCCACGGCCAGCTCTGCCAGCACACCGATGGACAGGCACCCGGCCACGTTGGCCGCCAGCGTGCCGACGGGGAAATCCGGCCCCATCCGGCTGCCGGCGAGCATCAGCAGATAGCGGCAGACCGAGCCGGCGGCGCCGCCGGCGCCGACCAGGAAGATGTTGAGCAAGGTGGGCTTCATGACGGCAGCTCCAGCCCGTGTTCCGCAAGGGCCTGCAGGCCGGTCAGCAGGCTGGCGGCATCGCGCAGGTCGGCGGTTTCACGCGGCGAGTGGTTGCCGGTTGTGGCCAGCAGCAGCGGCAGCACGGGGCAGGCCAGCCCCTGCGCCGGGAAGGCCCGCGCGTCCGTGCCGCTGAAGTTGTAGACTTCGGTCTGGAGCGGGGTGCCGCTGGCGGCGAATCGCGCTCGGACCCGGTCGCGCGTGGCAGGTGAGAGCAGCACGGAGGCGTCGCTGAGCGTGAGAACCGGCCCATGGCCCACCCGCACGCCCTGGTCCAGCGCCTCGTAGGTGGCGTCGAGGACGACGGCGAGATCGGGCTGGATGTGGTGTGCCAGCACGGGCGCGCCGAAGCCGCCCATCTCCTCTGAGGCCGTGGCGCCCAGCACGATGCGGAAGCGGCTGCGCCAGGTCGCCGCCTGCCGCGCCAGCAACACCAGCAACCAGCACCCCAGCCGATTGTCGAGGAAGGCTGACGCAATCCGGTCGCCGTCGATTGTCGGCCGGGCGGCGAAGCAGACCCGGTCGCCGTGGTCGAGGCCCGTCCAGGCGCTCTGCCCGCGGGCAGGACGCAGGCGATAGTCACACTCGCCGTCGTCGCCGGTCAGCTTGTGGATCATGGCTGCGAACAGCCCCTCGCGTGTTTTGAGCACCCCCGGAGTTGATCGGCCGACGAAGGCCGGGTGTCCGAGGCGCGTGAGCCCCACGCCGACCCGCGACAGGCGCAGGCGGTCGACGGCGAACCCCGGCGCATCCATGTGGGCGGTGACCAGCAGCACGGGCTGGCGGCTTGTCGCGTCGGAGAGGGTGGCGTGGACGGCCTGATCACCGAGGCGGACCGGCTCAAGTCCGGCTGCGCGCCATTCGGCTTCAAGCACGTTGCGCACGGCCGCCTCATCGCCGGGGGTGCTGTGGCATTCCAGCAGGCGGAGCAGCAGCGAAGTGTCGTCAGAAGGGGTCATGGTGGTGCCGACGGGCGCGCCGGTTCCTGTGGCAGCGTCCAGCGATCGACCAGGAAGGCCCACGCGCCGCAGGCGATCAGCGTGTACCCCAGCAGCTCCACGCCTTCCTCGGCTGCCCGCTTGATCGAACTCATCACCGCGCCATGGCCCAGCATCGCCACCCAGTTGGCCTTCATCCCGATCAGTCGCGAGTAGACGAACACGGTCAGGAAGCCGCCGGTCAGAAGTCCCCATGCCGGCCGGCGCGTGAGTTCGGCCATGGCCGGGACCAGGCAGGCGCGGCTGCGCCAGGCGGCGACCCCGGTCGCGACAACAACAACGGCCGCGGGCGCTTTCCAGAGTCCGTGCGCCAGGTCGTCCATGACCCAGTCCAGTTCGCGGACGAGAGCCGTCAGGGCTACGCCGCAGAAGAGCGTTGCCAGTGCACGACGGCCCGCATCACGTCCTCTCCCGCACGCGAACGCCAGCATGGTCAGCAGCAACAGAACGGTCTCGGCGTATTCGATCCGCGAGGTTTCCGAGAAATGGATCTCGGCAGGTGTCCGCGCATCCAGAATGAAGAGCAGCCCGGTAGCCGCGACCAACGCGGCGTAGCCGGCCAGTTGCAGGCCGGCACGCAGGCAGACATGAGCCGCAGGTGACCGGGTCGATGGCATGCTTGCGGGTTCAGGCTGCGTCGCCATCGAGGATCGTCCGATAGTACTTGAGGAAGCAACGGATGATGTCCTCGACGGTGATGTCTTCCATCGTGTAGGTCTGGCCGGCCTCGCGGAAGACGCCGTCATGGTTGACGAAGCGCTGTCCCTTGGCCAGGCGCACCTCCGCGTACGGCAGGATGCCGGTGGCGATGTAGCGGCGCATGACCCGGAAGGTGATCTCCGTGGTGGCGCCGTTGCGGACCGTGAGCATGGCCGAGGCGGGGGCCTCCCGTACCGTGGCCTCGCGTCCGTGCCGGCCGAGCTCCTCGGCCAGCTGGCGCAGCGCAGGCACGGCCACCTTGGCTAGAAACGCCTCAAAGAGGGCGTTCTCCTGTTCGGCGCGCGTGGCCTTGGACTTGCCCTCCAAGATGCCGCCCAATTCTTGTCGCCAGTCGGACATGGTCTGATCTCCCTGATTGCGGCACCAGCCTAGCACGGATGCCACGCACATTCAACCTGCATGCCGCCGCTCGAAGCGCTGACGCTGGTCGAGTGGAATCGCGTGTTGGCAACGGACCTCACGTCCGTCTTTCTGGCCGCCAAGTATGCGGCGCGCCATCTGCGGGCCAGCCGCGGGGCCATCGTGAACATCGCCTCCACCCGGCCGGGTCGGTACACCTGATGACATTGCGGCGCTGTGCGACATGTAACATGCTGCAAGCGAGCATGTTATAGCATATGCCGGGTTTGATTGACAGGGGGTCCCTCAGGGGGTACCCTTATCCCTTCCCCGGGAGTCGGCCTTTGGCTGGTGACCCGTTGTCTGCCGGCATGTAGCGGCCCTCGGGGCCTCACCATGACCGCTGCTGCTCGTATGCGTTCGGTCATCAATGCGTGGGAGACGGTTCGTTACGAACTGCTCAACACCCGCATTTGTGACCTGGGGCTGAAGATCGCCAAGTCTCCCATCGAACCCTACGTTGCCCGCCTGCAACACGAGTTCGACGAGAAGGGGATTCTCTTCCGACCCCGCTGCTACCTCACCGACGGTTGGGGCTGTCCCAACGAAGTGCCGGTGATCGGTATTCCCTTCTACCTTACCGACCGCCGCCTGATGCGCATTGAGGAAGAGCAGACCGGCGAGATCGAGGACGAGTCCATGCTGCAGATGCTGCTGCGGCACGAAGGCGGGCACGCCGTGAACTACGCGTACCGTCTGTGGGAGCAACCCGAGTGGACGAACGTGTTTGGCCGGTTCGAAGCCCCCTATCGGGACGCGTTTGAGCCCAACCCCTTCAGCCGCCAGTTCGTGCGCCACCTGGCACACGGTCAGCGCCATCGCACGACCTACGCCCAGAAGCACCCGGACGAGGATTTCGCCGAGACGTTTGCCGTCTGGCTGACGCCGCGTTCCGGCTGGCGCACGCGCTACGCCAACTGGCCGGCGTTGCGCAAGCTGGAGTGCGTGGCGCGTCTGATGCGCCGCATCCGGAGCCGCGAGCCGCTGTGTACCGGCGGCGAACTCGCCGCGCCGATCGACGATCTCAACATGACGCTGGCCGAGCATTACGGGCAGCGCGCCGAGCGCTACCGGTCCAAGGCGCAGGGGTTCCTTGACGACAAACTGCGGGTCGCCTTTCCGCAGGTGCGCGCGGCTGTGCCGGCGCTCGATGCGCACCTGTTCCTGCGCCGCCGCCGCCGCATGCTGGTGGCGCGCGTGGCGCAGTGGTCCAGCATGGAACCCGAGGACATCGGTATGGTGCTCGAGAAGATCGAGGATCGCACCCGTGCTCTGGGGCTGCGCGTGCGCATGGACAAGCAGGAGGAGCGCCTGCTCGACATCGCCTCACTGCTCACCGCCATGGTCGTGCAGTTCAGCCACACGGGCCGGTTCACGGATTAGCGGGCGGCGGTGGCCGATGCCATCATCATCGGGATGTCCGCATCGAAGGGCGGGCGCTCGAAGGCCGCGTCCAGAATGGCCTGGATGGTCTCCGGGTAGGTCAGGCCGGCGGCCCGGGCCGAACGCGCCAGGGCAACATCCTCCTCAAGGCACGGATTGCAGTTCACCTCAAGCACGTAGGGCTCGTCGTTCTCGTCCAGACGGATGTCCACCCGGCCATACCCCCATCCGCCGATTGCGCGGAATGCGTGCGTGGCGAGTTGACGCAGCCGCTGGTCCAGCGCCGGCGTGACTTCGGCCGGGCAGGTGACCGACGTCTTCTTGAACTCGACCGAGTGCTCCATCCACTTGGCGGCGTAGGACATGATCGGTGGGATGTCGGACGGAAGCTGCGAGTAGTTGACTTCGGCGAATGGCAGAACCCGCGGCTTGCGTCCGCCGATCACGCTGATGTTGAACTCGCGCCCCGGCAGAAACCGCTGCGCCATGGCAGGCTGGCTGTACTCGCGCAGGATTTCGCGCACCTTGCCGCGCAAAGCCTTGACCGAGTGCACGACCGAGTCGCGCCCCAGGCCGATGCCCGCATGCTCCTGTGCCGGATGCACGATGACCGGGAACTTCCAGTGGTGCCGGCCGACGTCGCCGATGCGCTCCAGCAGCCGGCCCTCGGGCGGAACCGGGATGCCGGCTCCCTGCAGCAGGCTGACGGCCATATGCTTGTAGCGGCACAGGCCAAGAGCCAGGGCGTGTGAACCGGTCAGCGGGAAACCCATCATCCGCACGAGGGCGGCCACGCGCATCTCGTAAAGCGCACCGTGCACCACGTCATCGTACTGGTTGAAGACCACGTCGGGCTTGAGCCGCGACAGCTTGCGCTGGAAGCCCATCAGATTGTTGGCCAGCGGCAGCACGGTGACCCGGTGACGCAACTTGGATCGCATCATGTGCGCCAGCCGCCGCACGAACTTGCGCAGTTCATCGGTGCTGCCCTGATCTTCCGGTGTCTCGGGCGCAGCAGCGGCGCAGGCATTGTAGATCAGCACGATATGCAGACGCGGGCGACGCATGCCGTCATATTGCCTCCGTCGCAGCGACGACGTAAAGCGAAATCGCGCGATGGCGCGCCGGTCATGCGCCGGTGTGCGGCGCGCGCGCGTCGGTGCCGTGGCGGTCGCGTCGATAGCGCGCCGGGGTGATGCCGGCCACGTGCCGGAACGTGCGGGTCAGGTGGCTCTGGTCCGCGAAGCCCAGTGAGGCCGCGATGTCGGCGCAGGTCCGCGAGGTCGATTCCAGCAACCGGCAGGCTTCGGCGATCCGCACGCGGTGGCCGTGCTGCAGCAACGTCTGCCCCGTTGTTGCCTTGATGAGGTGCGCCAGACGGAACCGGCTGATGCCGGCCACCTGCGCCGCTTCGTCAAGCGTGACGGCGCGGGTGGGGTTCCGGGCGATGTGGTCGAGCGCCCGCCGCACGTGCAGGTTCGTGCTGGTCAGCCCGTGCTGCGCGACCTGCAGCATGAAGGCGTCCAGCGCGTCACGTACGGTGCGGCAGAGCTCGTCGAAACTGTGGGCGCCGATGATTCGCACGATCCATCCCTGGTGCGCCTCCATCAGGGGCGCCAGACTGGGCGCATCTTCGATTGCTACGCGGATCAGGTATCCCAGCAGTTCCAGCACGCGCGCCTGAAGCACCGGCAGTCGCGGCGAATCGAGGAACATGCCGGCCAGCAGGATGTTCAGGTGCTTGCGCACGCCGTTGTGATCGCCCGCCCGGATCAGGAGCAGCAGTCGCTGTTCCGCCGCGAACGGCCATGCGCTTCGTGTCGTCTCCTTGCCCTGGTGAATGGCTTCGGCGATCTGTCGTTGCTGGGTTGCATCGGTCCGGTTGCGCAGCAGCAGCGCCGGTTTCCAGCCGAGGGTCGCATAGACCGACTCGTAAAGCGCTTCCGCGGCGGCGCGCACGCGCGCCTGCGGCCAGACCGGCAGAGCGCGCAGGTGGCGCAGCACAACCGGCCGCGACAGACCCGCGCCGGCCAGGTGGCTGTTTGCGGCAGTCACATCCAGTGGGTTGTCCGCGCTGACGACCTCGCCGCCGCATACGCCGCCCTTCAGCGTCTCGCCGTCCACCAGCGCCACCGCCCAACTCAGGATGTCGTCGGCCACGAGGAATACATAGGGCTCGCCCCAACGGACGCTCTCGGCGATCGCATGGCGTCGTGCCTGAATCACCGATGTGATGTCGGCCAACGGGTCGTCGGCGGGGTGGACGCTCCGCCCTTCGGCGTCCAGGTGCAACGGCGTGAGGCCGAAGCCGCGACGGTAGCCGCGAACGATGCGACGCCACGTGGGCGCGGGGATGCCGGCTGATGTAACAATGGCGTTCAAGAACAGCAATATTATACCAGTACGGCGCGCGAATCCACAAGAAGCATGGTGGTCCCGTGCGCTACAGTGGAGACAGCCGGCAAAGATCGGCGCCGGCGCTTCGGCCATACCGGCAGAGCACACCATCCAAGGAGATTTCAGATGCCGCATGTAGAGAACGGACGCGAGTTGCTGCTCAAGGCGATGCGCAACGAGGTCACGTCGCGACCGGCCTGGGTGCCGTTCGTGGGCGTTCACGGGGCCAAACTCATCGGTGTCCCGGCGTCCGAATACCTGCAGTCGGCCGACAAGCTTGTGGCCGGACTCACCAAGGCCATCGAACTCTACCGGCCGGACGGGCTGCCGATCGTGTTTGACCTGCAGATCGAGGCCGAAGCGCTCGGGTGCAAGCTGGTCTGGGCTGAACAGGCGCCGCCGGCGGTCTCCAGCCATCCGCTGGAAGAGGGGATCTCGCTGGCCGATTTGCCGGCGTTCGAACCGGAGTCGAGCGGGCGTTTCCCGCTGGCCATCGAGACGTTGCGACGGATGCGGCAGCAGACCGGCGACCAGATCGCGCTCTATGGCCTCATCTGCGGCCCGTTCACGCTGGCCATGCATCTGATGGGCAACAGCCTGTTCCTGCAGATGTTCGACCGGCCGGACTACGTCAAGGCCGTGATCGCCTTCTGTGCCCAGGTTGGCCGCAAATCCGCCGAAGCCTACCTGAAGGCTGGCGCCGATGTGGTGGCCGTGGTCGATCCCATGACGAGCCAGATCTCGGCCGAGCATTTCGAGGAGTTCGTCTCGCCATACGTGAACCTGGTGTTCGACCACATCCACGCGTTGGGCGGGCTGGCTTCGCTGTTCGTGTGCGGCGACGCCACGCGCAACCTGCATGCGATGGCTGAAACGCACTGCGACAACATGTCGATCGACGAGAACATCCCGCTTGAGCGCGTGCGCGATTTCTCGCGCTGCACGGGCAAGAGTTTCGGCGGCAACCTCAAGCTCACGGCCGTGCTGCTCTTCGGCGATGCCGACGACAGCCGCCTGGACGCCATCCGCTGCATCGACGTCGGCGGCGCGTGCGGCTTTGTTCTGGCGCCGGGATGCGACCTGCCCTTCAACGTGCCGCGCGAGAACCTCGTGGCCGTGTCCGAGATGGTGCATGACACCTACCACCGCGAAATCTGCAAGCGGACGATTGTGGCCAAGGGCGTCGCCATGATGGCCTGTGACATCCCCGACAACTATGCCAGCCAGACACACGTTCTCGTGGATGTCATCACGCTCGACTCCTCGTCGTGTGCGCCGTGCCAGTACATGATGGAGGCCGTGCGCCATGCCACGCAGGGGCTGAGCCAGCCGGTGGTGGTCAAGGAGCACCGCATCACGACCCGTGAAGGCATCGCGGCGATGATGAAACTCGGCGTCAAGAACCTGCCGACAATCTGCATCGACGGCCAGGTGGCCTTCGCGTCACTGATCCCGGACCAGCGTACGCTGTCCGCCCGCATCGAGACGGCGATTCAGGCCAGGTCCAAGGTTGGGTAGATGCTATGAAGGGCGCGATCCCCGAGCGCGCCGCCAGGGCACGCATCGCGCCGAACTCTCGCTGTTCAGAGTTTGGGAGAGCGCGGCATGTTGCATTGACGCAGCCGGCAGCATAGAATGCCCGGACTGATGTCAGACGACGCACAGGCAGAGACGGCCGATCCGGCGACCGGTGCCGCGCTGCTGGGCAACCGCAGCCGGCCGCTGGGGCACCTGTTGCTGGCCGACCGCGCCGTCTTCTACGTGCAGATTCTCTACCAGATGCTCGTGTTCCGTCGCGCGCACGAGCTCGAGCCGCTGCATGAGGACCTCTACGACGCCATCCGCGCCAGCCAGGAATCCGTCGCCGGCGTGCCCTATACGCCCGATCTGTTTCTGCAGGACCTCGGCCAGCTCGACCGCTGGGAACTGGTCTCCTGCCGCATCGAGAAGGAACGCCTGCGCGGCTACAAGGACACGCGCCGCCGCAAATTCCGCTACCGCCTTTCCGACGAAACGGTGGCCTTCCTGCTCTGGCTGGAAGAGCGCCGTCGTGAGGACCTGCAGCCCGACGACGCCGACACGCGCGATGTGCTTGAAGAGTTGGTCGGCACACTGCGCGAGACCGTGCGGCTCATGAACAAGCCGGCCGGTGACGAGGGACTCGACCTGGATGCCAGTCGCGGCATCGTCTACCGCCTCTCGCGCATGACGGCGCTGACCTACGATGCGAGCCGTTCGCTGGGCGATTTCAACGTGCGCCTGTTGGGTTTTGTCCTCGGCCGCTACGATCTCGCCACGGCGCGGTCGATTATCGGCGAGCTCGAACACTTCCTGGCGCGCTTCCTGGGTCGCATCCACGCCCTGCGCAGCGAGATCGTGCCCGAGTTGAGCAAGCTGCGCCTGCCGCGCCACCGTGCGCGCTGGCAGGCCTGCCTCGCACAGATTGAGTCCGAGCGGCGTGCGACCGCGCACGTGATGCGGTCGCGCACGCAGCAGGACCCCGACCAGGAACTGGAGGCGCTGGCCCGTTTCTATGCCGCCGCCGGCCCTCTCGACCAGCTCTGCTCGCGCGTGAACCAGGCGGCCATGCTGGTCTGGCGCAAGCTCTACACGCACCTGCGCGAACTGGAACGACGCAGTCACCGCATGCAGGACCTGCAGTCGCGCGTTCGCGAGATGGGCGCGCGGACGGCCGACGATGCGGTGCCGGCCGCGTTCATCCAGAGACTCCTGGCGCCGGCGCACATGATCGGTGACATGCATTACTGGAATGAAACCGAAAACGCCGATCCGCCGGAGCCACGCTGGGAGAAACACCGGACGCGCGCCCACGTCGCCGATTACCTTGCGGCCAAGGCCCTGGTCGATGGCCACCCGGTGCGGTCGCTCGAGGAGGAGCGCCTGACGCGCCTGGCGGACTGGATGCAGCACGCGGGTCTGGCACCGGAGGCGACGTCGCCGGTGAGGGCGTCGGAAGGCGCGTTCGGCGAGACCGACGATTTTGCCAGACTGCTCGATCTCGCGCGCCACGGCCTGCTCGCCAAGGGCGCGCGCCTGCGCCGCCTCGGCTATGAACTGACGGTTGATGGCGCGCGTGTTGAAGTCAAAGCCGATGCGCAGGCGCTGGCTTTTCGTGACATGCTGATTGCCAAGGCGAAGGCACTATGAACGCACTGCTGCAAAACCAGCCGGCCCGCGTGCAGGCCGTGCTCAACATCCTCATCGAGAGTCCGTACTTCTACAAGTCGGACCACGAGGAGCACTTCTTCTTTCTGCGGCGGCACCAGAAGGAGTTCGCCGCCTTCTTCAAGGCGCACTTCAACTGGGAGCTGGTGCTTGACGCCAAGTGTGCGCGGCTCTACAAGCCCGACTGGTTCAACCCGCGCGTCACGCCCGCCAAACGCGACATGTTCAATTTCACCAGGCGCGACGAGTGCATCGGGTTCATGCTGCTGCTGGAGTTCTTCGAGCATCGTCTCGAGGAGGAGTCCGCCAGCGTGGAGGATGCTGAGAATCTGCGCTTCCGCTTCGGCGATCTTCTGCAGTATGCCGCCGGCCGCTTTCGCGAGGTGTATCCCGAGCAGGCCGACGCCTACAGCGAGGAGGCCGTGCGCGCCAAGGTCCTGCGTCCGATCATGCCGCAGTTGGAGAAGTACCGCTTCCTGGAGCGCATTGATCCGCCTGCGGATGAACCGGTGTCGGATGACGACACCATCTTCGAGGCCCTGCCGGCCCTGTGGCACTACAACGTCCATCGCCTGAGCCGGCCCATTGCCGAGGGCGCCCCCACACCGGTCGAACCGTCCGCGACACAGCCATGAAGTATACGATCTCGAAAATCCGCCTGATCAACTTCCACAATTTCGTCAACGAGACGATCGTGGTTCCGAATGGCGGGCATCTGTTCATGCTCGGCGACAACGGCTCCGGCAAGACCACCGTGCTGGATGCCGTGCACTATGTGCTCACGGCCGGGCGCTCGATGGAGTTCAACTCGGCCGCCCGTGTGATCGGCAGAGAGAAGTCCGGCGGGCGCAGTGTGCAGGGCGTGGTGATGCGCTACAACATCGAGACGGGTGCGCGCAACCCGAACGGCGGCACCACCTATGCCGCGCTGGAGATCGCCGGTCGCGGCGGACGCCCCACCACTGTCGCCATCGGCATGACCACGCGCAGCATGGAAGAGGCCATCGAACGCTGGGGCGTCATCCGCGAGTGCCCCCTGGAGGAGATGCCCCTGCTGATCGAGGAGGCCGGCGGCGTGCGGCCGCGGACCAAGAACGAACTGCGTGACGCACTGGGCGGCTCCGGTTTCTACGCGCAGATCGGTGCCTATGAAAAGGAAATCGCCCGGCGTTTCTTCGGCGACGAGGAGACCTACGAGGACGTCTGCAAGTTTCTGAAGACGGGCAAGGCCTATCGCGAGATCGTCGCCAGCACAGCCGATTACCACCTGCTGTTCCGGCAACTGCTGCAGGAACCCGAACGCGAGTTGTTCGAGAATGTGGTCGCGCACCTCAAGTCGCTCGAGGCCAGCCGGGCCGACCTGGACGCCATGCGGCGCAAGCAGCTCTTTCTCGTTGAGATGACCGCCCGGCAGGGCGCCGTGCGCGAGCGCCGCGTCACCGAGGCGGCCTGCCGCTGGCTGGCATGGGACCTGGCGCTGAAGGGCTACTGGGCGGCGCATGACCGCGCCGCGGCGAAGATCGGAGCCGAACAGCGCCGGCTGGGCGGACTCGAGGAGGATCGCAAACGCCTGGAACTCCAGCTTGAGGGCATGCAACAGCGGCTGGCCGAGCTGGTGAACAAGGACGCGGGCAATCTGCTGGGCCAGGAACAGGATGCGCGCCGCGCCTGCGAGCAGTCCAGGCTTGGACTGGGCAAGGCGCAGGCGCGCCTCAAGGAGGTGATGGCCGATCTGGAGCGTGTCAACGCGGCGCGCGATACCGCGCGCGTGGACCTGCGCAAACACCTGCAGGCGTTCGGTCGGCAGCTGGAACGGCTGCATGCGGAGCTGCCGTTCCAGACGTCGTCGCTGCGTCTGGCACTCGACGAGGCCGCCGCGGACGACGCGCCCGAAACGCGCGCCGGCGCCATCCCCGTCGGGGTCGTGCGCACCGAAGCCGATCTCGCACTGCGCGTGCTGGACCGCCAGGTCCAGGCCGCCGACAATCGCATGCATGCGTTGCGCCGGCAGCGGGACAAACTTGCTGCCATGGTCGCCGAGCGCAAGGCGCGCGGCGAAACCGTGCCCGATGTGCCGGACTTCGTGCCGGCGCAGGCTGCGATCACCCAGCAGGCGCTCAAGGCGCGACCGCTCTACCTGGGACTCGAACCGGTAGCCGGCATCACGCCTCGGGAGCTGGCTGCGCTGGAGCAGGTGATTGGCGATGCGGTTCTGGCAACCTGGCTGGTGGCCGGCGACGACGCGGCCCATCTGCGTGGGTTGGTCTTCCGCGACTTTCCGTCGCAGACGCTGGCCGTTGCGCCGGAGCGCTTGCAGGATGACCTGCGCCTGCCGGATTGGATGCGGCGCTACTTTGATGTGGCCAAGTCGGATCCCGCGGCGCTGGTTGTCCTGCAGCAGCAGCTTGAGTCCAGGGAAGGACCGGCCGTCTCCAAGTTTCTCGACCACGCCGTCCTGACCTTCCGCCTGCGCGAACAGCGCCTGCGCGAGCAGCCGGCACGGCTGTTGGGTGCCGACGTGCGGCGGCGCGAACTGGAACGCGAGATCCGCGCTCTGGAGAAAGAGCAGAAAGACGCCGACCGCGAGCTGCGCGAGACCGAGAAGGAGGTGCGCGTCCGGCAGGAGGAATTCGGGCGCATCGAGACCTTCCGCAACCTGCTCGATTCGGCCATGGGCGAGTGCCTGGCACGCAAGGACGCGATACAGGAGCAGCTGCAGCGGTGTGCGGCTGTGCGCAGCGACTGCGAGAATGCGCGCGAGGAGTGCGCATGGAAGGAAGAGGAGTTCCAGCGGCACAGCGCCCGCCACGAGGATCTGCGCATCCGGATGCAGAGCGAAGGCTTGGCCGGGCTGGAGCAGCGCATCCTCGAAGTGCGGCGCAAGCTGAAGAAACAGCAGGAAGACCGGGACGCACTCACACGCGAGACGGGCCGCGTGGCGCTCGACATCGAGAACCAGCGCGGCATCTGCGCCACGAATCAGGAGCACATCCGCGGCACATCCGGTTTGCTGACCGAGGCCGAGAAGCAACTGCGTCTGCTGGCGGCGGTCGGCGATGCCATCGCCGCGTTCGCCGCGCAGCAGTGCGCCGCCATCGAGTCGACCCCGGTCGCGCTGCAAGCCGCCGCGAACGTGGCGCAGACCGATGCGGCTGTGGGCGCCGAGAAGATCCGCGGCCTGGCGGCCGGCGCCGATGGCGTGGCCTTTGCGTTCGTGTATGACGAGCCGGCGAATGCGCTGACCGACCGTCGCGGCCGCAGTCTGGCGGATGTGCTTGCCGGCGTCGCGCAGGAGTTGCAGGAGCAGGAAGCACTGATCAGCGAGAAGACGGTGGCTCTGTTCCGCCAGATCGTCATGCACGGCCTGGTCGAAGCGCTGCAGTTCCGTGTGCGTCGCCTCGGTGACATGCTCCGCAAGATCACGCGTCTGCTCAAGGACCGCTCGTTCGGCAGCAACCGCTATGCGTTCTCGGCTGTGCCGCACGAGCAATACCGCAAGATTCACGATCTCGTGCTCGACTACAGTGCCTTGGACCCCCAGCAGGCTGAGGCGGACCTTCGACACTTCATCGAGGATCACGCCGACGAGATCATGAGTACCGAGGTCGGCGAGATCCCGGCGATTCTCGACTACCGCAACTGGTTCCGCTACGAACTCAAGGTCATGACCGACAAGGAGGACGGCATCGTCATGGACCGGCGCGTCAAGAGTGTCGGCTCGGGCGGCGAGCAGGCCGTGCCGAACTACCTGCTGATCCTCACGATCGCCCACTTCCTGTACAACGACGACAAGGTCCGCCTGCCGGTGCTGCTCTTCGATGAGGCGTTCTACGGCATTGATGCCAGCCGTCGCGACCAACTGCTGTCCTTCGCGAGCGATCTGGGGTTGCAGCTGTTCGTCGCCTCGCCGGACCAGGATGGGGTCAAACGCGAGATCCCGTATTCGACCTCCGTTCTGGTCGTGAAGGACGCCGGTTACAACGTTCACCTGCACGACTTCCATTGGACCAATCTGCCGCGTGAACAGAACTACCTGGAGCCCGGCACAACCCAGGCGCCGAAGATGGCGTTTGGCGACGAGCTGGGGCGGTAACACACGTGATTTCGAGAAGGCCGGCGTGCGGGTACTGGACCCGTTCGCGTAGTAGCCAGCGCCGAGGAGGGGCACCCGTGTTCTGGCAAGACCATCTCTCGAGCGAGCCGGGCATTCGGCCGTATCTGACGGCGCTCGCGCGGAAGGCCGTGCGCGCCGGAGTGATGCCGCGGACGGCGACGCTGGGTGCCGTGCCGGCCGAACCGCGTGTGCACCGCAAGCTGGAGTTCGTTTTCGTCGGCTGCGCGATCCGCGACGGGCGCATCGTGGTCAGGTTGCCTGAACGGCTGCGCACGCCTGAATCACTGGCGGCGCTGGCGGCGTGCGTGGGCGTCGCCGCTCCCGCTCCCGCACCGGACCTCCGCGGCCCGCTCAATACGGCCGTGATGCGACAGGGGCTGCTGTTTCCCGCACTTGCACCGGTGCTCGGCGCCCTGGCAGGCGAAGGCGAACTCGCGTCACTGTTTCGCGACGAGCCATCGCCCGAGACGACGCTGAATGGTCTGCTGCGAGCCGTTGCCTTCCTGCAGGCCAACCGAAGCGCCATCACGCTCTCGCAGCTTGGTGCGCAGGCGCTCAATGACAGCAAGGCCCTGCGGACGGGCGCGTTGCGGGCGCTGCTGACCCGGGCGCTGGCGCGGCTGGCCGATGCGGTCGATGATGCGCCGGAATCGGTACTGGCGCGCTATGGCGTGGTTGAGAACCCGTACACGACGACGGTGTTGCTCTACGGTCCGATGATCTACGAGGATGCAGCCGGCCGCACATGGGACTGGCCGGCGCAGTTGCATGCGGCGGGGCAGGCGGCCGCGCTGACGTGGGAACAGGTCTGCCGCATACGGGCGATCCGGTTCGCGTCGCCGGTCGATGGCGTGATCACGTCGGAGAACGCCGCGCCATTCCATCACCTGGTCGAGACGCGCTCGGATGCGTTGTGCATCTACACAGCCGGCTATCCCGGGGCGGCCGTCATGCGCGTGCTGTCGCTGTTGAGCGGTCTGCAGGCGTGGCACTGGGGCGATACCGACCTGGATGGATTGCGGATTGCCGAGTGGGTGTCGCGCGCCATCCCGCTCGAACTCCACCGGCAGGACACCGCGACACTTGACAGCTACAGGGACCGGCTGATCCCGCTGACGGCCGCTCAGCGCGCGCGTGCAGAGTCCTATCTTGCGGCGCATCCCGATTTCCGTTTTCGGACGACACTCGAGTACACTCTGGCAAGCGGCTGGCTTGAGCAGGAGCAGATGTGCCTTGAGTCACGGCAGGTTTGACGTTAAGGTTCTGGCGTCAATGTCTGCCGCTGATCGGGGCTCGCGGTGAGTGGAGCCCAACGGGATCGGGGTTTGGTGTGTTGGAAGGGCGCCGTCGTTCATGATTGAAAAGTTATTTGACGTTCCCTTCGTTGCTGACATGGCTTTGCGAGAGAAGCAGATCCAGCAGAACTACCGTCCGCTCATCGCTGTTCACAAGTGGTTTGCGAGGAGGCCGGGAACGCTGTTTCGCAGCCTCGTGCTGTCCGAGTTTGTTGACAGACCCTTACGCGAAGCGTTCTATGCGAGCAATGACCTGCCTGGTAGACGCATCGCCGACCCCTTTATGGGCGGTGGGACGCCGTTGATGGAGGCGAATCGCGTCGGTTGCGACGTGATTGGTTTCGACATCAACCCTATGGCATACTGGATCGTGCGTCAGGAGATCGAGCACCTTGACTTGCGTGCATATCACCATGCCACAACCCGTCTGAGGATTGACCTTGAGAACCTGATCGGTCACCTGTACCGCACCAAGTGTCTGCGGTGTGGAAGCGCCGATGCGCATGTTAAGTACTTTCTCTGGGTGAAGACCGCGTCTTGCGGCGCATGCGGCACGACCGTGCGACTGTTTCCCGGCTATTTGGTGTCCGAGGACCGCAGGCACCCCAAGAACGTTGTCTTCTGTCCCAACTGCAATCAACTCACAGAGACATCGGACCGGAAAGCGCCCGGCGCTTGTGCAAGTTGCGGCGTTCCGTTGCACGTGGATGGTCCCGCCTGTCGAGGCAGTTGCCCGTGTCCGTCATGTGGATCACGCGTGCGCTTTCCAGACGCAACCAAGGGACCACCGCGGCACGTCCTCTTCGCGATGGAGTATCACTGTCCGGACTGCTGTTCTTCGCATAGGGGTCGGTTCTTCAAGGTCCCCGATGAGACTGACCGGCGCAACGTGGCGGAAGCTGAGACGACATGGGCGCGCACACGCGCGACATTCGCGCCGGATGTCGAGATTCCGTCTGGCGATGAGACGGATCGTCTGCATCGATGGGGGTACCGTCGGTACAGCGAGATGTTCAACGCCCGCCAACTCCTCGGCTTGGAGACGAGTTGCCGTTTGATTCGCGAGATTGGAGATATGCGGGTCCGCAATGCACTTGCAACCAATCTTTCCGACCTGCTGCGATACCAGAACATGCTTTGTCGCTATGATACGATGGCGCTCAAGTCACTGGACATCTTCTCCGTGCATGGGTTCCCTGTAGGTCTCATCCAGTGCGAGTCCAATCTTCTTGGGATACCCAAAGTTGGGGGAGACGGGAGTGTTGGGAGTGGCGGATGGTTCAATATCACCGAGAAATTCGCCAAAGCGAAAGCCTATTGCGATCAACCATTCGAGTTCCGGCACAACGGGTTGCGCAAGGATCGCGTCGATATTCCCCTCGAGTGGATTGGCGACGAGCCCAATGGTCGACAACAGACATCTCGAAGGGCAGTTAGGATTGCCTGTGCGGACGCTGCCCGAGAGGAGATACCTGCTGCAAGTCTGGACGCCGTGTTCACTGACCCGCCCTACTTCGGTAACGTGCAGTATGCAGAGTTGATGGACTTCTGCTATGTCTGGTTGCGAAGACTGGTGATTGGGTCAGGTGACGTCGCCGACTTCAGCCTGCCTTCGACCAGAAATGCGGGCGAGTTGACTGGTAATGCCAACATGGGGCGCGGCATCGATCACTTCACGGAGGGGATATCGGCCGTGTTCCGCCGCATGGCCGTTGCGTTGAAGCCGGGGCATCCACTTGCGTTCACCTACCATCACAACGATATTGCGGCCTATTTCCCCTTGGCCGTTGCCATACTCGATGCGGGGCTGACGTGTTCGGCCGCCATTCCGTGCCCGGCGGAGATGGGTGCGTCGATCCACATCAGCGGCACGGCCTCATCGATCATCGACAGTGTGTTTGTTTGCCGTTCGACCGGAACCGTTCCGCGCAAGTCGATCTCGCGTTTGCCTGGTGAAATCGCCCAGATGGTCCGTGACGATCTCGGCAAGTTGGTGCGGGGCGGTGTGAAGCCCACTGCTGGCGACATCAGGTGCGTCAGCTATGGGCACATCGTTCGGCTTGCAGTCTGGCACTTGCGGACGTCCTGGAAGCCCGTTGACCCTGTCGGAGTGCGTTTGGCGGCTGTATCCTGCTGGATTGACCGGGAACTGGGCGGCGTCACTGCCGCACTGGATGCGTTGAGAAGCGAGTTCGCCAAGTATCCACAGTTTCAGCCTTGTGTCAGAGAGGAGATCAGCGTCTATGCCGACGAAACCGACTACGTCGCCTTTTGAGGCGACATTCGAGGACATCCAAGCTGATCCAGACGCCTATGTGGACGCTGTGTTTGAGAGTCTCGGGTCTGCGTTCCTCGTTCTTCCTCGCGGCCCTGGGTTCATCGACTACTCGACGTTTGAGCGCGGTTACGAGGCTTTGAAACTGGCGACGGAGGGGTTCGCGCACATCGAAGCCGACCGGGTGTGGCCCGTCGTATCGACGCTGCCCATCTCGGTTGTGGTCCTCCGCTCGATACTGGGGTTCTCGCCGCCGGAGTGGGCCTATGTGACCAAGCAACGCACGGGGGTCCAGATCGATCAGGGGGACGCCCGTGCATTGGATCGGAAGGCTCGCATGTCGCCCGAGACAGCACTCTTGCTGAAAGGTGCTGCGCTTGGCCGCATACGGGCCTTGGTCGAGAGTGCATGTGCCATGCTCAACGAAGGAGCGCCGAGAGTCGACGAGGACAGAATACACAGACTGGACAAGGCAGACACGGCAACTGGGCCAACGGCTATCAGACGGCTTTCGAGCATGGGCGTGCCATACGCGATGCTCCTCTATGAACGCTTCCTCGGCCGCCCGTTTGCCGGACACCGAGACTCCGTCAGTGAGATTGTCGGCGATGTCGTCGAGTCGGCCGTGGAGGATCAACTGACCAAAGCCGGCGTCAGTTTTCGCAAGACCAAACGTGCTGAACGTATCGACGGTTTTGATCAAGCTCCGGACTTCATAATACCCAGTGAATTCAGTCCTCGTGTGATCATCGAGGCGAAACTGACAGAGGATGACGGCACAGCACGCGACAAAGTGACCCGCATCCAGCATCTGTGCGAATTGAGTGTTGCCGGGATGGCCGGTGGCGCGCAGAAGTTTGAGGTTGTGGCGTGTATCGCGGGACGCGGGTTTGGCGTTCGGCGCGAGGACATGAAGAAGATGCTCCTTGCGACACGTGGCAAGGTCTTCACCCTTGGAACGATGGGTCGCCTCGTGGCGTGCACTCGCATCAGGGAGTTTGCCACCGCGAGACCAGATGGCACTGTCTGAACGTGTGCCGCGTGACGGGGCTTGCGAACGGCGGATGCTGGAACAAGGGACATATGGGTTCGGCTGGCGCGGGGCGAAGCCGCGCCGTCGCCTGCGCATCGTGTGGTGGGGTGTCTGGTGGGCCGCCACGCACATTACGCTGCCCGGTGGCGTGCTGCTCGCGGCGGCGTGTGTGCAGCAGCCCTATGTGATGATCCTGGGACCAACCAGTTCCGCACGCTTTGGGGTCTTTGCGCTGTTCTGCTCCATCGCTGTCGCCTGGTCCGTCGGCCTGGTGCTGCGGCCGCGACTGGCGCTGCGGCGCAGTGTGACCGGCCGCGGTGTGGCTGATGGCGGCGTCACGTTGCGTTACGAACTGGTCAACCAGGGGCGCTCCACGGCCTGGGATGTGGTGCTCGATTCGCCCTTTCTGCACCCGGACCTGCGCTGGCAACAGGGCGGGCCGCCATCGGTCGCCGCCGTGGCGCCGGGCGAGCGCGTCGTCCTGAATGTGGCGCTGCGCACGCGTCGCCGCGGCCGGTACACGCTGCCCGCCGTGCGCGCGTCGTCGGCGCATCCGCTGGGCCTCTGTCTGTCAGGTCGCGCGGGCACAGGCGACCGGCAGATCGTGGTGCAGCCCGCGTTCCCGGCGCTGCAGCAACTCGACGTGCAGTTCGGCTCGCGCGTCCAGGCCGGCGGCGCGCGCGAGGTCTCGCAGTTGGGCGCGTCGATGGAGTTCATCGGCTGTCGCGAGTATCGCTTCGGCGACAACCCACGCCATCTGCACGTGCGCTCGTGGGCCCGCATCGGCGCACCGGTCGTGAAGGAGTTTCGCGACGAGTATCTCTGCCGCACGGCCCTGATCCTCGACACGCGCCTGCGGCGGCGTCCGTTTCGCTGGTCCAACCGTCGCACCGACGTCCAGTTCGAGGGCGCGGTCGCACTGACCGCGGCCGTGGCGGCGCATGTCGTGCGCGGCGAAGCCGTGGTCGAACTCTTTGCGGCCGGCCCCGAGATCTACCGGTTCCCGGCCGGCCGCAGCCTGGGCCAGTTGCCCGACCTGCTCGACCTGCTGGCCGCCGTCGATGTGTTCGGGCGCGGCGAGCCGCTCGACGCGCTGACGCCGGTCGTGATGCAGGAGGTGGCCGAGATCAGCGGCGCCGTGGTTGTGTTGCTGGGCTGGGACCCGCGCCGGGCGGCGCTGCTGGATGAACTGGCGGCGCACGGCGTGACGCTGCGGGCCTTCTGGGTCGTGCCTGCCGGTGCGGGCACAGCCTCGCCCGATCCGCGGGTCACGATCGTCGATGCCGGGCAGATGCTTGCGGGGCAGGTGGTCAGGCTGTAGGAAGAACATGGCCATGTCAGGATCAAAATCATACGGCTGGCTCGTCTTGCAGGCCTGGCTGCTGCTGGGCGCGGCGGTGGCGTTCGCCGTCAGCGTGCAGAGCCCGGCTCTGCCGGTCGTGACAGGGCTGCTGCTGGCCGTGTCGTTCGCGAAACGACGGACGCTGCCGCATACGGTCCGCTCCTGGGTCTGGACGCTGGTCGGGTGCGCCGGGTTCTGCCTCGTGCTGGCCTCGCCCGAACCTTCGGACACGGTGCGCTTCTCGTTCATGGCCTCACACCGGTTCTGCCCGGTGCTGCTGGGCATCGGCGTTGCGATGACGTTTTTCGAGCAACGCGCCGCCAATCTGGGCGCGCAGGCGACCTGCGCCTTCATCGCGGTCGTGCTGGCCGGCGGCAACGACGCCGAGGGGATCGATCTCGCGGCCGTCCGCCGCGCCCAGGGCTGCGTGATGATGGCCATGCTGTTCCCGCTGGGCGCGCTCATCCAGCGCGCCGCTGTGGGCGTCCCGGCGCCGGCGATCAGCCGTACGCGGCGCCGCTCCGTTCTGGGGCGGTTGCCCGCCGTCGTAGTCACGGTCCTGCTGGCGGCCGGACTGTTCGCCTTCGTTCAGGTGCGCGTGTTCGGGTGGTCGGACGTTCTCAGCACGTATCTGACGGAGTGGGTCCAGAATGCAGCGAGCCGTCGTGCCGGCCGGCAACTGCCGATGGCCGATGTGCGCAAGCCGCCGCCCGCGAAAAAGGGGCGCGATGCCGTCGTGCTGCGCGTGTGGACCACGCGGGCGCCGGGCTACCTGCGGACCGTCGCCTACCCGATCTACGGGCGCGGCATTTGGCGGGCCATGCGTGCATCACGGTCCATGCCCGAAACCGAGGCGCCCGTCGATGTCGCCCCGGCGCGGCTCTTCGCGCGCCCGGATTGGAGTGTGCCGGCCGATGACGCGGCGCTGACGACCTGGCGTGTGCAACCCACGCGTGCGTTCGGCGGCGCCTACCTGCCGTTGCCAGGGACGGCGGGGCCGGTTGAGATCGTGGCGGACAATGCCGTGTGCGACCGCGACGGCTCCGTGCGCGTCGAGGCGTGGGTCCGTTCAAGCGGCTTCCGTGTCCGCCTGCCGGCGCAACGCGCCAACCCGGCCTACGCGCGCCAACTCGACCGCGCCAGCGAGGATGAGGCGGCAGGCGGCGACGACCCTTATCTGGTTGTTCCGGCCGGTGTGGCGACGGGCTTGTCGGAACGCCTGGCGCAGTGGCAGGTGCCGCCCGCAGGTGCGCCAGCACGCGTGCTGATCGAGGCCGTCACGCTTGGTTTGCAGACCAACCAGACGTACCGGCTGGGCGTGAGCCTTCGCTCCGACCGCGACCCCGTGCTGCAGTTCCTCGAAGGCCGGCAGGGACACTGCGAACTGTTTGCCTCGGCGGCGACGCTGATGCTGCGGCAACGTGGCGTGCGCGCGCGCTACGTGACCGGCTACATCTGCGACGAGCCGCACCCGTCGTGGCGCTACTGGGTGGCGCGCGAATCCGCGGCGCATGCCTGGGCCGAGGCGTACGTGCCTGAAACCGCCCGGTGGGAGCTTGTGGAGGCGACGCCGTCCGACGGACGGCCAAGCGGGGTCGGGAAGTTTGGCCGCTGGGAGCGCCGCTGGGACCCGCTGCTGGCGGCGCTGCGCCAGGCCTGGGGCGCGTTGCGCAGCGGCGCGGCCGTGCAGGGTCTGCGACAACGCGTGGCGATGGGCGTGATCTGGCTGATCGACCATGCCGTGGCCGCGCTGGCGACGGTCCTGATCCTGAGCGGCACCTGGGTCACGTGGCGGGTGGTGCGCGACCGGCGCACGACCCCGGCGCAGCGGCGGCGGCTCAATGCCCTGCGGCACCGCATCGACCGCCGGCTGGCCGCCGCCGGCTCGCCGCGTCCGTGGCACTGTACCTTACGCGAAGGCGTGTTGCGCGCGACGCAGCTTGAGCCGGCTGATCGCCAGGCGCTACTCGACGACGTCGCCGCCTGGGAGCGCGAACGGTACGGATAGCGGGGCGTGAACCATGGGCACGAAGCGCACGGCGAGGTCGTCCTCCAGTGTCATCTTCGCGCCCACGCGCCGGACGATCACCAGACGCTGGGCGCCCACGCCCACGGGCAGGATCATGCGGCCGCCGTCCGCCAGTTGTGTGGTCAGCTCGTGCGGCACGTCGGTCGGCGCACACGCGCCGAGGATGGCGTCGAACGGCGCCTCCTCGCGCCAACCGGCATAGCCGTCGGCGCAGCGCACGTGCACACCGGCAAAGCCCTCGCGGGCCAGAACGGCGGCCGCGTGTGCGGCCAGTTCCGGGACGACCTCAAGCGTCCAGACGCGCGCGCCTGTGGCCGCGAGCACCGCGGCCTGGTAGCCCGACCCCGTGCCGATCTCCAGCACGCGCGCGCCGGGCGCCAGCGCCAGCCGCGCCGTCATGTACCCCACGATGAAAGGCTGCGAGATCGTCTGCCCCCACCCGATCGGGCAGGGGTGATCGCCATAAGCCAGAACCGGCGCCGGCGTGCCGCCGGGGAAGAACACGTGCCGCCGGACGGTGGCCAGCGCAGCCAGCACGCGCTCGTCGCGCACGCCATAGGCGCGCACAACGGCCACCATCTCCGCCCGGGCGGCGTCCATGCGGGCATCCGCGCCGCCGGCACCCATCGTCTCGGCTGTCATGATGGTTCAATCGCGGCGCACACCGCGCCGCCCTCCGCGTGAAAGGTCACGCGGAGGGCTCCCTACACGGCGATCTTGTCTGCCGCGACCAGGTGTGCGCCGTTGCTGGGCTGGATCACGCGTGTGTCGCAGGGCTTGCCGAACTGCCGCGCGTAGGCCTGCGACAGGGCGGCGGCGGCGGTCTCCGCGTCGCGCGGATGGACCAGGACCACGACGCTGCCGCCGAAGCCGCCACCGGACAGTCGCGCGCCCATGACGCCCGGCACCTTGCGGGCCGCGTCGACGACCGCGTCGAGTTCGGGACAGGAGTTTTCAAAGTAGGTGCGTGAGCTTTCGTGTGATTCGAACATGAGGCGGCCGAAGCCGGCCAGATCGCCGTCGGCCAGCAGCTTCGCGCCGGCCAGGACGCGCTCGTTCTCGCCGATCGGGTGCGCGGCGCGGCGCGCCACGAGCTCGTTCAGCCCGGCCTTGTGCGCCTGCCACTCCGCCCAGCTCACATCGCGCAGGGCTTCAACGGGGTGGGGGAGCACCTGCTCGAAGTGGGCCGCCGCTTCCTCGCAGGCTTCGCGGCGGCGGTTGTACTCGCCGTCCACGAGCGCATGCTTGGCGTGCGTGTTGCACATGAGGAAACAGACGTCCGCGCCCATCGCGACGGTCTTGACTTCGAGTGACCGGAAGTCGGTCTCCACCAGTTTGCCGGCCTGGCCATAGAGACTTGAGATCTGGTCGAGCAGGCCGCACTTGACGCCCGCGTAGTTGTGTTCGGCCGCCTGGCCGATCTTGGCCATGGCGACCGGCGCCACGGTGATGCCGTAGAGCTTGGCCAGGGCCAGGCCGGCGCACATCTCGAGCGCGGCCGAACTGGAGAGGCCGCTGCCGAGCGGGATGTTGCCGAGGAACATGCCATCAAAGCCGGTGGACAGACCACCTGCCACATCGCTCAGGCCGTCCAGCACCCCCTTCACGTAGTTGGACCACCCGTTCTCCTTCGTGGCAACCGGTTTGCCGACCGGGAAGTCGGCCTGGCGCATCAGGTCGCCGGCCGTCAGCCGGCAGTTGGCGTCGGCGCGCTTCGATACGGCGAAAAACGTGCCGTAGTTGATGGCCGCCGACAGGACGAACCCTTCGTTGTAGTCGGTGTGGTTGCCCAGCACCTCGATGCGCCCGGGGGCATAGGCGACGACCTCGGGTTTGCGGCCGTACTGCGCATGGAATTTCTGCAGGAGTTCGTTGAGGACGGGTTGGTTCAGCATGGGGTGGGCCTTTGTTGAGCGGGCGTCGGGTGTTCAGCTCCGGATGAGGGCCAGCAACGCATCGCGTTTCTGCTCCATGCGCGCCTGTGTCTTGGCCTCGACGTTCAGGCGCACAAGGGGCTCGGTGTTGGAGCAGCGGACGTTGAACCACCAGTCGGCGTATTCGACGCTGACGCCGTCCAGTTCGAACATCCGGCCGTCGGTGTAGGTCGCCTTGATGCGGGCGAGGATCTGCTGCGGGTCCGTGTGGACGTGCGTGTTGATCTCGCCGCTGGCGAAATACTTGCGCAGCGGGGCGATCAGCTGTGAGAGCGGCCGGCCGCTGCGGCTGACGATGTTCGCGAGGCTGAGCACGGCCAGGGCCGAACTCTCCGCCGTGTAGTTGTCGCGGAAATAGTAGTGGCCGCTGAGTTCGCCGGCGAAAAGCGCGTCGTTTTCGCGCATCTGCTGCTTGATGAAGGCGTGTCCGACACGGCTCATCATGGGCGTGCCGCCCATCGCCTCGACGACCTCCTTGACGACCCAGCTGCTGCGCAGGTCGTAGAAGATCACGCCCTTGCGCACGGCCAGGATATCCTGCGCGATCAGCGCGGTTACCAGGTCCATCGGGATGACGGCGCCCAGTTCGTCGATAAACCCGGCGCGGTCGGCGTCACCGTCGAAGGCGACGCCAAAGGCGTAGCCGCCCTTACGCACGCGGGCCTGCAGTGCCTCGAGCGTCTCCAGTTTGAGCGGGTTGGCTTCGTGGTTGGGGAAGGTGCCGTCCGGCGTCTCGAAGAGCGGGTCGATGTCGATCAGGCCGGCGAGGGTCCTAGCTTCCCAGATGCCCATGCCGTTGGCCATGTCCGCGGCGATCCGGACCCGGCCGGCGATCCGGTTGAAGGAGGCGACATGAGCCCGGTAGGCCGGCAGGATGTCGTAGGTCGAGATCGTGCCGGGCCGGTCGGCGGGCGCGGCGAAGGCGCCGCTCGTGGCGATGCGTTCGATGTCGGCGATGCCGGTGGCGCCGCTAATGGGGACGGCCTGGGCGCGACAGAGCTTGAAGCCGTTCCATTCAGCCGGGTTGTGCGATGCCGTGATCATGACGCTGGCATCGGCTCCGAGTTTGCCGTTGGCGTGATACGTCATGGGCGTGGAGGCGTGGCCGATGTCGATCACATCCGCGCCTTGCCGGGTCAGCCCGCGTGCCAGCGCCCGGAAGAGCGGCTCCGAGTGCGGCCGGATGTCGCGGCCGACCACGACCTTGCGGCAGTCGAGGAAGGTGGCCAGCGCGCGGCCGATCCGTTCGGCCGTGTCCTCGGTGAGTTCGGTGCCGTAGATGCCGCGAATATCGTATGCCTTGAAGATGCCCGCCATGGAAGCCTCCGGATCGTGGTTGACCGAGTCCACAGTGTAGCCGACCGACCGACGGCTTACAACACAGACGGACACGCACCCGTTTCGCGGGAGATTGGCGGTCGAAAGCGCTGAACATGCACGAGGCCCGCGCGTCGTCGTCGCGGAATTGCCCCCTGCCGGGCTTGACACCTGCCACGCGCCCTCCGACACTGATCGCATGACGGAGTTCCTGCGCGGAAAGCTCAAGAACCTGCCGGACAAGCCCGGCTGCTACCTGATGCGTGATCGGGGCGGCCGGATCATCTACGTCGGCAAGGCCGCCTCGCTGCGCCGCCGCGTGCAGAGTTACTTCCGCGCTTCCGCCATGCGTGGTGCGCCCCCCAAACTGCGCAGCCTCGTGAACAGTGTCGCCGATCTCGAAACCCTCGTCGTCCGCAACGAGGCCGAGGCGCTGCTGACCGAGAGCGACCTGATCAAGCAGTACCGTCCCCGCTACAACATCATCTTCCGCGACGACAAACGCTACCTCGCGTTGCGCGGTGATCCGCGCGAACCGGTGCCGCGCCTGACCACCTGCCGCATCGTGCGCGACGACGGCGCGCGTTACTTCGGGCCGTTCCCTTCCGCCGACGTGGTGCGCACCGTGCTCGACTTCGCCGAGAAGCGCTATGGCCTGCGCCGCTGCAAACCGCTCCAGCCCGATGCGGATACCTACGCCCACTGCATCGATGACGTCGTCCGCTTCTGCGCCGCGCCCTGCGTGGGACGCATCGACGCGGACGCCTACCGCGCGCGCTTCGACGAAGCCTGCGCCTTCCTGCGCGGCGAACGCCTCGCCGTGCTGGAGGACGTGAAGGTGCAGATGGAAGCCGCCGCGCAGGCGCACGCCTTCGAGAAGGCCGCCCTGCTGCGCGACACCTGGCTGGCGCTGAAACAGATGGTCAAGCAACGTTCCCGTGTCGTCTCCACGCCCGAGATGCACGCGGCCGACGCCCGTGCCGGCCTGCGCGAACTGCGCCAGGTGCTGGAGTTGGCCGTGGAGCCGCGTGTGATCGAGGGGTTCGACGTGTCGAACATCCTCGGCACACTGGCGGTCGCGAGCATGGTCTGCGCGGTCGATGGTCTGCCCGACCGGCGGCGCTACCGCCACTTCCGCATCCGTTCGGTCGACGGCGCGGACGACCCGGCCATGCTGGCCGAAGCGGTTGCCCGCCGCTACGGCCGGCTTCGTGACGAGGGGCAGTCGCTGCCCGATCTCGTGCTGGTCGACGGCGGCATCACGCAACTGCGCGCCGCACGCGCGGCGCTGGCCCGGCTTGGGCTGGCGGCGTTGCCGACCGCGGGTCTGGCCAAGCAGTTCGAGGAGATTGTGCGCGATGACGGCCGTCCGACGCTGCTGCTGCCGCGCGACTCGGCCGCGCTCAAGGTCCTGCAGCGCCTGCGCGATGAAGCCCACCGCTTTGCGATCGACTACCACCGCCGCCTGCGCAACCGGCTGATCCGCGAGTCGGCACTCGATGAGATCACCGGCATCGGACCGCAGCGCAAGCAGGCCCTGCTGCAGGCGTTCGGATCGGTCTACCAGCTGTCGCGGGCCACCGTGGCTGCTATTGCAGCCGTGCCGGGAATCGGCGATGATCTGGCCGCTGCGATCAAGCGAGCGGTGACAAGCGACGCCCAGAACACAAGGAACGAGAAGCGGGAGCGCGAACCATGAAGCAAGCGGTGATACCGGCCGTCGCCTTGTTTACCGGCCTGATTCTGGGCATGTTCATCGAGCGCGCGACGGCGCCGACGCCTGTTGCTGGCATGGCGAGTGTGCCGGACGTTTCACCGCGCCTGGTCCCTGAACCGACCACGCCGGAGAGCGAAGAAGGTGTGCCGGCGATGCCGCGGGTTGCGCCGACTCCTGCCATACCCGTCGCGCACGCCGCGGCGACGGCAGCGACGCCGTCGCTGCGCCATGCCGGATCCGCCTCACCCGCGCCGGCCGACACCATCACGATCCCCCGCTGCATACTTCGTTCGCTGCACGTCCCAGCGTTCAAGATGCCCGGCACGGGTGTCTCCGACGAGATGGTGGCGTTGCTGCAGATGACGGATGACGAGCGTGCGCGGCTGAACGATCTTGCGGCACGCACCAAGGCCGCGATTGAGGAGGAGAAGTTCGCCCGCGCCACGGTGAACGAGCAGAGCGAGGGACGCGTGGTTCTGACGATCAAGGGCGATGCGGATGCGGCTGAGCAGAAGCAGGCGACCTACCGCGCCGCTGTGACGGACATTCTGGGTGGGGATCGGGCGTCCCTATTCATGGAGAAGGCGCAGACCCAAATTCCGAGCGTGTTTGAGAACTTCGGGTTGAGCGACAACACGCTCACGGTCACGCGCGATGAGGGGTCGGATATGTTGCGGTTCGAGAGCAAGCAGACCTACAAGCGTGAAGGCGGTAGCGGCTCGATGTCCTCAACCTACATGTCGAAGGACACCCCGGAGCCGTGGAAGAAGTATTTCCAGTCACCGGAGTGATCCACACCTCACCCCGCCAAACTCGAAGGCACCCCATGCTCCACTCCCTGCCGCCCAGTGAACGCGCCTACTTGCGTGGCCTGGCCCGTCGCCAGATCGAGATCGCCCGCCTGCCCGTGATGGCGCAGCGGCGGCAGCTTTGGACTGACACGAATGACGGCCGGCCTGGCGCCCGGCCGCCGTTTGCCATCGAAACGTGGACGTTTGACCGGGATTTCATGCCGGCCGCGATCTTCCAGTGCACGTCCGACTACGGTCGACGGTTGGAAGGCGGGTTCCTGCGGCACATCCGTCACCACGAGCTTCTCGGCGATGACCACGTGTGCCCCGACACACTCGACATGGGATGGCATGTCTGGTGCAACGAGTTCGGCATCGAGATCAAGACGGAGTACGCCAAGGATGCCGAGGGGGTCGTCACCGGGTATCACTTCGATTGCCCGATCAAGGACTTGCGCCAGGGGTTCGATCTGATCAAGCCCTCGACCTTTGGCGTGAACCGTGAGGAGACGCTGGCTGAGAAGCAGTTCCTCGATGAAACCTTCGGCGACATCCTGCCCGTGGTGATCCGTTCCGGCACCTATGGCGCGAACTGTCTGACCCAGCGGCTCATGCGGCTGATGACCATGGAGACGTTTTTCCTGGCCATGTACGACTGCCCGGATACGCTGCACGCCGTAATGGCCCTGCTGCGCGACAACGCCTTGCGGATGTCGCGCTGGGCCGAACAGGAGGGGTTGCTGGTGGTCAACAACGCCAACCAGTGTACCTGCGGCACCTGTTTCAACTTCACGACACGGCTGCCGCGGCGCCCGGTTCCTGCCGGGCAGGTGCGGCTCTCCGACATGTGGGCGGCTATGGATAGTCAGGAGACGGTGGGTGTGTCGCCGGAACTGTTTCACGAGTTCTGTTTCCCATACTACCGCGACCTGGCGGCGCTGTTCGGCTTCGTCTACTGGGGGTGCTGCGAGCCGGCGGACCCGATCTGGGAGACGTCCCTCAGCAAACTCCCCAATCTCAAGGCGGTTTCGATCTCGCGCTGGGCCGACCAGCGCCAGATGGCCGAGGCGCTCGCGGGCAGGCAGATCGTCTTCTCGCGCAAACCCGATCCCAACCTGCTGGGTGTCGATGTGGCACTGAACGAACATGCCTGGGCGGCGGAGATCCGCGGCACGCTCGAGATCGCAGCGGGCAGGGATCTGCCGCTCGAGTTTGTCGTGCGCGACGTCTATTCCATGCACGGCAATCTCGCCAAGGCGCGGCGCGCCGTGGAGATCGCGCGGAGTGAAATTGACCGATTCTTTCCGCCGATGCGCCCGGCGTGAGGGATTGCAGGGGTAGGTGGGACGGTATACAGTGAGTCAACTCTCAAAGGAGGAAACACATGGATACCGCCACCGCGCCCGATCCATCCGCCCCGCCGGTTGCCCCCAAGCCCTCCTGGGGCCGACGCACCTGGACTCAGCTTACAGCCGGCGGCTGGTTGCTGCTCTTCTTCACCGTTGTGCTGCCGCTGATCACGCTGACGGTTGAAGCGGCCACGGGCATGTGCGCCGAGACGTTCCTCGATCCCATTCCGACGCCCTGGCATGCGGCGGCCGTGGCCGCCGTGCCGTGCGCCAACCTGCTCGCGTGGCTGGCCGCGCGCTTCCTTTGGCCGCAGGCACGCACGGTTGCCGCCGCGGCGAGTGGGCTGGCCGTGGGGCTGGCGCTGTTCTTCGCGCTGATGCTGCTTCCGTTGTCGCTCCTGGGCGCCTTCATGGTGCTGGCGGCTTCGTGGTACATGGGCCTGGGACTGGTCGGACTCCTGCCGCTGTCGCCGGCGCTGGCTTTTCTGGGCGGCATCTTCCTGCGGCGCCGTCTGCTGCGTGCCTACACCGGACAACCGCGCGGCCGGCTGCACGGTTTCCGCAGCGGACTCGCGCTGGCCGGCGTGGCGGTTCTGTTGCTGGCGGGCACCGACGTGCTGACGATCGTCGGCCTGCACCTGGCCGCCAGCGACGATCTGCGCGTACAGACACGCGGCGTCAAACTGCTGCGCCAGCATGGCCGGCAGGACATCATGCTCAAGGCGTGTTCGTGGCATGGCCGCGGCGAGCCGTTCGCGGGGCCGACGGCCTGGCTCCTGCCCGACAGCGAGCGTTTGCCATCCGAACAGGCGCGCACGGTCTTCTACCGTGTCACCGGGCAGGACGCCAATCTCTTTCGCGAGGACGCCTGGGGTCCCTTCGGCGGCCGTGGCCGCCGTGGCCGTCCCGATACGCTCACCTGGGATGCCGATCAGGGAGGGGCGCGCGTCGGCGGCGTGCTCAAGGGGCTCTCGCTCTTTGGATCGCGCTACGAGGACGTGCCCGACGAGCAGTCCGGTCTTACCTACGCGGAGTGGACGCTGACCTTCCGCAACGACTACACCTGGGAGCGCGAGGCGCGCGCGCGCCTCGCGTTGCCGCCTGGTGCGGTCGTCTCGCGCCTGACGCTCTGGATCGCCGGCGAGGAACGCGAGGCCGCCTTTGGCGGTCGCGGCCAGACGCGCCAGGCGTATGAGCGCGTTGTGCAGCGCCGCCGCGACCCCGTGCTGGTCACCACCTGCGGACCCGACAGCGTCCTGGTGCAGTGCTTCCCGGTGCCGGCCAACGGCGAGATGAAAGTGCGACTGGGCCTGACGGTGCCGCTGACGGTCGGGGCCGACGGGCAAGCCGTTACGCTGCCTGCGCCGGCCATCCTCGACCGCAACTTCCGCGTGCCGGCCGCAGTCACGCTGCCCGGCACACGCACCTTCCGGTTGTCGGCACCCGTCCCGCTAAACGCCTGGGCGGCCGACACGCGCGACAGCGCGGCGGCCGTGGTCCAGCAGGCCGTGTTCTCCGAGCGCGCCTGGTCGCCCAAACGCGTGGCCGTTGTGATCGATGGCTCACGCGGCATGGACGCGCATCTCAACGGCTTTGCCGCGGCGCTGACCAATCTGCCGCCCGACGTGGCTGTGGCCGTATGGCTTGCGGGCGACGGCGCCGATGCCGGCGAACCGGTGCGCTTGCAGACGCCTGTTTCCGCTGCGGCCGCGCAGGAACTGGCGATGCAGCTCCGCCGCCGCGGTTGCGCGGGCGGGCGCTGCAACCTGCGCGTCCTGTCTCAGGCCTGGGATGACCTGGCTTACGCGCCCGCGGCCGCGACGCTGATCTGGCTGCACGGCCCGCAACCGCAGCCCGCCACATCCGCCGATGACTTCCGCCGCCGGCTGGAGCGTGCGCCGACGAACCTGCGGTTCTACGCGGCGCAGGTTCTGCCCGGCCCGTGCAAGATCACCGAGGCGCTCGACGGCGTACACTGCGCGCAGTCGCTGCCGCCCGGCGAGGTGCTGGCGGACAGTGGCCGAACGCTGTCCGCGCTGCTGGCCGACTGGGGACCCGAGCGCACCGCGTGGCGCGTCGAGCGTGAACGCACGGATAGCGCGGCGGGGCAGGGCGTGCAGGCCAGCGAGCACCTGGTGCGCGCCTGGGCCTACGACGAGGTGCGGCGTCTGCTGGCATCCGGCAAGCCGGTGCCGCGCGAGGCCGCCCAGAAGCTGGCCGTGCGCTGGAATCTGGTGACCCCGGTCAGCGGTGCGGTGGTGCTCGAGAGCCAGCAGCAGTACCAGGAGGCCGGCCTCGAGCCCGTCTCGCCCGACAGCGTGCCGACGGTGCCCGAGCCTGCGTTCTGGATCGTTCTCGTGCTGGCACTGGCGGCGTGCGCCGCCGTTCTTGTCCGACGGTCCCGCCAGCATGTATGACGGACGTGGCAGGTGGTTGCCGCTGCTGGCTTGGCTGCTGGCCTGCTGGCCGCTGCTGGCCTGGTTCGCCGGGCGCGCCGGCGCGTCTGACGACCTGGCGTCCGGCCTCATGGCGGTTGGCGCGGCGGTTGTGCTGACGGTCCGTGCGGCCCGCGCGAACGCCGCCCCAACTCCGCGCGGCGGCTGGTGGCCTGCGGCGCTGGCCATGGGCGTGAATGCGGCCGCGCAGCCGTTCCTGCCGATGACGCTGTGCGGTTTGCCTGCGGTAGCCGCCCTGCTGCTGGCGCCCGGCCCGTGGCGGCGCGGGCGCTGGCCCGATCCTGCGGTAGCCGGCCTGCTGATCCTGGCGTTGCCGACGACGATGATGCTGGAACTGTTCCTGGGCTACCCATTGCGCGTCGTCGCGTCGGCCTTCGCCGCAGGCATCCTGCAGGGGGCCGGTCTGCCGGTGACGCGCGCAGGCGTCGAACTCATCTGGGCAGGCCTGCCGGTCTGGGTGGACGCGCCGTGCAGCGGCATCCGCATGCTGTGGGGCGGCGTGTGGCTGGTCCTGGCGACGGCCGGACTCTCCGGCCTGTCCTGGCGGCGCACCGGCGTGGCGGGCGTGCTGGCCGTGGTGGTCGTCGTGCTGGCCAACGCGGTTCGGGTGACCGTCCTGTGCCTGGCCAGCGCGGGCGTGCTGCCGTCAGGCGAGCCGCTTCATACGGGCATGGGCGTGGCCGTCTTTGTGGCAGGTGTCGCGCTGATCGTCGGTATCGTGCACGTGTTGTCGCGCCACGACGTGCCGCCGACAGCGTGTGCATCCGGCACGGCCGACGCCGCAGGCGCCGGTCGCGTGGCGTTTGTACTGGCATGTCTGGCGGCGGCCCTGATCCAGCTTCTGCCGGCGCCGACACCTGCCACGGGGATTGGTGATGCGGCTTTCCCGGGTTGGCCCGCGACGTTCGAGGAGCGCGCGCTGCGCCAAACGCCGCTGACGCCGCAGGAAGCGGCCTTCAACACGGCCTTCCCCGGTCGCATCGCGCGTTTCGAGGACGGCTCGCGCGTGCTGATCTGGCGCTGGGTGACGCGCCCGACGCATCGGGTTCACGCGGCGACGGACTGTCTCCGGTCATCCGGGTGGCGCATCACGCCCTTGCCGTTGCGCGGCGACACCGGCGGCCCGTGGAGTTGTTTCCTGGCCGAGCGGCGCGGCGTGCGTCTGCAGGTGCGCGAGCGGTGCACCGCCCCGGATGGCCGGACTTGGCCGGATGTGCCGGCGTGGTTCTGGGCGGCCTGGCTCGGGCGCAGCACCGGGCCGTGGCAGGTCATCACCGTGGCCGAACGCGCCTACGGCACGATGCCGTAGAGCAAAAAGGATGCACAGCCCGGCGCGGCTCCTGCTAAGATACAGGGCCATGGACGTACAGGTGGCGACCGTTTGAGCGTGACATTTTCTGTCGGAACGTCACAATAACGCGTCGTTTCCCCGGACATCAGCTAAGGAACGAACGACTTATGAAGAACAAGCCGACCCCTACGAACACCGCCGCCAAGCCCCGTCTGCGCTTCACGGACACGACGTTGCGCGACGCCCACCAGTCGCTCTGGGCCACCCGGATGCGCACCGACGATATCATCAAGATTGCCGATACCGTCGACAATGCCGGTTATTACTCGCTGGAGTGCTGGGGTGGCGCGACCTTCGACGTCTGCCTGCGCTTTCTGCGCGAGAACCCCTGGGAGCGTCTGCGCCAGATCAAGGCGATCTGCAAGAAGACGCCTCTGCAGATGCTGCTGCGCGGCCAGAACGTGCTGGGCTACCGCCACTACCCCGACGACGTGCTTGAGCGGTTTGTGTCCCTGGCCTGCGAGAACGGCATGGACATCTTCCGCGTCTTCGACGCCCTGAACGACAACCGCAACATCGAGCAGGCCATCAAGGCCGTGAAGAAGCACGGCGGCCATGCGCAGGGCACAATCTGCTATACGTTCAGTCCCATTCACACGGTCGAGAAGTTCGTCCAGATCGCGCGCGAGCAGGAAGCCATGGGCGCCGACTCGATCTGCATCAAGGACATGGCCGGCATTCTTTCGCCGGCGGGCGCGGCCGAACTCGTCAGCGCGCTGGTCAAGGCGATCTCCATCCCCGTGCAGCTTCACTCGCACATGACCAGCGGCATGGCCGTGGCTACGTACCTGGAGGCCGTCAAGGCCGGCGCCGGCGCGATTGATTGTGCCGTGGCGACCATGTCGGGCTACTCGTCGCAGCCGGCGGCCGAGACGATGGCCGCCATTTTCGAGGGTTACGGCTACGACACCGGCCTCGACCATGCCGCGATTGAGAAAGAGAATGCGTTCTTCCTGAGTCTCAAGCCGGAGCGTGAGCCCGATCACGGCTCGGTCGAGATCGTGGACGTGGATGTGCTCGAACACCACATCCCGGGCGGCATGATCTCGAACCTGCGCGGCCAGCTCAAGCAGCAGAATGCGCTCGACCGTCTGCCCGAAGTGCTGGCGGAACTGCCGCGCGCACGCAAGGATCTGGGCTATCCGCCGCTGGTCACGCCCACCAGCCAGATTGTCGGCGTGCAGTCGGTGTTGAACGTGCTGGCGGGCGACCGCTACAGCATGGTGACGCAGGAGACCAAGGACTACGTCAAGGGGTTGTACGGTCGTTCGCCGGCTCCGATCGACGCCACGATTGCCAAGAAGATCCTGGACGGCGACCAGCCGATCACGTGCCGGCCCGCCGACCTGCTGAAGCCCATGCTGGCGGCGGCCGCCAAGGAGATCGACCCCAAGTTGATCATGGCCGAGGAGGATATCCTTTCCTACTGCCTCTTCCCCGAGCCGGCGTTGGCCTACTTCAAGTGGCGTGCGCTGCCGGCCGCCGAGCGGCCGCCGATTCCGGCTGATGCCGAGAAGGCCAAGAAGCCTGGCGCCGTTGCGGCTCCGGTTGCGGCACCCGCCGCGGTGATCGATGCCGACACAGCCCGTTTCGCCGAGATCGGACGCATGGCAGCGAACCTCGTGAACCGTCTGGGGTTCGCCCCGGGCGGTCTGCCGGTGCATGTGCCGGTGGCGCATGAGGTGGTCGCCGCGCCGGTGGCCGCACCGGCGGCCAAGGCTGACGTGAAAAAGCCTGTCGAGACCGGGCCGGCCATCTGCGCACCGCTGAACGGCACGTTCTATCGCTCGTCGGCGCCCGGCAAGCCCAACCTGGCCGAAGAGGGCGCCACCGTTGACGCGGGGCAGGGGGTCTGCATCGTCGAGGCCATGAAGCTGTTCAACCAGATCAAGGCCGAGAAGAAGTGCAGGATCATCGCATTCGTTGTGAATCACGGCGACCATGTGACCAAGGGTCAGCCCCTGGCCAGGGTTGAGTTTGTGTAGGTGAGTCAGTATTGGGGCGCGAGTGAACAGACGCAGATTGCCGAATGTCGATTTTCGAGTGTCGAAGTGGCCGTCGGCATCGACCGGAGGCACTTCGGTGTTCTGCGGTTCGACATTCGTCAACCTTGAACCGTGAACCTTGAACCGTGAACCTTGAACCGTGAACCTTGAACCGTGAACCCTTCCCTCCTGAGTAGGCACAACCGGAAGTCCGATCATGACCAACCGCATTCGCCTCGGCGTCAACATCGACCATGTCGCCACCCTGCGGCAGGCCCGGGGTACGGCTTACCCGGACCTGGTCACGGCGGCGGCGGTGTGTGAACGAGCCGGCGCGGCGGGCATCACCATCCACCTGCGCGAGGATCGCCGCCACATCCAGGACGCCGACGTCTTTGCGCTGCGCAAATCGATCGCCACGCGCCTCAATCTCGAGATGGCCAACCATCCCGAGATTGTCGCGATCGCGCTCAAGGTCCGGCCGGACGAAGTCTGCCTGGTTCCGGAGCGGCGGCAGGAACGCACGACCGAAGGCGGGCTGGATATTGCGGGTCAGGCGCGCAGACTGGCGCCCACAGTGGCCGCGCTGCGCGACCGCGGCATCGTCGTCAGCCTGTTCATCGCGCCCGACCTGCGCCAGGTCGAAGCCTCGGCGGCCATCGGCGCGCCGTGCATTGAGCTTCACACCGGCACGTACTGCGATGCCCATGGCGCCGCCGCGCGCGCCGAACTCAAGCGGCTGAAGGTCGCGGCCGAACGCGCCCATGCGCTGGGGCTGCAGGTCAACGCCGGTCACGGCCTGAACGTCGCCAACGTCGGCGCCGTGCTGACCGTGCCGTGGCTCGACACGCTCAACATCGGCCACAGCATCATCTGCGATGCGGTCTTCGTCGGCCTGGCGCGCGCCGTCAAGGCGATGCGGGCGGCGATCGGCGAACGCGGGTAGCACATGCGCTTTGTCACCAGTACGCAGATGCGTGAACTCGACCGCCGGGCGATGGCCGAGCGTGGCGTGGCCGGTGGCGTGCTGATGTGCCGGGCCGGTGCGGCCGTGGCGCGTGTCGTGGCGCGGCTGGCGGCCACGCGCGGCACGCGCCGCATCACGGTTGTCACGGGTCGCGGCAACAACGCCGGCGACGCCTTTGTGGCCGCGCGCTGTCTGCATGCCGCCGGCTGTTCGGTCGACGTTCTCATGACCTGCCTGCCCGCCGCGTTGCGCGGCGACGCCCGCGACGCGTGGGACGATATGCATGCCGTCGGCGTGCCGCACCAGGTTCTGGCGGCGCCCGAAGACTGGCCCGCGTCCGACGATCAGCCGACCCTGCCCGGCGACCCGCAGGTACACTCCGCGGGTTCGCTCATCCGCGCGGCCGCCTGGCCGCGTGCCGCCTGTGCGCGCCTGCCGCTGTCGGGCGTAGTGGTCGACGGGTTGCTCGGTACGGGCGCGCGAGGCGCTCCCGAAGGGGTGATCGCCGCGGCGGTGCGCTGGATCCGCGAGGCGCGCCGCCAGGCCCTGGTTGTGTCGATCGATCTGCCTTCCGGTCTGGACGCCGACAGCGGGCTGATCGCGGCGGAAGCCGTCTGCGCCGATGTCACCGTCACGTTTGCGCATCCCAAGAGCGGGTTCCTGCAAGACACGGCCCAGGATGTGCTGGGACACGTGGTTGTGGCCGATATTGGCATTCCCGACGACCTGATCGACGCCGTTGCGCCGCCGCAGGCCGGGGCGCCGCGCCTGATCGCCGTGCCTGAACTGGTCACGCTGCTGCCGCGCCGTCCGCGCGACGCCCACAAGGGGCTCTTCGGGCACGTGCTGGTGATCGGCGGGAGCCGCGGTTTCGCCGGTGCGCCGGCGCTGGCGGCGCTGGGCGCATTGCGCGCCGGCGCCGGACTGGTGACCGCCGCCGTGCCTCCCGAGTCGGCGCGGGTTCTGGCCGCGCATGCTCCCGAAGTCATGGTGCAGCCGCTCGAGACGCCGGATGGCTGCATTACCGTGGCGTCCCTGACAGCGTGGGGACGTGACCTGGCGGTGTTCGATGCCATTGTGGTCGGTCCGGGCATGACACCGGCCGCGAGCACGCGCGACGCGCTGAAGTGGGTCCTTGAGCACTACGCCGGGCGCGTGCTGATCGATGCCGACGGGCTGAACGTCCTGGCCGGCTGGCGGCCCCCCGATCCCGGTCGCATCATCCTGACGCCGCATCCCGGTGAGGCGGCGCGCCTGCTGGGCATGACGACCGACGCTGTCCAGCGGGACCGGCACGCGGCCGCGTGCCGGCTCGCAGCCGAGTATGGCAGCGTGGTTGTCCTCAAGGGGGCCGGTTCGCTGGTCTGCGCGGCGGGCGACGAACCGTGGCTCAACCTCACCGGCAACCCCGGCATGTCCACCGGCGGATCGGGCGATGTTCTGGCCGGTGTGATCGCGGCGCTCTGGGCGCGCCAGCTCGCGGCCATCGATGCCGCGCGCCTCGGCGTCTGGCTGCATGGCACGGCCGGCGACTTTGCCATGTGGCAGGTGGGACAGGAGGCGCTCATCGCCACCGAGATCGTGCGCGCCCTGCCGCACGCCTTCGCGTTGCTCAGGGAGTTGTGATCGCAGACGCGTCCTCTATTGCCTTCCCGCCGTCACCGCATTACACTTCGCCTTAATGGAATCTGGACATTTGGAGCTGCCGTTGGGCGATACACCGGCGGACGACGTCATGGTCTGCCGGGGCGTGTTCTCCCTTCCGTACCTCCGCCGTACCCTGTTGGCCAAACCGGCCACACCCGAGACGACAGCCGCCTAAGGCGTCGAGGGCCTGGGACCGTTCGATGAATTTTGAGAAGCGACGTATCGTAATGTAAAGTGTTGTTTACAACCTGAGGCATGCTTGCTACCCTCTTGGCCATACATGCGGAGTGGCGATTATGCAATGGCAGGGAGATAGACTCAGGGCACGGGTGGAGGAACGCGAACTCACGCAGGAAGCCTTTAGTGCTGCGGTTGGTGTTTCGCGGCAGGCCTATTCGGCCTGGGTTCGGGGCCAGACACCCAAGGGACTGCATCTGCTGCGCATTTGCCGCGCGTTGGGTGTGCCGGCCGAGAGTTTCTTCGTTGATGATGCCATTCGTGTGCCGGCCCATCGGACCAGACGTGCCGCCAAGGCAACTCCTGAAAGGAGCAACCTCGCTCACGATCTGGCCGTGGAGTATGCGTCTCTGCTGGCGAATGTGACTCCCCCGATGATCCAGGCCATCCGGCGCGAAGACGGCGCACCCGCATTGCTGGCACGGGAACTCCGTGTGCGGGCGGGGATTAGCGATGCCCACAAGCCGCTAGACTATCACGACGTGTTTCGTCTGCTCGACGAACTGGGCATTTGCGCCATCTTCCGCACTTTTCCCGCGGAGTTGAAGGACTACGCATTCTACACGCGGATCAAAGGGCATCGCGTGATCTTCGTCAACCGCAGCACGTCCCTTCTTGACCTCAACTTTGCCGTCCTGCACGAGTGTGTGCATGCAATTCGCGACAGTGACGAAACACAGGTACCCACTGAAACGAAAGCGAAGGAAGAGGAAATCTTCTGTGACCAGGTGGCCGGCCTGGCGCAGATGCCGGATGAATATGCCGAGAGCGTCTATCAGTTGTTGCAGAAGGGAACGCGAGGTGCCCGCGTCAACCTGCTCAAGCAATTCGCGCGCGAGAAGCATCACGCCATTTTTGGACTGCTCAAACGCATGGAGGCACTGCATGGCGCGGTGGACATTGACGTGCATGGGGCTGACGCCAATGTGCGCGCGTCTGTGCCCAGTCTCGGGGACTGTCTCGCCACAGATTCGCCGCAGCAGGCAATCGAAAGCCTCACCTCCCTGTGTCCCTACCTTATGCGTGCCGTGCGGGCATCACTTGACACGATAACTGCCAGCAAACTCGCCGATGCCCTTGAACTGGACGGACCGCTCGACGCGCGCGAACTGCGTGAGATCATGGGGAATGCGTGAGGTAAGGCATGCGCGTTCTCTGTGATACATGCAGCATCTTGATGTTATTGCGGATCGCTCCCGACATGTTCGCGGATGAACGCTTTGGCTGCATCACATTGCCTTGCGTGCGCGAGGAGTTTGTCCGTGTGCAACGCTTCAAGACACGTTACCCGTGGCGATCAGAACTGGCGGGGCGCATCAGGACGTTGACGCAGGCGCCATTTCAGACACCGGAATGGCCGAAGACGCGCAACGATATCGACACAGTGGCGCGTGCCATGCCGAATACGCGAACAAATCGGCCATTTGGTCTCAGTCGTGTTGACCGCGAGATCGCCGCCGCAGTCCTTCACTGCAATCTTGACATCTGTACAGCCGAACGGGAACTGGCCGAGTTTCTCGAACAGCAGTTTGAGGTCGTCAATCAGTCGCCACTGGAACTGGTCAACGACTGGATAGACGCCGGACTGATCGTATGGGATGATGCGCGACAAGCTGTTCTCTTGGACTGGATTGCGTTGAACGAGCGACCTCAACCTCTACTGCAGGTGCAGCGGTTCGAAAAACTCGCTCGGCGTAAGTATCCGCATGCATAGCACCCGTCGGCCATGGCCGTCGGTTTCCTGACGGGTGCGTGGAGATCTGGCGACGTGTCCGTGAGGTGCTTCGCACGCGATTGCACCCCACCCGCAGGCGCCACCCCGTTGCGTCCCCAAAAACCGTTGCGGGGGGCGGGGGTGGTCCGTATACTCAGTATGCTTTCAAGGAGCATCCACGCCCATGTCCGACAAGACACTGCCATTTACGCTGGCTCGCCTCGAGTCCATCGCGAAGGATCACCCGACGCCGTTCCAACTCTATGATGAGCGGGGCATCCGGGCCAACGCCCGTCGCCTGAAGGCGGCTTTCGCGTGGAACCCCGGCTTTACCGAGTACTTCGCGGTCAAGGCCTGCCCGAACCCGTACATCCTCAAGATCCTGCAGGCCGAGGGTTTTGGCGCCGACTGCAGTTCGCTGCCCGAACTGCTGATGGCGGAGCGCGTCGGCGTCACGGGTGAGGGGATCATCTTCACCGCGAACGACATGCCGGCCGAGGAGTTCGTCAAGGCCCGCGAGCTCGGCGCGATCATCAACCTGGATGACCTCAGCCACATCGCGTTTCTCGAGCGTGCGGCCGGCATTCCCGAACTGATCTGCTGCCGCTACAACCCGGGGCCGCTGAAAGGCGGCAACGCGATCATCGGCCACCCCGAACAGGCCAAGTATGGCTTCACGCGCGAGCAGTTGTTCGAAGGCTACCGGCAGCTCAAAGCCAAGGGCGCCAGGCGCTTCGGCCTGCATACGATGGTGGCCTCCAACGAACTCGATCCGCAGTATTTCATCGATACGGCCGAGATGCTGTTCGACCTGGCGGTCGCCATCTCCCGCGAGGTGGGGATCACCTTCGAGTTCATCAACCTGGGGGGCGGCATCGGCATTCCCTACCGGCCCGAGCAACAGGCCGTGGATCTCGAGCGCGTCGGCGCAGGGATCCGCGCGGCATATGCCAGCCGGTTGCGGGGCCAGGGGCATCCGGACCTGAAGCTCTGCCTCGAGTGCGGTCGCATGGTGACAGGACCCTACGGCTATCTGGTGTCGCGTGTGCGGCACATCAAGCAGACGTACAAGCGCTATGCCGGTCTCGATGCCTGCATGGCCAACCTGATGCGACCGGCGCTCTATGGTGCGTACCATCACATTTCAGTGCCGGCCAAGGCGGGGCTGCCGCATGCGACGCTGTACGATGTGACCGGTTCGTTGTGCGAGAACAATGACAAGTTCGCGATCGACCGCCTCCTGCCCGAACTGGCGCCAGGCGACCTGCTGGTGATCCACGACAGCGGCGCGCATGGCCATGCGATGGGGTTCCAGTACAACGGCAAACTGCGTTCGGCCGAATTGCTGCTGCGCGAGGATGGCAGCGTCACGCCGATCCGCCGCGCCGAGACGCCGGCCGACTATTTTGCCACGCTCGATTTCAACGGGCTGGCGCGGTTCGAGGTGTAACCGGGGAGTCAGTCCATGCGTGTCGTAGGCGTGATTCCGTCGCGTTGGGGCTCGACCCGTTTCCCGGGCAAGAGCCTGCACCCGATCTGCGGCAAGCCGCTGGTCGTCTGGGTGGTCGAGGCTGCACGCCGGGCGCGCGGGCTCGACGAGGTGATCGTGGCGACGGACGATGATCGGATCGTCCAGGCGGTGCGGGGCACGGGTGCCCGTGTCGTCCTGACGCGGCCGGACCACCCCTCGGGCACGGATCGCGTCGCCGAGGCGGCCTGTCCCGAGGACGGCGACATCGTGGTGAACATCCAGGGCGATGAGCCGCTGATCGAGCCGGAACTGATCGACGGGCTGGCCGAACGGCTGAAAACCGATGCCCGCTGGGCCATGGCCACGGCCGTCTGCCCGATCACGACCCGGCGCGACCTCGACAGCCGCACGGTGGTCAAGGTCGTGGTCGACCGCGACGGCGGGGCGCTGTATTTCTCGCGTCTGCCGATTCCATGCCGGCGCGACGGCGAACCGGACCTGACCACCGGTCTCTACCTGCGGCACCTCGGGATCTACGCCTACCGCGGCGAGTTTCTCAAGCGGCTGGTGCGTGAGCCGCCGTGTGAGTTGGAGAAGACGGAGTCGTTGGAGCAGTTGCGCGCCATGTACATTGGCGGTCGCATCGCGGTGGTTCAGACCCGTCACCTGGGCGTCGGAGTGGACACGCCCGAGGATGTCGGGTATGTTGAGGCCGCAATGCGCGCCAAAGGGTTGGCGTAGAGAAGACGGACGGAGTCATCATGGCCAAAGTCAGAACAGTGCGGGTGGGGGATGTGGTCTTTGGCGGGCGGGCGCTGGCCATGATCGCCGGACCATGCGTGATCGAGTCACGCGAAGGATGTCTGGACCTGGCAGGCCGGCTGGTGCGGCTGGCGCGCCGCCTGGGGATGCCGCTGGTGTTCAAGGCTTCGTTCGACAAGGCCAATCGCTCCGCGATCAGCTCGTACCGCGGCCCCGGGCTTTTTGAGGGGCTGGCGATCCTGCAGGAGGTCAAGGCACGCTACGGCTGCCCCCTGCTGACGGACATCCATGAGCCGGCGCAGGCGGCGATCGCGGCCGAAGTTGTCGATATCCTGCAGATTCCGGCTTTTCTCTGCCGGCAGACCGACCTGATTGTGGCGGCCGCCGAGACCGGTAAGCCCGTCAATGTCAAGAAGGGTCAGTTCCTGGCACCCGAGGACATGGTCAACATCATCGCCAAGATTGAGCATGCCGGCAACAAACGCATTATTTTAACGGAACGCGGGGCCAGTTTCGGGTATCATAACCTTGTGGCCGATATGCGCAGCCTGCTGATCATGCGTGAACTGGGTTACCCGGTGGTGTTCGATGCCACGCACAGCGTGCAGCGGCCGGGTGCCGGCGGCGATCACAGCAGCGGCGATGGTCGTTGGGCGCCGGCCTTGGCGCGGGCGGCCGTGGCGACCGGCGTGGACGGTGTGTTCATGGAGACGCACGTGAAGCCATCCGAGGCGCTTTCGGACAAGGCGAACGCGATCCCATTTGGTGATCTGGCCGGTGTGTGGCAGGTGTTGAAAGGCATACATGGTTTGGTGCCCCGATAGAGGTGCGCTGGCCGTTCTGACGGCGCTCGTCGCCCTGCGCATGCTGGCGGCGGTGCCGGGCGTCGCTGTGCCGGTCGTGCCGCCGGTCATGATCACGGCGTCCGCCACGAACTCCGCGGTCTTGCTGGACGACGCCGCCTGGCGTGATCTGGCGAGCGTGTGGGATGCCGGGCATGACAAGCCGGTTGGCTCGCCGGTCGAGAACCTCACCCTGCCACTGGATCACCACCTCAACGGGCGCGTGCGGGCTGTGTTGCATGCGCGGACGGCGTCGCTGGCCGACGACCACTACGTGCGCGCGTGGCAGGTGACCGTCGATCTCTTCACGGCCGAGGGTGGGCCGGATGGGCGAATCGTAGCCGAAAGCGGCTTGTTTGACCGCGGTTCGCGTCGCGGCTACTGTCGCGGCGCGGTGAGTTTTACGCGCCAGGATGCCCGTGTGTCGGGAATCGACATGTACTGGTCGGCGGACCAGCAGCGGCTGCGGATCCTGTCGCACGGCGAGGTTCGGACAAAGGGGCTGACGGGCCGGATCGGAGGCTTGCGGTGAAACGGACGGCGAGAATCGTGACGGGAGTGGCGGCCTGGGTCGCGGCATGCGGCCTGTTGACAGGCGCGGCGGCGCAGACGGCGGCCGAGACGCCTGCGGCGGACGTGCCCGTGGCAGGTGTGGCGGCCGCCGGCGCAGACGTGGCGCCGGTTGCCGCAGCCGACGCCGGTGCGGCTGCCGCGCCGGCGGTGATCGCACCGCAGGCCCGGGCGCATCGCGCGTCGTCGAGCGCGGCGACCAACACGTTGCGCGAGACGACGATCACGTCGGAGCGGATCGAGTTCGACTACAAGGAGTTCGTCGCGGTCTTCGACGAGAACGTCAAGGTCGACAACCCGCAGTTCTTCCTCACGGCCGACCGCGTGGTCATCTTTCTAGAAGGCACCAATCAGGTGCGGCAGATCATGGCGTTGGGGCATGTGACCCTGACGAACGATCAGCGGGTCGCCTCCTGCGAGAAGGCCGTCTACACGCGCCTGAGCGGGCAGGTGGTCATGACCGGCTCCGCCGTGCTGCGGCGCGCCGGCGATCATGTGAGCGGCGACCGGATCACCATCTGGCTGGACGACGAGCGCATGGAAGTCTCGCCCGGTCACTTTGTCATCGCACCCGAGACGCTCAAACAGCGTCAGAAGCAGGCGAACACGAATGCACCCGCACAGCCCCAGCCCTGATAACGCCGTCGATGCGCCCGACCTCGAGGCGGTCGACCTGGCCAAGAGCTTCCGCAGCCGCAGCGTCGTGGCCGGCGTGTCGCTGCAGGTGCGGTGCGGCGAGATCGTCGGTCTGCTCGGCCCGAACGGCGCCGGCAAGACAACCACGTTCTACATGGTGGTCGGGTTGGTGCGGCCGGACAGCGGCCGCATCCTGCTGCGCGGCCGCAACATCACCCGGTTGCCGGTGTTCAGGCGCGCCCGGCTCGGGCTGGGTTATCTGGCGCAGGAGGCCTCTGTTTTCCGCAAGCTCACCGTGGCGGACAACATTCTGGCCATTCTGGAGGCCATGCCGATGACGGCCGCCCAACGTCGGGAGCGGCTGGACGAACTGCTTGAGAGTCTCAATCTGACCAAGGTGGCGCGGCAACGCGCCTACACCTTGAGCGGCGGCGAGCGCCGCAAGCTTGAGATTGCGCGCGCCCTGGTGCGGCGCCCCGCGATTTTGATGTTGGACGAGCCGTTCAGCGGGGTTGACCCGCTGGCCGTGCATGATATTCAGACAATCGTAAGAGGGCTGCGCGACAGCGGCCTGGGGATCATCGTGACTGACCACAATGTCCGGGAGACGCTCTCGATCGTCGACCGGGCCTACCTCGTGTACGAAGGCCGCATCTTGCGCGAAGGGTCGGGCGATTTTCTAATCAATGACGATGCGGCGCGTGCGCTCTATCTGGGGCGCGGCTTCAGAATGTAGCGTGCCGCGGGCGGAGACGCCCGTCGCGCGAATAAAGAAAGGGAGACGCCATGTCCATTGAAATCACTGCCCGTCATCTGACCGTCACCGCCGAACTGCAGGGACACGCCCGGCAGAAGGCCGAGGCGCTCGTGGCCGAGTTTCCCAAGACCGAATCCGTGCACGTCATCCTCGATGTGCAGCGCCATCTGTATGTGGCCGAAGTGGTTGTCCAGCACAAAGGCCTGACGCGGGTCGAGGCCAAGGAGTCCACCGAGGACATGGTGGCGTCAATCGACGCAGCGGTCGTCAAGGTCGAGAAGCAGCTGCGCAAGCACCGCGAGAAGATCGTGGAGTCGCACCACCAGATCTGAACCGGCCATGATCGCGAAAGGGCAGGTCATGGACGGCGAAGCCAGCGAAGTGGCCGGCGATGCTCCGGTGACTGTTGCACAGTTTCTGGCTGCGGGCAGCACGCGGCTGGGGCTTGAACTGGTCGCAGGCGGCAAGGGCCTGAAGCGCGTGATCCGCGAGCCGGTGCTCTACCGGCCGGGGCTGGCGCTGACCGGGTTCTACCGCCACTTTGCCCACCGCCGCATTCAGGTTATCGGGCTGGCCGAGCATGCCTACCTCTCGTCGCTGAAAGTGCCTGACCGGCAGCGCTGCGTGGCCCGTCTGCTGGGTGCCCGCATCCCGTGTCTGGTGTTCACGCATGGCCAGCGGGTCTTCCCGGAGGTGCTCCGCCTGGCCGAGGAGCGACGCATACCGGTGCTGGTCACGCGTTGGGAAACACGCGAATTCACCCACGCGGGCACCCTGTTGGCGGGTGAACTGGCCGCGCCGCGCTGCAAGCTGCATGGCACGATGCTGGAGGTGGTCGGTTTGGGCGTCCTGATCGAGGGGCCGGCCGGCATCGGCAAGAGCGAAACCGCGTTGGGGCTGGTGGAGCGCGGTCATGCGCTGGTGGCCGACGACCTGATCGTGGTGCGACGCGACAATGCCGGGAGCCTGCATGGCTCGGCGGTTGAGGTGACGCGGCACTATATGGAGATTCGCGGCATCGGCATCGTCTTTGTGCCGGCCCTGTTTGGTGTCGCGGCCGTGCGCGGCGAGAAGCAACTGGACCTGGTTGTGACGCTGCGCCCGCAGGCGGCCGGCGAGGAAGATCTCGACCGCAGCGGCGCGACGGACCACCGGCGCGAGGTGCTGGGCGTCAGTGTGCCGCAACGGATTATCCTCGTGGCACCGGGGCGCGATCTGGTAAACATTGTGGAGACAGCCGCACTCGAGTACAAGTCGCGTCTGTCCGGGCAGGTGGCGTATCGGGACCTTGACGAGCGCATCAAACGGCACCATGCCGGAGCGGGAGAATAGGCTGTGGCGAAATGGTTCGGCTCAAATCGCGAAACGCGGGAACTGGTGCTGCTGAACAAGTACGGCATGCATGTCCGTCCCGCCGGCCTGTTTGCCAAGGTCGCCTCCCGCTTTAATGCCGATGTCCAGGTTGAGAAGGATGGCAACGTGGTCTCCGGCAAGAGCATCATGGCGCTGATGACGCTTGAGGCCATCTGCGGGGCGCGGTTGCGCGTGACGGCAGAGGGGCCTCAGGCGCGCGAGGCGCTGGACGAATTGGCGGCGCTGGTGTCCCGCAAGTTCGACATTCCCGATGAGCAGTAAGGACACAACAGGCGAGGCGGCTGCGTCCGGTCTGGTTTTCCATGGAGTCGGCTCGTCGGACGGGATCGCCTGGGGCCCGGTGTTCGTCGTGCATGCCCGGCTGGATGAAGTCCCGGATCTGCCCGTGCCGGCTGATCGCGTCGAGGAGCAGGTGGCGCGCTTTGAGGCCGCGCTGGTCCAGACGCGGCAGCAGATTCTGGCGCTGCGCGATGCGGTGGAGTCACGCGTCAGCAGCGGCGAAGGCAGCGTATTCGATGCCCACCTGATGGTGCTCGACGATCCCTTTCTCGTGGACAAGACGCGCCACGTCATCCGCACGCGGTCGTGCATGGCTGAGTCCGCCGTGCGGTCGATCACTGAGGAGTATGGCGCCAAGTTCGCCGCCATGCAGGATGACTACCTGCGTGAGCGCGCCGCCGATCTTCACGACATCGGCCGTCGCCTGATCCGCAACCTGCTGGGCGCCACCGACATCCTGCCGGCCAACCTGGATCGTCCCCACATCATCGTGGCCGAGGATCTGACCCCGTCTGAGACGGTGGCCCTGCCGCGTGATCGCATCCTGGCGTTTGCCACCGACCGCGGCAGCGCCACGTCGCACACTGCCATCGTCGCGCGCGCTCTCGGGATCCCCGCTGTCGCCGGTCTGCGCACCTTCTCGTCCGAGGTCCACACCGGCGACGAGATTCTGCTCGACGGCCACAAGGGAATCGTCGTCATCCGGCCCGGCCGCGCCGACCTCGAGGCGTTTCACCGCACCGCTGCCGTGCGTCGCCAGGTCGAGTCCGACCTGACCCGTCTGCGCGACCTGCCGGCGGTGACGCCCGACGGGCGTCAGGTGCAGTTGCATGCCAATGTCGACAACAGCGCCGAGTTCGCATCGGTCACGGCGCATGGCGCCGCCGGCATCGGCCTCTACCGCACCGAGTACCTGTGGCTGAACCGTGGCCGTGCGCCGACCGAGGCGGAGCAGACCGATGCCTATGTCGAGGTGGCCGAGGCCATGCAGGGCCGGCCGGTCACCATTCGCGTGCTCGACCTGGGGGGCGACAAGTTCATCGGCTCCATTTCCGAACGCCGCGAGGCCAACCCCTTCCTGGGCCTGCGGTCAATCCGGTACCTGCTGCGCGAACCGGCCGTGTTCAAGGCCCAGTTGCGCGCCATCCTGCGGGCCAGCGCGCGCGGCGACGTGCGCGTCATGTATCCCATGGTCAGCGACGTGCGCGAAGTCATCCTGGCCAACGAACTGCTCGAGCAGTGCAAGCAGGAGGTCGAGGCCGAGGGCGTGGCGATCAACCGGGCGATCTCGGTGGGCGTCATGATCGAGATCCCTTCGGCCGCCCTGACGGCGGATACGCTCGCCGAACACGCCGAGTTCTTCTCCATCGGCACCAACGATCTCACGCAATACACGCTGGCCGTGGACCGGATCAACGAGAACGTTATCCATCTGTACCAGCCGGCACACCCGTCCGTGCTGACCCTGATCCGGCAGACCATCAAGGCCGGGCACCGTCACGGCCGCCAGGTGGGCGTGTGCGGCGAGATGGCCGCCGACCCGCTGATGGCCGTGTTGCTGCTGGGCATGGGCATCGACGAACTCAGCATGTCGCCATCGGCCGTGCCCGCGGTCAAGGACGTGATCCGCAAGACGCCGTTGCACGAGGCCCAGAAGCTGGCCCGGCAGGTGACCTCCAAGGCGCGCTCGGCGTCCGACGCAGCCCGGCTCTGCCGGCGCCTGATCGAGCGGGTCGCTCCCGAACTGCTTGAGATCGTGTAGCCCGGCTGTTTTGCTTTGCGCTGCGCGGGGGTGCGTGGCACAATACCTGCCATTCAATCAGTGAGGTTTTCGCATGGCCACGCCCCCCTATGACATCACCGGATCGGTCAAACTGGTTTCCGACGTTCAGACCTTCCCCAGCGGCTTCTCCAAGCGCGAGTTCGTCGTGCAGACCGAGGACGATTACCCGCAGCCGCTGAAGTTCGAGTGCGTCAAGGAGAAGTGCGCCCTGCTGGACCGCCTGGCCGTCAACGACCGTGTGCGCGTCCTGTTCCGCATCCGCGGCAATGCCAGCAAGGATGGCTCCCGCTACTTTGTCAGTCTGCAGGCGTACCAGGTCGACAAGGTCGAAGCCGATGGTTCGTCCGTGGCCGTGGATGACGCGCCGCCGCCCTCCGAAGACGATCCCATGCCGTTCTAAACGGCCGGAAGAGGTCCTCTCATGACTGCAAAAGAAGCGAACCCCGAGGTGTACGACATTGCCCCGGCCTCGTTCAAGTTGCGCCCGCACAAGGCGTTCAACAACCAGTGGTTTGTCCTGACTGCCGGCGACTTCAGCACCCGGCGCTTCAATGCGATGACGGTTTCGTGGGGCAGCATCGGCACGATCTGGAACAAGCCGTTCGTGCAGGTCGTCGTGCGGCCGCA
>CAYQJG010000007.1:0-92690 GCA_964417715.1 uncultured Lentisphaerales bacterium | reverse complement strand
GCGCCCCCTGGGACGATGCATCAACAAGGAATTCCACGCTAATCCCGGAAGCGCCGAAAAGGAGTCCTCTGCATCTACGGGTGGTTCGGCAAGTCGGAAAGCAGCGCGAGGTCGGGCACGGACTGGAAGTGCCGGTCCAGCGTGATCAACGTGGCACGTGCGCGCCGGGCGCAGATCGCGATGGCGACATCCGTCAGCGGCAGCACCTTGCCGGCACGGTCGAGTTCCCACGTGAGGTCGGCCACGTCGGACCATCCGTCCGCGACCAGCGGGATGTCCGGGATGTGGTCGAACAGGAGCGTCATCTCACGCCGTGTCGGCGTCGTCACCATGCCGCGCAGGACCTCCGCGCGCACGATGCCGCAGCCGACCAGCGCACCTGCGCGGAGCCAGGGCGCCAGAATACGAATCGGGTTGCGTCCAGACCGCATCCACCCGATGAAGACCGTTGAATCGATCAGACAGGTCATGTGCGCCCCAGCTTTCGAAGGGCGACGACGTCATACCGCGCATCGACGGCCGATCGGTAGTCCTCGTCCGGCAGCGCCTTCTCCATCAGGCGGTCCAGTGACGCCGCGCGTTCAGCTGCCACCAGTGCATAGGCGATCGCAGCCTTGCGTGTGCGCAGACCCGTCAACCGCATAACCGAAGCCAGACGTCGTTCGTCCAGATCGATCGTTGTCTTCATGCCGATAATGGTACGGCTGGCGCGCCCGTACGACAAGCCCTATTCGGTCTGACCCACGGGGTTGACATTGGACGGGGATGCCTCTAGCCTGCATCGCTCTGGAGTGACCCATGACCGATGCAGAACGCCTGGCGGAGATCTCGCGCCGCCGCACCTTTGCCATCATCTCGCACCCCGACGCCGGCAAGACCACCTTGACCGAGAAGCTGCTGCTTTACGGCGGCGCCATTCAGCTGGCCGGCTCCGTGCGCGCCCGCAGCAACAGCCGCGCCACCACGTCCGACTGGATGGAGCTCGAGAAGCAGCGTGGCATCTCCATCTCCTCGACGCTGCTGCAGTTCGATTACGGCGGGTGCGTCATCAACCTGCTCGACACCCCCGGCCACAAGGATTTCAGCGAGGACACCTATCGCGTGCTGACGGCCGTGGACAGCGTGATCATGGTGATCGACGCGGCCAAGGGGATCGAGGAACGCACCCGCAAGCTGTTCGAGATCTGCCGGTTGCGCGGCATTCCAATCTTCACCTTCATGAACAAGATGGACCGCCCGGCGCAGAACCCGCTGGTTCTGCTGGACGAGCTTGAGAAGGTGCTGGGGATCGGCGCCTTCCCCGTCACCTGGCCGCTCGGCAGCGGCGCCGATTTCCGCGGCGTCTACGACCGTCTCGAACACCAGCTGCACCTCTTCGAGCGCACCGCCCACGGCAAGTACCGCGCACCCAACCGCGTGCGCGGTTTCCAGGACGAGGAGATCCGGCGGCAGATTCCGGCGCACATCTACGACCCCTGGCGCGAGGAGGTCGAGATGCTGTCGGGCGCGGGCGAATCGTTCGACGTCGACGCCGTGATGACCGGACGGATCACGCCGGTGTTCTTCGGCAGCGGCATCACCAACTTCGGCGTGCAGCTCCTGCTCGACTACTTCGTCAAGCACGGCGCGCCGCCGCAGCCGCGCACGTCGGGCGAGACCCTGATCCCGACCGCGCACCCGGCCTTCTCGGGATTCGTCTTCAAGGTGCAGGCCAACATGAACCCGCGGCACCGTGACCGCCTGACGTTCGTGCGCGTCTGTTCGGGGACGTTCGTCAAGGACATGGTGGTCGCCGACCCCACGACGGGCGATCCGGTGCGCCTCTCCTATCCGCAGAAACTCTTCGCGCAGGAACGCGAGTCCGTGGAAGTGGCGTACCCCGGCGACATCGTCGGCCTGGTCACGCACAAGGCCTTTCCGATCGGCGCGACGCTGACGACCGATCCGACCATCCGGTATGACGAGATCCCGCGTTTCTCGCCGGAGGCTTTCGCCTTCATCCGCAATGTCGGTTCGGCCAAGCAGAAGCAGTTCCGCGCCGGCCTGGAGCAGTTGCTCCAGGAAGGCGTGATCCAGACCTTCAGCAGTCTGGACGACGCCCGCACAACCACGCTGCTGGGCGCGGTGGGACAGTTGCAGTTCGACGTGGTCATGTACCGTCTGCAGAACGAGTATGGCGCCGAGCCGCGCCTGGAGCCGGCTCCGTTCACGCTGGTGCGCTGGTTCGGCGCCAGCGTGCGCAGGGATCAGGTCGAGAACCTGTTCCTGGGAGCCGGGGTCAAGCTGGCGCAGGATCTGAACGGCAAACTCGTGATCCTCTTCCCGACCTCCTGGGCGCTCGACTACTTCGCCAAGGAGCACCCCAAGCTCGACATGCACGCCGTCTCGCCGCACGCGCCGCCGACGCGCTGACCGCCGGTTCGCCGCACACGCAGTTGACGCCCCGGCGTTCGCGCGCTATGATAGTGTATATATGTTAAGTGGGCATTGTCGAAAGGGGAGACGCGTGCGTGCAAACTCGTTGCTGGTGGCAGGTGTATCCATGACCCTCTTGCTTCAGGGCGTGCAGGGGTCGCGGGCGGCGTCGCTGCCCGAAAACGTGGTGCCGCTTTCGCTCGGCATGCAAACCAAGACCGAGTCGTGCAGTCCCGAGGATCTGGCCCAGATCGCCGGCGTGGGCGCGCGCGTCATCCGCCGGGGATTCTACTGGGACCGGATCGAGACGGCGAAGGGCGTCTACGACTTTGCGCCCTACGACCGCCTGGTCGCGAGCGCCGAGAGCAATGGACTGCGCGTGGTGGCGTGTCTCTTCGGCAGCCACAAACTGTACGAGGATGACGGCCTGGGGGGCATCCAGACCGACGCCGGTCGCAAGGGGTACGCCGCGTTCGCCGCCGCCGCTGCGAAGCACTTCAAGGACCGCAACATTCTCTGGGAGATCTGGAACGAGCCGAACGTGCGGTCGTTCTGGCGCAAGACGGGCATGCACAACTCGGAGCCGTTCGCCGAGGAATACACGGCGCTGGTGCTCGAAACCGTCCCGGCCATGCTGGCCGCTGACCCCGACTGTTTTGTCATGGCCGGCTCGCTCTCCAACTACTGGGAGCCGTCCTACCAGTGGACGGGCTTCTGCCTGCAGAAGGGCATCCTGAAGAGCGGGATCCGCGCGTGGTCGGTGCACCCGTACGGCGTGAAGACGCCCGAGGAGCACGCCGTCGGGCATGCGCGCGTCCGCGCGCTGCTGGACCAGTACGGCGCGCCCAAGGACTTCCCGATGCTCAATACGGAACGGGGATACGCCGTCAAGGACACCGGCGAAGGGTGGTCCGGGGGCGAGGGCGCGAAGGCGGTCGAGTATCAGGCCTGGCAGTTCGTGCGGCAGTACATGGTTGACATGTTGTGCGGCGTGCGGCTGACGAGTTGGTACGAGTGGAAAGGCAACGAGTTTGGCCTGTTTCACGGCGCCGAGAAGATGCCCGCGTACGATGCATGCAAGACCATGGTCGCGCAGCTGGGCGGCTACCATCTCGTCCGCCGCCTGCCGACGCAGTCGGACCTGGACTATCTGCTGCTCTTCGAGAGCAAGTCCGGTCCGGCCAAACTGGTCGCCTGGACCGCGCCGCCGGCAGGGGAGTCGCCCGATATGGCTGCCGAGCACTTGGTGCGGCACGAGATCGGCGTGTCGGGCGCGCTGACGGGCGCTGACATCTACGGCCGGTCGATTGCCGTCGCGTCAACCAACGGCGTCCTCGGTCTTACGCTCACCGGCGGCCCGCAGTACGTGGCCCTGCCCGCCAAGGCCGTGCTGGGGGCCTTCGTGAAGACCGCCGTACCGGCCGTCGTCCGGAAGCCGGCCGCCAAGCCGGCCGCACCCGAGGCAGGTGCCGCGACCAAACACACGGACCTGAAGCTGTTCGATAAGGGCGTGGAATGGACGTTTGCCAAGAACAACGGCGAGGGGACGTTCACACTGGGAACCGATGGCGCGAGACCCATCGGCGTCATGGCCTATGACTTCACCGGCAAGAATCCGTCCACGGCGGTTCCCTATGTTCTGGCGGTCGGCCCGACCAGCATACCGGACACGGCCCTCGACGTGCGCATCGGCGTGCGTTCGCCACGACGGCAGAAGGTCACGTTCCGCCTGATCGACTCCACCGACCAGACCCACCAGTACAAGGGAGCGGTCGCCGGGTCCGGCGACTGGGAGACGATCCAGATCTCCCTGGCGAAGAAACTGGAACACTGGGGCGGCGCCAACGACGGCAAAGTCCACTTCCCGATCACGAAGCTCATCTTCAGCGTGCCGGCGCCGGCCGACGATCCCAAGACCGGCAAGGTCGAGTACGCCGACGTGACATTCGGTACCAAGGAGTAAGGTCGTGAGCGACGCGGTCGCCTTTGCGCGGCACGTTCCCGTTCGCGCGGATGTCGACGTCTGCGTGGCGGGCGGAGGTCCGGCCGGCGTGGCCGCCGCCGTCGCGGCCGCGCGGCAGGGCGCACGTGTCTTTCTGGCCGAACGGCACACCTGCCTCGGCGGCATGGGCACGGCCGGCCTCGTGCCGGCCTTCATGGAGTTCGGCGACGGCGTGAACTTCCTCGCGGCCGGCGTCGGCGGCGACGTCCTCGACCGGCTGCACGCGGCCGGCGGCGCGCCCCGGTACGACCCGGCGACGGGCCGCGGCGGCTGCGTTAACATCAATGCCGAGATCCTCAAACGCGTGTATGATGCCCTGGTGACCGAAGCCGGCGTCGACCTGGCCTTCCAGACCACGCTGATGGCCGTGGAGCAGGATGGCCCGCGCGTCACGTCGGTGGTCTGTGCGGCCAAGAGCGGGCTTTTCGCCGTGCGCGCGCGGGTCTACGTGGACGCCACGGGCGACGGCGACGTATGCGCCTGGGCCGGCGCGCCGTTCGAGAAGGGCGACGCGCAGGGGCGCCTGCAGCCCGGCACGCTCTGCTCGCACTGGTCGGGCGTGGACTGGACGCGCGTCGTGCGTGAAGGCTATGGCATCGAGGGCGACGGCCGGGCGCTCGCGCAGGGCATCGCGGCCGGACTCTTCACGATCCCTGATCGTGGGTTACCTGGGATGTGGCCGGTCGGACCGAACCAGGGGGGCGGCAACGTCGGCCACACCTTCGGCGTGGACGCCACCGATGAACGCTCGGTCACTGCGGCGCTGATCTGGGGACGCAAGTTGGTGGCCGAATACGAGCGCTACTACAAGCAGTTCGTGCCGGGTTTCGAGGGTATATCGCTCGAAGCGACCGGCGCGTTGCTGGGGTTGCGCGAGTCGAGACGCATCCTGGGCGATTACGTGCTGACGATCGACGACTATCTGCGGCGCGCCACGTTCGATGACGAAATCGGCCGCTACGCGTACGCGATCGACGTGCACGCCTCGCAGCCCGCTGCCGCGGAAGACAAAGCAGCCGAGTCGCCCTTCCACATGCTGCGCTACCAGAGGGGCGAGAGTTACGGCATTCCGTATCGCTGCCTGACGCCGCGCGGGCTCGACAATGTGCTGGTGGCCGGGCGGTGCGTCAGCGTCGACCGGTCCGTACACGGCTCGATTCGCGTGATGCCGGGCTGCTTTATCACCGGCCAGGCGGCGGGCGCGGCGGCGGCGTTGTGCGCACGCGACGGGCGGGCTACGCGTGCCCTCGCCGCGACCGAGTTGCAGCGCGCGCTCCTGCGTCTCGGCGCCTACCTGCCGAATGGGTCGCGCTAGCGGGTGTCGGCGTTGTCGCCGATGCCGTCGACGCCGACGCGCGCCTTGTCGGTCACGTTGCCCTGCTCGCCGTAGTCGACCTCGTCGAGCCCGGCGACGCGGCGCCAAGTCACAGGCTGAGGGCGAGGATCGTGGTCGTGCGAATGCGCCGGGAAAGGGGCCGGTTGGGCATGACGATTTCCCTTTGCATGGCGCGCTTGCTCCGCGACGTAGGTACGTGTTATAGTGTATACACATTAATGGGCGCTGTTTGTCAGCGCCGGCGTGCGGCGTGAGTCGCACGTGGGGTCGCAAGGGAGAGAAGTGAAGTAAATCGGGAGGTGCATCATGCAGAGGTCGTCACGAAGTCTCGTGTCCATGATCGCGGTTGCTGCGTGGCTGGTCGCGTCTGTTGGTCCGGCGGGTGCCGTGACGCTCTGGGACAACGACAGCGCCGACCGCCAGTGGTCCACTCCGGCCAACTGGAACCCGAACGCCTTGCCGACCAGCGCCGACGATACGCGCATCGACACGGCCAGCAGCCTGGCTCTGCCCGTGCAGTTCGCGGGCGGCAGCGGCTTCACCTCCGTTCTGAATCTGGGCTATGCCGCCGGCGATGCCGGCTACCTCGAGGTGACTGGAGGCACGCTGACGAACGCATCGACGAGCGCCGACAGCAACATCGGGTACGGTGGCACCGGGTGGCTGCGCCTCCGGAACGGCAATGTGTTTGCCGGCAAGGATGTCTTCCTTGGCAATCTGACTGGTTCCTCGGGAACCTGCCTGATCGATGGCGGCACGCTGACCGCTGGAAAGGTGCTTCATGTAGGCTATAGAGGTACTGCAACGGTCGTGATAACGAACGGAACCATGCAGTCGTCTGGCCTTAGCAGCGTCATGATCGGCGACCAAGCCGGGAGTTTCGGACGAGTTACGATATCCAACGGCACGTTCGCTAGCAGTTATAGTCTCTATGTTGGGTACAGCGGTGAAGGCGAGTTGTACATACGCGGGGGAACTGTTTCCGCAGCGCGGGTCCTCACCGTGGGCGATGCGAGTTCCGGAAAGGGCTTGCTGAGGCACGAGTCTGGCACGCTCAACATCAGTCGTGATGCGACTGTCGGCGGCCAGGGATACGGGACCCTCCTCGCAAACGCTCCATGTTCGTTTGGCTACAATTTGACCATCGGTAACGGCACAACGTCGACCGGTCTGGTTGAGGTGGCTGCAGTCACGGTTACGCTGGGTGTGGCCAATCTGTATAACCTGTATGTTGGTAACGCCGGGTATGGCAGGCTCATCTCGCATGGGGGAACCATCGGGTCGACCTACAGGACCAGCGATCTCTTCGTTCGAGCGGCCAGTACGGCGTTCGGTTTGTACCAAGGCTGGGGCGTTTGCAGTTCACAACGCCAGGTTATCAACAATGGCCTTGTGATCGCCGACGGCGAAGGGACCGAGAGAGACCTGAACCTGTCGACGCTTGACGGCTACACCACGACCGAGGCCTGGGACAACACCATCGAGAACACCACGACCAATGGCTGGTACGCGACCCGCAAGGGTCGGCTCATGCTGGCCAACAAGACCGTGACCGTCTCTGGCACACCCGCCAGTTACAGCTGGGGCGAGTCCCAGGCCGACACCCAGATCGACCTGATCAACAGCGTGCGCCTGACGTTTGCGTCCATCGCGGGCACGACCCCGTATTTCCGCTTCTACCTGCTCGCGCCCGACCGCACATCCGACCTGCCCGCATTGCCGGCCGGTCGGACCGTGATCGGCGTGTGGGACGGATCCTTCAGCGGCACGTCATTTGGGACTCTTGGATTGGAGTTCCGTTACGACCACGTGGCCGCAGCCGGTAAGACGCCCACTATCTTCCGGTACAACACGACGACCACGGCCTGGGAACCGGTGGCGACCACGGTCCTCTCCGGCTACCGTTTGTCGGTCAGCGGGCTGTCCGCGATGGGCACGGCCAAGATCGGGTTGTTCGCGGCTGTCCTGCCGGCATCGTCCGGCACCAAGGTCATGATACGTTAGGGTTGGATTGCGGCTGCTGATCAGTTACAGTTGCGGTGGAGTACGTGATGGCGAGAAGACGTTCATTACCAGCGCACCTGAAAATCCGCAACCACCTGCTGGCGCAGATCCAGAAACTGCCGGCGAATGCGCGCCTGCCGACCGAGGTCGTGCTGGCCGCGCAGTTCCGCGTGTCGCGGCTGACGGCCCACAAGGCCGTGATGCGGCTGCAGCAGGAGGGGCTGGTCATCCGGCGCGGCAAGGGCGGCACGTTTGTGGCGCGCGAGGCGCACCGTGTGCATGCCAACGGCTGCTGCGGCCGCAATGGCGCCCTGGTGATCGCCTACCCGAACTGGTTCTCCTACGACTTCTGGTTCAAGGTCGATGTGGCCGAGCGGCTGGCCTTGCAGAATGGCATGACGCCGCTGCTGGTGAAACTGAACCCCGATACCGCGATGCGCGATCTGCCGCGGCTGATCGGCGCCGCCGCGCCGCGCGGCGTGCTGCTGTTGCCCCCGGGCGGGACCGTGGAACCGGCCGACCTGGCCTCGCTGGAGGCACTTGGATGCCCGTGCGTGGTCCTGGCGCCGCATGCGCCCGTGTCCGCCCACAAGCATGTTCGTTTCGTTTCGGCTGATTACCGCCAGATTGGCCGCGACGAAGCCGCCCTGCTGCTTGAGCACGGGCACGAGCGGATCACCTACATTGCCGAGGAGCCCTGGAGCTACGCCAGCCAACTGGTGTACACGGGGATGCAGGCCGCCTACGTCGAGCGCCACCTGCCCATCCGCCGGCTGACACGTTCGCCGCGGCGCGTGACGCCGTGGGAGGATGCGGCCTGCGCGGGCTATGAGTGCGTCCTGCAGGCTCTGGCCGCGCCGAGACGTCCGACGGCCCTTGTCTTCGACGCCGTCGCCGGCGCGCATGCGGGCGTGCGCGCCCTGTGCGAGCATGGACTGCGGGTGCCGGAGGAGATCAGCGTGATCGTCAACTCGGACGAGCACCCGTTCGCGCGCTATGACTGGCCCAGGCTAGCCACAGCCGCGGCGCGGACCGGCCATCTCGTCGAACGCGCCGTTGAAGCCATCCTGGATCCTCCGCTCGCGCAGGTAACGCTGGTGGCCGCGCGGCTCGACGCCCACGAGAGTGTCGCGCGCGCGCCGACCTGAATGCACGCTGCTGACCCCAAACAGTGAGCCATATCCGCAACGTTTTCACAGGTGGTCTCGCCGGCTTGGCGCAGTAAGGGGATGGTGCTCGCAGATGAAGGTGAAACAGATCCGGACTTCGGTCTCGCTGCATGACGGTTACGACGTGATCGTCGCCGGCGGCGGTCCGTCCGGCTGCGCCGCCGCGGTGGCTGCGGCGCGCGATGGCGCACGCACCCTCCTGCTCGAAGGCGCTGGCGCCCTCGGCGGCATGGGCACGAGCGGGTTGGTTCCCGCCTGGTGTCCGTTCTCGGACAAGCACAAGATCATCTACCGTGGGCTCGCCGAGCGCGTGTTCACTGCATCCAAGGCCGCCACGCCGCATGTGGACCCTCAGGCGCTGGACTGGGTGCCGATCGATCCCGAGTCGCTGAAACGCATCTATGACGACCTGGTCACAAGGGCCGGCGTCGAGGTGCTGTTCCATACCAGCGTGTGCGGCGTCGAGGCGGCGGGCGGCCGGGTGGATACGGTTCTGGCCGCGAACAAGGGCGGGCTTTCCGCTTTCCGCGGCAAGGTGTTCGTCGATGCCACCGGCGATGGCGACCTGTGCGCCTGGGCTGGCGCGCCCTTTGAAAAGGGGGACGAGAAGGGCGAGCTGCAGCCCGTCACGCACTGCTTCCTGCTGTCAAACGTGGACGAGTACGGCTATGCCCGCGCCGGCTGGCACGTCCAGGAAGATACCCGCAGGATGGCTGACCAGAAGAAGTACCCGCTCCTGACCGATGTGCACATCTGCAAGGCCCTGCAGGGTCCGGGCACGGTTGGGTTCAATGCCGGCCACCAGTGGGAGGTGGACAACACCGATCCGGCCAGCACCTCCCGGGCCCTGGTCGAAGGCCGCAGGATTGCGGACGAGTTCCGCCGGGCGTTGGCCGAGTACTGGCCGGCCGCCTTTGGCAACGCCCACCTGGCCGCCACAGGCGCGCTGCTGGGTGTGCGCGAGACGCGGCGCATCCTGGGCGACTACCTGTTGACCATCGATGATTTCCTGGCCCGGCGCACGTTTCCGGACGAGATCGCCCGTAACAGCTACCCGGTCGATATCCACACCGCCCGGAACGAGATCGCCGATGCGCTCGACTACAAGATCGTCGCCATGGGACGCTTCGAGCATTACGGCAAGGGGGAGAGCCATGGCATTCCCTATCGTTGCCTGACGCCGAAGGGACTGTCCAATGTGCTGGTGACGGGGCGCTGCATCTCCACCGACCGCAACGTCCAGGCCTCAACCCGCGTCATGCCGGTGTGCCTGGTGACCGGCGAGGCTGCGGGCGCCGCCGCGGCGCAAGCCGCCACCGTCGCAACGCCGGACATTCACGCCCTGGATGTCCCGGCCCTGCGTGCGACGCTGCTCCGCCACGGCGCCTGGTTCCTCTGAGCCGACGCCGTGCGCTACTTGCCCAGGATCGCCTTCAGGTCGGCCTCGGCCGTGGTGATCGGCGTCAGGTTGAACTTCTGCACCAGCACACCGAGCACGGTCGGCGAGACGAAGGCCGGCAGCGACGGTCCGATGCGGATGTTCTTGATGCCGAGCGCGAGCAGCGTGAGCAGGATGCAGACCGCCTTCTGCTCGTACCAGGAGAGGACGAGTGACAGTGGCAGGTCGTTCACGCCGCAGTTGAAGACCTTGGCCAGCGCCACGGCAACCTGGATGGCCGAGTAGGCGTCGTTGCACTGCCCCATGTCCAGGATGCGCGGGAACGGCCCGATCTTGCCGATGTCGAGGTGGTTGAAGCGGTACTTGCCGCAGGCCAGCGTCAACACCAGCGTGTCCTTGGGCGTCTTCTCCACGAATTCCGTGTAGTAGTTGCGGCCGGACTTGGCGCCGTCGCACCCGCCCACGAGGAAGATGTGTTTGACCGCACCCGCCTTGACGGCTCCCACGATCTGGTCGGCCACCGACAGCACCGCGTTGTGACCAAACCCGGTCGTCAGCGTGCCGCCCGGCGTGTGCTCATTCCAGCCGCCCAGTTCCAGCGCCTTCTTGATGACGGGCGAGAAGTCCTTGCGGTTGGCGGGGCCGGCCGGAATGTGCGTCGCGCCCGGCCACGCCACCATGGCGGTCGTGAAGACGCGGTCGAGGTAGGCCGGCTTGGGCGGCATGATGCAGTTCGTGGTGAAGAGCACCGCGCCGGGCAGGCTGTCGAACTCCCGCTGCTGATTCTGCCAGGCCGTGCCGTAGTTGCCCTTGAGGTGGGGGTACTTCTTCAGCTCCGGATACGCATGCGCGGGCAGCATCTCGCCGTGCGTATAGATGTTGATCCCCTTGCCGGCCGTCTGATCGAGCAGTTGCTTCAGATCGTGCAGGTCGTGGCCGGTAACCACGATGAACGGGCCCTTCGCCTGGGCCGTCGACACCGCCGTCGGCACGGGATGGCCGTAGGTGGTCGTGTTGCCGCGATCCAGGATTTCCATGCACTTCAGGTTGACCATGCCGAATTCCATCAGCAGGCCGACCCACTCGTCGACCGTATGCTCGGCGCCGACGGCGCGCAGTCCCTTGTAGTGCCATGCGGTGACCTCGGGATCCGTCTGCCCGAGCGTGAGCGCATGCCACGCATAGGCGGCCATGCCGCGCATGCCGAGCAGCAACAGGGAGCGCAAGGACACCAGGTCCGGGTTGCCGTGAAAAAGCGCCTGCGGATCATAGGCCGACGTGCCGCCGAGCTTCTTCGTCTCGGCGCGCACGCGCCCGACGATCTCCGCCAGGCTGAGCATGTCGAAGTTGACGTTGGTGACGGTGGCGAACAGGCCTTCCATCACCAGCGCATCGCGCGTGGTGCTGGCCGGTTTGCCTTCGGCGGCGCGCGCCAGATCGATCAGCGCGGCGGTGAGTTCGTCCTGTCGGCCGGCGACGTCGGGCTGCTTGCCGCAGACGCCGACGCGCGTGCAGCCTTTGCCGCCCGCGGTTTGCTCGCACTGGAAGCAGAACATGCTGGTATCTGTCATGATATGAGACTCCTTGTTTCGCTGTGTTCGGTGTTCAGTGTTCAGTGTTCGGTGCTTGAGGCGCCCATCGGCGCTCCTTTTCGGGAAGATGCTGCTCAAGCGACTTCTCCAGGCCGTTGAGCATGCGAATGCACTGTTTGTAGCGATCACGGTAGGTCGCGTACACGTCGCTGCTGACATAGCCCTTCAACTGGGCCATGAACAGATGGTGAATTGTCTCGCCCGCCTCCCCTCGACTACGGTTGACCCCCTCGACTTTGTTTCTCACGTGGCGGTCGTCATGCTTCTCGGCCAGTTGTGCTGGCGAGCTATTCGACGACCTTCGGATTTGCGAACCCAGTTCATATCTCTCCTCGGCCGGCCATGCATGGCTCAGATCGCAGATCTCGAGATGAAGTTGACACAGTTTCTGATACACTTGCAGATCCTCGACATCCAGATAGGTCTTGGTTGATGTCTCCGCGTCCATTGATCATGGTCCTCCTGCCTGTCCGAACACCGAACACCGAACACCGAACACTGAACACATGGTCCTCCACGCGTTCACTCCTCGATCACATCCCCCTCGGTGCCGATGGTTACCACCTGCCACGGGACGATCTTGCCGCTGCTGGCCATGGCGCGGCGGGCGGCATCGACGAGCCCGCCGCAACAGGGCACTTCCATGCGCAGCACCGTCAGGCTGCGGATGTCATGCGCGGCCAGGATGGCGCCGAGCTTCTCGGCGTAGTCCACGGCGTCGAGCTTGGGACAGCCGATGAGCGTGATCTTGCCGCGCATGTAGTCGGCGTGGAGGTTGGCATGGGCGAATGCGGCGCAGTCCGCCGCGATCAGCAGGTGGGCATTGTCGAAGTAGGGCGCGTTCACCGGCACCAGCTTGATCTGGCAGGGCCACTGGCGCAGTTCGGAGATGGCCCGGCCGGCGACCGGCGCGGCGGTGGCCGCAACAGGCGCGGCCGGTCGCGGCTCGCGCGTCAGCGAGCGGGCCATCGTGCCGGGGCAGCCGCAGGCCAGCGGCTTGGGCGTCGGCGGCGGCACGGACGCTGCGGCAGCCGGATGCTGGGCGGCCTTGACGGCCTGCTCGTCGAAGGCCGCGGCATCGCGCTCCTCGATGGTGATCGCGTCCGCCGGGCACTTGGGCAGGCAGGCGCCGAGGCCGTCGCAGTAGGCCTCCGAAATCAGCCGCGCCTTGCCGTCGATCATCTTCAGCGCGCCCTCGTGACAGGCGTCGACGCACAGGCCGCACCCCGTGCACTTCTCGGCATCGATCCGTATGATCTTTCGCTTCATGCGTCTTTCCTTCGTGTCGTTGTCCGCGTTGTGCAGGGGGTTGCCGGTGTCTTCGGCCAGGCTTTGAAGTCGCGTGCCAGATCAGCCAGTGTTTCCGAGGCCAGCAGGTGTCGCAGTTCGTCGTTGTATCTGGCGAACGTCTTTCCCAGCTTGCAGCAGGCGGCCGGACAGATTTCCGGTGCGAGCAGGCACCGGTCGGTCTGGGCCGAACCGTCGACCGCCTCGTACACCTGCAGCAGCGTGATCTGGTCCGGTGTCCGTGCCAGGCGTGTGCCGCCCGTGGGGCCGCGTGTGGAGACCACCAGTCCGGCGCGGGTGAGGGTTTGCATCACCTTGGGGAAGTGCGCTTGCGAGAAGCCGAGCGTCGCGCAGATCTCCTTCGAGCGGCTGCAGGCGCCCGTGTCGCGTGCCATCCAGATGCAGGCATGCAGGGCGATCGACGCGGCTTCCGATACTCTGACGAGACTGGCCATGTGGCTCCTGTTCTTCCTCAATCAATAATCTGGTATGACAATACCGGAATCAGCGGGCGGCGTCAACAGGGAAAATGATGACCCCAGGAACGGCAGTTCATGCACCAACAACGGAGAGATTGGCGTGTACGAGTGCGTGTACGAGTAAGTGGCGAGGGCTTCGGGCCGCTGTTCTCGCGCTCCAGAGCAGCATCGTCGTCGTACTTCGGTCCGCGCGACGCGCGGGAGGGGCGAGCTCCGCGAGCCCGGATGCTGGCCTGGTGCACGCGAAAGCCGTCGCACTTCGACATTCTGCGGTTGGGCTCCACCGCTCATTTGACACCGGCCCACCGCATGCTATTACCAGTACTGCAATCGGTACTATAAGGAGTATGGTTATGACCATCGTGGCAGCGCAGGAGATCAAGCGTCGCGGCATGTCAGCCGTGGACGGCTTGCTCGGCAGGGGCCGGTGCAGGTCGTGCGGAACAACCGGCCGCGCTACGTGATCCTGAGCGAAGTGGACTTCGGCGCGATGATGTCCGACCTCGCGGAGGCGCGTCTGGCTTCATCCGAGGCCGACCTGAACGCCGGCCGCATCCGCAGGGGGACGGCCGCGACGTTGATGGCGGAACTGCGGAAAGGTGCCTGACATGGCCGCACCCACCGCATCGTCCTGATTCTGCGCCTCACCGCCAGGGAGATCGTCCTGTTGGACGTTGGCACGCACGATGCCGTATATCGCGGCTAGACGCGCAAGGGGAACCCGCATAATCAACCTGCCGTTTCACGGCACGGCTGTTTCTTGTTTTGCCGACGGGCTTGCGCTACTCTCTGGCTCATGACAGCCCCACTCAAGCGCCCCAAGGGCAAAGGCAAGGGCCGTCGGCCGGGCGGGCTGGCGATCATCTATGAGGACCGCGACCTGCTGGTCGTCGACAAGCCGGCGGGGCTGCTGACCATGGCCACCGAGACGGTGCGCGAGCGGACCGTCTACTGGCTGGCGACCGACTACGTGCGCCGGGGCTTTCCCGGGTCGAGCAAGCGCGTGTTCATCGTGCATCGGCTGGACCGCGACACGTCCGGGGTGTTGGTCTTTGCGAAGACGCCGGAGGCGAAGAACGCGCTGCAGGATCACTGGGATGAGGTCGAGAAGACCTACCTGGCGGTCGCGCACGGGCTGTTCGCCGAACCCGAAGGCACGATCAGCAGCTACCTGGCCGAGAATCGCGCGCAGGTGGTCTACTCCACGCCCGATTCCGCGCATGGCAAACTGTCCCACACGGCCTATCGCGTGCTGCGCGAGGGCAACGGCCTGAGCCTGCTGGAGATTCGCCTGCTGACGGGGCGCAAGAACCAGATTCGCGTGCATCTGGCCGACCGCGGACACCCGGTGCTCGGCGACAGCAAGTACGGCCGCGCCGATGACGGCTGCAAGCGCCTGGCCCTGCATGCGCGCACGCTGGTGCTGAACCATCCGACCACCGGCCAGCGCCTGACCTTCGAGACGCCGGCCCCCGTTCATTTCCCGGGCTGGAGCGTCACTGCTGAGCTTCCTCCAGCGCACGACGGGCGTCCAGAAGCTCCTTCTGCTTCTTCAGCCGGTCGATCTCGCGCTGCGCGGCGGCCGAGTCGAGCTCCTTGAGCGAGGCGGCGCTGGTGCCGGCGGCCCCCTCGAGCGTCTTGGCGACGCGTTCGCCGGAACTGCTGCCGCTGAAACTGTACTCGGTGGCGCCGCCGGTCGTCTCGGAGACCCGGATGCCGAACTGGCGATCCGTGAAGGGGCGGCTGCGGAGCGGCACGCAGGCGAATCCACCCGCCTGGGCCACGGGCAGACTGGTCGTGATAGCGGTTACACCTGCCACGCGCACGGTCAGTCGCACCGGGGCCGGCACGCGGAAGAGGATGCCGTCCAGGACGCGGTCGTCATCGTCGCCTGTCCAGGGCGGCAGCGCCGTCACGGCGGCGGCATCCAGGCACGAGAGCGTCTTCAGGTTGCGGTCCGCCTGCAGTTCCACGGTGACGCCATCGCGCGCCGCCGCGTCGAACGCGGCGGATGAGCCGATCACGGCGCCGAACTCGCTGGACTGCGGCTCCACCTGATAGACCATCCGCCAGGCGCCGTCCGGCGTGGCGTCGGGGGTGGCGGTGCAGTCGTCGAACCCGATTTCGCGCGTGATCTCGACGACCTTGACCACGGTCTCCTCGCGCAACTCCTTGCCGCCGACGCCGCCGGCGATCCGTGCGACCGCGATGCCGGTCTTCAGCCAGCCGACCGCCATTTCGGCCGTGCGGTCCTGGAACTCGACGTTGACGCCCTGCAGGATGCCTTCCGGCGTCAGGCTGATCTTGGCCTTGTCGGTGGCGACGGCGAAGGCGTGCAGCGATTCGGGGTCGATCCGGAAAGCCATGCGGCGGTCAGCGACGGTCACGGGCTTGACCTCGACGCCCTGGCGGACACGGAGCTGCCGCAGCGGCGGCGATTTCTGCTCCAGCACGTATTGTTCGATCGCGGGGACGACCGCAGCGCCGTCCTTCTGGAGTTTCAGCGCGGCGCCGTCGGCATCGACCACAACCGGGCGGCCGTAGTCATCGTGCCTGGTGGGGGCGTGCGACGCGCGTCCCTCCCATTCGCTCCTGGGCACGATGCGCCAGACCCGCTCCTCGACCACGGTATAGGGCACGGTGATCTTCAGCCGCGTGATGGGCAGGTAGTAGACGATTCCCTCCTGCAGCAGCGCCGAAGGATCGGCCGGATGCAGCCGCACTGAACCGGCGCAGCCTGAGAGGGCGAGGAGCGCAACGATGGCCATGTGTGTTCGCATATGGGATCTCCAGGGGATGGTTAGAGGGTTCAGGGTTCGGGGTTCAGGGCTCAGTCCCGCGGCTGGCCTGCGGCCAGTCGGACAGAACCGCAGATTGCCGAATGTCGATTTTCGAATGCCGAAGTAGCCGTTGGCGTTGACCGGCGGCACTTCGGTGTTCTGCGGTTCGATATTCGTCAATCTGCGGTTTGGCGTGCCCATCTCCAGATTCTCCTCTCACCTGAACCCTGAGACCCTGAACCCCATTTCGCCAAGCTCGCGAATCAGAAATAGATCAACCGGATGGCCGGCCTATCCAGCAGCAGGCCGGGCACGTCTTCGGCCGCGGTGACGACCGGCTGATCCGGCCGGCTGGCATCGATCAGCGACAGACGCAGGCCGGCGGGCGTGGCGCTGACGAAGGCGTTCACCGCGTGGGCCTCGGCGATGACCAGGCCGATGGCGGGCGGCGGGCGTCGCACGCGCTGCCGGCGCCGGTGCGCGGTCAGGAGCGACTTGATCTGCAGGGCGTAGTCGTCGCAGTCGGTGAGCTCGTCGACGGGGGTCGTGCGGGGAACGCGCAGCGGATTGGCGGCGGCGACACGCCGGACCTCGGCTGCTGACACAGGACTGTAGGCGTCATCCACGAAGCAGAGCCGTTCGCAGGCCGGCGCGTGCTCCCGCACGCCCGATCCCGGCACACGCTCAAACAGCGCGCGCACCAACTCCTGAATTCGCTCCGGTGCGATTGTCACAGGCATGACGGACTCCGCATCCTGACCATGGAAGAGCCTCGGGCCGCGAAACGTTCTCGGCAGCATAGCCCACGCCGATGCCGGTCGCAACCCCAAACAGGAATTGGAGATCCACCGCATGGGCCGGGAGGCGGACCGGCGCACGGTCATCCGGCCTTGCGGTAACCCCGCCAGGCGGGGCGCATGTCACGCGTGCGTTTCCTCCACGCCGGCGATCTCCTCGGGAGTGAGGTCGTAGAGTTGGTAGACGAGGGCGTCCAGGGCGACCGTCAGGGCGGTTGCCTGGCGGCGGCAGTTCTCGGTTTCGTCCGGGGATTTCGGAGAGGAGCGCTGCTGGCGGAGGGCGATGAGCTGGTCCACGAGCGCGATCACCGCCGCAACGTTTCCCGTGCCGGCTTCTTCGGGCGGGATGACGGGAACCGTCTCGATGTATTGCTTGGAGTACTTGATGTACCCGCCGCGCAGGTTGGTGCTCTGCGCCTTGATAACCGTGCCGAACAGCGTGGAGTTCAGGAGTGCCAGCAGGTACTTCATTGGGAATGCCGCGTCTTTTGGGCGGATGCCGTAAAACGGGCCACTGCCACCGCCGGTCATGTGGAGGCCCGACTCATCGAGCATGACGGTCGGTCGCTGAGCGGTGACCTGGATGATGAGTTTGGGCGCGTCCATCTGCGTGAGATTCTGCGAACGACCGAACGCATACCAGTGGTCATGGCGCCATTTGCCGTTTTCGCGGTTCCGTAACTCCTCGCGGTGTTCGCACAGGTACGCCCATCCCGCGGGGAACTCCCTCTCGATTGTCTCTGCCGACATGAGAACGGCTTTGCCGTCCACCATGTCATATGGGAAGACGATACGGGCGGAGAGTTCCGGTGTGGCGAAGGCGCAGAGCCTGCCGGTAAGTAGGAACGGGCGTGTGAGGCCGCGTTCGATCATGGTGTTGCATGGAACAACGAAGACCGAATCGGCGCTTGTCTGTAGTCCGACGAAGATGTCGGCGACATCGCCCAGCTTTGCCTTGAGCTTCTGCAGTCGCTCAAGCGTCTTGCCGCTCCTGCCCGTGACGAAACTCCAGGGTTCCCCGGAGAGAAGCCGATTGGGAATCTGACCAATCGTAGTCGCGCCATCCCGACGCTCGCGGCGCACGCGATAGACGGCCGCAGCTTCCTCGACGGCACCCGTCGCGAGCCTCCGCGGGATCTCGCGCCGCGAACCCTGGTTCCGTTCCACATCCAGTTCGGCGCGCCAGTCGTCCAGACGGTTGACAAAGCGATAGTCGCAGTTCTCGACATTCGCCTTGTCAAGGAACAGAAGCGCCGTGTAGGTGGTGGCTCCTGCAAAAACCTGTTGGTCTCCGAAATGCACAAAGTGCCTCAGGTGTCTGCCTTCGGCGATGATCTCACGCAGCGCCCGTCCATATTTCGCGTTGAAGAACTTGTGAGGGAGGATGTATCCGAGGCCGCCCGTTGAGCGGAGCAACTGGATCGCCCGCTCAACAAAGACAACGTAGATGTCATAGTTGCCTGCCGATGCCGACCGGTAGAGCGTCTTGTACTGTTCGACTTCAACCGGTGCCCACGCCTTCATGACCTGAATGCGGATGTAGGGGGGGTTCCCGACGATGGCATCAAAGCCGGCGTCGTTTCTACCAAAGACCTGCGGGAAGGTCTGCCGCCAGTCGAACACGTTGATGCGGTAACGGTCTTCTTCCGCGAGAAGAGTCAACTGCTGTTGCCGGTAGATTTCCGGACCGATGAGGGAATTGCCGCATTTGATGTTGTTGTCGAGGTCGGGCAGGATGCGCTGGCGCTCGCTGATGAAGTCGCGCTGGAGCTGCTGCTGGGTCTCGCCTTCGAGCACCTTGAGAAGGAGCGAGAGTTTGGTGACTTCGACGGCCTGGGAGTCAATGTCCACGCCGTGGACGTTGTTGAGGAGGATGCGCTTGCGCTCGGCCGTGGTGAGCCGCCAGACGTCGCCGGATGCCTGGTAGACGCGCGGGGCCTTACCAACGGCGTTCTTCCTGGCTTTGTTGGCGTCGAACGCGCCCGTGGCGGCGTCGGCCGTGTACTGGCGCAGGTGCCAGTCGAGCAGGTACTGGTAGGCGACGATCAGGAACGAACCCGAACCGCAGGCGGGGTCGAGCAGTTTCAAGTCGGTGGCCTTGGCGGTGGAGATCGGGACCGGCTTCGCAGGATCGTCGCCGTCGAGCAGCCGGCCCAGCGTGTTCCTGACGATGTAGTCCACGATGTAGCTGGGTGTGTAGTACACGCCGCCGGCCTTGCGGACTTCGGGCTTCTCCTCGACCTTGGCCTGGTGGCCGGCCGTGAGGCGGATGGTCTTGCCCAGGAACTGCTCGTAGACCTGCCCCAGGATGTCGGCAGGGAGCACCGAGAACTCGTAGGGCGACTCGGGATAGTAGAGGGTGGCGAGGATCTCCTTGAGCACCGCGTCGTCGATGGCCAGGTCGGGCGTGAGCGTGTCGGGCTCACCGGCGCGGCCGCGCTCGTCGCCAAAGTGAAAGAGGCCCGAGTTGTAGCGGTCGTCGGCGCGGCGGAACATCTCCACGAGCCGGGGGTAGGTGCGCGCGCCGTTCAGCAGGGCTTGCAGGCGGCCGTAGTCCTCGGTTCCGCGGTCCTCGCAGATGCGCAGGAAGATGATGCGGTCGATGGTCTTCTGTACGGCGTAATTCAGGTCACGCACGGAGAGCGTGTCATTGCGGAGCGCAAGATGGCGCGCCAGCAGGTCGCGCCAGCGCTCGATCTCCTGGAGGAAGGCTTCGTCCACCGTGCCCGTTCCGCGCTTCTGCTTCGAGGTCTCGGCGTATTTGTCGAACGAACCCTTGAGTACGGCGTCGCGGGAGAAGACCGCGGCGATCTCTTCCCAGCGGTCGGCGTACTGGTCGCAGGTGATGTAGAGCGTGCGGGCTTTGGAGGGGCGGTCGCTCTTCTCGGGCTTGACCCGCGTGTCATAGACGGCAAACTCTTCGAAGTCGGACAGGATGCAAAGCGGCAGTTTGGCGGACCAGCCGTACCGGCGCAGTTGGTACGCGGGGGCGATGTCGGCCTCGATGTTGACGGAGGGCTTCTTGGCCTCAACGAAGAACTTGCGGGTGCCACCGATGCGGAAACAGTAGTCCGGAGCCTTGAGTGTCGTCCCCATCCGGATGGCGTCTTCGTGGATGATGTCCTTGTAGGCGTCGGCGTAACCATGCTCATTGTCGACGTCCCACCCGAGTGCCTTGAAAAAGGGGTCAAGAAACTCGCGGCGCAGTTCGGTTTCGTTGTACTGACCGGACCGGTAGTGCTCCCTGTGCAGCGCGAACGTCTGGCAGAGCTTGAGGATGCTGTCCGGCGGTGTCATGGGGACTGCTTTCTTGGGCAAGGACCCGGGGCGGCGGCACAATAATCGTTACTGCGAACAAGGTACCGGACGGTGGCGGCCGACGCAAGCGTTCTGCGCAGGCGCGAAGGGCAGACACCGCCAACTCGGACAGGCACGCGTTGCCTCGGTTGCGTTGGCGCGAAAGGGTTGGCACTGCGGGGCGCGCTTGGGGTATTCTCAGGGGCGTCACGACATGAGCAAACAACCCACCGAGTTCGATTTCTGGTACGCGGTCAACCAAACACAGATCGTGGTGGCCCCGGCGCGCCATCTGGAGACCTTTGGCAACACGATCATCAACTATCACCTGGTGAGCGAGTTGATGGATTCCACCAGCCAGGTCCGGGTGCGCGAGGGGCGCATGCAGGCCATGCGGCCGCAGATCATCACCCCGTCGGCCTATTCGAACATGGCGCTGGAGGGGTTTGGCGAGCAGGCCGAGAAATACGTCGAGTGGCTGCGCGAACATGAGGACACGGTGCGCATCCTGCGCTACGGCTACGTCCTCAAGCAGGAAGCGTTCAGCGAGCAGGTGGTGACGGATGGCCTGGCGGCCGTGCTGGCGCGCGTGAAACAGGACGTGGAGGCCAAGAAGGACCCGTTCGCCGCGGTCATCCAGGGTGTCGATCACCCCTGGGACGTCTGTCTCGTGCGGTTCTTCTGGCAGTTGATCCAAAACTCCGCCCAGGCCAACATCCAGGAGTTGACCGAGCGCCGGATGTTCGAGTTGCGCGAGGGCGTGCCCATGGGGGTGCGCGAGCAGATTGAGAAAGCCTTCACGGCGGCCGAGCGCGACCCCTCGCTGGTCAAGGCCCTGGGGCGTCTGCTGCAGCAACACGGCGTTTTCGACCAGTATCAGGACCGGTTCTTCGCCTTCATGAAACGGAAGCCGTGAGCGGCCGATGCGCCGGCCCGGTCACGCAAGGAAGCACGCATGTCCGACATACCCGTTCCCCGCGCCACACGCGTGATTGCCGTTGCCAACCAGAAGGGCGGCGTCGGCAAGACCACCACGGTTGTGAACCTGGCCGCCGGACTGGCTGAACTCAAGCAGACCGTGCTGGTGATCGATCTGGACCCCCAGGCCAACGCCACCAGCGGACTGGGGCTGCCGCGGCAGCAGGGGTTCAGCCTGTATCCCGTGTTGACCGGCGATGCCGACGTGGCCGACATCATCCAGCCCACGCCCTACGAGCGTATCAACATCATCCCGTCCGAAATCGACCTGGCCGGCGCCGAGATCGAGATCGCGCGGCAGGAGAATCACCTGCAGGCCGTGCGCAAGGCCCTCGACCGCGTGTTGGCGTCGCGGGTCTTCGATTTTGTGCTGCTCGACTGCCCGCCTTCGCTCGGCATTCTGATGACCGCCTCGCTGGCCGCGGCCGACGGCGTGGTGGTGACGATGCAGTGCGAGTACTACGCGATGGAGGGGTTGAGCGTCATCACCAACCTGATCGAGCACCTGCGCACGGGCGGCGCCAACCCCGAACTCGCGCTGCAGGGCGTGCTGATGACGATGTACGACGGCCGCACGAACCTGGCGGCTGACGTGGTCAAGGAAGTGCGCGGCCATTTCGGCGAACTGGTCTACGAGACCGTCATCCCGCGCAACGTGCGCATCAGCGAAGCCCCCAGTTTCGGCCAGCCGGTACTGGCCTACGACTCAGGCAGCAAGGGAGCCGAGGCCTACCGCGCGTTCGCCCGCGAGTTCCTCAAGCGCGAACGCACCCGCGCCGCGGCGCTGAAGGCCGCCGCCGCGGCGCCCCAGGCGCCGTGAAGGGCGCTGGTTGTTGGTCTTGAAGCCAAGGGCTCAGGGACTCGGGGTTCAGGTGAGAACCGCAGATTGACGAATGTCGAACCGCAGAACACCGAAGTGCCTCCGGCGGCCCCTTCGACATTCGGAAATCGACAATCGACAATCGGCAATCTGCGGTTTCCCCTGTCGAAGTGCCCTTCGGCACGGCATCGACGGCCCCTTCGACATTCTGCGGTTGGCTGTTGGATATTCTGCGGTTTCGCCTGAGCGATCCAGAGGCCCAACTGCGCGAACCAACTGGCCGTAGGCCACTGACCCCGAACCCCGAACCCTGAACCCCGAACCCTGAGCGCCTAGCCCCGCTTGGCCTGCTGCTGCAGGCGGCGGAGTTGGCCGGCTACGGCCATGCGCTGCAGGGTGCTCATGCGGTCCACGAGCAGGATGCCGTTCAGGTGGTCGATCTCATGCTGGACGGCGCGGGCCAGCAGGCCGCGGGCCGTGGCGGTCAGGCGCTGGCCGTCCAGATCGGTGTAGGTGAAGGTCACCTTGTTGGCGCGCGTGATCGGCGCACTGATGTCGGGAAAGCTGAGGCATCCCTCGTCGTTGCGCTGCGTGCCTTCGGTTGCCAGGACCTCGGGGTTGATCAGGATCAGCGGCATCGTGATCGCCGCATTGTCGGCGATGCAGTCGGGCTTCTCGCTGTTCGGCGGGACATCGATGACGCAGACGGCCTCTTCCCGGCCGATCTGCTCGGCCGCCAGCCCCACGCCCCGCGCCGCATGCATGGACTCCAGCATGTTCTGCACGAGATCGCGGATCGCCGCGTTGACGGCGACCACCGGCCGGGCTTTGTGCCTCAGAACATCCTGTCCAAATGTGACGATTTCGTAGACCACAGCGAGCCTCCTGCGACAAACCGGACTTTCTCACATCTTGACCGGTCCGGGCAAGACCGTGATTTTCCGTTGGCAGCGATGACAGAAATCGCTAGTGTGTCATGCAAATGACGATTCGAACCATGCTGGATGATGCCGTTCGCCGCACACCGCAGGGCATCGCACTGAAGTTCTTTGCCGACGGGGCGTGGCGCAGCCGCACCTACGTCGAGTTCCGCGACCGGATCCGGCAGGCGGCCGAATTGCTCGGTAGCTTGGGGATTCAGCCACGGCGTGACAACGTCGCACTGCTGCTCGACAACCGGCCCGAGTGGATGGAGGTCTATGCGGCCATGTCCGGCAGCGGGCTGACGGCCGTACCGATCGACCCCAAACTGCGGCCCCAGGAAGTCGCCTACATCCTGGCCGATTCCGAGGCCGTGGCCATCGTGGCCGGCGAGTCGCATCGGGAGTTGCTGGCCGAGATCCTGCCCCAGTTGCCGGCGCTGAAGCACGTGATCTTCGTCGACGGCCTCGAAGCGGCCCGGACGCCGTGTGCCGGCCGCGCGTGCCTGGACTACGAGACCGCCCTGTCGCAGGCTGCGGCCGGCGCGGCCAAGGCGGACGCCTGGTTTGATCGCCACCGGCCGACCGAACTGGATGTGGCTTCGATCATCTACACCTCGGGCACCACCGGCAAGCCCAAGGGCGCCATGCTGACGCACAACAACTTCTGCAGCGATGCAGTCGGCGCTCTTGATATCATCACCGACATCAGCCACCGCGACAGCTTCCTGGTGGTGTTGCCGCTGTTTCATTCGTTCTCTTTCACGGGCAACTTCATCGTGCCGCTCTATTGCGGCAGCGGCATGTATTTTGTTCAGAGCCTGCGCAGTGTGGGCGAGGACGTGAAAGTGCTGCGGCCGACCATCATGATGGCCGTGCCCCTGCTGGCCGAGAAGATGTACGCCAAGATCGAGGACCGGCTGCGCACCAACCGCCTGGCGCAGATCATGCTCAAGGTGGGCCTCGGCGGCATCATCGGGCGCAAGGTGCGCAAGACACTGGGCGGCCGCCTGCGCATGCTGGTCACCGGCGGCGCGCCCTGTCCGGTGCACGTGATCAAGGGGTTCCGCCGGCTCGGGATCGGCATGATCGAGGGCTACGGGTTGACCGAGACGTCGCCCGTGGTCACGATCTCGCGCGTCGCCGACGCGCGTCCCGGTACGATCGGCTACAAGCTGCCCAACATCGAGGTGCGGATCGCCGATGCCAATGAAGCCGGCGTGGGCGAACTCCAGGTGCGCGGACCGATCGTCATGAAGGGGTACTTCCACAACGAGGCCGCCACGCGCGAAGCGTTTGACGGCGCCTGGCTTCGAACGGGCGACCTGGTGTCGGCCGATCGCGACGGGTACTACACCATTCGTGGGCGTAAGAAGGCGCTGATCGTGAACCGCGAGGGAAAAAACATCTACCCCGAGGAAGTCGAACAGTGCATTGCCCGGCATCCCTTCGTGCTGGACGTGGTCGTGATCGGCTACCACGAGGACGGCGACGTGGGCGAGAAGGTCGGCGCCATCCTGGCGCCCAACCTCGACGCCATCAAGGCCGCGAACAAGGGCGTGGAGCCGGGCTGGCTCGACACCGAGGCGAAAATGCGGCAGATCGTCCAGGAGCAGTGCGACGAAATGGCCGATTACAAGCACCCGCGCCGGGTCGACGTCCGGCGCGAGCCCCTCGAGCGCACCTCGACGCAGAAGGTCCGCCGCCACGTCTACCAGGGGCAGCTGGACGTGGCGCCCTGAGGAGCGGGTCACCGGACCAGATCTGGCTTGAATTGTGTGCCATATCGTGTACCATAAACAGCGATATATGGGTACACAAAGGGGCACCCCATGCAGTTCATGTCCATCCGCGAGTTTCGTGCCGATACAGCCTTGGCGCGCAAGCGTCTCGGCCGCAATGAAGAGGTCGTCCTGACGGCAAATGGGCAACCCTTTGCCTGCATCGTGGCCATCGATCCCGCGTCGTTCGATCAGGACTTGGCGGCCATCCGTCAGGCGCGGGCGCAAGTGGCGCTCCGCAAGTGTTGGGCGAGCGCGGCCGCGGCCGGAACGGACCGCCTGACCATGGAAGAGATCGACAGTGAGATCCGCGAGGCACGCCGGGAGCAGCCGCAAGCGTGAAGGTTGTCTTCGACATCAACGTGATCGTGTCGGCCATGCTCACGCCGGACGGTGTGCGCGCGCGTCTGCTTCTGTTGGCCACCGAGGGCGTGATCATCCCGGTTGTCGACACCCGGCTGCTGCGCGAATACGCGTGTGTTCTGCGCCGGCCCAAGTTCGGGTTGGCCGCCGAAGCCGTGGATGGCGTGCTGCGCTTCCTGGGCGAAGCCGCCGACCGGCAGGTTGCCCTTCCCCTGAGCGTGGCGCTGCCCGATGCCAGCGACCTGCCCTTTCTTGAGGTGGCAGCCACAGCGGGTGCCTGCCTGGTGACAGGCAACGCGCGCCACTTCCCAGACACCAGCCGACTGGCGGCCTGCGCGCCGGCCAGTCCACGCGGCGTACGCGTGCTCTCGCCAGCCGATGTGCTGGTTCAGTTGGCGGGCACGAGCCGGTCCACGCCGCCCATGTAGGGAACGATCGCCGGCGGGAGCAGGATGGAGCCGTCGGCCTGCTGGCCGTTCTCCAGGATCGCGATCATCAGGCGGGGCAGGGCCACGCCGGACCCGTTGAGCGTGTGCACGTGGCGCACCTTGCCTTCGGCATCGCGGTAGCGGATGTTGGCGCGGCGCGCCTGGAAGTCCTCGAAGTTGCTGCAGGAGGAGACCTCCAGCCAGCCCTGCTGTCCCGGCGCCCACAGCTCAATGTCATAGCACTTGGCCGCGGCGAAACTGATGTCGCCCGAACAGAGCTCCAGCACCCGGAAGTGCAGCCCCAGGCCGGTCAGCACGTCCTCGGCGTTAATCACGAGCGTCTCGAGTTCGGCGTAGGAGGTGTCCGGGTCGACAAACTTGACCATCTCGACCTTGTCGAACTGATGCACGCGCAGGATGCCGCGCGTCTCCTTGCCGGCCGATCCCGCTTCGCGGCGGAAGCAGGGCGTGTAGGCGGTCAGGTAGACGGGCAGGGGCCGGTCGATGATCTCCTCGCGGAAGTAGTTGGTCACCGGCACCTCGGCCGTCGGGATCAGCCAGAGGTCGTCCACCTCGCAGTGGTACATGTCCTCGGCCATTTTCGGGAGTTGGCCCGTGCCGCGCATGGAGTCGGAGTTGACCACGAACGGCGGCAGCATTTCGGTGTAGCCGTGGCGGGTGGTGTGCATGTCGAGCATGTACTGGATCAGGGCGCGCTGCAACTTGGCGCCGGCGCCCAGCAGCAGCGGGAAACCCGAGCCGGTCATGCGTGTGGCGCGCGGGAAATCGAAGATGCCCAGCGCCTCGCCCAGGGCAATGTGGTCCTTGGGCTTGAAGGCGAACGTCTGCGGCGTGCCCACCAGGCGCGCGACGCGGTTGGCGCTGGCGTCCGGGCCGGTCGGAATCGTCGCGCAGGGGACGTTCGGAACGCGCAGCATGGCTTCATGCAGTTCGGCTTCGAGGCCGCGAATCGCCTCGTCCAGTGCGGTGATCTGGTCGCCCATGCTGCGCACTTCGGCCTGCACGGCGGCGGTATCCTCGCCGCGTTTGCGCGCGGCGCCGATCTCCTTCGAGATCGCGTTGCGGCGGTTTTTCAGTTCTTCGACCTGCGTCACGCGCGTGCGGCGGTCCTTGTCCAGCTCCAGGACCCGTTCGAGCAAGGCCGGGTCGCTGCCGCGGCGGCGCAGCCCCTCGCGCACGTCGTCGGTCTTCTCGCGGATGCGTTTGATGTCCAGCATGACAGTTCCCAGATGGCGGATGGCGGAGTCCGAATGCCGGTCTCCAGGCCACACGATCACGCCGGCCATGCTAGCCCATCCCGCGGCGATGTGCAACGGGGCGTTGCGTGCCGAACTCATGGCAATGTCCTGCAATTTCAGGTTTGACGGCTGACTTTGGCGGGAATATGATGAAAACGATTTCTACCTACAGGAAGAGGTGTCGTATGACAAGCGCAACGGTGGGCAGCCGGTTCCAGGTTGTCATCCCCAGGGAGGAACGCCGTCGGTTGGGCATCAAGCCCCTGAGCCGTGTGAACGTCGAAGCGCGACGGGATTGCATCGTGCTGTTCCCGGTGACCAGCCGTGGTCTGAGGGGATTGGGCGCCGAACTCGCCGATGGCACGGATGCCACGGACTATGTGCGGCATCTGCGCGAAGAGTGGGGCTGTCGCCCATGAAGGTTGCGACGGCACTGCAGGGGATTCAGGGGGTGGTGATCGACACCATGGTGCTGATTTACCTCCTGGAAGACCACCCGGTGCATGCCCTCGTCTGCGACGCGCTCTTCAAGCGGGCTGAAGCGGGCGAGTTCAGCGGCGTGATCACTCCGGTGACGATGGCCGAGATCGTCGTCAAGCCGCTGCGGGCCGGTCGTGCCGACTTGGCCGAGCGCTATCAGACCGCGCTCAGGAACCTTCCGAACATCGCCCTGTGCGGGTTGTCCTGGCAGACCGGTGTGATGGCAGGAGCGCTGCGAGCCAAGTATGGATTGCCTCTGCCGGATCTGTTTCAGGTCGCCTGCGCCATGGAGCACGGCGGGGTGCTGATCACGAATGACAAGGCGCTGAAGCGAGTCGACGACATCCGCGTTATGCTGTTGGACGAGCTGGTTTGAGGATGCCTGGCGGACTTGACGATGCAGACTGAAACGCCGGAATCCCGCTTGCCACCTTCCCGCCGCATGTGTTATTGAGGCCGTTTGCCCGTTCGTGTGGCGGGTGTAAGGGAGTGGGCGTGACCGAACGCGAAACCTTCATCGCTCTGAACCGTGTGGCCGGCCTGGGCGCCATCACGGTGAAGCGCCTGATCGACGCGTTTGGCTCCGCCGCCGCCCTTGCGGGCCGGAGTGCGCAGGAGTTGCTGGCGGTCCAGGGGATCGGGCGCGAGAAGGCGGCTGCGTTCGGTCGCGACTTCGCCGCGCTGCGCTGCGACGATGAACTGGAGCGGGCCGCCGCGCTGCATGTTACGCTCGTGACGTGGGCCGATCCCGGCTATCCGGCGATGCTCAAGGAGATCGCCGACCCGCCGCTGGTGCTGTATGTGGCGGGTGACGTGGCCGCGCTGGCGGGACCGTCGATCGGCGTGATTGGCACGCGCCATCCGACGATCTACGGCCGCGAGACGGCCAGGCGGCTGGGTTTCCAGCTGGCGGGCGCGGGGTACGTGGTGGTCAGCGGGCTGGCGCTGGGGATCGACACCGAGGCGCACCGCGGCGCGGTGCAGGCCAAGGGGCGCACCGTGGCGGTTGTGGGTGGCGCGTTGGATTGCCTCTACCCGCGCGAGAATGAGGCGCTGGCACGCGAGATGGCGGGGCTGGGCGGCGCGGTGGTGTCCGAGTATCCATTCGGACGCCAGCCCGACCGGCAGACGTTTCCGATGCGCAACCGCATCGTGAGCGGGTTGTGCAAGGGGATCGTGGTGGTCGAGGCGCCGCTGGCCAGCGGCACGCTGATCACCGTGGACCAGGCGCTCGACCAGGGGCGCACCGTGATGGCGGTGCCGGGCCGGGTTGATTCGCCCGCGTCGCAGGGGTGCCACAAGCTGCTGCGCGCCGGCGCGCGGCTGGTGACGACCGCGGACGAGATTGCCGACGAGATACAGGAACTGGTGCCGCGGTCGGCCGACCGCCCGCGGCCGCGCGAGGCGGCCGCCGACGCCGGCCAGCCGCTGGCGCCCGAGTCGCCCGACGAGCGCAGGCTGCTGGCGGAGATCGGACCGGAAGAGACGCACATCGACTCCGTGATCCACGGCAGCGGGCTGCCGGCGGGGCTGGTCAATGCGCTGCTGGTGGGGCTGCAGATCAAGCGCCGCGTGAAGTTGCTGCCCGGCGGCATGGTGAAGCGAGTTTTGTGAAGGGATGCATGCATGTCAAAGAACCTGTTGATTGTGGAATCGCCGGCCAAGGCCAAGACCATCGGCAAGATCCTGGGCAAGGATTTCGAGGTGAAGTCGTCCGTCGGCCACATCCGCGACCTGCCCGAGCGCAATCTCGGCGTCGACATCGAGAACGGCTTCGCGCCCAAGTACGTCATCTCCCCCGGCAAGACCAAGGTGGTCGAGGAGTTGCGCAAGGCGGCCAAGGCGTGCGAGGCCATCTACCTGGCGCCTGACCCTGACCGCGAAGGGGAGGCGATCGCCTGGCATCTGCAGGCGGTGCTGGCCACGGCCGCCAAGGGCAAGCCCTTCTACCGCGTGCAGTACAACGAGATCACGCCGCGCGCCGTCCGCGAGGCCATCGCGCACCCGGGCGAAATCAACCAGCCGCGGGTCGACGCGCAGCAGGCGCGGCGCATCCTCGACCGCATCGTCGGCTACATGGTCAGCCCGCTGCTGTGGCGCCGCGTGCGGCGCGGCCTGAGCGCCGGCCGCGTGCAGTCGGTGGCGTTGCGGCTGGTGTGCGAGCGCGAGCGGCTGATCCAGGCCTTCAAGCCCGAGGCCTACTGGATCATGGGCGCCGTGGTGCGCAAGCAGGTCGCGCCGGTCGACCCCTTCACCGTCAAACTCGCGCGGCTCGACGGCCAGAAGGCCGACGTGCGCTCCGAGGAGCAGGCGCGGGCGCTGCTGGCCGATCTCGAGGGCCGGGCGCTGCGCGTCGGCGACATCCGGACCCGCCAGGTGACGCGCCGCCCGCTGCCGCCGTTCATCACCAGCACCCTGCAGCAGGCGGCCTCGAGCGTGTGCGGCTTCTCGCCCAACCGCACGATGAGCCTGGCGCAGAAGCTCTACGAGGGCGTCGACCTCGGCGCCGGCGGCCCGAGCGGCTTGATCACATACATGCGTACCGACTCGGTCAACGTGTCGCAGGATGCCCTGGCCGAGGTGCGGACGTTCATCGTGAACACCTACGGCGAGGCCTTCCGGCCCGAGGCGCCGAACGTCTACCGCAGCCGCGCCAGCGCGCAGGAAGCGCATGAGGCCGTGCGGCCGACCGACGTGTCGCGCACGCCCGAGAGCCTGCGCAATGTGCTCGAACCGCCGGCGCTGCGGCTCTACGACCTGATCTGGCGCCGCTTCGTGGCCAGCCAGATGTCGGCGGCCCGCATCGAGCAGCGCACGGCCGTGATCGTCTCGGCGCCGCCGCCGGCGCAGCAGCACGCCTACGAGTTCACGGCGACGGCCTCCGATGTGGCCTTCGCGGGCTTCCTCAAGGTGATGGAGCTCGACATCCGCAAGTCGCGCGAGGCCGAGGGCGAGGAGTCCGGCGAGGCCGACGAGGTCGAGCGCCTGCCCGCGCTGGCGGTGGGCGAGTCGATCAGTCTGGTCGAGTGGCTGAGCGACCGCAAGGAGACCAAGCCGCCCGCGCGCTTCACCGAGGCCGCGCTGGTCAAGGCGCTCGAGGCCAACGGCGTCGGCCGGCCGAGCACCTACGCGTCAATTATTGAAACGCTAGTATCACGCGACTATGTGACGCGCGAGAAGCGCACGCTGGCGCCGACCACCATCGGGTTCCAGGTCTGCGACCTGCTGGTGGCGAAGCTCAACGACCTGTTCGACGTCGGCTTCACGGCCGCGATGGAGGAATCGCTCGACAAGGTCGAGGAGGGCGCCGTCGACTGGACCGTGATGATGGGCGAGTTCTACGCGCGTTTCACCACGTGGATGGCGAACGCCAAGGAGCCGCCGGCGGACCTGGGCCGCGTGAAGGGCGCGCTGGCGCTGGTGGAGCGTGTGCAGACCTGGGCCCCGGCGGTGAAGCGCGGTAAACGCACGTATAGCGATGAAAAGTTCGTGGCCTCGGTGCGCGAGCAGATGGAGACCGGCGAGAAGCCGATCTCGGACCGCCAGCTCGAGGCGCTGGCGCGCATGGCGCTGCGCTACCGCGGTCAACTGCCGGATATGACGGAGGCGCTGGGGCAGATCGGGTTCGCCGCGATGGTCGCGACCGACGATGCCGCGCCGCCGCACGCGCTGACGCTGCGCCGCTTCGAGCTGCTGCGCGCCGTCGAACTGGGCGAGGAGCAGCGGCGCTTCATCGACTCGCTGAACCAGCAGGCCGATTCCGGCCGGCGCCTGACCGAGAACCAGATGCGCGCGCTGGACCGGATCGTGATGCGCAACGCGGCCCACATTCCCAACTTCGAGCAGGTGAGCGGGGAACTGGGATTGGGCGCGCAGGATGCGGCGTCCGAGGCCGACCACGAGAGCGAAGGCGTACTGGCGGTGTTCGCGCACGTCACGACCTGGCGCGCCGCCACGGCGCGCGGCAAGCGGACCTTCGACGACAAAGTCTTCTTCGACAGCCTGTCGGGCCAGTTTGCGCAGCGCAAGTGGCTCTCGCCGCGGCAGCGGGCGGCGCTGAAGAAGATGCTGTTCCGCTACAAGGAGCAGATCCCCGACTTCGAAGCGACCATCGAACGCCTCGGTCTGCGCAAGGCCAAGGGAGAGGCGGAGGCCGAGAAGGCCGAAGGGCAGGCGGAGAAGGCGGAAGGCTGAGGTCTGGTGGAGGGTGGAAGGTGGAGGGTGGAAGGTGGACGGTGGCCTGCCGCCAGTTGGGTCGTGCAGGTGAACCGCAGATTGCCGAATGTCGATTTCCGAATGTCGAAGTGGCCGTCGGCCTCGACCGGAGGCACTTCGGTGTTCTGCGGTTCGACATTCGTCAATCTGCGGTTCACCTGGATGCACCTCTCGCCTGAACCGCGAGTCTCAGAACCATGGTACCTGAGCAGTTACGGACGGTGAAGGTTGATCGGTAACGAGAGTTTTCGGGATTTGCATCAGAAGGTCCGCACGCAGAGTCGGCGGTTCATCTATCTGTCCAACTTGAGTTTGTTCGTGCTGGCGGCGGGTATGTCGTCGGCTCGCGCTGCAGATGCTGACGGCGACGCGGTCCAGCGCACCAACGTCCGTTCGCCCGAGTTTCGCGTGGCTCCGGCGGACGTTCGTTTCCTGATGGATCACACGGGCTTCGCGCCGCAACCGGGGCAGCCCGGCGGCGGAACGCGCTTCTTCATCAGCGAAATCAACCCCGCCGCCCTCCAGCTGATCAGCCGGGCGCGGCGCCACATCGTGCTCTCGGTCTTCCTCTTTGACAACCTCTACGCCGACGCGCCGAACCAGACCGACGTGGTCAAGGCCTATACGGACGCCTTGCTGCGCAAGAAGGCCGAGTATCCGGATATCGACATCGCGGTGATCCTGGATGCGAGCCACCGGGCCTACGGCCACCGCATCTCGCCGGCCGAACAGGCTTTCCGGGCCAACGGCATCGATGTCTTCTACTCCGACCTGCTGGCTGACCTCAAGCGCGGCACGCTCTTCGGCGTCCGTGAAGGTGCGGGGCACATCAACCGCGGCGCCGACCGGCTCACGCTGGGCGCCTGGAGCGCGCTGTGCTCGGGGGTCTTCGGCCGCGCCAAGCTGCCGGCCCGCTTTGACGGCGACCTGGTCAGTCTCGAGAGCGTCTACAACGCCGCGCTGCTGAAGGCGAACCACCGCAAGCTGCTGGTGGCCGACGATGGCGCGGGCGAGTACGAGGCCCTGGTCTCGTCGGCCAATCCCCACAATGCCAGCGCGTCCCACATCAACACCGGCATCTGGGTCCGTGGCGCCCCGGCGCGTTACATCTACAACCTGCTGCGCGCCGACCTGAGCCAGAGCATCGGGTTGGGCGGCGTCTATGCGCACTGGCATGATGGCGCCGACCGGTCCCACCGGAACGCGCTCCTGGAGACGCATTTCCCCGCCCTGACGGTCACTGATCCGAGTGCGGGCACAAACACCCCGGCCAAGGCCGTCAAGGTGACGGTGGTCACCGAAGCTGAGATCCGGAAGGCGGTGCTGTCGGCCCTGGCGCGCACCGAACCGGGCGACGCGATCCGCATCCAGATGTTCTACCTCTCCTACCAGCCGGTGATCGATGCGATCCTGGCCGCCTGCGACCAGACCGGCCAGCCGGTGCGGCTGCTGCTCGACGCCAACAAGGACTCCTTCAACATGGAGAAGGACGGCACGCCGAACCGGCAGGTGGCGCGATTCCTCCTGTCCGGGGCCGAGCGGCGCGGTGCATCGCTCTCCATCCGTTGGTATGCGACACATGGCGAGCAGAACCACGCCAAGGTCATGAGCATCACCAACCCCCGGACCGGGCGCTACTTCCTGACAACCGGCTCCTGCAACTGGACGGGGCGCAACATCGACGGCATCAACATGGAGGCCAACCTGGTCCTGGACGATGCGCCCGACAGTGTCGAAGCGTTCAACCGCCGCTTCGACCTTCTGTGGACCAACGCCGACGGTTGCGAGTACAGTCTGCCGTACGAGGCCTTCCGCGACCAGACCGCCGGCGACTGGAAATGGCGTCTGGGTGAGGCGCCGTTCTACTACGGCGCGTTCTGAACGCCCGCCTTTCGCCACGCGCGATGTTGGGTTTCTCGTGCAGGCGAGGATTACGTGTAGGCAGCAATAAGGACCCGGTGTCCGCATGGATGTGCAGCAGCTCGTCAAGCAGGTGGTGGAGCAGGATTCCGTGCTGCGCGCCTACATCTACTCGGTAACGCGTAACCATGACGACACCAACGACATCGTACAGAACACCTGGCAGGCTCTGGCGCGCCGGATCGACGCCTATGACGACCGCCGGGCTTTCCGCGCCTGGGCCATCGGGGTGGCCCGCCTGGAGGTGGCCAAGTGGCGCCAGCGTCAGGCGCGTGCGAAGGAGGTTCTGTCGCCGGAGGTGATTGAGCTGCTGGCCGATATGGCCGTGGAAGAGGCTCCGGAACTGGATTTGCGTGCGGCCTATCTGGCGGGGTGTCTGGCGAAGCTGGGCGGACTCGGGGAGCGGGTGCTGAGACTGAAGTACTATAGGGAATGGTCCATCCGGCAGATCGCCGGTCGGCTGAGACGCAATGTGCCGGCGGTGGAGATGGCCCTGGTGCGCGCCCGCCGCGCGCTGCGTGACTGCATCGAGGAGCGGGTGCGCGCATCACAGGTGGAGACGTGATGAACAGCGAACCCGACGAACAGGTGGCGCGATACCTGGATGGGACCCTGACGCCGGCCGAGCAGGCCGATCTGGACGGTCGGTTGCGCAGCGACCCCGCCCTGCGGCGTGAGTTACTGTGGGGGGCCTGCCTGGAAGCCGAGCTGCGGCGGGTGGTGAGGGAGCAGGCGGCGGCACGTCAGCGCCGCTTCCGGCGGCGGGTCCTGCCTCTGGGCCTCGCGGCCCTGCTGGTGTTGCAGATTGGTGGGTGGCTGTGGCTCAATCGGACCGGTGCGGCGCGGGAGACCCAGTCGGCCGCCCCGCAGGTTACGGGTGTCCGTTCCCTGGCGCCCGCGCTGGGGGTGGTCGTGGCGCTCAGCGGCGAGGCTCAAACCTTTGGTATTCAAGGCGATAGTGCCTGGCAGACGGTGGTCTCGGGCCGTGTTGTGCGGGCGGGTGACCGGCTGCGGGTCGGTACCAACGCCGTGGTGGTCTTTCGATACGCAGACGGGTCGAAGTTGCGGGTCTACCCCCGGTCGGACCTGACGCTGGACGCGACCAACGGCGCCAAACGCGTCTGGGTGCGGTCCGGGGCGCTGGACGCGGAGATCACGCCGCAGCCCGCCGGTCAGCCCATGGAGGTCGCGACAGCCGGTCTGGCGGCGATTGTGCGGGGCACGGAGTTTCGTGTGCTGTCGGACGACTCGGCGGTGTGGCTGGGCGTCCGTCGCGGCAGGGTGGAGGTGGTGCGTGTGGCGGACCGGCAGGTGGTGGCGCTGACGAAAGGGCAATACGTGGCCACGGCGAAGGGGTTTCCTTTTGCACAGTTGCCGACGACCTGTCCGTTCTGGCAGGCGCAGTGCGTGGCCAGGACCGGAGCGAGCTACCGATAGGCGAGTTGGCGGGGCTGGAATGGGTGCAAGTGCGTTCCATTGTGTGCTATTTTGGTACTTGAGACCGCATGTGTTGTCGGTTAGTATCATTGGACTCTACTAATGGGTGACGTGCGCCTTGGCCGGATTGGGCCCAAGGGTGTCTTTGTTTTCACGTGGACTTTTTTGGCCTGCGCAGGCGGTAGCCTGCGGAACTTGCCCCACGGAGGGGAACATGAGGCGGATAAAGACGATGTGCAAGGCGCTGGTTGTGGCAGGTGTGGCGCTGACGGCACTGGCCGGCATCGCGGCTGAGTCCGGTGGTTGGCGGGCGGCGCGTGGCGCCCTGCCGACCCAGGACCGTGCGGGGCAGGCTACCGTGCGGGCGGAAACGCCCGGCGGCGGTGCGCAGTTGCTGGTTTACCGTTTTCCCACGCCGGACGTGCGGGCTCTTGCTGACGGCACGCTTGACGTGCGTACATCCTCGCTCGAAAGCACGGGCGAACCGGGCGAGCCGGTGCTTCCCACGCTGACAGCGCGCGTCGCGATCCCACAGGGCGAGAGCGTCGTCTCCCTGAAGGTTGTGCCGGGTGAGCGGCATGTCGTCGATCTGGCCGCGCCGGTCCGTCATGGCCAACAGCCGTATCCCCTCAGCAAGCCGTCCGAGCGGCGCGCGACGCCCCGCAAGGAGTCGCTCTACGGTTCGAACGACCTGTTTCCGTCCGATTCCGTCCGTTCGCGCGGCGTGCAGGCCAAGCGCGGCGTCGAGTTCGTTGATCTCGTGTTGCAGCCGGTGGCCTACCAGCCGAAGGCCGGCAAGCTCGTGTGGTTCGGCACCCTTACGGTCGAGGTGGTGACGCAGCCGGCGACGAAGGCGGCCAAGGCGGCCCGGGCGACACTCACGGATCGCGCCCGCTACCGCTCGTCCGACGATGGGGCCGTGGTCGCCATGCTGGTCGACAATCCGGTTGCCCTGGGTTCCTATGCCGTCGAGCCGGTTGCTCCGACCGGGACGTTTGCGCCGCCCGCCGGCATCCAGCCGCTGGCCATCCAGGGCGAGCCGCTGCCGTGCCGGCCGGCCCAGAGCTACAAGCACGTCATCATCACCTCGCGGCTTCTGCGCGATTCCTTCTTCCCCCAGCGTTTCCAGACCATTGTGGCCCTGCGCGAAGCCCAGGGGCTGACGTCCACGATCATTACGGTCGAGGATATCAAGAACGCCTACGCCGCCCCCGATGCCGCCGCGTCCGTACGGGCCTTCATCCGCGACGCCTATAACAAGTGGGAGACCGACTTCGTGCTGCTGGGCGGCGACACCAACCAGGTGCCCATGCGGGCGCTCTATGCCACTGCCAGTTACTACCAGGACAAACTCCCCAGCGATCTCTACTTCCAGTGTCTGGATGGCTCCTTCAATTCCGACGGCGATGTACTGTGGGGCGAGCCGACCGATGGTCGTGATCGCCTCGACGGCCGGCCGGGCGAAGACATTGACCTTTACGCCGAAGTGGCCGTCGGCCGCGTGCCGGTCGAATCCGGCATGGAGTTGATGAACTGGGTCATCAAGCAGGTCCAGTACGAGACGGATATGCGCGCGGGAACGGCTCCCTACCTGCGCGGGGCGCTGATGGTGGGCGAGTATCTCGGCTTTGGCGGCGTTTCCGACTACGCCACCGGCATGACGGAGCAGATCCGCCTGGGTTCCGATGCTGACGGCTACCGCACGGCGGGATTCAAGTCGCTGTCGATCCATGACCCGGTGGACACGCTCTATGACAGTCCCGGCTACGCGTGGACCGGCCCCGAGCTGGCTGACGCGGTGAACACGGGGCAGTACTCGCTGCTCAATCACCTCGGCCACTGCAACACGACGATCTGCATGAAGCTGCCGATGGCCGAGTCCGATCTCCGGTACGCCAATTCGAACCCGGCCTTTCTCTACACGCAGGGGTGCTATCCGGGCGCGTTTGACGCCGATTGCATTGCCGAGCACATGCTCTCCTCGACGACCTTCGGCTTCTTCGGCGGCGTGTTCAACTCCCGCTATGGCTGGGGCTCTGGCGATTCGACCGATGGCCCGAGCCAGCGCTACAACCGCTGGTTCTGGAATGCCTTCTTCGGCGACCTGGTGGCGACCACCGGCCTGATGAACCAGCAGGCCCACGAGCGCAACGCCGCGCGCATCGAGGAAAGCTGCATGCGCTGGTGCTACTACGAGAGCAACCTCCTCGGCGACCCGGCCCAGATGCTGTTCGGCGTCAGCACATCCGTCACGTTGGATCGTGAAGCCTACCGCTCCGATGCCGCTGCGCGTGTCGACGTCTCCTGGCCGATGGCCGACGAGACCCAGCAGGTGGTGACGGTTACCCTCCAGGTCACCAACGCCCTCGGCGCCGTGATGGGTTCGACCAACCTGGTCTGCTCCCGCGTCGGCGCACTGGGCGGCCCGGGGCGGTTTACGGGTGGTCCTGTGGCGCTGGCGCCGCTGGGCGCCGTCAACGCCTACTTCCTGTCGGCCCTCTGGCCCCTGCCCACCAATACCACCAACGTCTTTGCCGACGGTGCGCCGATCGACGATGTGGCGCCCGTGATCAGCAACCTGCGCGTCCAGGACATCACCGACACCTCGCTGACGGTGGCATGGGATACCGATGAGCCGACCTTTGGCGGCGCGGCCGTCGGCAGCATGCTGCCGCCCGGTCCGCTGTGGCGCGAGCAGATGCACACCACGGTGACGACCAACCACACCGAAACGTTCAATGGACTCGACTACTTCACCCGCTACTTCGTGCGGGCGTGGGCCGAGGATCTGGCCGGCAACCGCACCAACGCGCCGTCCGCGTTCGGCAGCGGCGTGACCAATGATTATACCTGGGCATCGACCAGCGGCCGCGAGACCCTGGTGCGCTATGACTTTGAGCGCAGCGACGTGGGCTGGGCGGCGAGCAACATCAACGGCCAGGTCTGCTGGGAGTACGGCCAACCGACCACCTACGGGCCGCTCGACGCCTCGCGTTGCTGGGGCACCATCCTCAATGGCCGCTATCCGAGCGGCGTGAACGCCAGTCTCACCTCGCCGATCTTCAACGTGCGCGGCTCGCCGGTGATCCAGTTCCGGCAGTGGACCGACATCCAGTACTCGATGGACTATCCTGGGGTCACGCCCACGCCGGTGCCGTTCGGCGACTATGGGCAGATCGAGGTGCTCTCCCACGGCGTGTGGCAGAACGTCACGATGTATGCCGACGTGTCCGCCGGCAACATCCTGATCACCGGTACCAGCGACGGCTGGCAGAGCGTGCGCGTGGAACTGCCGGCGTCGTTTGCGGATCAGGCCCTGAGCCTGCGCTTCCGTTTCGTGTCCGATGAGCAGACCTTCGAGGACGGCAACCAGGCCGGTTGGTACGTTGACGACATTGCGGTTTCGGACGTTCCCAACAGCGGGCTGGGGATTTCCGGCTGTGATCTGGCCGACAGCGGCGCGGGATTGGTCGGCGACGGCGACGGCATGCCCGAGGCCGGTGAGACCGTGGCCCTGCGGCTCAGGCTCTACAACTACGGCAACACCGCCATCATGGGCGTTTCCGGCAGCCTGGTTCTGCTGACATCCGGCGGCCCGGCCGAAAGCGCCGAACTCGTGGACGGTTCGCCGGCCGCAGTCACCTACGGCACCGTCAACCCGGCGCAGGAGACGGCCGCGCTGCAGGCGGTGCGTGTGCGGCTGGCGCCCGGGATCATGCCCGGCACGGTCGTCACCGTGCTGCAGACACTGACCGACTCGCTCGGACGCCGCTACGAAACGCGCTACGACCTCATCGTCGGTCAGTACATGAACATCAGCGGCACGGTGGTCGAGGTCGGCTCACTCACGCCGATCGCCGATGCGCTGGTGACGGCCGTCTGCGGCAGCCAGACGCTCGCCACGCTCACCGCGCTCAACGGCACGTTCACTGTGAACGGCGCCGTCTCAAACGGCTTCTACCTGGTCACGGCATCCAAGCCCGGTTTCTATTCGTCCTCGAACGTGGTGGTGCAGGCGCCGGCGAGCGGTGTTACGATTGCGCTCGGCAAGTCGGCCGCCCTGATCGCGCCCACCAGCCTCGCGCTGGCCGCGCCGGTCACCGGCATGGACAGCGGCGTCGTGGTGGTCAGCAACGCCGTTACCGCAACCGCAGCGCTGCATGTGACCGTGACCGGCATCACCTACCTCGATGGCGATGGCTGGCTCGATGTCACGCCGACCGAATTCCTGCTGGCCCCGGGCGGCTCGCGTGACCTGACGCTGACCGCCAGCGCCGCCACGCTGCCGGCTGGCCTCTACCGCGCGCAGGTCCAGCTCCAGACCGACGATCCCGTTGCCCCCGCCCTGACAATCGATGTCACGTTCACGGTCACCGCCGACCCCTGGCTGACCTACGGCGGGTTCATGATCGAGGACGACACCGACGGCGACCGGCGGCTCGAATCTGGTGAGACCGGCGACATGTGGATCTACCTCGGCAACACCAACGGGATGAGCCCCGCCCTGAATGTGCAGGGCACGCTGACGCCGCTCGACCCGCGCGTAACCCTGACCAACCCGCCCGGGGCCATCGTCTGGTCGTACATTCCGGCCTTTGGCTCACGCCTGTCCGACAACGGCGTCGGGTTGCAGTTTGCCCCGGGGATTCCCGAGGGCGAGCACCTCTGGTTCCGCCTGGACGTCACGCACGTCGCCGGCAGCAATACGTTCTACTTCGAACTCGTTCACGGCCAGTACCTCACGGTGACCGGCCAGGTGCAGTGCCTCTGGATGCCTCCGCCCGGCACCCCGACCCCGATCCTCGGCGTCGTGACGGGCGCGGTCGTCACCGCCGAGACCACCAACGGCCTGGTCTTCACCAGTCAGCCTACCGACACCAACGGCATGTACAGCATCAGCGGCGTGCCCTACGGCAACACGTGGTTCCGCGTGCTGCCGCCGACGGTCTACCCGTATGTCCCGCCGGCCGGCCGCAATGAGCTGGTCGACACTGAACCCGAAGTCGTCAACTTCATGGTCACCGAGTACGGCACCAACGCGCCGCACCTGCGCCTGCAGGATGTGATCGTCGACGACACCTTCTTCGGCGATGGCGACGGCGCGATCGACCCCGGCGAGACGCTCGTGGTCAGGAATTTCATCTGGAATGACGGCTTGGTCTCAGCGCTGGGCGTGACCGGCGTGCTCGCCTGCGCCGACATGGGCCTCGGCGTCGGCCCGTTCATGACCGTCGATGACGGTCTGGCCGAAGCGCCGGTCACCATCCTGCCGTCTGCCACCACGAACCTGATGGTCGCCCTGCAGGGCGGCTTCATCGTGACCGTCTCGCCGACGGCGCAGGTGGGCGACATGCAGCGTTTCTGGCTGACCGCCGCCGACAGCGCGAACCCGGTTCGCGCCTGGCCATTCGATTTTGCTCTCACCGTCAATCCGCGGTTCAGCATCAGGGGCACGATCACATTCGCCAACCCGGCTGACAACACGCCCGCCAACATGGGGCAAGTGCGCGTGGTGGCTGACTATCCCGGTGGTCCGCTTACGACGATTCCGGCTGCCGACGGTACCTATGCGATTGCGGGCATTCCGGCCGGTGTGCGTGTGGTCGTTTCCGTGCGCGTGCCGTCCGGCTTTGGCGCCGCCCCCCCCAGCGTCGTCTTTGATCCCATCGCCGCCGACGTCACCGGCGTCGATTTTACCCTGACCGAGGTGGCCTTTGCCGTGCTGCCCACAAGCCTTGACGTCACGATCCACGAGGGACGCACGGCCACCAACACCCTCACGGTCGTCAACGGTTCCTCCAGCAATCTCACTGTCCAGCTGTCGGCTTCCTACGCCCGCGGCCCGTACGACGTGGTCACGCCGGACGGCGCGCTCGCGACGCTGTTGGCCGAGAGCCCGACCGACTGGGCGACGCTGGGCGACGACACGCACGTCGTGGGCGAACTCGAGATCCGCTTCAAGGACGGCACCGGCTGGGAAGCCCGTCAGGCCTTCCTGGCGCGGCATGGCCTGAAGGCGCTCTTCCACTTCCGTCATATCCCGGCCTGCGTGGCTGTGCCGCTCGTGGCTGCCACGGCGCTCAACGTGGCGCCGATGGCACAGGCGATCAGCGCCGATCCGGACGTGCTTTACATGCAGCCCGCCGCCAAGGTGAACCCCTCGGCCGTGCCCAATGACCCGCTCTTCGGCGAACTGTATGGCCTGCGCAACGTCCGCCAGACCGGCGGCACGCTGGGCGCCGATATCGGCACCGAGAAGGCCTGGAATGTCACCACGGGATCCGAGGATGTCGTGGTGGCCGTGTGCGATACCGGCGTGGAATGGACGCACGACGACCTGCTGGCCAACACGTGGGAGAACACGCTGGACAAGCCGGGCGACGTCAACGGCGACGGCATGCCGGGCGCGGCAGGTGTGGATGACGACGCCGACGCCGAGCGCCAGTTGTACTACCGCAACCCCGTGACCGGCGCGCTCCAGGGCCCCGAGATTCCGGGCAACGAAATCGATGACGACGGCGATGGCATCTACGACGAGACGGGCATCGACCTGCGCGACGAGGACGTGATGACCGCCGACTACGACCGCGACGGCCTTCCGACCTGCCGCCAGCAGATGGTGACGGTGTGGGATCCGATCGGCCTGCGCTACGTGACGAGCCTGCAGGAAACGTGGGACCCCGAGGACGCGGTACTGGCCGCGAGCGACGACGATGAAAACGGCTATGCCGACGACATCCACGGCTGGTGCTTCTTCGACTGGGACAGCGACGTGCTGAACCACGATCTGCGCAGCGGCCATGGCACACATGTTGCCGGCACGATCGGGGCCGTGGCCAACAATGGCATCGGCGTGGCAGGTGTCAACTGGCGCGTCAAGATCATGCCGCTGTCGCTGACCTCGCGCGCCAAGCGCGTCCAGTTCACCACGCCGGCGCGCATCGCCAAGGCGATCGAATACGCCTTGGACCAGGGCGTGCACGTGAGCAACCACAGTTGGGGCGGCGGCGCCGCGTCCGGAATCCTCTACGAGACCATGAAGATTGCCGAGGTCGGCTATAAGCACTTGTTCATCGTTTCGGCCGGAAACAGAGCCAACAACGTCGACAAGACCAAGATCTACCCGGCGTATTACAGCACGATCCTGAACAACGTCATTACGGTGGCGGCCACCGACCACGACGACCAGATGGCTCCGTTCAGCAACTGGGGCGAGGACAGCGTCCAGATCGCCGCGCCGGGCGTGGACATCCTGAGCACGCTGCCGGCCGCGCTCGTGCCGCGCGTCGAAGGCGATGGCGTGGTGCCCCTCGCCGGTGCATACGGCTACATGAGCGGAACGTCCATGGCGGCGCCGCACGTGGCGGGCGCCGCGGCACTGCTCTGGTCGGTCGCGCCGGACGCCACCTATGAGGCCGTCAAGAAGGCCCTGCTGGTCGGTTCGCGCCATGACGACAGCCTCGTGGGCTGGGTCAAGAGTGCCGGTCATCTGGACGTGTCTTCCGCGCTGGCCGCCCTGGGGCGCGACTGGATCGCTTTCGAGACCAACCTGCTGACCGTCGCCGCCGGCGGTTCAGAAACCGTCGATGTCTATCTGAACCCGGGCCGTAATCTGAAATCCGGCGACTACCTGGCCGACATCACGGCGTCGTGCGAACTGGGCACGCGGATCGTGCCGGTGGCGCTGCATGTGTTGGAGCAGCCTCTTGCGACCATCACGGATGTGCGCATCGTGGCTGATACGGACGGCGATGGTTTTGCCGAGCCCGGCGAGACGGTTGACTTCTTCGTGACGCTGCACAACACCGGCAGCGGCACCTTTGCCGGCCTGCAGGGCCTGCTGAGCCCGATCACGGTCGGTGCCGGCGTGCCGGTCAATACGGCGGCCTGGGACTACATCTACAGCGGGCTCTCGGGCGAGTCGCTGACCGCCTACCGCGTGACGCTGCCGGCGGGCTCCTACACGCAGGCCGCGTTCGACCTGCTGCTCACGGCCATCGGGGCCGACCCGCAGCATGTCCGGCTGACCCTGCCGACCGTGCGCCACTACCAGATCACGGGCCGCGTGGTGAACACGTCGGGCGCCGGGGTCTCGGGCGCCACCGTCGAGTTCTGGGGCGCGTCGGCCGGCCGCACGACCACCGCAGGCGACGGCAGTTACATCGTCAACGGCCTGCTCAACGGGGTCTACACGCTGCGCGCGATTCCGACGGCGCACGCGCGCTCGGCGCAGGCCAACGCGACGGTGGCCGGCGCCAATGTGGCGCAGCCGAACCTGGTGGTAACCGCCCCGGCGGTGAGTTTCAGCACGAACCTGCTGGCGGTCACCGTGCAGCAGGGGATGACCGGCGCGGCGTCGCTGACGATTGCCAACCCGGCTGCCAATGCCTTCGTGTTCCGCGGCGAGACCATGCCGGCGACCAAGGTTGGCCTCTTCGCCGACGGGCAGTCGCTGCAGGTGCTTCAGGCGCCGCTGCGCCAGATGGGATTCCAGGTCGACTGGTACTCGAACAACTTCGCCACCGTGCACGTGGTCGACAAGGCCTCAGGCCTGGAGTACATCGTCCAGCAGGTGCGCCACACGTGGGACGACGAGAAAGTCTTCCAGTATCCGTTCGTGATCGCCGACATCTCGGGCTCGAACGGGACCGGCCGCGTCTTCTCGGATGCCGAGGCCGATGTCTTCACCCGCTACCTGGCGCGCGGCGGACGCGTGCTGTTCACGGGCGTCAATCCGCTGACGATTCCTGACAACGAACTGCTGGCTCCGCTGGTCGGCGTGGCGGTTACCAACCGCGATGACGCCATCGCCTCCACCGCCATCGCGGCCCAGGACTGGATGGGACGCTTCGTGCAGATCCTGACGGGCCAGCGCCTGGCCGTCACGCCGCAGATCTACGACCTCGCCACGGCGGCCGGAGCCACGGTGCTCTTCACCGCCGGCGACGGCAACAAGCTCCTGCGCTACGTCACGGCCGAGGGCGGCGAAGCCTATCTCTGGACCGGCAATCCGAGTGATGCCGACTGGGCGCTCGAAGGCGCCGGACGCGACCTGTTGCGCGACATTCTGCGGCAGTCCTTCCTGCAGGACGCGGCGCTGCAGACCGACCTGACCTGGCTGCATGCCACCGGCACATCCGGCAGCGTGGCGTCGGGCAGCACGACCATCAGTCTGACCTTCAACGCGGATCGTCTGGCTGAGCCCGGCACGTACCGCGGCGTCCTGGCCGTCCTGGGCAATTACGTCGGCGAAGAGATCGCGGCCGTGCCGGTGGAGTTCACCGTGGCGCCGGCCACCCTGCGTGTATTCACCAGCGGGCAGGTCACCGACTGGCGCGGCGTGCCGCTGCTGGGCAACGGCGACCCGGACTCCTCACTCTATCAGGTGATCTATGCCGGTGCCGACGGCGTGCCGCAGGCACCGAGCGTCATCGACGGCGCCCCGACGGGCGACGACACGCTGCTGGCGACCTTCATCGAAGGCGAGGCCTTCGGCCGCTTCGGTGCGGGCGTGACGGCGGATGCCGGCAAGTTTGACAAGCTCTTCTCGCACGGCTTCCCGCCCGGTGCGCCCGGCCGCAAGGTGTTCGTCCGCGCCTGGGATGGCGCCTCGTTCGATGCCTCGCTGGCCTACGGCGATTCGACCGTGAAGCACACCGTCACGTATGTGCCGTGGGAACAGGCCGACTTCGGCTCGTGGCAGGTGACGAATGTCGTCAACTACACGCGCGACTCCAACGGCGATTCGATCCCGGACGGCTGGATCATGAAGTTCCGGCCCGATCTGGACCCACGCGCGCCGCAGGGCCCCCTGCCGTCGACGTACACCTACCTGAGCCGCCAGACGATCCAGAAGGACACCGGCAATCCGACTCCGCTGCCCTATCGCGTGGTGGTCTCGAAGCCGTCCGGCAAGTACGTCTACGCGCTCGACTACGCCAACAACCGGATCGTGACCGTTCAGACCAACCTGCCGACCGCCAAGGTGTTCTACGGCAGCACAGGCTCCGGCAACGGGCTGTTCAGCTCGCCCGAAGGCATGGCTGCTGATCCGCGCCCCGGCGAGTATCGCCTGGCTGTGGCCGACACCCAGAACCACCGTATCCAGCTCTTCACCTACAACCCCACCTCGGGTGCGATCACGTTCGAACGCAAGTTCGGCACATCGGGAACGGGCGTGGGCAACCTGCAGCGCCCGACGAGCGTGGCCATCGACGGCAGCGGCCGCATCTTCGTGGCCGATACGCTGAACAACCGCATCGCCATCTTCCGCGTTTCCGACGGTGCCTGGCTCGGTTCGTTCACGGGCAGCGGCAGCTACGTGCTGAGCGCGCCGCAGGGGTTGGTCGTCGACGACGATCTCGATGGCGGCGTCTGGGTCTGCGATACGGCCAACAACCGCATCACGCTCTACTCGAGCTCCGGCGTCTTCAAGCGCAGTTTCGGCTCGCGCGGCACCACCAGCGGCAAGTTCGAATCACCCGTCGACGTGCAGCTCTGGCGCATGGGGACGGCGAAGCGCCTCGTTGTGGTCGACAAGACAAACTGCCGCGTGCAGCTCTTCACCGTCAACGGTGTGCATCTGCTCAACGTCGGCACGCCCGGTGCGCTGGCCGGCCAGCTCAGCCTGCCCAACGGTTGCGACCCGCTTGACGGCGAGCCCGTGATCTGTGTTGCCGACACGTTCAATGCCCGCATCGAGTGGTTCCGGCTCGCGCTTGACGCCGACGCCGATGGCATGAGCGACTTCTGGGAGGACATCCACACGTGCCTCAGCTCGGCGATCTATGACGCCGACGCCGACCCCGACAACGACGGCGTCTCCAACCTGGGCGAGTCGATCATCGGCACGAATCCCTGCAACCCGGACACCAACGGCAATGGCGGCAGCGATGGCTGGGAACTGATCAACGGCCGCGACCCGCTCAAGCCGGGCGACCCGGTCTACCCGCCGCACGTGACCTCGTTGACGGCCGTTCCGACCGTGTCCTCCGCCGGTGGCCTTGTCACCGTGATCCTGGTCTACGACAAGCCCGTGGCGCTGACTTCGCCGGTGACGCTTGAGTTGAGCGGCGGCGCGACCTTCAGCGGCCTGATGAACCGCGTGAGCCCGACCACGTACTCGCTGGCGTACACGATCCTCCCGGCCGATCTGGGTGCGGTGAATGCGGCGGTGTCCGGCGGCTATGCGACCAACACGCCGTCCTACACGCAGGACCCGCCGGTGTACCACGCCAGCGCGATCTTCACCGTGACGCCGGCTTCAAGCGCGGCGATCGACAGCATCACGGCGACACCTGCCACGGCCAGCGCCGGCGGCATCGTCGCCGTCACGGTGACCTTCACGGATCCGGTCACGGATGGCACGCCCAAGCTCGCGCTGTCGGGCGCCGCCAGCCTGCCGCCCACGCCGATGACGAAGATCAACACGACGACCTACAGTTACCCTTACACCGTGGATGGCAACGACGCCAGCGGCTTTGTCGCAGCGACCGTCTCCGGCGCCACCGACGCGGTGACCAGTGCGGCCGTGCCCCCCGGGACCAACCCGCTGGCCTTCAGCGTCTTCTTCCCGCCGTTCTCGATCACGGCGATCGGCGGCAATCCGATGGTGATGAGCTGGACCGCCGTGACGGGAGCGAAATACCTGGTGCAGACCAACGGCACACTGGCGGTGTCGGGGTGGGGGACGCTGGCGACCGTGACGGCCACCGGCAATCCGATGAACTACACGATTACACCTTCCCTGCCGCACCTGTTCTTCCGTGTGAAGCGCGTGAACCCCTGATGGCGAAGAGCGGCCGATGACGGAAGGCCGCGAAGTTCGGAGACTGAGACGTATGCAGAAGCAATGGATAACCGCAGCCATGCTCACAGGCGTGGTTGTACTGGGCGGGTGCGGCAAGGGCAAGCCCGCCGACCAGGCGCCGGCCGCATCCCCCGCGTCGGCTCCTGCGGCGGCCGTGCCTGAGAAGCCGCGCGCGGTGCAGCGCATGGAGCAGCCGGCCTATCTGGCCGAGCTCAAGGCGATTGACGCCGAACGCAAGACGGTGGCGTTGGAAGCGGCCAAGATCCGGATGCAGATGAGCGACCGTGCGGCGGCCTTCGAGAAGGAGAGCGCGGCGGCCGCCCAAACGCGCCAGAGCATCACCAACCTGCAGCAGCAGATCGAGATCAAACAGGCTGCGATTCAGGACCTGATCAAGCAGGACCCCGCGTGGCAGAAGCTGGACGCAGCCCTGCAGGAACTGAACAAGCAACTGGATTCGGTTCAGGACAGGGCCCGCGCAGTGGTCATGGCCAAGATGAAGGAGCAGTCCGCTGCCCATGCCGCAGCCTTGGCGACCAATGCGGCGCTACGCGTCGTCCGTCCGGCCCAGCCGTTGGAGGGGGCGAAGCGGATGACGAACAACCTGCCGTTTGGCGTACCGGCGGCGATGAAAGCCGGCGTGAAGCCCTGATCGCTTTGACAGTGTGATTGCCGTTGTGATAGAGATTTCATGGTGTTCCACCCGTACGGGAGAAGCTGGATGAGCGCAAAACGTATGTCGTCCCTGTTCGCCGGTGTCCTCAAGGGCGCTCTGGGCCTGGTGCTAGCTGCGGGCATGACGTGGCAGGCCTCGGCCTTGTCCGTTGTCGGTATCATAGAGGAGGCATCCTCAATCGGGCCCTACGGCTTGGGAACGGGGCTCAATGACACGCTCTACATCTCCGTCTATTTTGACGCCGACGTGTCGGCCTACGCGCCCAGCGGGACCGGCCAGAATGCGCTGCTCAAGCTGAATGTGGCGCCCACGACGCGCAGCGCGACGTGTATGGGAGCCCTGGATCCGACCGACCCGAACGTGCTGGTATTCGAGTATAAGGTTGCGCCGGGTGACTTTGCGTCCGATCTGGACTGCGTCGCATCTTTCGCCCTCGTGCGCAACGGATCGACCATTCCGGGAATGGGAACGACCACGGCCCTGAACGTGCCGGTTGGGACGAATCCCAACGCCCTGCGCATGACCTCGAACATCAGAATCCAGACCTTCTTCTACGCGAATCAGACCACCAACCGCACCGACAGCGTGGCGGCCGGCTCGGCCATCACGTGGACGGTTACCCGTGACCTGAACGGCGGCAACGCCGCCGGTCTGCCCCAGTTCAACATCGATGTCACGCCGGCCACGCCGTATCCCGCCGCGCCGGCCACGGCCACGCTCTCGTATGCGCCGTCACCGTTCTTCATCCCGGCCAACCAGAACAGCGCCACGCTGACCATCACCGGCGTCACCGCCGGCGGTCCCGTGGCCTTCCGTCTGCGTCCCACCAACTACCCCATCATCCCGCCCTATGGCGACTTGACCGCCAGCGTCACCGTTACTGCCGGCCCGCCGCCGACTTTCAGTATCGCCGGCCCGGTGGCGCCGCTGCTGGAGGGAGATCCGCCAGCCAACTGCACGATCACCCTGAGCACGCCGGCGCCCGTCGGCGGCATGACCATCACGCTTTCGAACAACAACGCCCCCGCGGTCCAGATCGTCGGGCCGACGGTCATCTCCTTCTCCGTAGGCGAAGTGACCAAGACCTTCCCCGTGCGCGCACTCGACGGTGGCGCGACCGTGGCCTTCGGTTCCAGCGCCACGATTTCGGGAACGGGCACGGCAGGTTATACGATCGCATCGCCGGCTGTGATCACGACGCTCAACATCAACCCCCTCCTGATCAACCCGCCGGTTGGCTGGGACCTGGGTCAGACCGGCGAGGGTTTCCCGGTCACGATCAGCTGGTCCGGCACCGACGTTGCGGCCGACCAGCCCGGCCTGTATGTGATCATTGCCTATGGTGACGGCACCACGTCCCCCTCGCTCCCCGGCGCCACGGGTTCGGTCAACCACACGTACAACACGCCCGGCACGTATAACGTGACGGTCACCATGTACGACAAGGATGGCGGCTTCGCCAGCCAGACCGGGCCGCTGGTGGTCAACCCGGCGACCGTCGTGCACATCACCGAGTACAAGTACGGCTTCCCGTTCCCCTACAAGGGCATGCAGGGCCTGGGGCAGGGGACGATCGACGACATCGACGCCCTGACCACCCGTCTGCCGGTGGGCGATGGATCCTGGTACATCAAGTATAGCCCGACAGCCTTCTCGACTACGCTGGTGGCCACGCCGACGAGTTTCGTGATCGGCCTGAACACGTATGACAGCTTCTTCCACGTCTGGATCGGCGACGGCTTCGTCAGCGCCAATGCCATCATCCCGCTCGCCATCCCGTCTGCCCTGCTGACGCTGCAGGGGCAGGATCGCGACGTCGGCGGCGTGTTCAGCCGCGAGTACTATCCGGAGGACAACTACGGCGACATCGACCACGACGAACTACCTGACCTCTGGGAAGAGGAATACCTTCTCAACTTCGAGTTCCCGGACCGCATGGGCAATGCCGATGGCGATTTCCTGCCGCGCGGCGCCAACGCCACCATGGTCTACCCGATTGCCGCCGGCGCGCGCAACTACACGCCGGATGGCACGGCCTTCGGCAACGTGTTCGAGATTCGCGGACTCGACATCGGCCTGAACGCCACGGCCAGTGTGCCCAACCCGATTCTGGACGAGCCGCGCCTGGCCGGTGACACGGGGCCGTTCTTCGGCACCGATCCGACTCTGGCCGACACCGACAACGACGGCCTGTTGGACGGATGGGAGTACTACTTCTGGATGAACGCGCAAGTGCGCGGCATCGTCGGTGACGGCTATGACCCCACGCTCATCATCACGGGGCAGCCGATTCCCAACGGCACGATTCTGAACGATTTCGATCCGCTGATCGCCGGCGACCCGGGCACCGATACGGATGGCGACAACCTGACCAACATCGAGGAGCAGACCCTCGGCACGGACCCGATCGATTGGGACACCGACGACGACGACATCGCCGATGGCTGGGAAGTGGCACACGGGCTCGATCCCCTCAGCCGCGCCGACGGCAACCTGAACCCGGACGGCGACTACATGGCCAATTTCGGTGCGGTACCGCTGCCGCCGCCGAACGTGCCGCCGTACCAGGGCGCCATTCATGGCGTCGTGTACGACACCGTTGGGTTCGACCCGCGCACGGGCTGGGCGCAGAGCTATATCGAGCGCGACCGCGCGACCGCTTTCTTCCAACCGGACACGTCGTTCTACCGCAGCAAGGACGAATACGGCATCATGCGGTACTGGATCGACTCCGGTCGCGTGGCGGCTATCGCCCCGAACAACTGGGATGACTATTCCACCGACCCCAACAACCCGGATACCGATGGCGACGGCGCACCGGACGGCTGGGATGCATATGTCAAGTTCGATCCCTGCAACAATGAAGCGGCACCGGCATTTGACTATGACACGGACGGGCTCTATCTGCCCAATGAGTTCGGTGGTCAGGAAACACCGGCGGCTGGCATTCCGGCGCTGGCGAACGCGAACGCCCGCTGGTGGAACAAGTTCTGGCCGGTCGATCCCTGGAATGGCGATACCGACGGCGACTACCTCGGCGACGGGGCCGAAAACCAGATCTTCCAGTACAACCCTGGCGCGGGCCTGAACCAGGCCTACATCCGCGGCGCGCGCGCGGGCGGCATGATGAACCCGGCCTGCGTCGACTCGGACATGGACTTCGTTCCCGACTACTGCGAGGCGCAATACTGCTATGGCCGCATCGTCGATCCGGTCACGGGTGTGGCCGTTGGCGGCTTCGACGGATCGATCTTCGACTCCAAGAGCGGCGAGAACGACCTGGTCGCGGGCTACACCAACTACGACTATGACAGCGATGGCCTGGAGAACTACCAGGAATACTTCGTCAATGCCATCTGGCACTTCCAGTACGACAAGTGGACGCCCGGACTTGGTCTGGGTGGTTACGACCCGGCCACGCTCTTCCCCGGCGTGCCGAGATACTGGGACTGGGCCACGGCCGTCAACTACTGGCAGATCGGTGAAGGCCTGCCGCCACCGTTCCATGTTCAGTTCACGTTCATCATCCCCGAGCCGCGGCCGCTCGTGCTGCTGTATGCATGCGGCGATCCGAGCATGTGGGACACCGACTCCGACGGCATGGATGACTACTACGAGATGTTCCACGGCCTCAACCCGGGGTTGAGCGAAAGCGTCGACATTGTCAACAGGGGCAAGCCGGTGCGCGTGCCCGACATCCGCCTCCAGCCGTGGACCGCGGGCGAGTGTCTGTCCGATCCCGACCAGGACGGTCTGCCCAACTGGGAAGAGGCGCTCTTCCCCGGCCGTCCCGATCCGCAGAACTACCACACCGACCCGTCGCCGCTGTGGGTCACCGACACCTCCTACGAGGAGAGCTGGGTCAATCTCTACTACCGGACCGGCAGTCAGACGTGGTTCTGGCCGACCAACATGCTCACCTCAGTCACGTATCCGTACCCCGCAATCATCCCGTTATCCGGGTTCCCTCCCTCCTACGTCTACTCGTTCGAGTCGGATGAAGGCTATGACGCCGACAACGACAACATCCAGGACAAGCAGGAGATCATCGGCTCCACCCAGCCGGGCACAACCGATCCGCTTGACTTCGACAGTCCGCGCCTGCGCAAGGCCGCCTACTTCGATGGCCAGGCTGCCACGCGCACGCAGTTTGGTTCCGTGCACGGAATCAACCAACTCCGCAGCTGGTCGCTGGAAGTGTGGGTGCGCGCGGAGGAACCGCAGTCGCCGACCGGCGAGCGCCAGATCATCCTCGAGCGCCCGGTGCAGCTCGTCTCTACCGACCCGATGCCGGCGCCGGAGCTGGTGCGCCGCACCTTCCGCCTTGGCCTGGAACCCGATGGCACGCCGTTTGTCGAGTACAACAACACCGGCAACGATATCCTGACGGCGACGCCCGTGGGCCCGGCCTGGATTCTGCAGACCAACCAGTGGTACCACCTGGCCGCCACCATGGATGGCACCAACAAGCGCATGACGCTGTACGTGAACGGCCGCAAGGCGGTTGAAGTGCCGACTGCGCTGATCCCATGCACCGGCTACATCGACGCCAATCCGCCGCTGGTCCTGAGCGCCCCGATTGTGGTGGGCGCGGGTGACCGCAACCCGAACGGCATCGTCTACGCCTACCAGCCCCAGCCCGATCTCTACTGGTATTTCAAGGGCTGGATCGACGAAGTCCGCATCTGGGACGGCGTGCGCCTGTGGGGCAATGTCACGGCCGACATGCCGCGCCGCTTCAACATGAAGGATGTCATCCAGACGATGACGAACTACGTCGCGGCCTACAACGCGTCGGTTCTCCTGGTGCCCAACGGCACGACGGTTCCGGCGGCTGTTCCGCTGCCGCCGACGCTGCTCTACCACTACACCTTCGACAACCTGCCCGATCCCAAGCACGATCCGCTGGTGCCGCGTTCGTTCAACCTGCTGAACGGCCGGCCGAACGACGGCTCCTATCCCGGCATTCCGTGGTGGTGGCAGGCCAACGACCGCAGCCGCATCTACTCGGACTACCTGTTCGTGCAGTGGATCGAGAACACGGTCGCCCACATCCCGGCCGTTGCCCAGTACGATTCCTTCGGCAACGTGACGAACTACCAGTTCGGCGTGGCGAACGATTCGCCCTATTGGACGCGGTTCGCGCCGCTCGGCACGTTCGACTTCCATAACACCACCGATCCGACGCATTTCGTCTACGTCACCAGCGATATCTACCCGACCGAGACGGTGCGCCAGCCAAACGACATGTTGCCGCTGCGGTTCGCGCAGGCCGACATGGACGTGCCGCTGTGGGACAACGGCACGCCCGGTACGGCCAGCTTCGATACCGATGGCGACGGCATGGCCGACTGGTGGGAGCTCACCTACGGGCTCGACCCGTTGAGCGCACTCGGACGCGACGGTCGCGACTTCGATATCGACGGCGACGGCCTGAGCAACTACTTCGAGTATCTGGTCAACGCCAACCCCACCGACATCAACACGTTTGATCCTACCGGTGTCATGACCGACGACCTGTGGGATAGCGATGGGGACGGTCTCGCGAACCTCGACGAAGTGTTGCTGTTCGGCACCAACCCGAGCCTCGTCGACACCGATGACGATGGCTACTGGGACGGCGCCGAGCTGGACTTTGCGCAACCTGCCGCGACCGATGCCTTTGGCGTGTCGGCCGGCATCACCGGACCGTTCGATTCGCACAGTCCGGAAGTGCCGCGCAGCCTGATCCTGGGCGGCAACCAGTTCGAGGCCAACGACCGCACGCGCTTCATGTTCCTGACCGACGCGGCCGTCTCCAACGGACCCGCGGTCACGATCACCGCGCCTGTGAATGGCGCCCAGATCGCCGTGCGGTTCACCGATGTCACCGGCTCGGTCGTGAGTTCGCTGCCGATCGCCTCGACGCGCCTGTACGTCAACGGCGACTTCGTGACCAGCCTGACGCTGGATGCGCTCAACCAGTTCACCTACACGACCATCATCCGGTCGGGCGCGAACGACATTACCGTCATCGCTGTCGACCAGGAGGGCGGCATCGGGCAGGCCACGGTCAATGTGACTGGCACCTTCGCGGCCGCCGACATCCGCGTCACGCAGACGTGGGATCGCCCCGGTGACCTCGACACCTGGCTGGTTGACCCGCAGGGGCGCCACATGGGATGGACACCGACCGGTCCCGGTCTGCCCGTCAACGCCGGTCCCGGTCAGCTTATCCCGGGCGCGTTCCTGGATATCGACGACATCCCGGGCGTGGGCCCCGAGAACATCACGGTCCAGCAGGGCAGCGCCATCAACGGCGACTACCCGGTTTGGATGAACAACTTCGGCAACCGGGGCAGCCCGAACTCGACGGTGCGCGTTCTCGTGCACGAGGGCCAGCCGAACGAGCAGTATGTGGAGTTCGGTCCGCAGGCCATGCCGGTCTCTGACGGCAACGGCAACAACGGGGCCGCATGGTGGAACACCACCACGATCTCCTGGCCGTCCGGCACCATGGTGCCCCCGGGTACGCCGGTTGGCGGCGTGGTCAATCCCGAGGACCCGGGAGCGGGTATCGGCGCGGATGTGGGCTGGACCATCGAGGGATGGGTCAAGCCGTTCACGACCACCCAGTCCGGCGCGTTGGCGGTGTACCGTCACAAGGACAACGGTCGCGAGATCTTCCTGGTCGGTCTCTCCAACAACTGCCCGATCGTGCGGATCACGGCCGGCGTCTCGTCGTACAAGCAGTACGTGCTGACCGCCGGTGCGCTCCCGACCAACCGCTGGACGCATATCGCGGCGGTCTACAGCGAGTCGCAGAAGAGCTTGCGTCTGCATATCGACGGCGTGCTCGCGGTCGCGCAATTCATGCCCGATTCGCGCCTCAAGCACGAGGGCCGGCTGTTCGTCGACGCCGATCTCGACGGCGTCTTCTTCAGCAACGCCCGCGCCGACGATCTGCGCTTCTGGAACCGCGCCCGCAATGGCGGCCTGATCTCCGCGCAGATGCACACGGTGGTCGACGCGGCGCAGTCGCTGCGCGCCAACTACGCCTTCGACGATGGCGGCCTCGGCATCGAGGACTCGACTCACTCCCTGGACCGGTCCTACGATCTGGGTTACCACGGCACGGTCGTCCTGCCTGACATCGACGCGAACGGACACAACGACTTCGTTACGGCCGCCGATGCCGCGCGGGTGTTCGGTCTGCGCGATCTCGACGACGACGGCATGCCCGACTGGTTCGAGTTCACCTACAGCGGCAGCGACACGGACTTCGATCCGGGCAAGGACCAGGACAACGACGGTCTGCGCAACCTGACCGAATACCTCTGTAGCACGAGCCCGCTCGACGTCGACACCGACGGCGATGGCGTGCTGGACACGCTGGAGGACTTCGACGGCGACAGCCTGAACAACCTGGCCGAACAGGTCGCCGGCTCCGACCCGCGCTACCGCGATACCGACGACGACGGTCTGACCGACGCCTGGGAAGTGGCCTACGGGTCCGACCCGACCGACTCGCTCTCGCCGGCCAAGTCCCGCGCCCTGCAGCTGGATGGCAGCGCCAACAGCTATGTGCGCGTGCCGCAGAGCACGCGGTTCGGTCTGCTCGGCTTCGATATCAGCGCCTGGGTCTATCCGACGGCCACGCCGGCCGGCACGGCGGAGATCATCGTGCGTGAAGTGCAGGCGGGCGTCTACAACTACCGCCTCGCACTCGACAACCAGCGCCGGCCGTTCGTGGCCTTCACGGCCTCCGATCTGTCGACGAACGTGGTGTTGTTCGCGCCGGACTTCCGCGCGCTGCCGCTCAATGTCTGGACGCACGTCCGCGGCATGTTTGACGCCGACGCCAAGACCCTTCAGGTCGTCCTGAACGGCGAACCGGTGGCTTTCGTCAACACGTCGCGGCGGCCGGCCCAAAACGGTCTGGGCCCGGTCGATACCCTCATCGGCCGCGGGCTGACGGGTTACCTCGATACGGCCCTGATCAAGGGTTCGCCCGAGACGGTGCTCGATTACCGCTTCGACGACGACACCTCCGACACCGGCACGCCCGCCAGCGGCACGAGCGGCACGTTCGGCGTGCAGGCCTGGCACTACGGTCAGGTGCAGGACTTCGCCGCGGCGATCAGCAACAACTGGTCGGTGCGCTGGCTCGACGCCGGTACCTTGTCGGGTGCAGCCAGGATCATCAAGCTGCGCGAGGACGACTGGGCGCCCGTGAACGGCTCCCTGACGGACACCGACGGCGATGGTCTGCCGGACGTCTGGGAAGCGGCCAATGGCCTCAACCCGCTGGTGGCCGACACCAACGGCGACGGCGTCGCCGACGCCGCGGCCGACGACGATCTCGACGGGTTGAACAACATGGGCGAGTACCTCTCCGGTACCAACCCGCACGACCCGGATAGCAACAACAACGGCGTGCTCGACCGCGATGAAGACCGCGACGGCGATGGTCTCAGCAACGGGCTTGAGCAGTTCTACGGCTCCGATCCTTCGCGTTCCGACACGGACGACGATGGCATTCTGGACGGCGTCGAAGTGGCGCTGGACGCCGACGGCTTCACGCTGCCCAACGCCTCGCTCTCGCCGGCCCGCGCGGGTGCCCTGGCCATCACGGCCGACGGGCAGTACGCAGTCGCGCCCAACCAGACGCGCCTGCATCAGGCGGGCTCCTGGACCGTCGAATCGTGGGTCAAACTGGACCCGGCCTTTGACGGCACCGGCATGATCATCCGCCGCCAGGTGGGCAGCACGGTCAACTACGAGCTCGGCATCGAGGCCGGCAAGCCGTACGTGCAGTACATCGGCACATATGGCGCCACGCTCTACCCGCAGAAGACGCTGGCGCCGGCGGTCCTGGGCCGCCGCAACCACTGGTACCACCTCGCCGGCGTCTACGACCATGACGCGGGCGAGCTGCGCCTGTATGTCGATGGCGTGTGCGTGCAGTGGCGCAACGTCTCGGCCGAGCCCGGATCCTACAGCGCCAGCGGGACCATCGCCACGCGCGTCGGCGAGAACTTCCGCGGCCTGATCGACGAGGTCCGCATCTGGAACACGGCGTCCACGGCAGCCATGCTGGGCGATCGCGCCTACCGGACCTACGAGCACGTGGCCAACGGGCCGGTGCTCTACTACCGGTTCGACGACTTCGGCACGACGGTCGAGGACTTCACCGCTTCCGCCCGCGACTGGGAACGAAACTGGGAGGATGCCGCAACGCTGTTCGGTGGCGCCGCGATGGTCGCAGCCGGTGTCAACAATCCGATCGCGCCGACGCTGTTTGTCGACGAGGATGCCGACGAGATCCCCGACTTCTGGGAAGTCGCCACCTTCGGGTCCAATCTGAGTTGCCCGGCCGGGGCCGACTCGGACAGCGACGGGTTGAACAACCTGTACGAATACCGCGCCCGCCTGCACCCGCGGATCGCTTCGACCTTCCGCGACAGCAAGCTGGACGGCGAACGCGATTTCGACGCCGATGGGCTGATCAACTCGCGTGAGCAGGAACTCGCCACGCTGCCTGACCGGGTCGACACCGACGACGACACGCTCTCCGACTTCGAGGAGGTCACCGGCCTGACGCTGGCCGGCGTCGCGAAGGGAATCTCCGATCCCCTCAACTCCCTCGACCCGACCATGCCGCGCGGCCTGACGGTCGACGGCACGGGCCGTGTCGTGGTGCCGGCGCAGGGCCGTCACGCGCTGCAGGAGTGGACATTGTCCGCGTGGGTGCAGCCGGCCGCCAACAACAACGGCGGCGTCGTGGTGGCACGCACGTACTCCGATGGCACGGTCAACTACGAGCTGGGTGTCGAGAACGACGCCGGCACGTTGCGGCCGTATGCGCGCTACAACAGCCTGATCGCCGGCGCCTCGCCGGAGATCAAGGTCTCGCGCGGCACCGCGGCGGCGACGCTGGTGAATGAGCCCACGGGCGACTTCCTCAAACTCTCGGCCGGTGTGTGGACGCATATCGCCGCAGCCTACTCGCCGACCAACCAGCTCCTCTCGCTCTTCGTGGACGGCGAGCTGGTTGCCTACCGCACCGACGCAGTCGAGCCGCCCGCGACGGGTTCCGGCCCGGGCCTGCCTCTGGCCGGCGAGCTGACCATTGGCGGCGGCATCGCCAACGATACCGGCGTCGTGCAGAACGGCTTCGAAGGTGTGATTGACGACGTGCGGATCTCCGCCATCGCGGCCACCGACGCCGACATTCGCCAGATGGCCTCCGGCCGCATGGTCTCGCTGACCATCCCGGGGACGACGAATGCGGTCGGGGTCGCGAGCCAGCCGGCCGTTGCCGCGGCTCAAGCGCAGGCGCAGGCCGTGCCGAACGAGTACCTGGTGGGCCTGAAGCCCGGCTTCTCCGCCGCCGAAGCGCAGTCCGCGCTGAAGAGCGCCGGCTTCGATGTGGTGCGCAGTTACGGCATTGTGAAGGCGCTTCACGTGAAGGTGTCGCTGGGTGGCAACGCGGAGACGGCCGTTGCCCTGGCGCAAGGCGACACGCGGATCGCGTACATCGAGCCGAACTACCAGCGTCAACTCCTCGAAACGCTGCCCAACGACACGCGCTTCAGCGAGCTGTGGGGCATGAAGAACACGGGCGCCTCCGGTGGCGTTGCGGGCGCGGACATCGACGCCGGCCTGGCCTGGGACACCTCCACGGGCAGCCGCAACATCGTCGTTGCCGTGATCGATAGCGGTATCGACTACAACCACGAGGACCTCAAGGCCAACATGTGGACGAACCCGGGCGAAGTTCCGGGCAACAACGTCGACGACGATGGCAACGGCTATGTCGACGACGTCTACGGCTACGACTTCGGTGCCGGTGACGCCGACCCGATGGACGACCTGATCGGCCACGGCACGCATTGTGCCGGGACCATTGGCGCCGTGGGCAACAATGCTCTGGGCGTGGCTGGCGTGAACTGGACCGTGCAGTTGATGGCGTGTAAGATCGCCGACGCCGCCGGCGGTTTGTCCGACGCCGCCGCGATCGAGGCCATCGACTATGCCTGGAAGATGGGCGCGCGCGTCAGCAACAACAGCTGGGGCGGCGCCGGTTACTCCCAGACGCTGTACGATGCCATCAAGCGCGCCAGGGACAACAACCATCTGTTCATCGCAGCGGCCGGCAACAGCGCGTCCGATAACGATCAGCTGCCGCACTACCCGTCGAGCTACGACCTCGACAACATCATCGCCGTGGCGGCCACCGACCGGCGCGACGACATGGCGAACTTCAGCTGCTATGGCGCCACGTCGGTTGACCTCGGTGCGCCGGGCGTGGAGATCCTGAGCACGTTGCCGACGGCCGGCTCCCAGATGGGGCAGTTGTACGGCCTCGCTCAGGGCACCTCCATGGCCACGCCGCACGTGACCGGGGCTGCGGCGCTGGTCCTCTCGGCCGACGACCAGCTGAGCTTCATGTCCGTCAAGACGGCGATCCTCGGCAACGTCGATCCGATCCCGTCGCTGGCTGGCAAGTGCCTCACCGGCGGCCGCCTCAACATTGGCAACATCCTGCCCAAGGTGGGCAATGGCGGCCGCACGATCGTGCGCGGCCTGTCGGGCTGGTTCCGCTTCGACGATGGCGGCACGACGTTCGAGGACTTCACACTGGCCAACGGCTGGCGTCGCGACTGGCGCTTCGCCGGGCGCAAGGAGGGCGGCGCCACGGCGTCGTTCTACCCGAATGCCTACCTGCCGACCGGCGACAGCGACGGCGATGCCCTGCCCGACTGGTGGGAGGAGGCCTTCGGTCTTGACCCGCGCAGCGCCGTGGGCAATGACGGCGCCGACGCCGACATCGATGGCGATGGTCTGCGCAACCTGTACGAGTATCTGGCGTCGATGGGCGCTTATGCGCTCGGTCAGCGCGGGTTGAACCCGTGGATTGCCGATTCCGATAACGACGGTGTTTCGGATGCGCTCGAGGATACCGATGGCGATACGATCGCCAACGCCCATGAGCAGAACATCTACAAGACCGATCCGGGCGATATCGACACGGACGACGACGGCGTAAATGATGGCGCCGAGCTGACGGCCGTCACCGATCCGACCGACTCGGCCAGTCCGTACCTGTCGCGCGTGCTCAACTTCGCGGGCGGCACAACCGCCCAGAACACCGTGATCGTGTCCGACAAGGTCGACATGGAGTTCACGCAACGTCACAGCATGGACACGTGGACAGTCGAGCTCTGGGTCAAGGTTCCCGCCGTGCAGACCGGCACGTTCCCGCTGGTCAGCCGCCGCACGTACGCGACGAACCGCCGCAACTACGAGATCGGCCTGCTCAACGGCGTGCCCTACGTGGCATTTGACGCCAGCGAGAATGGCGCCGAAGTCCGCGCGATTCTCAACCCGACACGCACACTGGTCGCGAACGAGTGGACGCATCTGGCTGCGACGTTCGAGCTTGGCGCGGACAACGAACAGAACATCCTGACGTTGCTGGTCAACGGCGAGATCGCCGAGGTTGTCAGGACCGGGTGGCACTGCGCCGTGGGCGCGGGCGACCTGGTGCTGGGGTCGGCCGGCCTCGTGGGCCAGTTCTCCAACCTGCGCCTGTGGAAGGTGCCCGAGACCGCCGAACAGATTGCCGGCACGATGCGGCATGACCTGATCTCGGGCAGCGTGGCACGCATGGCCGGCTACCTGAACCTGCAGGGGCAGGGGCACTTGAAGGAGACGGCGGTCACCTCGCAGCCGAACGGTGAACTGATCGACATGCTGCACCAGACCTGGACGCTGGAGTGCTGGGTCCGTACGACCGGCGCCGGCGGCACGCTCATCGCGCGCCGCAATCAGGCGACCACCACGCCGGACAACTTCAATTACTACCTGGGTGTCAGTCCGCAAGGCACGCTGCTGGGCCGGTTCACGATGTACTACGAGTACTTTGTGACGCCCCTCCAGGTCGTGCGTGTGATCGACTACACGCTGAACGACATGCTGGGTGAGATTCCGGTCAACGACGGGCAGTGGCATCATGTTGCCTATGTGCGCTCGGATACCGCCTGCTACCTGTATGTGGACGGCTTACTCGACGTGTCGCAGGACCAGATGATCTGGCCCGCGGATATCGCCGCCGCCGCGTATCTGACGCCGCCGACGAACTACGTCCTGCCGGGCCCGTGCGTGTTCGGCGAGGGCTTCACGGGTGACATGGATGAAATCCGCATCTGGAGTCGTCCGCTCTCCTCGGACGATCTCAAGGATCTGGGCGGACGCAACCTCAGCGGCGGCGAGCGTGAGTTGATCTCGTACTTCAACTTCGACTTCCAGCTGGGCATTACCGCGGACGAACGCGCCGCGGCGCGCGATCCGGCGAGCGAATACGGCATCTACATCCCGTTGGCGAGCCGTGTGACCGGCACGATGGACGGGCCGCCGATCAACTACGATCCGCTGCTGGCCGTGCGTGGCGTGGCCCTGACGGGCATGTTCCTGGGCAACGATGGCGGCGACTATGTTGAGGATCGCACGTATCGCATCGGGCTCGAGCCGTTCGACGGCGAGAAGTATGCCGGTCGCAAGGGTTCCAACGTGAGCTTCGCAACGGTGACGGCCTTCATGACGCCGCCCGGCAGCGACTCCGACCGCGATGGCATGAGCGACGAGTGGGAAATCGCCAACGGCTACGATCCGAACAGTTCGGATGAGGACGGCAATGGCGTCACCGACGGCTGGGACGACTGGGACCATGACGGTCTGCCGAACTACGCCGAGGAACTGGCCGGCACCAACCCGCGCGATCCCGATACCGATAACGACGGCATCGAGGACTTCAGCGACAACAGCAACGGGTTCACCTACTCTGACCACGACTTCGTGGAAGACTGGTGGGAGGCGAACTTCGCCGACTACTACGCCTCGCCGCGCGTCTACGATCCGGGCATGGATCGCGATGGCGACGGCTGGGATAACTGGTCCGAGTGCCGGACGGTTACGAACAGCCCCGCCAGCGACGTCCAGTATCCCACACCGGAGATGACGGCCACGTTCCGCTACACCGGCAACAAGCGCGCCGGTCAGATCGTGATCATGGCGTACAACACGATGGCCATGAACGGCACGCCCAGTGCGGTCCTGACGACCCCCGTTTCGGCGCAGTTCCCGTATGTGACCAGCGCGTTCACGGTCATGAGCGGGCACCTGCGTCAGGGCGACAACTACATGTTCGCCTTCATCGACCTGAACAGCAACCTGGCGTGGGATGACGGCGAGCCGGCGTCTCTGTCGGATGACCACCCGTACCAGGTCGGCTGGCACATGAACGAGGTCGGTTTTGGCCTGACGGACACCGCGCGCAGCTACGCCCGTCTGGCGTGGCCGGCTGATGGCAAGGACCACAAGGTCACGATCTACAAGGGGGGCTCGATCCAGGTCTTCACGAAGACCATCCTGGCGCCGCGCAACTGGCTGCATGAAGGCGACATGCTCGACAGCGGCGCGACCTACGGCGGCGGGAACTTCGGTCTCGACTGGAATGCCGTGGGCACGGCTACGTGGGCGCTCTACGACTGGAAACTGGACGACAGCCTCGTCAAGGCGGGTTCATTCAGCAACCAGTACAGCTTTGCGATGAGCGCGCCGGTCGCCGTCTACCCGGCCAGTGGCGCCATCATCCGCGCCGCCCGCCCGACGTTCCGTTGGACGATGCCCGACGAAGCCACCGCCGTGCAGCTGCGGATCTTCTCCGGTCCCGTGTCCCTGCCGGCGGTCGTCTTCGACTCCGGCCTCGTACGTGCACCGACGCGCGGACCGGGCGGCGAGTGCGTCTGGAAACTGCCGGCGCATCTGCTGGACTATATCAACTCCAACAGCCGCACGTGGAACGATGGCGGGTACTCATGGCACGTCAAGGCCTTCAGTCCCAAGTTGGCCGCCGGCACTGCGTATTCGGGCACCGAGACGCTCAACACGGACGCCGCGCCGACTGTCTTCGGCTATGGCGCCATCAAGGTTGATGTGAAGTCCTACGGCACGCTGGCCGGCGGCGACCGCATCAAGGTGCAGGCCCATCGCAGCGCGTCGTTCAACGGCATTCCGGACGGTCAGATGAACCTGACTGCGGCCGGAACCGTGACGCTGAATGGTCTGTCGGCGAACGCGAACTACTACGTGTGCGCCTTCCAGGACCAGAACAGCAACAACCGGCGCGACCCGTGGGAAGCGTGGGGCTATGTGCGGACAGAGACCGATACGCTCTGGCCTTACACGCCGCGTGTCATCACGGCCGACCACCAGACACTGACGACCTATCGACTGGTCATCGTCGAAGCCGACATGGACCAGGATGGGATCGGCGATGCCAGCGAGTTCGCCTGGAACGGATCGCTCGGAACAGGGTGGTTGGACGTGTCGGGCCTGGCGACGACCGGCCTCTACTCTGACCTCGACAAGGATGGCCTGAACGACCAGCAGGAGTTCCTGAACGGGACGAACGCCAAGGCGAGCGACACCGACGGCGACGGCATCGACGACGTCACGGAGACCAAGCTTGGGCTGGGCGCGACGACCGCGAACGCCCTGCTGATCTCGGGCGCCGAGGGCGCGCCGACAGCCTTCTCGCTGCAGTGGGCCTGGAGCGGCATCGCGGTTCCGCAAGGTGGCGCGCAGCCGCTGGCGGTCCAACCCGGTGGCGGGCCGACGGTCGTGAAGCTGGGCCAGACCGTGACCTACATCATCGAGCGGACGTCTTCGCTGACGGCGCCGGACTGGACCGAAGTGGCTCGCGTCACATCGCAGTACTCAGGCGACAAGGCGACCATGCCGGTCGGTGAGAGCGAACGCCTCGGCTTCTTCCGCCTGCGGATGGTAACCGAGTAGGAGCCCGTCGGATCGGGACGCAGTCAGCCGGCGGGCCGTGAGGTCCGCCGGCTGCTTGCTTATGGAGGTACGATGGCGTTGCCGCAGGGACAGTATGGAATCCAGGCCGACACCGCCAATCGCCCGCTGCGGTGGGTGTGGCCGGTGCTCGCGCTGGTCGCGATTGCCGCGGCCGCCGTGTGGGTTGCCTATGGCCTGACCGGCTGCCGGTGGGTGCCGCGGGTGCGTCCGGGCGGCGCACCTGTGATGGACGCGGCCAAGCCTGCTGCGGAGAGCCGCGCGGCCGTGGCCGCGAGCCCCGAACTTCAGCGCTTGATTGATGTGGCTGAGGCCAGCGCCAGGGCGGACGACCTGGCGGGTGCGCGCACGGGCCTTCTGGCCGTGTTGGCGCGCACATCACCGGGGGTGCTGCGCGACCGCGTGGAGATGCGCCTGGGTGAGATTGGCATGGAGCTGGTTGGCTCGCGCCGGCCCATGCCGGGTAAGGCCGACTACGTCATCGCGCCCGGCGATTCCGTGCAGCAGATCGCGCGGCGGTTCGGCATCACGAGCGAACTCGTGATCAAGGCCAATGTGATCGCCGATCCGCGCCGCATTGTCGCCGGCCGTCAACTGCGGCTGCTGGACTGGCCGGCGTTCCGGATCGCGGTCAGCAAACGCGGCAACAGCCTGGTCCTGACGCTGAACGGCGAGTTCTTCAAACGCTATGCGGTCGGCACGGGCAGGGCCGGCGAGACGCCCGCCGGGACGTTCACGATCCAGCGGAAGGTCGAGCGGCCATCCTGGTGGCTGGCCGATGGCACCGAGATCCCCTATGGCGTGCCCGAGAATATCCTGGGGACGCGATGGATGTCGCTCGCGGCCACCGGCACGACGCGCGCCGTCCGCGGCTACGGCATCCACGGCACGTGGAACCCCGTTGGTATCGGACGCGCGTCAAGTCAGGGCTGCATCCGCATGCGCAATGCGGATGTCGAGGAACTGTTCATGCTCGTCGCCGAAGGCACCCCCGTGATGATCACCGAGCAGTGAGATTCGGCCCTGCCTCGCACAACGGCGTCGCGGAGCTCCCGGAAGAGCAATCTGCCGGAGGCGCGAGGGCCGGAGCAGCAGTCGGGAGGGTCGAGCTCCGCGAGACCGTGCGGCTGGCCGCGCGCCTGTCCCCGCCGGCGGCGCGCCCGCAGGCCCCGGCGCGGGCCGTCACACGAGGTTGGAGACCTGAAGTGATTCGCGTGTACGAGTACGTGCACGAGTACGGCATGAAAACAGCGCCGGCAGCCTTCGCCACTTACTCTCACACGTACTCGTACACGCCAATCTCTCCTGCGGCATCCCGTGACAACGCCGCAGATGGGCCCGTATCACGCGCGCTTCTTCCGGCCCGGGACGTGTCGCGGTGACTGGGCGTGCAACTGTCTCTGAGCTGCGTGTGCCAACAAGAAACCGCAGAATGCCGTAGTGGGGACGGCCGGCGCGGGCGCGAGGCCAGAACTGCCGACCGGGAGGGTCGAGCTCCGCGAGACCGTGCGGCTGGCCGCGCGCCTGTCCCCGCCGGCGGCGCGCCCGCAGGCCCCGGCGCGGGCCGTCACACGAGGTTGGAGACCTGAAGTGATTCGCGTGTACGAGTACGTGCACGAGTACGGCATGAAAACAGCGCCGGCAGCCTTCGCCACTTACTCTCACACGTATTCGTGCACGCCAATCTCTCCTGCGGCATCCCGTGACAACGCCGCAGACGGGCCTGTATCACGCGCGCTTCTTCCGGCCCGGGACGCGTCGCGGTGACTGGGCGTGCAACTGTCTCTGAGCTGCGTGTGCCAAACCGCAGAATATCCAACAAGAAACCGCAGAATGTCGAAGGGTGGTGCGGCAGGTGCGAGCCAGTCGCTCAGGGCGCGAGGGACCGCGCCCCTCCAGAGGGCATCGCCATCGCCCACGCTCTGCACAGCGCTCTGGAGGGCCGCCGTCCCTGGCGGCCTGTTGCCGTCGGCGTGGCAGGTGAGCGCCTGCCTCGCCCCCCGTCGGCGGCACGCCCGCAGGCCCCGGCGCGGGCCCGTATCACGCGCGCTTCTACAGCACCAGATCGCCCTCGGCGCCGGTCCGGATGTCAACGGCGAGTGTGACCTCCGTCACGAAGATCTTGCCGTCGCCGGGGCGTCCGGTATGGGCGCTGGCGCGGATTGTCTGCACGATCGCCGGACACGCTCACTTGACCTCCGTGACCACGAGCGTGCCGTCGCGCATGTCCCTTCGCATCTCCACCAGATAGTAGAGCGCCGGCAGGACGATCAGCGTCAATACCATGGCCGATGCCAGGCCGCCGAGCACGACAGCCGCCAGCGGCCGCTGGACTTCCGATCCGCTGCCCGTGGCCCATACCAGCGGCAGCAGCCCCAACAGGGTGGTCAGCGCCGTCATCAGCAGCGGGCGCAGCCGCATTTCGCATCCGCGCCGTACCGCATCCGCGGGACTCAACCCCTCCCGGCGCAGCTGATCGAAGAACGACACCAGCAGGATGCCGTTTTCGACCGCGATGCCGAACAGCGCGATGAAGCCGATCGACGCCGATACGCTCAGCGGGATCTTCAGGAGAAAGATGATCAGAATGCCGCCAATCAACGCGAACGGCAGGTTCACCAGGACCAGCAAGGCGCTCTTCATGGAGTTGAAGGCTCCGAACAGCATCAGGAAGATCAGCAGGATCGAGACCGGCACTACGATCGCCAGTCGTCGCATGGCGCGCTGCTGATTCTCGAACTGGCCGCCCACGTCGGCAAAATAGCCGTCGGGCATCGCGGCCACCACCGGCTGGATCGCCGAACGCGCCGCCGCCACGAAGCTGCCCATATCGCGGCCGCGGATGTTGCATTCAACCACCACGCGACGCATGCCGTTCTCGCGGCTGATCTGCGCCGGGGCCTCGACCTCCCTGATCTCCGCCAGGTCGCCCAGCGGAATGCGCGCGCCGTCAGGCGCCGGCACCAGCAGCCGCTTCAACTCCGGAATATCGCGCCGCAGCTCGACCGGGTACCTGACGACGATCGCGAACCGTCGCTGTTCCTCGACAACGGTCGAGGCGACCTTGCCGCCCACCGCCGTCTCGACGATCTCGTTGATGTCGGCGATGTTGATCCTGTGCCGGGCGATGGCCTTGCGGTCCACCACGATCTCAACCTGGGGAAACCCCGACACCTGCTCGACCTTGACGTCCGCGGCGCCCGGTATGCCCTGCATGAGCGCGGCCGCACGGTTGGCGTTCTCGCGCAGGACCTCCAGGTCCGCTCCGAAGAACTTGATCGCGAGGTCGCTCTTGATCCCAGAGATCAGCTCGTTCACCCGCAGCGAAATGGGTTGGGAGAACGACATGCGTATGCCCGGTATGACCGACAACTCCTGTTGGATTGCGGTCACGAGTTCCGGCTTGGACCGGCCCGGCTTCCAGTCGCGCTTGGGGTGCAACATGATGATCACGTCGTTCTGCTCCGGCCCCATCGGGTCTTCCGAAATCTCGGCCCGCCCGGTCTTGGTAACGACCGTTTGCACCTCCGGGAAGCGCGCCAGCAGCCGGCGTTCGATTTCCGTCCCCACGGCAACCGAACCATCCAGCGATGCGGACGGCAGTCGCACCACGTTGATCGCAATGGCGCCCTCATCCAGTTGCGGCAGGAACTCCGTGCCCAGTCGCGGTACCAGCGCCAGTGAACCCGCAAGCATCGCGACCGAGAGGACCACGAGCGTCTTGGGCCACCGCAGCGCGAAGTCGAGCAGTGGCATGTACCCGCGCCTGGTCAGGCGGATGACCGCGTTATCGCGACACGCCTTCTGATTGCCCATGAGCAGCGAACTGAGCACCGGGACGATCGTCAATGACACGAGCAGCGATCCGGCCATGGCGAAGCACATCGTCAGGGCCAGCGGGCGGAACATCTTTCCCTCCATCTGCTGAAGCGAGAAGAGCGGCAGGAAGACGATGACGATAATCAGGATCGCGAAAACGACCGGTCGCGCCACTTCGCGAACCGCTTCGTAGATGGTCTCCAACCGGGATGGCCCGCTGCCTGCCTTCTCGGAAAGATGCCGCGCGATGTTCTCGCACACGACAATGGACGCGTCGACGATCATGCCCAGGGCGATCGCCAGACCGCCCAGACTCATCAGGTTGGCCGTGACACCCTGCCACCCCATCATGACAAAGGCGATGCACGCCGTCAGGGGCAGCGAAAGCGCCACGATCAGCGCCGCCCGCAGGTTCCCCAGAAAGAGCACCAACACGATGATGACCAGTAATCCGCCCTGCCAGAGGGCGTCTCCGACCGTGCGGATACAGGCCTGAATCAGCGCGGTCCGATCATAGAAGGGGCTGATCCTCACGCCTTCCGGCAGCCCGGCCTGCACCTTCGGAATGGCCTTCTTCACGGCCTCCACGACCAGCCTGGAGTTCTGGTCCTTGAGCATGATGGCCATGCCGGCCACGGCCTCCCCCTTGCCGTCGCGCGTCACCGCGCCGCGGCGCGTCTCCGGGCCGAGTTTCACGGCGGCCACATCGCGCACGAGGATGGCTGCGCCGTCTTTGGCATGCAGGACGATGTTCTCGATGTCCTCGATCCCCTGGATGAGTCCGAGACTCCGCACATAGGCTTGTTCCCAATCCCGCACCAGGAAGTTGCCGCCTGCATTGGCATTGTTGCGTTCGATCGCCTCCAGCACATCCGTCAGCGTGATGCCGTACTTCAGGAGGCGGTTCTGATCCACGAGGACATGGTACTGCTTCACGAAGCCGCCGAAGCTGTTCACTTCGTTGATGCCGGGAATCGCGCGCAGTTGCGGGGCGATGTGCCAGTCCTGGATCGTGCGCAACTCCATCGGGGTGTGCGTCTCGCTCTCCAGCGTGTACTGGTAGATCTCGCCCAGCCCCGTGCTGATCGGTCCCATTTCCGGCTCGGCCCAGTCGGGAAGCTGCTCTTTGGCAGCTTGCAGTCGCTGAAATACCAGTTGCCTGGCGAAGTAGAGATCCACCCCGTCCTCAAGCAGGATGATGACCTGCGACAGCGCCGCCTTGGACAGGGAACGCACCTGGGTCACGCCTGGCAGTCCCTGCATCGCCAACTCGATTGGCGCCGTGATCTGCTGTTCCACGTCGAGCGGCGCCAGTCCCGGCGCATCAGTGAGGATCATCACCTGAACGTTGGTGACGTCGGGGAAGGCATCGACCGGCAGTGTCCGCCAGGCAAGCAACCCGGCCCCCGCCAGAATGAGCGTTCCCAGGATGACCAGCATGCGCTGGTGCAGAACGAAGCGAATGAGCGTATCGAACATGGCAGAATCCCTCCATCAATCGGCGCAACCGGCGCCCATTTTCTCACGCAACACATCCGACTTGAGCAGGAAGGCGCCTTCCGCGGCGACCACGTCGCCGGCCTCGACCCCATTGAGGATCTCCACCATGCCGAAGAACTCCCGCCCCGTGCGCACGTCCTGCCGGATGAAGAAATCGTCCTTCCAGTGCTTGAACACAAACGTCTTGCCCGCGTCGGCGAGAACCGCGGCGCGCGGCGCCACGAGCACCTCTTCCGCCTGGCCGTTGCCGAGGGCGATGGCGGCTTCGCAGAACATTCCCGGTCGCAAGGCCAATTCGGGGTTGGCGACTGTCGCCCGCACCTTCACCGTGCGCGTGTGCTCGTCCATGGTCGCTCCCACGTAATCCAGCGTTCCCATGAACGGCTGGTCGGGGAACGCCGACACCCTGACCTCGACCCCGACGCGTCCGCGTTTCTCAGCCGCCAGCAGTCGCGCCAGGTCGCGCGAATGCACGTTGGCCCACACCCAGACCGTCGTCAGGTCGGCGAGCAGCATCAGGTCCTTGCCCGGTTCGGCCAGTTCGCCGGCCACCGCGTGTTTCTCGATGATCGTTCCGGCGATCGGCGCGCGCACCGGCAGGCGACCTGCGCTTGCCGCGTGCGGACGGCCGCGCATCCCAGCGAGGTCCTCCTCCGTCAGCCCGAACACGTGGAGCGTCTGCTCGGACGTCGTCAGATCGGCCCGGTGCTGCTCGAACGTCATCTGCGCGTCGATCATGTCCTGCTCGGACCCCACCTTCTGTTCCAGCAGCCGCGTTTCGCGCGCCAGGACCTTCTCGGACAACTCACTCAGCGTTTGGTTGCGCTCGTACTCGGCCAGAACCCGGCCCAGCTCCACGCTCGATACCGACAACAACGTATCACCGGCTTTCACTCGGGCGCCTACGTCCGTTGTGACGGCCTCGATGATGCCGCCGATGCGGGGCGTGATATGCACGGCCGCATTCTCGTTTAGCGCGACCTCGCCGGTCGTCGGCAAGGCATCCGACACCTGCGTCCGCGATACCGCCTGCGTCTGCACCAGCCCTCCGTCGGTCCGCTTCAGAAGACTGGCATCCAGCCTCACGACGCCCACCTCGTAGCGGCACTCGGCGCACTGGTAGATCGGCACGCCGCACTCGCACTTCGCCGACACGCGTTCCTCGAGGGAGGCTGCTGCAGGCGCTGCAACCGGCTCCTCGGCATGTCCGTTCGTCGCGACTAGAAGTCCCGCCAGGGCGCAGATCCCGCACGCCACCATTCCGTTTGCTTTGCTCATCGTCATCGTGTCTCTCCGTTGTTCGCTTACTCGATTGTGTTCAGAGGGGTTCCCGTCAACCGTTCCACGTCCGCCACCGCCTTGTGATAGGCGGCCAGCACGTCCAGGTAGCGAACCTTGGCTTCACCGAGCGTCCGCTTCGCGTCCAGCACATCCAGCAGGTTGAGTTTCCCCTCGCGATAGGCGGCTTGCGCGGCATCGGCAGCCTGTTGGGCGCCGGGCAACAGGTCCGCCTGGATGGCCAGCGCTTCCGTGCGCGCGCCCTCGAGTTGGTTGTGTGCCTCAACCAGATCGGTTGTTGCGCGCAGTCGGGCGGCGTGCTGCTCATACTTCGCTCGCGCCACCAGGTGTTCGGCCGCATCAATGCCGCCGCCGTTGCGATCAAACACCGGCAACGGTACCGAGAACGCCGCGGTTGCGGCGTACGAGTCGTCTTCCTCGAACCGGGTGATGCCTGCGCTTACACTCAGATTGGGATAGCGTCCCGCCTTGGCGAGTGCCAGGGATTCGTCGGCGAGCGCCACCTGCTCACGCCAGCGCGCGACCTCGGGCAGGTCGTCAGGCGCCGCGGCGAGTTCGCCAATGGACGGGACCTCCCGGACCCTATCCAGAACGCCGCCGGCCTCCGTGAATGCGGGTGCCGTGTCGCCCCATGCGGCCGCCAACCGTCTGCGCGTCGTATCCAACTCTCGCGTCGCACGGTCCCGCGCGATTCGGGCGGCCGTGACCTCGATTCCCGCTTTCGTTTCTTCCAGTAGGGGAACCTTGCCCATCTTCACCCGTTCGGCCGCGGCTTTGTGGACGTCGCCGACCAGCAGCAGCAGCGACTCGGCCGAGGCCAACTGGCCCTGCGCCAGGAGGACGTCCACGAACGCCTTCTTCGTCTGCGTCAGCACGTCCAGTCGTGTCGTTTCGTATTCCCATCCGGCCAGACGTGCTTCTGCCCGCGCCACGTTCCGGCGCTTGCCGCGTTTGCCGCCCAGCTCAACCGATTGGCTCAGGCTCACGGTTGTCTGCGCCGCGTCGTACCCTTCGCGTGTGCCGCCCTCGCCGGCCTCCTGACGCGCCTCGCGCGCCTCGCGCGCAAAGTCGTACCACTCGCTGGGCGTGCCCGCGCCACCCGGTAGCCCGGCAAGGTCCGACGGCCGCGTGGGACCGGCGTAGGGCCGGCGTGTGCCCCAGCCGCCGAACTCCGATGCTTCAACCCCGAGTTCCGGGTTCGGCAAGGCGCCTGCTTGCCGCACGGCGCCCTCCGCCGCCCCGACCCCCTGCGCCGATGCCGCGAGGTCCGGACTGTGTGCGAGTGCCAGTTCGAGCGCCCGTTGGAGCGTGAGAACGCCTTCTGGTTCGTGTAACGGCTCGACCTGGGTTGCTGCGGTCCCCGGCCCCGACGTGCCGCGATTGGCCGCGATCTCCCGTCCCAGCGGGTACGTGGCCGGCCAGGCGCTGTGGTCGCTGCGCGGCGCCGCATACCCCGGTTGACCAGTGACCACGACGGCAAGCGTGAGCACGACTCCGAGACCTGTTGACCTGTAGATCGTCTGCTTCATGAAACCTCCGGCCGATGGATGAAAGGTACAGTCGGCCTCTTGCGGGGCACGACAGATGGGGAACCCGCCGATCGGCGTCCACACGGAGGGTGGACACGGTCAGATGGCGGAGAAGGGAAGGCGAGGCGCCTTAGGCGCGGAGGGGCGGACGGAAGATGTCAGCGACCAGAAGAAGGTCCGGTCGCAGGGGGGCGGCGCCTGTGCCGTGCCGGACGAGCGGCAGGTTTTCAACGCTTGTGGTCGCACGCTCGGCGTGGAGTTCCTCCACGGAACCGCAGACGCACGAGCAATCAGGGGTGCAGGCCGTCTCGTGAGCATCATCGCAGACCGAACGCTCGATGGTCGATACGAACAGCCCAACGACTGCCAACACCACCACCCAGGCTTTCCAGCACACCCGCATAAGCCACTTAATTACGGTATTGCGCAACCCAAGTCAAGAGCCATCACAAGAGGCGCAAGCGAGAAGACACAGAAGGCACAAGGAATGCCGGTTATGTTCGACATGCTTCGGCTGCCAGCGTCACGTCAGTGTTGTGTGCCATCAAACGCTCTAACCAACTTCTAACGCACTTCCTGTTTCAGTCGTACGCCAGCCAATCTATAATGCAGGCGAGGCGGGAGATCGGACGGCGACCGTAACACACGCGGAGAAACACCATGGCTGGCGAGACGATCCTGATTGTCGAGGACGAGAAGGACATCGCGGAACTGCTCCGCTACAACCTGACGCGCGAGGGGTTCCGGGCCATCGTGGCCGTTGACGGCGCGGCCGGGCTCGCCGCCGCAATCCGCGATCCGGATCTGGTGTTGTTGGACCTGATGCTGCCGAAGGTGGACGGACTCGAAATCTGCCGGGTGCTCAAGAAGAACGCCCAGACCGCGCACATTCCCGTGATCATGCTGACGGCCAAGGGTGAGGAGAGCGACGTGATCACGGGTTTGGAGCTCGGCGCGGATGACTACATCACCAAACCCTTCAGCACCAAGGTGGTGCTCGCGCGTGTACGCGCGGTGCTGCGGCGCCAGCAGAAGCCCGAGACGAGTCAGACCACTGTGCTTCGCATCCACGACATCGAGATTCACCCCGGCCGCCACGAAGTGCTGATCAAGGGGAAGCCGGTTGATTTGACCTTCTCAGAGTTCGGCATCCTGCGCCTGCTGGCCAGTCGGCCCGGCTGGGTGCTGACGCGTGGCCAGATCGTGGATGCCGTCCGCGGCGAAGACTACGCCGTGACGGACCGTGCCGTGGACGTTCAGATCGTCGGCTTGCGCAAGAAACTGGGTACGCATGCCGACCACATCGAAACGGTGCGCGGCGTCGGTTACCGCTTCAGGGAGTGATGCGTGCCAGCCGTTCAGCCGCCTCGTACGACAAGTCGACGAGCGGCACGTCCGACGCTTCCGCGCCCGGCGACTGGAGTGCCGCGCTGATCGCCGCGTAGATGCGCAGACGCATTTCGCGCGGCGGCAACGGGCACTTCAGACGACCCTCGACGTGTCGGCGGTAGACCGCCTCATCCGGCACCGACGCATCGCCGACCGCGTCGCCATCTCCATGCGGCCGCGCCTGCGCGGCCGACGTGAACCCGACCAGCGTCCGATCACCCGCCCCGGTCAGCCGAATCACCCCGCGCCGTTCGACTTCGGCCGCCCGCGCCCGCGTGTCGACAAGTCTCAACGCCGCGAGATCAGGTGCTGATACCAGCCGTGTCATTTCATACTCGATGGCGGCGCAGGTGGGGCGGCGCTCGTTGCCCATCACGCGACGCAATGCGTCGCCAGTGCGCCGACTCCGTCGGTCGGCCCCGTCGAACGCGATGGTGATTTGTGCGGCGCTTCCGGGATTGGCGTGGAATTCCTTGTTGATGAACCGCCCAAGGGGGTGCCCCCAGGCGGGACCGCTTAAGCAGTTCGGTTAAGGGTATCCGAGTAAGGGGATGTTTAAGTGTGCGCGTAAGTGAGTCGGTTAAGTGTCCGAGGAAGTGCAGGGAAGGCGAGAAGCGCACCCTCAATCGCCACCCTTAACCGCCGTTCTTAACCGGATACCCTTAATCGACCCACTTAACCGGTCTCCGGCGTGTGAACGTGCGCGAACACCAATGAACAATCCCACGGGAAAGCCGGAAGCGCCATTTGTGCGGTGATTGTGATGACGCCGCGCCACACGAACATCTAGCTTGCCGCAAACATGGGCCTAACACGGAAGGCTTACCTTGCGCCACGAACACAAGCAAAAGAACACACTGCGACAGGGCGTGCGGGCGAGTGCCCGTCAGGCATTGGCGCGGTCGATAAAACTCGAACGGCCGTCGTGGATTGGGCGACGGTTGGGCTCCACGAGCGGGGCGCGCGACGAAGCGGTCTTGACACACCTGCGCGACGCGTCGGGCAAACGATAAGCCATGAGGCAAGGGAGTATTTCACATGACTATCACTAAGCAAGGCGTACTAGCGCTGCTGTGCGTGGCGGGAACCACGCTCACCGGTCAGGCGGCTAACGTCTCCGTCAAGGCGTTGTGCGGCGCGCCCGTCGCTTCCGGTACATACCGGCTGACCGGCAGCACAACATTCAGCGCCAGCGACACGTATCTGCTCGACGGCGTCATCCTGGTCGGCAACGGCGCGACTTTGACGATCGAAGCGGGAACGGTTGTGCGCGGGTTCAACGAGAACCCGACGACGGGAACAGGCATCCAGTATCGTCCCGGTATGCTGGTCGTCGAACGCGGCGGCAAACTCTATGCGAATGGCACGGCGTCCAACCCCATTATCTTCACGGATCAGTGGGATAACAACGTGCCGGGCATGACAGCCGGTTCGGTCACGCGCACCTGGAGCTATTCCGTGGGCGGCGCAGCCGCGACGGCGCGAACCGATACGTACAACTACGCCCAACTGGGCAACCTGCACGGCGTCTGGGGTGGCATCGTGTTGTGCGGCAAGGCGTTTGTCAACTGGGACAGCAAAGCCCTGGGCTCCGCCGAGATCTCCGCCGAAGGTTTGGATGCCGGCCTGAACGTTCTGGGTGGCGGTCGTAACGACGACGATTCCAGCGGTTCGATCAAGTACGTCCAGATCCGGTACGGCGGCAGCGTGCTGGCCGACACCAAGGAAATCAATGGCCTGACGATGTACGGCGTTGGACGCGGCACGGAGCTGCACCACATCGAGGTCTTCAACAATCAAGACGACGCCTTCGAATGGTTCGGCGGCTGCGTGAACGCCAAGTACCTCGTGGTGCATGGCGCGGGCGACGACATGTTCGACAGTGACGCCGGATTCCGCGGCAAGAATCAGTTCATGTTTGGCGTTCAGCGCAACCTCGGCGGATCGAAGCGCGAGTCCGGCTGCTCCGACAAGGGCATGGAGATGGACGGGTTCGAAACGGATTCGGCTTCCGGCACCTATCTCTACTCCGCGTCGGCGTGGTACAACCTCACGCTCGTGGGCTGGGGCGAGCCGAATCCGGGCAGCGGCAAACAGAAGAACATTGCCGTGCAGTTGCGCGACAACGCTTCGCCGCAGATCAACAACTCGGTCTTCATGGACTTCGGCTGCTATGGCACGTTCATCGAGAACCGCACAGACTACGGCAGCAACCTGAATCCGACCTACCGGTTCGGGATCACGAACAACGCCGCCAACCTGTCTACCGCGACGACAACCGACTACCTCGGCAATACTGTCGGCGCGGCGTACTTCTACAAGGCGCAGCGTCCCGGCAAGCAGGCGCACATCAAGGACTGCCTCTTCTGGAACATCATCGACAGTGCCTCTTTGACGGGCGCGCTGTATCCCGTCGCTGCGGATGCCGCTGCGTTGAACACGCTCTTCGGCACGACGGCGCCCGGCGGCAAGGGACCGTACTTCTCGACGGGCCTCGGTTCGTACACCGGCTGGACGGCGGCCGAGCACAACAATGTGACGGATATCTACAACGACGGCACCACCTTTATGCCGATCGCGTCGCGCAGCCGCTCGTTGGTGGTCAACCGCGCGCCGTACGCCACCTCGACGAAGGGCTACGACGTGACGCAGATCGACCCCAGGGCCGCAAACGATGCCGTGCATGCCGCGGCGCCGGTTGTGAGCGACGGCTGGTTGACACCTGCCGCCTACCGCGGCGCGTTCGACCCCTACAGCAACTGGGCGCGTGGCTGGACGATGATGGATCGCATCGGTCTCTTCGGTGCGGCGGCGACCGTCACTGAAACCGAGGCGGGTGTGGCCATCACCGACTTCACGGTGGCCTCGCCCATCGCCTACTTCAGCACCCAGGCGGGTGTGACGTACCGCGTCAAGGCGGCCGCTACCGTCGATGGCACGTACTCGACCATTGCCGAACTCGTCGGCACGGGCAGCCAGGTCTCCTACCTGGATGTCGGGGCGACGGACCCGGCCAAGTTCTACAAGATCTACGTGGTGACGCAGAACTAGGACGCACGCACGGCGGGGAGCAGATGTGCTCCCTGCCGCTTCATCTCGCGTTCGCCCGGCATGGAACAGAGAGAATGCCGGGCGAACACTCTGGACACGGCAATTGCAAGGTTTGTGTGAGTTATGCTTTCGGCTACGGTTAGCGTGCGGGCTGCGATGACGCTGGGAATACTCGCCTGGGCCGGTTTGGCGCATGGGGAGACACCCCGCGCCGACGCCGAGGCGACCCTGGCCAATGCCGCGTGGCGCGTCGCCGCACGGGTGAGCAGTTCGATCGATGCAGGCTCGGAGATGATCCGCGTCGCAGGCCGGTTGGGTGCGGCTGGACGGGCGGATCTGGTTGAGAAGTGGGCACAGGAGCGACACGAGTCATGGATTCGGAGCGGGGCTCTGGCGCATGCGGCGTCGGCCGAATTCCTGCGGGGCGGCCCTGCCCGCGCCGCGAAGCTGCTGCAAGAGGCGCATGAAGAGAGCGAACGGACGACCGAATGGCGTCGTCCCCTGACGGCTGATGCCTTATCTGTTTCCGAAGCGCTGGCGCGTCTCGCGCCGACCGCGACAAACGATTTCGCAGGCGCCGTGCGGGCGCTGTCGGCGTGGATTGCAGCCGGCGAGCCCCAGCGGGCCTATGCCGCCGCCTGGGCTTGCGCGCACCTGGCCGGGCGGACAACGGCGACCCACGACCGGACGATTCTGGTGGCCGAAGTCATGCGCCTGACGCAGCCGCTCCTGCCATGGCAGCGGCTGGAGCTGCTGGCGGTGGTGGCGCCGTCGCTGCGTTCGGCCGATCAGCGCGCCGCGTGCGTGGCGGTGGTGGATGGCTTCTCGGCCGCGCTGACCAACGCCCCGGCATCACACGGAACCTATGAAGTGGTCGTTCGAGCGGCTCACGTCTGCCACGCAGTTGGGGCCAGTGAGCGGGGCGAGGCCCTGCTCGCGGACGCCCTGCGGCGCGTTGAGCGCCTCGCGACCGGCGATGATCCGGCGCCGAAGCTTGTGCTGGCGGAAACGCTCCTGGCCATGGGGCGGAACGATCGGGCCCGCGCGGCTTTGATCCAGGGGATGGCGGACGTCAACCGGCAACCCGGGTTCAATCGCGACATCGCTCTGGCACGGACGCTGACCGCCCTGGCCACCAGCGGCATCGAATGGACGAACGATGAGATCGATGGATTTCTGAAGACCGCCCAATAGAAGCACGTCATGGACTTAAACCGTCACAGTTGCCTGATTCGGTTGGGAAATACCCTTCTGGCGGCGTCTTGCCTGCTGGTGTGGCACCTTTCGTTTGTCCATGCCTCTCGGGGCCAGGAGACGACGCAAGGCGGTATACGCGGCGTGGTCGTCGATGCCGACTTCAACGTGCCGGTGCCCGGGGTGCGAGTTTCTGTTTCAGAGACTGAAAAGCTCACCACCACGTCCGACGATGGCAGCTTTGTTCTTCCTGATCTTGCGCCCGGTAGCTACACGCTGGTCTTTGCCAAGGACGGGTATCAGCGTGAAGTCCGCCCAGGCGTGGTCGTGGCAGCCGGCGCGCTGACGGAACTGGATCCGCGGTTGGCGGGCGAGTTCACCGACATGGACGAGATGGTCGTCAACGACATCCAGATCGGCGGTCCGAGCGACGGTGGCCTGCTTGAGGTGCGGATGCAGCAGACGGCGCTCATGGATGCGGTCGGCGCGGACATGATGTCCAAGGCCGGCGCCGGGACGGCTGCGGCGGCGCTCAAGTTGGTGACGGGCGCATCCGTGCAGGATGGCAAGTATGCCGTCATCCGCGGACTCAGCGACCGGTATACCAGCACCATGCTGAACGGCGTGCGCCTGCCCACGTCCGACAAGGACCGCCGCGCCGTGCAGATGGACCTCTTTCCGGCCGCCATGATCGAAAGCATCCAGATCACCAAGAACTTCATGCCAGATCAGCAGGCGGATGCCAGCGGCGGCGGCATCAACATTGTCACCCGCGGAATCCCCGAAGCGGCGGTGCTGTCGGCCAGCGTGAGCATGGAGTATGACACCGCTGCCACCGGCAATCCGGACTTCATGAGTTACGTGGGAGGCGGCAACGACTTCGGCGGGCACCGCGGCACGGGCCGAAGCTTGTTCTGGAAAGAAGGCGATCTGACCGACCCGCGCGGCTTCTCTGAGCAGTACAGCAGCGAACTGGTCGAGAGCGAGCCCGGGCCGAATTACGGCTATAAGTTCGCGGCTGGCGACGTCTGGGCGCTGGGCGAGGAGACGCGCTCGGGGGCGCTGATCAACGGGTCGTATGGCCAGAAATACAAATATCGCGAGTCACTCAAGCAGGGGATCCGAAGCGATGGCGGATTGCAGGCTACGAACGTGATTACCGATGCGGAAAACAACACGTTCATTAACACATCCACGGACGAGCAACTGTGGTGCATCGGCCTGACCACCGGCATCAAGACGCCCGCTCATGAGATCAAGTTCACGGGGCTGTACACCCACCAGGCGCGCGATGTGGTCGAGATACGCAGGGACGAAGACCAGCCGATGAGCTCATCCTACAAGACCAATATCGTGCGCGGCAAAATCACCGGCTATGAAGACCATGCCTGGCGGGGCCGGACCGTGGACGGCGTCATGCAGTTCTCCGAGACAGGCAACGGCAGCGCGCAACTGGCCGGCAAGCACACCTTTGAAGAGATGAACGATGTGGAGCTCGACTGGACGGGCGCCTACAACGTTTCAGAGAGCATCGAGCCGGACCGGCGGTCATTCAAGGGCGGATACGTGTATGACAGGCTCCTGAAGTACGACAAGAATCAGGTGTTGGTTTCAAGCAACGAGACCAGCCAGTTTGCCTTGGATGAATTCCAGCGGCGCTGGCAGGACACTCGCGAGGAAGCGCGTCAGGGGCAGGTCAACCTCAAGGTGCCCTTCAAGCTGCTGGACCAGGACGGCTATATCAAGGGAGGCGTGTTCATCGATGCCATGGACCGGACGTTCCGCAATCGCATTTACACGCCCGCGAACACCATTCAGATACCTGCCCAGAACGAGTATGACTTCAGCCAGTTTGGCGTGTTGGACAGCCTGCCGCTGGGAGGGCTGAATGACACCAGCATCGAATACGATGCGACTCAGGAGCTGAAGGCATACTACGCCATGATGCGGGCGCCCCTGCCGCAGTGGATCGATCTTGTCGGCGGGGTCAGGGTGGAGAGCACGGTGATGGAAACGAGCGTCTGGACGCCCGGCAAGGAGACGCTGTGGCTCTACCGTGTGGGCCGTGATCCGGCCGACCTGAACACCTTCGGCAAGGTCTACTACGAATCGAACGTGAGCAACGAACTGGCGGCGTCTTCGATCGACCAGACGGACGTGCTCCCGGCCGTATCGCTGACGCTCAAGCCGACCCAGGAGATCAGTTTGCGGCTGGCCTACGGCGAGACCATCGCCCGCCCCACCTTCAAGGAGTTGACGCCCGTGCTCTATCAGGAGTTCGACTCGTCTCGAATCTTTCTGGGTAATCCCGATCTGGAGATCTCACACCTCAAGAATTATGACGTTCGCCTCGAATGGCGTCCGCCGGGCAAGGCCGACATCCTGGCGGCCAGCTATTTCTACAAGACGATCGAAGGGCCGATTCAGTACACGGTGTACAAGGGCTTCGCGGGCGGGTCGGAAGACTATATCGTGCCCGAAAACTACGCCTCCGGCGAGGTCAGCGGATTCGAACTGGAGGCCCGCAAGGATTTGGGCTTCATCTGCCAGGAACTGAAGGGGCTGTCGCTGGGAGCCAACGCGACGATTCAATCGTCAACCGTCGAGTATACCGATGAACTGCAGCAGACGCTGCTGAACGGCGGCGTGACGACCACCACGCGTCCGATGGATGGACAGCCGGACCTGCTCTACAACATCAACCTCGTGTACGAAAACAAATGGATCACCGTGGGGGCCTTCTACAACCACAAGGGCGAGACCTATGTTGCGGGCGAATCGTGGAACGGCAGCAAGGGGTATGTGCCCAATATCGTCGAGATGCCGGTGGACTCGCTGGACATCACCCTGGGGCTGAAGTTTGCCAAGGTCTGGCGTCTCGGCTTCGACGCCAAGAACGTGCTCGATCCAACCATTAGCAGCGTCTACAAGGGCCCGATGGGCGAGTTGCCCAATACGACCTATAAACAGGGACGCACCTACTCGATGTCGCTGGGATGCAGTTTCTAAGGAGCAGGAAAAATGATAAGGAAGCGAAACACATGCAGTTGGCTGATGGCGGGGCTGGCACCGGCGCTGTGCGGATTCGCGCAGTCGGCCGTCGGCACGGGCGAACCCGAACTGCGCGACGCGCTGTCGAAGTGGGTCGACACGAAACGGCTGATCTCGCAGGAGCAGCAGGAGTGGCGTGTCGGCCGCGAGCTGCTGACCGAACGGCAGGTCCTGGTCCAGCGCGAGATCGACAGTCTGCGCGAGCGGACCGCGCAGGCGCGCGCCGACAGCACCGAAGCCGACAAGAAGGCGGACGAACTCAAAGCCCAGAACGCGGAGCTGCTGGCGGCAACCGCCGGGCTGGGTGCCACCATCGCCCAGCTTGAAGGCCGTGTGAAGGCGCTGCTGGCGCGCTCTCCCGCGCCCATTGTCGAGCGCGTCAAGCCGCTCAGTCAGCGGATTCCGGCCAACCCGGCCAACACCAAACTGGCGCTGTCGGAGCGGTTCCAGAACATCATCGGCATTCTCAACGAGATGAACAAGTTCGGCCGCGAAGTCACGGTGGTCAGTGAAGTCCGGGAGCTGCCGGACAAGAGCAGCGCCGAGGTCAGCGTCCTGTACCTGGGTCTGGCGCAGGCGTACTACTGCAACGTGAAGAGCGGTCTGGCCGGCATCGGACGGCCCGCACCTGACGGCTGGAAGTGGGAGGCGCGCAATGACTGCGCGCAGGCGATCGCCGATGCGCTGGCGGTCTACCGCAACGAGCGCCCCGCCGATTACATCGCGCTGCCGTTTGATGTTGAGTGAACCGAAGGAGTTCTCCGTGAAGCATCTGCATATGGGTTTCGCCACCGTTGCGGCCTTGGGCTTGTTGATCACGTCTCACGCGCAGGAGGCCAGTCGGCCGGACGCGGAAGCGTTGCGGCCGTCTGGGGACGTCGTTCGTAAACTGGAGGAGAGTCTGGCGGAGCTATCGCGCATACGCCAGGGCATCGCCAGCGAGAAGATCGCGCTCTCGACGCAACTGCACACGGCCGAAGGAGCCCAGAGCGACGCGCGCAAGGAGTTCGACGCAGCCAGACGGCTGCTCGATGGCCGGACGCTGGATATGGGCAACCTGCGCAACGAGATCAAGGCGCGCGAGCAGGAAAAGAGCTACCTATCCACGTTGCTGACCGAGTATGGCCGCAATCTGGAGTCGCGTCTGCACATCGTCGAACTACAGCGCTACGAGGCGACCATTGAGAAAGCCCGGCTGGCGACCGAGAACAGCGAACTCAAACCGGCCGACGTCTTCAGCCAGCAGTGCGCGCTCGTCCAAACCAGCCTGACGCGTCTGGAGGAACTGGCCGGTGGCGTCCGGTTCACGGGCCGCGCGGCGGGTCCCGACGGGTTGGTCAAACCGGGCGCTTTCGTGTTGCTCGGCCCGGCGGCCTACTTCGCCGCGGACGATGCGTCGATGGCCGGAATGGCCGAGCAGCGCCTCGGTTCGCTCGAACCCGCCGTGGTGCCATTTGCCAATCCGCTGTTTACGCAGATGACGCGCGACTGGGTGACGGCTTCAGGCAGGGGCACCATGCCCTTCGATGCCAGTCTGGGCAATGCGCACAAGGTCGAGGAGACCAAGGAGACGGTTGTCCAACACTTCCTGGCCGGTGGCACGGTGATGTGGCCGATCCTGGCGATCGCGGTGCTCGCGGCCCTGGTCATACTGGGCAAGTGGATTCAACTGGTGTGCGTGCGCATGCCCGGACGGTTGGCGCTGACCAACCTGCTTGACGCGATTCGCCGCGGTGAGGACAAGGAGGCGCAGGCCATCGCCGCCGGGCTGTCACGCGGTTACGTGGGCGACATGCTGCGCGCCGGCGCGGCGATGCTGGGTGGGGAGAAGGATCTGGCGGAGGAGGCCATGTTCGAGAAGCTGCTTGATACACGCCATCGCCTGCAGCGACTGATTCCCTTCATCGCGGTGACGGCCGCCTGCGCGCCGCTGCTCGGACTTCTGGGAACCGTCACGGGCATCATCACAACCTTCAAGATGATGACGATCTTCGGTTCGGGTGACATCAAGATGCTTTCGAGCGGCATCTCCGAGGCTCTGATCACGACCGAATATGGCCTGTACGTCGCCATCCCGGCGGTGCTGGCGCATTCGTTTCTGGGTCGGAAGAGCAAGAGCATTACAGATCGGATGGAGCAGATAGCGATCGCGTTCATGGGCGAAGTGGCCAAGCAGGAAGCAGGAAAGAAGGTGGCTGTCTGATGTGGCAGACGCTGACAGATGCCGTTGCCCTGGCGCGGCCCGTCTGGGTGGCGGGCGGTTGGGCCATGCTGCCGCTGGCCTTCAACGGCGTGGTGATCTTCGCGCTGGGCGCGTCCATCATGCTGCGGCTCTGGTCCAGGGGCGCGCATGGGTCATCCGACCGTGCCTGGCAGGCGTGGCTGAAGGCCCCAACGGAAGCGCGCGGGCCCATCGGCGGGCTGATTGCCGAAGCCATGGGCGCCCGCAGCCTGGAGGCTTTAGAGCATTACTTCGCGGCTGTGCAGAATGAGGAACTCACACCGTTCGAGCGTGACCTTCAGGCCATGAAGGTCTGCGTGGGCACGGCGCCGCTGTTGGGGCTGCTCGGAACCGTGACGGGCATGCTGACCACGTTCAAGGCGCTGGCCACCGGCAGCGGCGGCGACCAGACCATGACGATGATTGCGGGCGGCATCTCCGAGGCGCTGATCACGACGGAGACCGGGCTCGTGATTGCACTGACGGGCCTGATCTTCCAGTTTCTGCTGGTACGGCAACGCGATGCTTATACGAAACTGCTGACGCATGTGGAGACGTTGTGCATGCAGCACTACCCGCAACAGCGCCAGTCGATGAGCGCGACCTGAGCGCGCGCGGGGCGTGTGCCGCCCGCAAGGAGTGGATATGGGAAGCCGATTCAGGAACGCGAGCAGTGAGGAAGGGCTGGAAGCTTCGATCGACATGGCACCGTTGATCGACTGCGTCTTCATCCTGCTGATCTTCTTCATCGTGACGACGTCATTCGTCGAAGAGACCGGCGTGGAGGTCGACAAGCCGCAGGCGGCCTCGGCCGTGCAGCTTGAGAAGAACAGCGTGCTGCTGGCGATCACCGAGAAGGGTGAAGTGGTGTACGGTGGCCGTGAGATCGGCATTGGTGCCGTACGCCAGGTGGTCAAGCGCATGCTGGACAAAGAGGAGTTGCCCGTGATCATCCAGGCCGACCAGAGCGTCCCATCGGGTTTGCTCGTACGGGTGATCGATGAGGCGAAACTGGGCGGGGCGAAGAAAGTCAGTTTGGCAACAAAGAAAGGCGGTCCGACATGAGTATCAAGAAATGGCGTTCGATGCACGCGGCGCGGACGGCGCTCGAGTCAGGCGCGGCCCTGGCTTTTGCAGCCATCCTGACGCTGGGGCTCTTCCTGGTGCTGCCCTTCCTGCAGACCATGGGCAGCAAGGCGAAGTCGGACACGCTGGCGCTGCAAACGGTCGACACCCTCACACCACCCCCACCTCCGGTCGTGGCGGAACAAGAGCCCCCGAAGAAAGAGGAGCAGGTGCAGCCCGAACTGATCGAGAGTGCGGCTCCGCTGGATCTGTCGCAGCTCGAACTGGCGCTTCAAGTGGGGTTGGGTGAAGGCGTTGGCGGTGTTGATCTGGCGCCGCGTCTTCCGTTGGCGGGAGAAGGGCACGGGGGGACGGACGACGCCGACCGGATCTTCACGCTCGCGGACCTGGATCAGACGCCGCGCGTGGTCTATCAGCCTGTGCCGGAATACCCGCAGGAGTTGCGCCGCAAGAAGATGGAGGGGTCGGTCTACATGCTGTTTGTCGTGGATCGCGACGGCCGCGTGCTGAATCCGATCGTGCAGAAGTCCAGTCACCCGGCGTTCGAGAAACCGGCCGCGCAGGCCGTGCGGCGCTGGCGGTTCGAACCCGGCAAGAGCGGCGGACGGGCGGTACAGTTCAAAATGCGCGTGCCGATCACTTTCATAAGCCGCTAAGACGAATCATAAGGAAGAGACCATGAGCAGGATTCGGTTCGGGTTGTCACTGGCAATGGCCGTCGCGTGCCGTTGTGCCGCGGAAGACGAAGCAGACGCGAAGACGCTTTGGCGCGACCCCGCGTTCCAACGCCAGTTCATGGGCTCCTATGGCGTGAGGGCCGAGATCGAACCGCGCGTGACGGTGGTCGAGAAGGAGCAGATGGAGAAAATCCTCGTGCTCCTGGGCGCGGATGACGGGCTGGACAAGGCCCGTGTTCTGCTGGAGAAGACCGTCGCGCAGCCGGCTTCGAGCGCCGTGTTCGATTTCACGCTGGCCAACGTGCTGCTGCAACAGGAGAAGTTCGATGCCGCCGCGGAGAGCTACCTTCAGGCAATCGAGAAGTTCCCGTCGTTTCAACGCGCCTACAAGAATCTGGGCTTGGCGCGCATGCGGAGCACCAATGGTCTGGAGCAGGCGATCCAGCCGTTGACCCGTGCCATCGAACTCGGCGCCAACGACGGGTTGACCTATGGACTCCTGGCGCACGCGTACGCATCGACCGAGCAGTTCGTCTCGGCGGAAAGCGCCTACCGTCTGGCCATGATGCTGCAGCCGGCGACGGTCGATTGGAGGGTGGGACTGGCCCGCTGTCTGTTCCGTCAGCAGAAGTTCGAGGAAGCGGCCGCCCTGTGCGCCGAACTGATGGCCAGGGACCCCCAGCGGGTCGACTACTGGCTGCTTCAGGCCAACGCCTACGTCGGCATGAAACAGCCGCTCAAGGCCGCCGAGATCTACGAGTATCTGGACCTGTCGGGGCGTACGCCCACAGCGGCGCTCAACACGCTAGGCGACATCTACGTCAATGAGGGGTTCATGGATTTGGCCGCCGAAACCTATCTGCGCGCGTTGGCGAAGGATACGGGCGCCAAGCCGGACCGCTACATCCGGAATGCCGAAGTGCTCGGGCAGCGCGGCGCCAGCGCCGATGCCGTACGCATCGTGGAGGCCATCAGGCGGTCATTCGGCGAGCGACTGAGCACAGATGAGCGCAAGCGCGTGCTGAAACTGGAGGCGCGGATCGCCGCGGCCACCGGACGCGCCGGCGCGGAGCAGATCAAGCTGCTGGCAGAGATTGTCACGCTGGATCCGCTGGACGGCGAGGCGCTGATCCTGCTCGGACAGTCCTACGCGACGGCTGGCGACGTCGAAAAGGCCTGCTTCAACTTCGAGACGGCCGCCCGAATTGACAAGTACGAGGCGGAAGCCAAGCTGCGCCATGGCCAATGCCTGGTGCGAAATGCCCGCTATCAGGAGGCCCTGCCGCTGCTCAAACGCGCGCAGGAACTCAAGCCGCGCGACGACGTGGCGCGCTACCTCGAGCAGGTCGAGCGCATTGCACGCACCCGCAACTGAGGTGTGACAACGATCCCAGGCTTCGTCAGGAAACTCGTGACCGGCGGGATTGTCACGTCTAACACAATCCTAACATGATCCTCACATACGCCTAGTGCGTCTGGTGTCTGATAGGGGCGTTCACACAACAAGGAGAACGTCTCAATGCACACAACCAGGAATCTGGCGGCCCTGTTGGCCGCATTGGCCGGTGCGGGCGCTGCGATGGCGGCGGACGCGAACAAGCTCGTAATCGACGGCTCCACGACGGTCGGCCCGATCGCCAAGGCCTTCGCCGAGCACTACATGAAGCAGAATCCGGGTATCGAGATCAGCGTCAGCGAATCGGGCAGTGGCAATGGAGCCAAGGCGCTGATCAACGGCACCTGCGACATCGCAGACATGTCGCGCCACATGAAGGACACCGAGAAGAAGGTCTGCGCCGAGAAGGGCATCGTTCCCTTCCCCAATGTCGTCGCCCATGATGCGCTGCCGATCGTCGTTCACCCCAGCAACCCCGTTAAGGGGCTGACGCTGGCCCAGTTGGCCGACATCTACACGAACAAGGTCACAAACTGGAAGGCCGTGGGCGGCGTGGACATGCCGATCGTGGTCATCAGCCGCGACACCAGCAGCGGCACGTACGAGAGCTTCAAGGAACTGGCCCTGCCCAAGGATGCCAAGATCAAGTCCAGTGCGGAATACGTGGGCAGCAACGGCGGCATCCGTCAGCGCGTGCAGACCACGCCGGGCGCCATCGGTTACGCCGGCTTGGGCTTCGTTGACGCCACCGTCAAGGCGCTTGAGATCGAAGGCGTCGCGCCTTCAGCCGACACGGCACTCGACGGCACCTACAAACTGTCCCGCCCGTTGTTCATGTACACCAACGGCGAGCCCAAGCCGGGCACGCACCTGGCGAACTTCATCGCGCTGGCGAAGACGCCCAAGGGCCGCGAGATCATCGAGGAGATCGGGTTCATTCCGGTTCCTGAGATCGCATCCAGGAAGTAGCACAGCGGCAGGCTGTCGAATGTCGAAGTGCGCGCCGGGGCCACGTCTCCCGTTCCCATGCCGCACTTCGGCATTCACCGATTCATCATCCGACATCCCCAGGAGCGGCAGATGGGGTCCACCCCCGCCATCATGGTGCTTTCCGTCGCGCAACGGCGCAAACGGCGGGCTCTCGAGCTAATCGGACGAAGCCTGCTGTTGATGGTAACGGCGGTTGCGGCCGTTGCGATTCTGCTGATCATCCTGTTCGTCGCCCGCGATGCGCTGCCCTTCTTCCAGCTGCGCGGGTTCCATGAGTTCTTCTGCACCACGGGGTGGTATCCGTCGCAGGTGCCGCCGCAGTTCGGCGCCGGCGCGATTTTTGCGGGCAGCGCGCTGGTCTCCCTGGGCGCGGCCGTGATTGCCGTGCCCCTGGGGGTGGCCGCTGCTGTCTGCCTCAGCGACGTGCTGCCGTTCAGGTCGCGGCAGGTGGTGAAGCCGATCATCGAAATTCTGGCCGCCATTCCGTCGGTCGCCTATGGGTTTTTCGCGCTGGTGATCCTGGCACCGCTGCTGCAGACGCAGGGCGGGCGCGTCATCGCCGCGCTCTGGTGGTGCGTAGCCGGTCCGGTGCTCGGCCTCACTGTGCTCGTGCTGGGCGATGTGTTGACCGCGCGCATGCGGACCGACAGCCTGCGTCGCGCCGCGCATCTGGCGGTCTCATTACTGCTGGGCGCCGGGGCCCTGGCCGTGCTGCTGATCGGCCACACCGCCTGCGTGCATCTGCGCGTGGCCAGCGGCACAAACGCCCTGAACGTCGCCATCATTCTGGGGGTCATGGCCCTGCCGACGATCGTCAGCGTTTCGGAGGATGCCTTGCAGGCTGTAGGACGCGAACTGCGCGAGGGCAGCTATGCACTGGGCGCCACGCGCGCCGAGACCATCGTGCGCGTCGTCATCCCGGCTGCGAGCAGCGGGCTCTTCGCAGCCGTGTTGCTCGGGCTGATGCGCGCGCTGGGCGAGACCATGGTCGTCTGGATGGCCTCGGGCAATGCGGCCCAGATCCCGCACCCCTGGTACAACCTGCTGATGCCGGTACGGACCCTGACGGCCACGATCGCCGGCGACATGGGCGAGGCCGACCAGGTAACCGGTTCGGCGCGCTATCATGTGCTGTTCGCGATGGGGCTTTGCCTGCTGTTGTTCAGTTTCATCTGCAACCTTGCCAGCGAGCGCATCGTCGCTCGCCAGCGCAAACGCCTGCAGGGAGGGTGACCCGATGCGGATGGACACCCGTCGCATGCTGGACCGGGCTTTTACCGCCACAGGCGTCTTCGCCATCCTTCTGATGGTGGCGTTCCTGCTGGTTGTTCTGGTCCCGATCCTGCAGCGGGGGGCCGGTGCTTACGTGTTCCGCGGCACGATCGAACACCGCCGTTTCCTGCTGGAGAATTTCAACCGCGGCGACGCGACCGCCGTGGCAACGGAGCACCTTGCATCCCAGGCGGCGCGTGCCCCGATCTATCAGGCGTTGGCCGCCTTCGACGCCGAACTGCCCTCGCTGCCGGCGTCGCGCCGCCGCGAACTCAAGGCCGAACTGAAGGAACTGCGCGCCGCCCTGGCTGAACTGCTCGGTCCGCCGCCGGGCAGCGAACCGCCCGCGCTCCTGCGCGGCTGTTACGGTCAGGCGCGTTGGGACCGCGCCGAAATCAAACTGCAGGCCGTGCTGGAGCGCGAAGTGTGGGATTACTCGCAGGGCTTGGGCCGCAAGGTCAGGACGCCGCGCGAGACGGTGTTCGCGGGCACCGCGCTGGCGCCGATCTTCCCCTATCTGCGCGCGCACGTCCGCGACATGCTCCGCCCGCGGCTGACGTGCTATGCCGGCTTCCTGACGGACCGTTCGATGGACGCGCACTTCTTCGGCGGTATCGGCCCCGAAGTGCTGGGCACGCTCTACCTCACGCTGGGTGCCATGTTGCTGGCTGTACCGATCGGGGTCGTGGCCGCCATCTACTTTCAGGAGTACGCCGCCGACGGTCGCATACTGACCTTCCTTCGCTCGTGTGTCAGTACCCTGGCGGGCGTGCCCAGTATCGTCTTTGGCCTGTTCGGTCTTGCCTTCTTCATCAACACGATCCGGGTCTCCCCCACTAAGAGCGTGCTCGCCGGCTCCTTGACGCTGGCGCTGCTCGTGCTGCCCACCGTGATCCGCGCGTCGGAGGAGGCCATCCGGGCGGTGCCGCGAACCTACAAAGAGGCAGCGCTCGCTCTCGGCGCCGGACGCTGGCACACGATCCTGACCGTCGTCCTGCCCGCAGCCTTGCCCGGCATCCTGACCGGCGTCGTCATCAGCATGGGACGCGCAGCCGGCGAGACCGCCCCCATCATCTTCACAGCCGCCGTGAGCCAGGGATTCGTGCCGCGACTGACCGAGGTACTGTCGCGCGCCACGCCCGCATTGCCCTGGAGCGTCTACAATCTCTGCACGGAACACGAAGCTGTGGATGAGATCAGGCACGTGCAATACGGCATGGTTGCCACACTGATCGTTCTCGTCATCGTTCTGAATTTGGCGGCCATCCTACTGCGGGCGCGCGTGACGCGCCGCCTCAAAGGCTGAAGACGGCCGACAGGAGGCCGGGAGGGACCAAGATGGACAACAGACATGCCTTCAATACCGACGCCACGGCGGCGCGCCGACCCGTCGCCGACGGCGGGCGCGTCCATGTCGCGGCGCGCGCGTTCTCCGTCTTCTATGGCGCCAACGAAGCGGTACGCAAGGTGTCGCTTGACATACCGGCCGGTCGCGTCACGTCCATCATCGGCCCCAGCGGATGCGGCAAGAGCACGCTCTTGCGTGCGATCAACCGCATGAACGACCTGATTCCCGTCTGCCGCGCCGCGGGCGTGTTACAGGTCGACGAGCAGGACATCTACCGAGCGGACGTCGATGTGGCCACCCTGCGTCGCCGCGTGGGCATGGTCTTCCAGAAACCGAACCCGTTTCCCAAGTCGGTGTTCGACAATGTCGCCTATGGCCCGCGCCTCCATGGGAACCCCAGTCCCGGAGAACTGGCGGAGAAGGTTGAGCGCAGCCTGGCAAACGCCGCGCTTTGGGACGAAGTCAAGGATCGCTTGAACCACAATGCGCTTGGCCTCTCGGGTGGGCAGCAACAGCGCCTGTGCATTGCCCGTGCCCTGGCCGTTGACCCTGAAATCCTGCTGATGGACGAGCCAACGTCGGCGCTCGATCCGCGTGCCACATTACGAATTGAGGATCTGATTGCTGAACTGCGCGGCCGGTATACCATCATCATCGTCACCCACAACATGCAGCAGGCGGGCCGTGTCTCCGATCTCACTGCCTTCATGTACGAAGGCGACCTGATCGAATTCGGCCAAACCCAGCATCTCTTCACCAATCCCACGGAGAAACGCACTGAAGACTACATCACGGGCCGTTTCGGCTGAAGGCGGGAGTCCAGCACGTCTGCGCCGCGGCGCCGCCAAGGTGGATCTCTTGACGTTGCACGCGACAACCGCAGGAGAGGTTGATACGATGACAGGGAGACCGGACGACTGGATCGAGACGGTACGGGGCGTCGGATACCGGTCACGCACGGTGGAATAGCAGGGACACCATGGCCAAACGCAGCCTCTTCTTCACGTTCTTCGGTCCGCAGGTGCTGATCCTGCTGGCCAGCATGGGCGCCGTGGCCTGGTATGCCTGGCAGGCCGGCTGGGTGGCGCACCGGGACGAACGCGTGCATGCGATGTATGCCCAGGCCGATCTGGTTGCCCGGCTGGTGTTGCTGCCGGATGGCACGCCGAAGCCGGCGGCCGAGATTGCGGCCATCTGCCATGCGGTGCATGTCGATGAGGGGGTGCGGGTCACGGTGCTGTCGCCGACCGGCGACGTACTGGCGGAGTCCGACACCGACCGTGCCACCATGCAGTCGCACGCGGACCGGCGCGAATTCGTGGATGCCCTGCACACCGGCAGAGGGTGGAGCGAACGGTACAGCGCCACCCTGCACAGCCGCCTGCTTTACGCGGCGCGCGCGATCCGTCACGAGGGGCGGCTGGTAGCGGTGGTGCGCGTGGCGGCCCCCCTGGCGGCAGTGCGCGACGCGGTCGCGGCCGCCAACCGCAACACGTTGTTGCTGATCCTGATCACCGGGTTGGCGGCGGCTGGGCTCAGCACCCTGTTTGCGTTGCGGGTGGTACGACCCGTGGCGGAGATGCGCGCCGACGTGGCGCGCATCGGCAGCGGCGATCTGGAACACCGTCTGGCCGTGCCGGCACTGCCGCCGCTGGCGGAGTTGGCGGGGACGATCAACGCCACGACGGTGCGCCTGCGCGAGCAGGTGCGCGCGCTGGTCGAGGAACGCAACCTGCGCGAACGCATCCTGGAGAGCATGTCGGAGGGCGTGTTGGCGATCGATGCGCGGCAGCGCATCGTGGGGTTGAACGACGCGACCGTGCGTCTGCTTGGGCTGGACGGGCAGGACGTGGTCGGCCGGCCGGCGTATGAAGCCGTGCGTCGCGCCGATTTCCACGCGCTGCTCGACGCGGTTGCCGAGACGAACGATCCGGTCGAGCAGGAGTTGCGCGGCGCCAGCGAGGCGGCGTTGTGGGCGCGCGCCACGGCACTGCGCAACGCGGCGGGAGAGCGTGCCGGTACGCTGGTCGTCCTGAGCGACCTTTCGCGGATCCGCCGCCTCGAGCGGGTGCGGCAGGAGTTTGTGGCCAACGTCTCGCACGAGTTGCGCACGCCCATCACGTCAATCATCGGTTTCGTGGAAACGTTGCTCGACGGCGCCTACCGGGAACCGGAGGTCGCAGAGCGTTTCCTGCGCATCGTGCAGCGGCAGGGCGCGCAGATGCAGTCGCTCCTGCAGGACCTGCTCGTGCTTTCACGCCTGGACAGCCAGCTCGGCGGCAGCATCGAGAAGGCATACGTGCCGCTGGCGGGCATCATCGGGAACGCCGTGGAAGTGTGCCGGGCGCGTGCGGATACGGGGCACGTGGATGTGACGGTAGCGCTGCCGGATGGTCTGCACGTCTGGGCACACGCGGGGCTCCTCGAGCAGGCGTTGGCCAACCTGGTCGACAATGCCATCAAGTACGGCGGCGGTGGTGGCAGGGTGGAGGTGACGGCCGAGCGCATGGCCGGCGGCGAGGTGCACCTGAGTGTGCGCGACTACGGCCCCGGCATCACGCCGGAGCATCTTGACCGGTTGTTCGAGCGTTTCTACCGCATCGACAAGGGGCGCAGCCGTGAACAGGGCGGCACAGGACTCGGCCTCTCGATCGTCAAGCACATCGCGCTGGTGCATGGCGGCAATGCGACGGTGACCAGCGAGATCGGGAAAGGCAGCATCTTCTCGATCTGGTTGCCTGGCCGCCCGACGGCAGTCTGTTGAACAGGGAGGCAGGACCATGGAACGGCACTTCGATGAGCAGCTGGGTGAACTCAAGACGTCGCTGGTGAGGATGAGCGCGTTGGCGGAGTTGATGATCGTGGACGCCCTGGATGTGCTCGCGCAGCGTGATGCGGCCGCACGCGCGGCAGCGGTGGTGCAGCACGAGGAGGAAGTGAACGCACTGCAGATCGTGGTGGATGAGCGGTGCCTGATGCTGATGGCCACACATCATCCGGTGGCAGGAGACCTGCGCTACCTGCTGGGCGCGGTCAAGACCAACAGTGATTTGGAGCGCCTGGCGGACCTGGCGGTGAACATCTGCGACAAGGCGCAGAAGTTGCTGAAGCACCCACCGGTCAAACCGTTTGTGATCATCCCGGAGATGGGTGTGATCGCCAGCGCCATGGTCAAGGACAGTCTGCAGGCCTTCGTCAACCGGGACGTGGTGCTGGCCCGTTCAGTGCTTGTGCGCGACGACGAACTGGATGAGCGCAAGCAACGCGTGACGGATGAACTGGTCGAGTACATGCGGCGGTTCCCCGAGACGACGACGCCCGGCATCGACCTGGTGCTGGTGGCGCGCAACCTCGAACGGATCGGCGA
>CAYQJG010000006.1:0-94409 GCA_964417715.1 uncultured Lentisphaerales bacterium | reverse complement strand
GGTCCAGTCCTTGGCATTGCATCGCAGTCAGGACGCCAGCCGGGGTCAACTTCCAGCTTTTGCCTTGCGTCATGCCACCCGTTGTCAGCAGTCCGGCGTTGACTAGGGTACGCAGCGCCTCTACCGTCTGCCGATCCGTGCCGAATGCCAGCCCGCGCCGGTGATAGCAAGCCGTCCATGCGCCAATACGGGTGTGGCCGTCCGGCCCAAGCCGCACGTTCAACGGCAAGGACACCAGCCCGCAGGCGGTGCCAAAACAGCGGCTCAAAAGTTCGTAGTTCATGTCTAGCCCTCATCAATTCTGCGTGTAATGTCTCAAAGTGTATTCACCGAGCTGCGAAGTAAGTGGTTAGGCCCGAAAGGTCGCCGGAAGGACCCATAGGCGTGCGTGGCGGTTGTGTTTCTCTGTCTGATTCCATGCGTGCGGCGGCCGCCATACATGGCAGTCGGCAACCTATAAGGTTGTGCCGACTATGCCGGGTATGTAGGGCGGCATAGGTGGCATAGGTGGCAATTTGCCGGGTATGCCGGGTATGCCGGGTATGGTTCACGCGTCACCTCGTTTTAGGTGTGACTCGATAAGGTCGGCTGGTCCGATAACCCATGTACCCCTGAACGCGTGTTCCTTGCCGGTGCCGACGTTCGGACTGGCCCTTACCAGTTCCAGCAGGTCGCGTGTGCGTTTCTCGCCTAGCCCTAGCTTGCTCGCCACAACCGCCTTGTACCTTGCTAGCGGCCATACCTTGCCGTTCAACAATGCCAGCGCCCTATCGGTCAGGGTGTCGGCATCCGGTCCCCGCATGGTGGCAGCGCGGCGGCTTGCTGATGTTTCGCCGGTGGCCTCGATGTCGGTGGCCAGTACGAATCGCCCTTCAACCCAGCGGATAGCGAACGGAGTACGCGGCGCGTAGTTTCTCAGGACGTATTCCGCCACCAGTGCGCCGGGTTCGGACTTGTGCGGAATGAGAGACAAGCAGGCATCGAACGCTCTGGCCAGCACGCCACTTCCGGCACCACGATCAATCGCAGCCCTATCGCCGGCCGCGCCCTTCGTGGTGTGGTGGCAGTAGCACACGGCCGCGCCGGTTGACTCTGCCAGTCGGTCAAGCGCCGCAACAATGCCCTTGGCATCGGTTGAAGCGTTTTCGTCGCCGTTCGGACTTAGCCGGAAAACCGGGTCGATAGCGACAACGCCCGCGCCGATGCGTATGGCCGTTGTCTCGACTTCCCGCAGGACGGCGGCACTATCGCGTCCGCGCCCGTGTAGCACGATCAACGGTTGCAGTTGCGCCGTGTTCAGTCCCAACGCCCGCGCCATACGCCACATTCTCAGGCGGAAATGTTCGGGGCGGATCTCCAGGTTGAGCAGCACAACCGGCCGCGCCGATGTGGCCACGTCCAGAAACGGAATGCCAGCCGATACGGACATGGCAAGTTGCAGCAGCAGAAACGACTTGCGCGCCTTGCTGGGGGCGTTGACTTGGAAGATGTCGCCCGGTCCGAAAAGGTCTTCCATGATGCACGGCGGCGCAGGCGGCTCGCTGGCCATAACGGCGGCCAGGGTGTCGGTTGTAATGGTGGCGTCCAGCACGTCATCGCCAGCCAGCGAAGCCAGCCGGTCGCGAACATTGCCAGCGACGAATGCGGCAGATTGACGTGTGTCGCCCAACTCGGACGTTGCCCGCGCAAGTTCGTACCGCAATTCCCGTTTGGCGTGCTGTTCGATTACCTGCAACGCGAAGGCGGCGGCATCGGCCGGCATCGCAGCGGCATGACTGACAATCAGTTCACCGTCGGCAACACTGACGCCAGCGCGTTCCAGCAAGGTCGCAGCGGTGAACGGTTGACCGGACACGGCCGCCTCGAATATCGCGCGGCAATTCCTGCCGGTGAAATGTGCGGGGCGCAAACCGACAGACATAACCGCGTCAACCGCGCGTTTGCCATCCATGAGGATTGAACCTGCCACGGCCGTTTCGCAGGCTGGCGTCAGGTTGTCCTGGGGGTCGGGGTTAGGCGTAGTACGTTTCATGCCGATCCTCTTGCCTTGCGGCATGTAGGAAAGCCTCGACAACGCGGGGGGAAATGAACGGCTTGCCTTTGCGACATGTCCGGCACACACGGCATAAGTTCTGCCACTGGCCACCGCGTAACTGGTGGTAGAGTGTCATGGTGTCTTCTCCGCAGTGAGTACAGAACGCGGCCGGGGCGCAGGCGGCGCCGGGCATCGTCTGCGACGTGCATGGCCGTTCGAGCGGCCGCGCGTGGACGGGGCTGGCGATCATGCGATCACCTGTCCGGCGCCGTAGTTCGCCAGCCGTTCTGCCGCATCCAAGTCAAATCTGATACGTCTGGCGCTTACGCGGATGGGTTGCAGGTCGCCGCGCCGTTCATATCGTTGAACCGATCCCGCGTGAATACCGAGAATGGCGGCCACGTCGCGCCGGGTGCCAAGTCGGCGCCGGGGCAGGGCGGGGGTCAACTCCCGCAGGAGTGCCGCGCGTTCGGTGGGGGAGAGGCTGGCGAGTGCCAGTTTTGCGAGTTCCGTTTGTGCGTTCATCTGTCCTCCAGTCGCGCCCTCCGGTGGGTCGCGTGAGAACAGGATCGCATCAATTCCGGCGTGTGCTAATGCACAGCAGCAAGGGTATTTTCGGCCCTCAGTTGTGTATGTTTACCGCAGGCGCAAGGCGGATGTAATCAGGCGGCGGGGGTCGGTGCCCGGCCAATTTGAGCAGTCTCGCAGGACAATGAGCACGAAGCCAACGAAGACCGAATCAGGCGACGCAGACGGCTTTAGCGTTGTGTGTTTCAGCCAGGGGCATGATAAGGCTCTGACGATTGACGCGCCGAACAGGTCCGACTTGTTCGCCGTCGCGTTGCGGACGCTTTCGCAGGAGCCCTCAAGATTTTTCAACCAGTCGTTTTTGGGGTTGTAAAGGTCGCGTTGTTTTTCGGGTGATGTTTTGATTCCATAGGCCAGGTCGTAGACTTCAAACCATCCGGCCATGCTTCCATTGAGCATACGTCGCAGGTCCGGACTTATACCTGCAAGGCGCCGTTGCAGTGATGCGGCTTCCCGACGGAGCGCGGGCATTGTCGGGGCACGGCGTTTTTGGTGGCTCCACACAAACAGCAGCTTGTCGATGTCGGCAATAAGCGCGGCCGCGTCGCCCCGTTTGCCGACAAGGGCGACAATCTGCTTGCGCGCGTCGGGTGGCAGGTCCGGACGTGTCACAACAAAGCGCTTGGATGTTGGTTTGCGGTTCACTTCGTCACCCCTTTCGACAGCGCCACCATTGCGGCGCGCGTTTCCTCTACGTTCGCAGCGGTCAACTTTTCGGCCAGCGTCGCCACGGCCGCGCGCAAGGCGTCCAGTTGCCCCGCCAAGCCCTCGCCAGTCGGGGCGGGGGTTACGGCGCCGGCCGGCAGGGCAGGGGCGCCTATGGTCGGTATGGACGTGATAGCCTGCCGTGTGGCGACATCGCCGACGTGCGTGTAATGCTCGGTCATGGCGGGTGTGTTGTGGCCAACGATTGCTTGCACAACCGACAGGGGCACATCGGCCGCGCGGCATAGACTGACAAACGTATGCCGCAGGGAGTGGAAGCCGACCTCGACAACGGCCCGTTTCTTCGGCTCGTTGATGGTGCACGCAATGCCGCTATCGTCGAACAGTCTCTGTATCCTACGGCAGAGCGTGGCCGAATCGTGTAGATAAGTGGCAGCCGTGTCGGGTAGTACGTACCCTTGGCGCCGCTTGCCGGTGGGCAATTCGTCAAGCATGGCCCTTAGTGCCGCGTGGATTGGCACAAGGACGGGTTTCGGGTTGCGGCGCGCGGTCTTGTTCGGTATGCGCCGGATGATCCCGCGCACTAAATCCACTTCGGACCATTTGAGCGTGGCACAGTCGCCCAAGCGCAGGCCGGTGTAAATGCCCAGCGCGAAGAGCGGGCGCAAGTCGCCGGTGGCCGCCTTGCATACGGCCGTCAATTCCTCGATGGTCAACTCCCGCCGACTATGCGCCACCTGCCGCTTGCGTTTGATCTGGCGCCAATGGTTGGCGGTCAGTTTCGCCGGTTCGGCCAATATGCGCCACACGGCCCGCAACAGGGTAACGTGTTTGTTGAACCGGTTGGGCGACAGGCCGCGCGTCACAAGGTGCCCGGCGTATGCGCTGGCGAGTTCCCGCGTCACGTCCCGCAGGAAAGCGGCTTCGGGGTGGTTTTCGGTAAGCCATTCCGTGAACTGGTCAAAATGGCTCTTGTACTGTTTCAAGGTCTGGTCGCCGGAGTCGGACCGTTCGGGCGAACTCAGGAAAGCGGCCCAAGCTTCGGACACGCGCAAGGGCGGGTTGGCCTCCTCGACAGCCACCGCAAGGCGCGCCTCTGCCGTCTGGACGCGGGCGGCGATCTGCCGCTGTGCTTCCAGTTCATCGCCAGCGAGAAACGGCGCCATGATCATGCGTCGGGCGGCTTCGGCGGCGGCCCGGTCGGTAATGGGTTGGCCGTTGGCATCCCGCAACGGGGTCCGGATGCGTTTGCCCTTGCCGTTGCCCTTGCCGTTGCCGTTGTTGGCTCGGTATTCCAGCCAATAGGCCCCGGCAGCTTCGGACGTGGCCGGTAGTTCGACCCCACCAGCCAGGCGCTTGTATAGGCGCCCCGCGCCCCGCTGGCCCCGCTTGCCCGCTTTGTGTGCTTTCATGTGCGTAAGCGTGCGGCTTTTGGGGTCGGTTGGCAAGTCAATACCACACTAACCCACACGATTATGTGTAACTCATTGCAGCGCAACGTATAGCATAGGACTTAAAATCCCCTACCCGCAAGGGTGTGTGAGTTCAATTCTCACCTCGGGCACCATTCTTGGATGACGGATGGCGCGGAAAATGGTGGCGAGAGTGCGGGCGGTGGGGTTGCCGCGCAGGCCAGGCATGCGGTGCAGGGACTTTTCATCGAAGCCGGTCTGCCGCAAACTTGGGGTCGCTCTTGACCCTCTTGATCCGGGCCCGTTTGCGATTGGGTATGGACGGCAGACAAAGCCTGGTGCTAAACTGCATCTGTTGGTCGTGCTATACCCTTAAGGAGCTGCCATGCGCATCATTTTTGGACGTATCTTGTGTGCTGCAGTCGCATTGGGTGCGGCGGCTGCTTCGGCTGCCGAGTTCAATGACAGCTTCACGGATGTCGGAGATGGTGCTTCGATCATTGGTGTTCACGGAAATTGGAAGGGTTCAGGCACGGCGACCGGCCGTGAGGCACCGTACAGCGTTCCGGGGTTTGGCAACCGTGATCACTGCGTTGTTTTCGAGGGGATGATCACCAACTCGTTTAGTGCGAGGGTGACCCCCGACAGCACCAGCAATGTCGTGTTTCAGCTTGTCAGCAAACTGGCCTGGTGGAGCGAACTGCCGGACGCGAGCTACACAAGCAGCAAGCAGGGCGGGATTTGCGTGACCAACAACGGCATTCTGCTGGCCTACACGTCGGATGGATGGACCCGGTTGGCTGATACCAACACCGTTGGGGCAATTACGTCCATTTCCTCCAACACGTGGAGCAAACTTGACTTCGTGCTGAATTACTGGGGCGGGGATGCTGCTGAACTGCGTAACCGGGTTTTCTACCAGGTGCGGGTGAGCAACCATGTGTTCAGGGCGGTGAACACAAGTCAGCGCTACAAGCACGGCAGTCGCTTTGTGCAGAATAGTGCCGGAACGTTCTTGCTTTCACCGGCCACTTTCACGGCCGGCACAGCGGGCGTCGGCGGCATCGTCATAGGCGGCGCTGGTTCGATTGACGATCTGGCCGTTGTTCCGGGCAACACGGAGACGCCTTTGTCGTCGGCCATCGACATTCGAGCCTACCGGAGCGCCGAAGGCGTCTGGGTCGAGTTTGCCGCGGTCGACGAGGAGGCGGGCGGCGGGTTCGTGATTGTGATCCGCCAGAACGGCGTGGAGATCGCACGCCGGACGGTCGCGCAGCAGGGGCCAAACGCATACAACGTCTACCGTGAACTGTTCAGTGAACTCCAGGTCGGCCAGAGCTATGACTTCATCGTCTACGACGAGACCGGACGGCCCTATTATCTGGACGGTGTCAAGGTGGGCGAATTTGCCGTGAGTCTGGTGCGCATGGTGGCAAGTGAGATGACCATCGAGTGGGACAGCATCGCGGGCCGCACCTATCAGGTTCTGCAAGCCGAAGACGGTCAACTGGGCGGACAATTTGTTCCGGTTCCCGGGATGGCAAGTGTTGTAGCGACAGGCGCCAAGTCGTCGGCTGTGATCCGCCTGGACCCCATCAAGCGCAGTGGTTTCTTCCGGATTATCGAGAAGTAGCTGGGCGGCGGGGGGCATGTTCGTTGCGTCGACGGGGATGCCCAGCCGGGCGTCCCCTTTTTCGTGGCAAAAGGTGTGTGTGATTGCTATAATATTGGGATATGAATGGTGTGATTATGCGCTTGGCCGGGGTCATACTTTTTGGATTCCTGTGCATGGCATCGGCCGATGACGAGGCAGGGGCGCTGCAGGTGCGTTTCGTGCGTGTGCAACAGTTCGACGCTGCGGATGTCGGCGATGGTGTCCGTGTGTATTGGTCGACGACGTTCGAGTCCGGTATCCATGGCTTCAGGCTTTTCCGTTGCGAAGAGGGACGTCCGTCGTTCTCAGTAACATCAGACCCCGTATGGGTGTGCGGCAACGAGGAAGGCGGCCAGTACGCGGTGACCGACAGTTCGGCACCAGTGGGCGTCGCGTTGACCTATGAGTTGTGGCAGGTGGCACCCGGCATGGCGGACTGCCGCGTGGCGCAGGTCATGCACGCGCGCCAAAGAGTGAGATCCCTGACATCGGCGGACGCGAAACCCCTGCCGTCTCTTGCGGCGACTGCCTCGCCAAGCGTGACCGTTCCGAGCCCGTTGGTCGCGTGGGTGGGAACAGGTCCACGCGTGCGCGCGTGGGGTGACTCGACACCGGCTGATCGGGTACGTTTGGGCGTTCGAGCCGAGGGCATATATCGGGTCACGGCCCAGGAAATTGCGGACGCGATGGACGTGAGCCGGACGACTGTCTCCAATGCCTTTGCGAGCGGCGGCTTTTTACTCTCAAACCAAGGCGTCCCTGTTGCATGGCAGTGCGCAGGCGATGTCCTGTATTTCTACGGCTTGCCTGCCGGTTCACGATATGCGCCTGAGAACGTCTACTGGCTGTCTCCGGGTACGGGTGTAGCCGTGGCACCCGTTCAGCCGCCGAGTTTCGGCGTCTTGGGGACAAACACATCGTTCGTGAGCATGCAGTCGGTGCAGGGCACCACATACTCGAATCGCTACCTCTTTACGTCTCTTGTCGATCCACCACTACTGGGACGTCAGCTTGTGAATAACGGCGAGTCGCCCGCTTGGCCCCAGACGCTGATCGATCCGGCCGCCGGTGCCTGGCAGGGGCGAGTGCGCATGGGTCTACTTTCATACTATCAGGACGAGGGTGGAACAGATGAGCACGCCTGCCGAGTCTACGCGGGTGGCGCGCTTGTCGGCACAACGAACTGGACGGGGGAACAGTATGTGCAACACCAGTTTGACTTCAGTTCGAGCAACGTGAGTTCAGGGAATCTAGGTCTGCAGATTAACAACGTGGGCTCCGGGCTCAACAGTCGATTCCTGATCGTCGGACTGGATTTGTCCTATGCGCGGCAGTATGTTGCGCGAAATGGTTTGCTCCTCTGTACTGGCGGTCCGTCCAATACCATTGCCGTTGCGAACTTGCCTGATGCGGGCGTGGCGGTCTGGGATGTGACTGCACCGACTCAACCTGCGTCCGTAACCTCGGTCGTAGTGACTGCGCAAGCGGACGGGACATGGACGGCAGCCTTCGCTTGTGGCGGCATTTCCAATCGATACGCGGTTTTCTCCTATGAAGCTGGCACCTGCGAACCCTCTGTCCGCGGCGTGCGCGACGTCGACTGGTCGTCGTCAGCCAACTCAGCCGATTATGCGATCCTGATCCCGCCGGAGGCCTGGTTGACCGGGTTCCGTTCCGCCGTTCAACCGTTGGCGGACTTCCGGGCGGCACAGGGGTTGCGTACCCGCGTGATCGATGTCGAGTCCATCTACAACCGTTTCAGTCACGGGCTCGTTTCGCCGCAGGCGATCAAGGATTTCGTGGGTGCGGGATACACCAACTGGACTGATCGCACACTGCGCTATGTGTTGCTGGCCGGCATGGGGAATGTCGATTTCAAGCAAGAGGTGAATACTGTTTCCGTACTACAACACACCGCATGCCTTATCCCGTTCTTCATTGGCGGACAGCGTTTTGAGCCTAGCCACGAGGGAATGATTGTTGTGCGAGACCATGCGTTTGGCGATTTCTTCGGCGGACCGGCTCCGGAGGTCGCAATCGGACGCATACCGACCGTCAAGACACAGGAATTGGCACGTGTAGTGGCCAAGACGATTGCATATGAGGGTGCGCAGACGTGGAAACAGCAAGCGTCCGTCTGTGCCGACTGGAACAACACGGGTGACAAATACTATGATTTTACGGCTGCGGCCAACCGGGTCGCACACTCACTGGCGCTAGCCGGGTGGAATGTGGTCAAGCACTACCCGTTGCTATATGATTCTTCCGCGCCGAACGATAGACCCGCTTACTTACGTGATGACTGGAACCTAAGTCTGTTACCTGCCATGCGGGATACTGGATCTGGCATTTTGTACTACATTGGGCATTCAGCACTCTATTCTCTTGGTTACGCACCGAGTTCTCCTTTGCTTGGTTGCTATCCCGGCCAACTTGATGATGTGAAGTCAACTAACTGGCGACTGCCCCCCGTGGCGGTGTTCATCGGTTGTCAGTTGAACCGCTGGCACCTTCTGACTACAACACGGAACCTGGCAACCTATGGTGTCCTGGCGGACGGGACGGGGTTTGCGGCTGCGATCGCAGCCAATGGATTTGTCTTGCCGACCGACGGAGACGCGTTAGGTGAGCGCTTCTTCGCCTTGGCTCAGCAACATGGAACAGTCCGTCTGGGCGACGCGCTGCGCGAAGCGTTGCAGGAATTGGACTATGTTCAAGCTGATCGTCTGCAAAGCATCCTGTTGACCGGCGACCCCGCGCTTGTCCTGCGCTTCGACCGGACGGCCATGGGCACCGATACCGCCTGGCTTGTGGCGAACGGTCTGACAGCCCCCAATGCCGACACGTTGGATGCCGACGGCGACGGATTCGCCACCTGGCGTGAGTATCAGGCCGGGACTGATCCGTTCACTAATCGGTTGCAGGTGGCGACTTTTGGCCCCCTGGCGGGGACCTCACGCATGCCGCTGGTCTTCGAGGCGCATGCCAGCCGGACCTATCAGGTCATCAGTCACACCAATCTGGCGGCTGGCGTGTCGGAGTGGACACCGTTCGATTGGTCGAAGCCCGGTGATACCGGCTGGCGCGCCCCGTCCGAGATGATCGCGCCGGATGCCCCTTTGACACTGATCCACGTGCCCGTCGACGCGGACACACCGCAGCGGTTCTACCGGGTTCAGGAGGCAACATCGCCATGACGCGATATGCACAATCACTCGGCGTGGTTCTACGCGTGGTCGCGGGGGAGCATCTGCTGATTCCGACGGCAAGCGCAGTCGAGCACGTTTTTGCGCTGAACCGCGTGGGGCTCTGGGTGTGGGAGCACGTGGCGCAGCCCGCCACGTTGGATGAACTCGTCGCTGGGTTGACAGCGGAGTTCGATGTGACCGAGTCCAAGGCCATGTCGGACGTGACCGCGTTCCTGGCCGGGCTGTCGGCCAAGGGGTTGGTATTTGACGAGAGCCAGTGAATGTGCTAGCTTGATGGTGATTTGAGGAAAGGTGGGCACCTATGGGCAGGCCAACAGCAGGGGCAGTTGCAAAATCGGTTCTGACAAAGTCGCCCTACGAGAGTCCAAGCGCTGAGGAGTTGCCTTTGGATGAGGGAGGAAATTTCTCTGGTAAGATTGGCACGTTGGGGCCGAGCGGCCCACCCATCGAGTGAGGCGCCTGATCGTCGAATGTGATTCTGAACTGGCGTGACCGAAAGGTTGCGCCTTTTTTTGCTTTCGTCACTCGGCGATTGGGCTGAGAGATGCAATTGGTGTAGGGCATGCCCTGTGTAACAGGGTAATTGGGCATGTGGCACAAGGCGATGGCATGAGGACTTCAGAGAAGGAACCCAGTACGGCAACCTACCTCAGCGTCGCAGGTGTCGGGTTCTCGTTGCACGGACGGGCAAGCGCGACATTCATTTCGCAGGACCGGGCTTGGGTCTCCTTCCAGGGCCATCAGTCGACAGATGATCTTGGCTGTCTGGTCGAGGCGTTGGGGGTGGCCATCACCTCGGACGTGCGCGGACCATCGGACGGTTCACTGTGGCGGCTGGATGTCGTGGATAGTGAGTGCCAGTTGCTGCGTTGTGCCGAGAACGGGCGGATCGTCTGGCGGATTCGGGCACCGCTGACGTTCGAGATGGCACGGGTCGATTGGCCCTCAAACCCCGTCTCCGATGCGGGTGGCGGCCACGTGCATACGTGGAGCAGCGGGTTGATCTATAACCTGCTTGTATTTCGCCTGTTGCGACATGCGGGAATACTCTTCCACGGTGCCGCAGTCGATCTCGACGGTTGGGGTATCGTCTGTGCGGGGCAGTCAGGTTGCGGGAAGAGCACGATCGCGGGTGTGCTGGCTGGCGCGGGTGCCGACGTGCTAACCGACGAGCGCCCGGTGATCCGCGGTATTCCAACAGGGGAATTCCGCGTGCACGGCACACCGTGGCCTAGCTCGGGTGGCTTCGCGCGCAATGCACAAGCACCGCTGCGACGAATCTACTTTCTTGAACATGCAAACTGCGATGAAATCGTGCCACTGCCGCCGGGACCGGCTTTTCGCAGGCTGCTTCAGGTGGGTATGGTGCCATGGCGCCACCCCGCCTTCTTCGACCCGATGATCGGCACCATCGAGCGCCTGCTGGCGGCCGTGCCATGTGCCGTTCTGCGCTTCCGGCCTACGCCGGCCGTGGTCGATGTGATCCGGCGCGACTTGGCCGGATTCACTTGACGCGCAGGTCGAGCGCCATGGCGATTTCCGGGCAGGTGAACGGGTTGGTGTACTTCGTGCAGGCCATGCAGCCGATGTAGATCTTGTGCATGAGCTGGGTCTTGGGGACTTCACGGAATCCCAGACTGCCAAAGAAGTCGGGTGCGAATGTGAGCACAATCGCCTGCGCCGGTGCAAACGGGCGTACGCGCGCCAGAACGGCTTCCACCAGCGCCTTGCCTGCGCCGTGCCGGCGCAATCCCTCGCGTACGGCCACGGACTGGACTTCCACGGCGGCTTTGGATGGGTCGCCCACCTCAGGCAACACCTGCCACGCGGCGCAACCCGCCACTTCGCCCGCCGCTTCGCATACCATGAAACGGTCGATATTCTGAATGATGTCGCCCAATGGGCGCGCAAGCAGATCATTCTGGTGCTCGCGGATCAGGTTGAAGATCGCGTGAGCATCCGTCAGAACGGCGGGGCGGATCGTGAAGTCGGTGGATTGACACATGCCTGCAGCATAGCAAAGGCGCGGCCTGCGTGACAACCCGGCCAGCCCCCGTTCTGCGAGAGGGTTGCGCCGCTGCGGCTACAGGCTCTTTTACGCCGGCCTGGCGTGCTTGCGCGCCGCCGCGAGGATCCTCTCCATGCGCTGCCCGTACTCGACGTACATCGCAAAGCGGCCTTCGTCGTCGGTCTTGATCGACGGGTCGTGGAAAACGGCCCCCATATGCGGCTCGATCGAGATGCCGCCGTCGTAGCCGCGCCGCACGAGGTCCTCGCAGATGCGCACCACATCGCCCTGACCTTCGCCGGGCCAGGTGTAGACGGTCTTGCGGGTCGCCGCATCGAACGTGCCGTCCTTGATGTGGACGTAGGTGACGTGCTCGCGCACCTGGCTGTAGAACGCCCACGCCGACTGGCAGGGCATGGGTTCGGGTCGCGTGCGGTCGGCCGTGAAGATCGGGTTGCCGGTGTCATACACAAGTTTCAATCCGGGCACATTGTCCAGCAGGCGCAGCGTGTAGGTCCACCCCATGCCGCCGTAGTTCATGCAGTTCTCGTGGACCGGCTGGATGCCGGCGTCGAGAAACATGCCGACTATCTCACGCAGTCGACGGAAGCGTTCGGGCGCCTGCTGGTCCCAGGCGGGCGCGTCCGGCACCACGGCGTAGGACATGATCCGCAGGAGCTTGGTTCCGAGGCGCTGCATCCGCGGGATGGCGCGGCGGGTCTGCTCGAGGTCGCGCTCGAAGTCACCGACCTTGCGGACGTCCTTGGCCCAGTTGGCGATGGCCGATCCGAAGCAGTTGATCTCAATGCCGGCGGCCTGCAGTTCCGCGCAGGCCGCGTCGAAGGCGGCATCGTCCAGGTCGTGGATGTTCCTGCCGTCGATATTGCGGCTCTCGATGGCCTTCCAGCCGAGCGTCTTCGTGGCCTTGATCTGTCCCGCCAGCGCGGTGGCGGCTTCATCGGCGAATCCTGTCAGGTACACGGGCCTCTCTCCTTAGGTTTTCATGTCGGCGCGCAGCGTCTGCATGAGGGTGTGTTTTTGGCCGGGCTCAACGGTGACGGCGTCGTCGCGGGCGTTCGCGGTTTCGATGCACACCATGCGCGTGTATTCGTCATCGCCGAAGTCCGGCATGCGCTTGGACTTGTCAATCCACGGGTTCCAGACCACGGTCGAACGGCTGCCGCGCTTGCCGATCAGGATCTGGCGGCCGAGGCCGGGGTCGCTGATCACGCAGTCGGACGCCGTGCCGCCGTAGACGCGGTCCACTTCGCCGCGGATGATGATCGGGCCATCCTGCGGGATGCCGTCCGCGCGGGTGAGACAGTCGTAGTACGCCGCGCCTTCGAGCCCGCGGATGGCGATGTCCATGATCTGGCGCACGCTGAAGTAGGTATGCAGCGCCTGGGTCAGAACGAACGGCCGCGTGTCGGTGTTGTGTGTCGTCAACTCGATGCGCAGCGAGGCGTCGAGCACGACGCGCAGGGTGAGCTCGAAGGCATGGGGCCAGAACGCGCGCGTGCGGTCGTCGTCCAGCAGGCAGAGCCGGATCTCGGTGTTCTCCGCGCCGTACTCGACGGCGGTGAGGTGCCAGCGCAGCAGGCGGGCGAAACCGTGCAGCGGCAGGGCCGCGTCTTCCGGGTGGGGGCCGAACCAGGGCCAGCAGACCGGGATGCCGCCACGGATCGGCTTGCCCGGCGTATAAGCAGACTCCCGGCTTACGAAGAGCACGGGCAGGTGACCGGCCGGACGGTAGGAGAGTACCTGGCCGCCATAGAGCGAGATCTCCGCGGAGCCGTGCTTGTTGGCAATGGCCGCCAGCGGAAGGCCCCCGGGGCCTTCACGGAAGGCCACGCGGCCCGCGGTGCCGAATCGCTTGTTGAGCAGGGGAACGTCAGGAAAATCCAAAGGTCACCTCGAATCACCGGTTTCAGAGGGGGGGGACGGGGGTTGCTCCGCGAAGACGAACTTGAGCTGGTGCGGCATCCAGTCGGGGTTGACCAGTTGGGCCGGGTCGCTGCCGCCCGCGAGCTGGAGCATGGCGCGCGCCAGGTTCGCCGGCAGTTCGAGCAGGCGGCCGCCCTGGATGCCCTTGCCGGCGGGCGTCAGCGGCGCATAGGATTCAGGCAGCAGCGGCGCCAGGATCGCCATGAAACGCCCCGGCTGCAGGGGGCGTTTGAGTTCCAGCCACGCGACGTCGATAAGCCAACCCGGCGCGTCAGCCGCCGGCTGGCGCTTCGACGGTTGGGCGCCATCGGTGACCGGCAGGCAGGGGGGCGTGGCCTCGCGGGCATGCGACAGCACCATCCCGATGGCCTTGATGAAGGCATCGCTGTAGGCAAAGATCAGGTCGCCGGGCTCTGCCAGCCGGACCGTTTCATAGAACGGGTTGCGTGAACCATCCGCGCGCCGCTTGTGGCTCCAGAGGTAGCCTCCGGCGACCTCGGAGGCATAGGTATGTTTCTGGTTAGCCCACCAGTAGCGCATGCCAGTCATTATGCCGTAGCTGGTCGCACAGCACAAGCAGGCAGCATTTGAGGTTACAGGAAGGGCGGAAGTCGGTATCCTTACGGGACGATATGGAAGAAACCACATGCGAAGAGTCCAACCGGCGGGATGCGGCGAACACCTCCCGCGAAGAGCGTTACCGCGTGCTGGTCGAGCTCGCGGTTGACGGAATCCTGCTTGGGGCGCATGACGGGACGATTACCGAGGTCAATGCGTGCATGTGCGCCATGGTTGGTCTGCCACAGGAGCGCATCGTCGGCAGGCACATCAGCCTGCTGCCGTTCAAGCACGAAAGTCTGGTCCAGTTCCCACTGCGCTTTGATCTGCTGCAGAAGGGCGAAATCGTCGCGACCGAGCGCACGTTCGTGCGTCCTGATGCGTCCGAGGTTGTCGTTGAGATGCGCACCAAGATGATGCCCGACGGCTCCTACCAGTCCATCTATCGCGATATCACCGAGCGCAAACGGGCCGAAGAGGCAATGAGGCTGAACTCGGAGCGTGCCGACGCGTTGCTGAGACTGAACCAGATGACGGGTGCGACGCTGCAGGAGATCACGGAGTTCGCCTTGGAGAAGGCCGTGCAGTTGACCCGCAGCAGGATCGGCTACCTGGCGTTTCTGAACGATGACGAGAGCGTGCTCACGATGCACGCGTGGTCAAAGTCCGCCATGGCCATGTGCGCCATCGCGAACAAGCCGCTTCAGTATCCCGTTGCGTCGACCGGCCTTTGGGGGGAAGCGGTCCGCCAGCGCCGACCGGTGATCACCAACGACTATTCCGTCAGCCCCTGGGCGAGGGGGTGCCCCGAAGGCCACGTGGCCATCACGCGCCACATGAACATCCCCGTATTCGCTGGCTCCGCGATTGTTCTGGTGGCAGGTGTGGGCAACAAGGCGGGTGAATATGATGAGGACGATGTCCGCCAGTTGACGCTGCTCATGGAGGGCATGTGGCGGTTGATCGAGCGCAAGAAGGCTGAGACGGCGCTGCGGGAGAGCGAGGAGCGTTTCAGGGCGATGGCGGAGACCGTGCCGTTGGCCATCCATTTGTCGGCGGGACCGGACCGGGTCTCGGAGTACGTGAACCCCATGTTCGTCAAGCTCTTTGGCTATTCGCTGGAGGATGTGCCCACGCTGGATCTCTGGTGGCAACGGGCGTATCCGGACGCCGACTATCGCCTTCAAGTCACGGGGGAATGGAGTCGCAGGATCGACCAGGCGGCCGAGTCGCATCCAACCTTCGCACCTGTTGAGAGCCGGGTCACCTGCAAGGATGGCTCACACAGGATCGTCTCGTGGGGGTTCATCATCCTGGATGGCAAGAACTACTTCTACGGACTCGATCTGACCGCACGCAAACAGGCTGAATCCGAACTCCAAAAGATGCAGAAGCTTCAGAGCGTGGGCACGCTGGCCGGCGGAATTGCGCATGATTTCAACAACGTTTTGATGGGGTTGTTTGGGAATATCTCGCTGGCCAAGGGCGGCCTTGGAGCCAAACACCCAAGCTTTCGGTTACTGGATGAGGCCGAGAAGTCCATGGCGCGGGCCGTTCGTCTGACGAAGCAGTTGCTGACGTTCGCCAAGGGCGGCGCACCCATAACGGAGGACGTCAGTCTGGAGACGCTGGTCGATGAAGTCGTGCGCTTCGACCTTTCCGGCAGCAACGTCAGGTATCAGGTGTGTCAGGTTGACGGACTGTGGCAGGTGGATGTCGACAAGGGGCAGATCCAACAGGTCGTCTCCAACCTGACCATCAACGCTCGCCAAGCCATGCCCAACGGTGGGAACCTGTTTTTTTCCCTCGAGAATGTCGATTTTCAGGGAGAGGTCCTCCCCGGTCTTCGTCAAGGGAAATACGTCAGGATGACCGTGCGGGATGAGGGTGTGGGCATTGATCAAAAGAACATTGATCGCATATTCGACCCGTATTTCACGACCAAGCAGAACGGCAGCGGGTTGGGTCTGGCAGTGACGTACTCGATCATCAGCCAGCACGGCGGGCACATCGGTGTGGTCTCCGAACCGGGAAGAGGGACGACCTTCACCCTCTATTTACCGGCGTCCGTTTCACCTCGACGTGCCGAGACGGGCGAGTCCCGGCGGGCAGGTTCGCCACCGGAACGTCCGGTCAGGGTGCTGGTCATGGATGACGAGGAGATGATCCTGTCGGTCACCGCGCGGATGCTTGAACCCGACGGCTTCGTGGTTGCGGCCGCCCGCAGCGGGCGTGAGGCCGTCGAGATGTACCTGCAGGCGCGGGCGTCCGGCACACCTTTTGAAGCGGTCATCATGGACCTGACGATTCCCGGCGGCATGGGCGGGTGCGAAGCGGTCAAGGCGATCCTGGCGGGTGATCCCCACGCCCGTGTGATCGTGTCCAGCGGCTACGCGGAGGACCCGGTGATGGCGAATCACGCCGAATACGGGTTCAGTGGCGTTCTCGAGAAACCATACACCCGCAATAGACTGCTGGACGTGCTGGCGCAGGTCCTGAAATGAGGAAGCATGGCTGACCGTATCGCACCGATTCGCAAGACCCCCACGGAGATCCTGGGCGATCTCATGGACGGGCACAATGACGCGCTGCTGGGTGGGGCTGAGAGGGGGAAGAAGTACCTGCTCAAGTTCTTCGAGCGCAACAACTCGATCCCCAACGCGGTGAAGTTCTTCCTCTACGATCTGCTTGCCGAGGACGCCAGCCAGGCCGACGATCCTGACACCTGCCGCAACGCCGTGGCGCGGGCGTCCGACTACCTGCCGGCGGCTCAGGAGGAGGCGGCACAGCGTTTCCGCGAGTACGTGCCGTCGATCCGCTACCTGGAGCGCGGCATTGCACTGGCGCTCGACGACGGCGAGTTCGAACGCGCGCTGGCCCTGTGCGACCAGGCGATCACGCTCGGTTTGGGCAAGGCCTATGCGGCCAAGCGCGCCTCGATCGAGCGCATGATGTAGCGCCCGGCCGCCGTGGTCAACTGCCTTTGGGCTTGAGCCGCCGCGTGGGTTCGGCGGCGCGGGGGTCCTCGGGCCAGGGGTGTTTGGGGTAGCGGCCGCGCAACTCCTTGCGGACGCGGGCGTAACTGCTGTTCCAGAAGCTCTCCAGGTCGGCGGTCACCTGCACGGGGCGCTGCGCCGGCGAGAGCAGGTGCATCAGGACGGGGACACGGCCACCTGCCACGCGCGGCGTGGCTGCGAGGCCGAACACCTCCTGTATGCGCACCGCGAGGACCGGCACGTCGCCCTGATCGTAGTGTACCTGGATCCGCGAGCCACTTGGAACCGGCAGGTGCGTGGGGGCGAGTTCGTCCAGCAAGCGGCGCCGCGCGCCCAGCCGCGCCAGCAGCGGTTCGCACAGGTTGACCCTCTGCACCTGCTCCCAGCGCAGCAGGCCGTTCACGGCGTCCCCCAGCCAGGCCTCGAGATCGGCGGCCAGCGTGGTGTCCGATACGTCGGGCCAGTCGTCCTCCGGCCGCGCCCGTCGCAGGAACAGCATGCGCGCCTGCAAGGCACGCGCCGCCGGCGTCCAGTTCAGCCGTTCGAGTCCCTGTTGGCGGATGCCATCCAGCAGCGCCCCGCGCACCAGCATCGCGTCTGGTTGCTTGAGTCCCGAGTCGCGCAGCACGATCGCGCCAAGCTGGTATCGGCATACGGCCTGCACCGCCAGTGCCCGCCGGTCCCAGGTGACCAGCGGCGTCGCGGTGATCCGTGACGCGCCGTCTTCCTCGACGTCGCTGCGGTTGATCGGCGCGGCCAGCCGCACGCGTGCGTCGGCGCCGTCATCCTGAAGTTCGACGGCCACCAGCCACTCCTCGTTCACGAGCGGGTCGGCCGCATCCAGCGTGGCACCGCGGCCGTTGACCATGAGGTAGCGGCCGCTGGCGTCGCGCCGTCGCGCGATCCGATCAGGGAAGGCCCAGGCGAGCAGGCGGCCGGTGTCGAGCGTCGCGCGGTCGCGCGGTGGCAGGTGTCGTCCCCATTGGCTGGCGAGCCGGCGCACGCGCGAGGACCAGTCGGAGTGAGCGAGAGGCTCAGACATGTCGGACGTGTCAGACGGGCCGGACGTGTCGACCCCCAGATGGTCCAGCAGCCGGCGCGCGTCGGTTTCGCGCCGCAAGGTGAGTTCGCCGGCCTGTTCGGATACGGCCGCAGCCAGCAGGCAGGCACGGCGACCGCCGCCGTGTTCCTCGGCGACGAGGACCATGTGGCTGAGGCGCGGGTGGATCGGCAGGCCCACCATGCGTCGCCCGCGGGGGGTGATGCGGCCGCTGGCGTCGAGCGCCTCCAGTTCCTGCAGCAGGGCGACGGCCTGGCGCCAGGCGGCATCCGGCGGCGGCGTGAACCACGGCAGTTCCTCGCGGCCGGCAGCCCCCCAGTCGGCGGACTGCAGCACGAGCGCGGCGAGATCCGCGTCGAGAATCTCGGGCGTGGCCTCGGGCACAAGCTGGCGGTCCGCCGCGTCGTCCCACAGGCGGTAGCAGACGCCTGGCCCGAGGCGTCCCGCCCGGCCGCGGCGCTGGTCGGCGCGGTCGCGTGTGACCCTGAGGGTTTCGAGGCGCGACATGCCCGTGCGCGGCGCATAGCGCGGCACGCGCATCCACCCGGTGTCGATCACCACGCGGATGCCTTCGATGGTGAGGCTCGACTCGGCAATCGATGTTGCGAGGACGATCTTGCGGCGGCCGGCGGCGGGCGGCTCGACGGCTGCATCCTGGCTTGCGCGCGGCAGGGCGGCGAAGAGCGGGTGGACGCTGATGTGGGCGGGCAGACGTGCATCGCGCAGGAGATCGGCCGTACGGCGGATCTCGCCTTCGCCCGGCAGGAACACGAGCAGGCTGCCCTCCTCCGCGGAGAGCGCGCGCAGAACGGCGTCCGCGGCCTGGCGGGGCAGGGGGGCTGTCGGCGGGCGGTCGAGCAGACGCGTATCGACGGGCCACACGCGCGACGTGGCGGTCACGATGGCGGCTCCGCCGAGATGGCGTGCGATGGGTGCCGGGTCCAGCGTGGCGGACATGACGACGAGGCGCAAATCCGGTCGCAGCGCGCGGCGGACGTCAAGCGCCAGCGCGAGCCCCTGGTCGGCGGCCAGGCTGCGCTCGTGGAATTCGTCGAAGATGATGACGCCGGCCTCGGCGAGTTCCGGGTCGTGCAGCAGGCGCTGGGTGAGCAGGCCTTCGGTCACGATCTCCACGCGTGTGGCGGCACTGACGCGTCGCTCCAGACGGATGTGGTAGCCGACACGGTGTCCGACTTCCTCCCCGAGCAGGCGGGCCATGTAGCGCGCGGCCGCACGGGCGGCGAGGCGGCGCGGCTCCAACAGCAGGATGCGCCGGCCTTCGAGCCAGGGCGCGTCCAGCAGCGAAGGCGGCACGAGGGTGGTCTTGCCAGAGCCCGGGGGGGCCTGCAGTACGACCGGGCGGTTGTCGGCGAGGGCGGTGGCCACGTCGGGCAGCACGGCACGGACGGGCAGGTCAGGCAGGTGAGCAAAGGGGAACGTCATGCCGCAATCCCCCCGTCGGCCGTCACCGCTTGTTGCGCAGGCGCGCAACCTCGACCGTCAGGTTCTGCAACTCGCGGTTGTCGGCGACCGAGAGGGCGGTCTCGGACCCGACGTCGGCAAGGGCTTTCTCCGCGGCGGCCAGATCGCCGCGTTTGACGGCGATCACGCCGTCCACGAGAGACAGGCGGGAGTCGGTTGTGTTGAGCGCGCGCGACCGGGCGAGGGCGGCCGCGGCATCGTCCAGTTTGTCGCCGGTCGCCAGGATGAGAGCCAGCGTGGACCAGCCTTCATAGCGGTCCGGCGCGATTTCGGTGGCCCTGCGGGCTGCGCGCTCCGCGTCGCCCAGTTTGCGCAGGCGGCAGAGCACCTGGGCGTAGTTGTTGAGCGCCGCAAGGGTCGGCGTGGCGCCGGCCGTGCTGAGCCGCAGGTAGGTTTCAGCGTCGCCGTACTGGCCCTGCTCCAGGCGGATCGACCCAATGATGAAGTTGGCGAATGGGTGATCCGGCCGCTGCCGCAGGATGGTCAGGGCGCGTGCCTCGGCGGCCCGCTGATCTTCCATCGAGACCACGAGCATCAGGATCACGTCCTGCAGGGCCTGGACATCCGGCCGGAACAGGGCGGCCCGTTGGAAGCAGACCAGCGCGTTGGCGTAGAATGCCTTGCCCTTGTGCTGCCAGATCTGCCCCTGGACAACCTGGGAGAAGTACGAGTCGTTCCCGCTGGCGGCTTTGACCAGCTTGGGCAGCACAGCCGCCTCGACCGAAGCAACATCCTTCTGCTCGATCATGACCATGGCCAGCATGGCCAGCGACATGGGGTTGGCGTTCGGTTCGTCGGCGAGTTCCTGGAGAACCACACGCGCGCGCGGCAGATCACCGGCAACCAGGTACACGGCGGCCCAGTCCTGCCTGAGCAACCGTTTTGACGCGCCCGCGTTCTCGCCGTCCTCCAGGATCTTGCGCGCCCCGTCGACGACACTCTCCTGCAGGGCCAGGCGAACCAGCCCTGAGATGGCCGTGGTATTCTTCGGGTCCGTGCGGATCGTCTCGCGGTAGACGGCGGCGCTCTTCTCGCGGTCGCCATGCATCTCGTGAACGGCAGCCATGAGCGCCGTCAGGGCGGCGCGCCGGTCGTCGCTCTGGCTCATTGCGTACTCGCTGCGCAGCCCCGCCAGCACCGCTCCCGGGCTGCTGGAAAGGGCCCATGACCAACCCATCTGCATGAACATCTCGTAGTTGCGGACATAGCCGTACGTCCGGCTGAGCGCCCACAGGGAATAGCGCTGCTTGGGGTCTTCGACCTTGAGCCGCAGTTCGCGTTCGATGGGCAGCTTCAGTTCCGGATGGAGACCACGCGAGATCAGGGCGAAGACATTCAGCAGGGCGCTGATGTTGGCCGGATCGATTGCGCGGGCCTCCTGGTAGGCACGGAAAGCCTCCTCGGGGCGGTCCAGGTCGGCCAGCGTTACGCCGAGGTTATTCGCGACGAACGCAAGGTGCTGCCGCAACGCGAGGCGGTGACGGTAGGATGTCTGGCGGGACATGCGCGCATCGGTCTTGCCGAGGAAGGACTTCCACGCCGACCAGAACGATTCGTGCTCTGCCAGCAGATCGCGGCCTTTGATCTCGGGCAACGTCCGGATGCCGCCGTAGACGAGTTTCTCGGGAACGGGCGCCCAACCGGACCCGTACCAGATGTCGGGCAGTCCCATGCTCACCGCTTTGCCGCCGATGCCGGCGTCTGTTGCGAAGAGGTCCTCGACAAAGACGTGGAAGTTGTAGGCGATCAGGCTGGCGGCGCGCAGTTTGGCATTCTCGGACACGTCGGGATCGGACTGCACCGTTCGAAGGATGGCGGCTGTGTAGTTTCGCTCGGTGGCGCGGTAGGGGCAGAGCAGGCGCACGGTGATCTGTCGCGCGTGCGCGCGCACCAGGATGTGCGCGTCCAGCAGGCCGTTCGCCACGACCCAGGTCCGGCCCTTCAGTTGGTCCAGCAGGACGTCCGCCGCACGGTCGGCAAAGGAGCCGTCGTCCGTAATCTGGCGGGAACCGTTGACAAGCCCGGCGCACGCAATCAGCGCGACCAGCGCGGGTGCAAGCAGTGCGCCGGCCACGCGCGTGGCCCTGAACGAGGTGTTCGCGATGGCTCCCGTCATGTTGACCATGACCACGCCCGCATCTTCCTCGCCTTCGTCGGGGTCACTGTCGGAGAGATCCTCCGTGTCCACTGGGTCGTCCATCACACGCCATGCGCGCCACGATGCGGCCAGCAGGCCCAGTCCCATGCCGGCCAGCAGGTAGGTGACGGCGGGGAGCGCACCGAGCGGCGCCACGACGCCCCAGGGCGAGACAGGCGCATTGCAGAGCAACAGGACGGCTCCGAGCGTCAGGGCTACGTTCAGGAGGAACTGGCTCCAGGAACGGCGGTTATCCAGTGTCTGGATAGCGGCGAAGAGCGTCAGCGCGGCGGCTCCGATGCCCAGGCCGATCACGGGCAGCCAGAGATGTGAAGGCAGCATGCGCGAGAGCGCATCGAGTTGCTGGCGCAGGATTAGCAACACGACACGCATGGTGGACGGGTAGTCAGCCGCGTGCCCGTTCGCAATCAGAAAGAGCCGGGCTGTCACGAAGTGAGTGGTGCACAGCGACACGAGCGAGAGCGCCGCAGCCACGAACAGGCGGCGGATCTGGCACCAGAAGAGCTTCCATTCCACGTAGACCGCGAAGAGCGCCATCGCGGGGGCTGCGGCGATGAAAAGCGGCGTCTCGGCGACACCGAAGCCGTACACGGCGCCAAAAAGGAAGAGCCAGCGGCGCTTCTCGGACCGCGCGTAGACAACCAGCAGATGCGCGCAGCCCATCAGCAACGCGGCATCGAAGACCTCGGGGCGAAAGCGCGTGGCCGCCAGCCAGAACGGCAGACTGACGCCCACCGCCAACGCGGCCACGCACCCGCCGAAGTGTGCGGTGCGCGATGCATGCGTCGATGCCGATTGCTCGCGCATGGATTCAAACGTCAGGAACCAGACGAGTTTGTAGGCCCATCCCACCGTCAGCGCGCCGGCCACGGCGGCGAGTGCATTGAGGCGCCAGGCCAGCGAGCCGACCGGCCACCCGGCGACCCAGTGCCCCAGGGCCGTCAGCAGCGGGTGCGTCGGCGCATCGCGCACGTCCAGCCCGGCTGCCCATGCGATCCAGCGGACCGAGTCGCCGGGAAACGCATAGGTAAGCAGGGTCAACCCGTAGAGGGCCAATGCGATCCCGACAAGGACGGCCGCAGTCTGGCGTGCGCGACGCTGACGTCCGCGCGTGATCGGACGGAAAGGAAGCAGCATGGGCTTAGTCTCCGGATAGCCGCAAAAGGGTGTACCATGACCTCGCATATGTGTACAGCAAAGGGGCCAGCCACTCAAGGGAATAGCAACGGGTGGGGGTCCTTGTCACGACCCAAGTCCTGTGTTAACGTTCGGAACTTCTACACGCAGCGGCAGTGCTGCGGGTAAAGGAACGTCCGCATGCCCGTGCCCACCATTCTGCATGACAGCCACGCCCGTCTCGGCGCCCGTCTGATCGACTTCGGCGGCTGGGATCTGCCGGTCCAGTACGAGGGCATCCTGATCGAGCACCAGCGCACGCGGCAGGACGTCAGCATGTTCGACACCTGCCACATGGATGCCTTCCGGGTGGCCGGCCCGGGCGCACTCGACTTCCTGTCGCACATGCTCACGCAGGACCTGCGCTCGCTGGCTGACGGGCGCTGTCGCTATGGGTTCCTGCTGCGCGAGGATGCGGGGGTCCTGGACGACTTGATTGCGTACCGCCTGTCGGCCACCGATTGGATGGTGGTTGTGAATGCCGGTCCGGCGGCGGGTGATTTCGCCTGGCTGTCGCGTTTCCGTCCCGTCACCGGTGTTACGCTGACCGACCTGCGCGGCGTGCAAGGCAAGATTGATGTGCAAGGACCCAACAGTCGTGCCGCGGTCGAACGTGTGCTTGGGATCGATCTCGCGGACCTGGGCTACTTCCGCTTTCGCGCCTTCGGCGCCGACGGCCTGGTCAGCCGTACCGGCTATACCGGTGAGGTCGGCTACGAGATCTTCGCGCCGCTGGCGGAAGTCGCCGCCTTGTGGGAACGCCTGCTGGCGGCGGGTGTCAAGCCCGCCGGACTGGGCGCCCGCGATACGCTCAGGCTGGAAGCCGGCCTGCCGCTCTATGGGCACGAGCTGAGCGAGACCCTCTCGCCCTGCGAGGCTGGCATGTTGCGCTATGCAAGCAAGGCGGAGCCGTTCATGGGACGCGACGCGCTGCTGGTCCGGCAGCGGGATGCCGCCGCGCCGCGCCTGGCGGCCTTCGCCATCGAGGGTCGGCAGTCGGCCCGCAACGGCAACCGCGTACTGAACGCCGTCGGCGACCAGGCGGGGTGGGTCACCAGCGGCTCGTATTCGCCCACGCTGGGGTATGCCATCGGGTTCGCCTACGTGCGGCCTGAACTGGCCGTGCCGGGACAGGTGTTTGGCGTGGACAGTGGTCGCAATGTACTGCAGGCGCGCGTGACGACGGCGCCGTTTGTCAGCCGCAAGTAACAGGAACAGGAGTGGCGCGAAACATGGATCCGAAAAACCTGCGCTTCACGCGCGATCATGAGTGGGTGGCTGCGGATGGAACGACGGCCGTGGTCGGAATCACCGACCATGCCCAGCATGCGCTGGGCGACATCACGTTTGTTGAACTGCCCAAGGTCGGCAAGCGGCTGAAAGCCCACGATGTCCTCGGCGTGGTTGAGTCGGTCAAGGCCGCCAGCGACATCTTTGCGCCTGTGGCAGGTGTCGTGAAGGAGGCCAATGCGGCCCTCAACGCCACACCGGAACTGATCAACCAGGAGCCGTATGGCAAGGGGTGGATCTGCAAATTGGAGGGTGTGGACATGTCCCAGGCGCAGGGGCTGATGACGGCCGAGCAGTACGAAGTACACTGCAAACAGGGGCAGTGACATGTCCTTCGTGTCGAACACACCCGCACAACGGGCCGAGATGCTGGCCGCGATCGGCATGTCCAGCACGGCTCAACTCTTCGCCGATATTCCGCCGGCGTTCCGGGTGGGCGCGCTCAACATGCCCGAGGGCTTGAGCGAAGTGGAGGTCTACGAACGGCTGCACCGTCTGTCCCACCGCAATGCCCACGAACTGACTTGCTTCCTGGGCGGCGGGTTCTACGACCATTTCATCCCGGCGGCGGTGGACAGCCTCTCGGGTCGCGGCGAGTTCTTCACGGCCTATACGCCCTATCAGCCGGAAGCCGCGCAGGGCACGCTGCAGGCGATCTTCGAATACCAGAGCGCCATCTGCCGCCTGACGCGCATGGAAGTCGCCAACGCCTCGCTCTATGACGGCGGCACAGCGCTGGTGGAAGCGGCCCTGATGGCGTTGCGGATCACCGGACGCAGCCGCATCCTGCTCGATAGCGGCGTCAGTCCGATCTACCGCCACATGCTGCGCGGCTACACCAGCAACCTGTCGATTGCCTTTGACGAGATCGAGGTCGCGCATGGGCAGAGCAACCGCGAGCAGATCCGCGCGGCCCTGGGCGATGACACGGCCGCCGTGATCCTGCAGAACCCGAATTTCTTTGGGGCCGTGGACGATTTCAGCGACATCGCGGCGTGCGCCCATGCCCAAGGCTGTCTCGTGATCATGTCCGTGTATCCCGTGTCGCTGGGCTTTCTCAAGGCGCCGGGCGACATGGCGGCCGACATCGTCACCGGCGAAGGGCAGTCGCTGGGGCTGCCGCTCTCGTTCGGCGGTCCGTATCTGGGATTCATGGCCACGCGCATGGCGCATGTCCGCAAGATGCCCGGGCGCCTGGTTGGGCAGACCGTCGACCGGTTGGGCCGCACCGGCTACGTGCTGACGCTGCAGGCGCGCGAGCAGCATATCCGGCGCGAGAAGGCGACTTCCAACGTCTGCTCCAACGAGGCGCTCTGCGCCTTGCGGGCGCTGATCTACCTGACCGTGATGGGCAAGCAGGGACTGCGCGATGTGGCGTGGCTGTGCGCCAAGAAGGCCGAATACGCCAAGCAGCGCCTCTCGGCCATTCCCGGGGTAAGGGTCAAGCGCAGCGCGCCGACCTTCAACGAGTTCACGCTCGAGCTGCCGGCCGATGCTTCGGACGTGGTGGCCCGCCTGGTCGACCGCGGCATCGCGGCCGGATTCCCGCTGGGACGCTACTACAACGGGATGTCGAACTGCCTGCTGGTGGCCGTAACCGAAAAACGGACGCGCGCGGAAATCGGCCATCTGGCCGAAGCGCTGGAGAGCGTGCTGTGAGCGAACTGATCTACCACCAATCCGTTCCGGGCCGGCGAGGCTGTTCGCTGCCCAAACTTGCGCCGTCCGAGGCGGCCTGCGAGTTGCGCATTCCCGAACGCTACTGCGCGACCCGTCTGCCCGAACTGCCCGAGGTCAGCGAACTGGACGCCGTGCGCCATTTCACGAACCTCTCGCGCCTGAACTACAGCGTGGACTCCCATTTCTATCCACTGGGGTCGTGCACGATGAAGTACAACCCGCGCGTCTGCGAGAAGATCGCCGCGCTCGACGGGTTTGCCGCGATCCACCCGCTGCTGCCGCAGTTGCGCGGCGGCGGCATGCTGACGCAGGGCGCGCTGGAAGTGCTGTACGAGACCGAGCGCCTGTTGGCGGAGATTTGCGGCATGGGCGCGTTCAGCCTGCAGCCGATGGCCGGCGCGCATGGCGAACTGACCGGCATCATGCTGATCGCGGCCTATCATCGCGACCACGGCAACCGGCGTTCGACCGTGATCGTGCCCGACTCCTCGCACGGAACCAATCCGGCCAGCGCAGCGATCGCCGGCTACAAGGTGGTCACCGTCCCCAGCGGCCCGGACGGCTGCATGGACATCGATGCGTTCAAGGCGGCGCTGAACGACGAAGTGGCGGCCGTCATGATGACCTGCCCGAATACGCTGGGACTGTTCGAGAAGCAGGTGCACGAGATCGCCGCGCTGGCGCACGCGCAGGACACGCTGCTGTACTACGACGGCGCGAACCTCAATGCGCTGCTGGGGCAGTGCCGCCCCGGCGATCTGGGTTTCGATGTTGTGCACGTCAACCTGCACAAGACCTTCGCGACGCCCCATGGCGGGGGCGGCCCCGGCGCCGGCCCGGTGGGCGTTTCGGCCCGGCTCGCGCCCTACCTGCCGACCAGCGTGGTCGTCAAGCGCAGCGACGGCACGTTCGCGCTGGCGTACGATTACCCCAAGTCGATCGGCTATATTGCGCCGTTCTACGGCAATTTCGGTGTCATCCTGCGCGCCTATGCGTACTTGCTCCTGATGGGGCGCAACGGGCTCAAGGAGGCGTCCGAGAACGCCGTGCTGAATGCCAACTACGTGCGCGCCCGGCTCAAGGCGTGGTACGACCTGCCGTACGACCGCACGTGCATGCACGAATGCGTGTTCGGCGCCGCGCGCCAGAGCGCACGCGGCGTGCACGCCATCGACATCGCCAAGGCGCTGATCGACGAGGGGTTCCATCCGCCGACCGTCTACTTCCCGCTGATCGTCAAGGAAGCGCTGATGATCGAGCCGACCGAGACCGAATCCAAGGAAGACATGGATCGGTTCATCGACGCCATGTTCCGTATTGCCCGCCTGGCCGAGTCGCAGCCTGAGTCCTTTGCCACGATGCCCGTCTCCACGCCCGTCTCGCGCCTGGACGAGACCAAGGCCGTGAAGGACATGTGCTTCAGCGTGTGAACCGCGCACTAGGAGAGCTGTGCGAATACTACGCAATTACGTGGCAGGTGTGGCATGTGTGGCATGTGTTGCGGTAGGGGCGGCACCGGGCCTGTCGTCGGCGCCGCTGATCTTCACGGTCGAGCGGCCGGACAAGGACACGGCGACGGTCGGCTGGGCGCGTGTCTTCCCGGTGGCACCCGCGCCGGGCACGCTGACCATCGAGGTAGTCGATGGCGTGTCACGTCAGCGTGTGGGTGCCGACGTCGTGTGGCAGCGGCCGGGTGAGCCCGTGCTGGTGCGGTTCGACGCGTCTTCGGGCGCGCCGCGCTACCTCGTTCGCCTGGGTGCGGCTGAAGCCGCGGCTGCCCCCGTCTGGCGGCCGCAGGCCGGCCTGTTGCTCGAAACGCGCGTGCGACCCGAGGGTCCGGCCGAGAAACTGGCCGAAGCGCAGGAACTCTGGCGGCGCGCGGCCAATCAGGCGCAGGGGCGCGGCTTTGTGTCCGACATCTACATGGGCATCAACCCGTACGGCGTAACCGGTGATGTCCTCTGCCGGCTCGACGGCTGGTTCCGCGTGCCGCAGGACGGGCGCTACGAGTTCGCCACGCTTTCGAAAGACGCCTCGTTCCTGCAGATTGACGGCCGGCCGGTGGCCGAGTGGCCCGGCTGGCACGGTCTCGACGGTGGCATGCACGGTCAGCACAGCGGCGGCATTGATCTGAAGGCCGGCGTTCACCGGATCGAGTACCTGAACGTGGCGTCCGGCGACGGTCTGTGCATTTCAGTCGCCTGGCGCAAGCCTGGAGCCAAACTGTTTGTTCCTCTTCCGCCCGAGGCCTTTGTGCCGGTGGCCGAGTTTCGTGTGGCAGGTGTCGCCGGCGATGCGGCGGCCGCCGCGGCGGCATTTGGTTGGGTCCATGAGGTGTATGCCGCGGCTGAACCGGATCTTCTGATCGGGACGCGGTTCCACGTGCTGAGCCCTGCCGACGGCGTGACATATCACTGGGTGTTTGACGATGGAACGGAGGCGGAGGGCGCGAGTGTGCGGCACGTGTTTACGTGCGAGGCGATGCGTGAGGTCGAGGTGACAGCCAGCCGCGACGGGCGCAAGATCGGCGCGTTGCGTCAGTCCGTCATGGTGCGGCGCAACTGGGGACAGACGGCCGAGTATCCCGAGTCCGTTTTCGGTGATCTCGCCAAACTGTTGCGCGCCGCGCCTCCCGAGCGACTCAAACCGGATGACCTGGCCCGCGCCGTCCTGATGGCCTGGCATGTGAAAGACCGCAGCCTGCTCACGGCGCTTGCGGCAGGTGTGCTGCCTCGCATTCCCGCGTTTGGCGGTGCCAATGCGCGCGCGCTCTACCAGCTCGGGTTCCACTTCCAGTACCCGGCCGCGAACCGCTACGGCGATGTGCCGCGGGTCTGGGATGCGGTGATCGGCGATGCCCGGGCGGATGCGGAGTTGCGCGCGCTGGCGGGGCTGCATCTGGCCGGTTTTCTCATCCACGCCGGCACGGATCCAATGCGCGCCTTGAACCTGCTTGATACAGCGGCCAATGACGCGGCCCTGCCGGAGGCCGAGCGCCGACTGAAGCAGATTTTCCGGGCCGATGCGCTGGTGCTGACCGGGCGGCGCGATGCCGCTGTGGCCGCCTATCGCCAGGCAGGCACGGCGGTGGCGGCCGGCGACACGGCCTACGAGGTGCGGCGGCGGGCGCGCATCGAGAACGCGCGCGACTTCCTGCGCCGGCGCGAGTATGATACCGCCGAACAGGTGATTCGTGACCTGGAGTGGGAGTGGCCGCTGGAGCGGCTCGAGTTGGAGAGCGGGCTGATCATGATCGGCGCGCATCGCGGCCGCGGCGAGGGGCTGCTGGCACTGACCGCCTGCGAGCGGTTGCTGCAGGCGGCGCCCGCCGACCCGCGCCGCCCGGACCTGCTGCTGGCCATGGCCGACGTGCAGCGCGAGTTGGGTCGAACGGCGGCCTGCGCTGTGACGCTGAAGAAACTGTTTGCCGAGCATCCGTATAGCGAGGCGGCGGCCGTGGCGCGTGATCGGATGTGATGGTTGCGACGGGGGATGGGTGAAGGTGGTGGTTGGTAGGTGATAGGCGCTTCCGGGTTTGTGTGTGGGGGGGGCTGTGGCTGCATGGGGGTGGTGAACGGAATCGAGCAAGCGAGTCGGTTAAGGGTAACCGAGTAAGTGGGGCGGTTAAGTGTCAGAAGCAGCCGGGAGGGCGGGAACCGCACTCTTAACCGCCACCCTTAACCGCCGCTCTTAACCGGATACCCTTAACCGACCCACTGTTGCATCGACGGCCCCTTCGACATTCTGCGGTTGGCTGTTCGATATTCTGCGGTTTTCCCCGCGCGATCCAGCGGGCCGCCGGCCGGCGGCGGGACTGAGCCCTGAGACCCTGGGTTCCCAGACCAGTTGAGGAGATGGACGATTGTCGAGGTAGGAATCATGAACGCAAAATATGGTCGTGGTGCAGGGCAATCCGTCATCGGCGTGCTGTTGCTGATGTCGGCCTGGGGTGCCGTTGCCGGCGAGGATGAGTGGCTGGTGCCGCTGGGACAGCCGCCGCGTGCTGCGCCGCGCCGGATCTCGGGCGGCGAGGGAGTCCCGCCGCTGCCGCTGCCGGCCACGCCGTTGCGTCGTTCGGAGCGCAAGCGCGAACCCGCGCCACCGACGTTCATCGGCAAGGTCGTCTGGGGCGAATCGGCCGAGTACACGTATGCCGATGGTCAGACTGCCCAGGTTGCGGATTGGAACCTGTGTCCCGACGACGTGGCTCAGTTGATGCGCAAGACGGGCCGGTGGTTCGGCATGAACTATGGTTCGCAGGCGGTCTCGCTCGCATCCTTCGAGCCGGATCCGGCGCTGACGCCGGTATTGTTCTTCAGCGGTGTGCGCACGTTGAAGATGACGGACCAGCAGCTCGCGCTGCTGCGCCAGTACGTGAGCCGCGGCGGTATGATCGTCTTCGATTCCATTGCCGGTTCGCCCTATTTCCATGATGCCGCACTGCGTATCAGCCGGCAGCTTGTGCCCGATGAGCCCGTTCGCGCGATCCCTCTGGACCATCCGCTTTACCACATGCTCGCTGATGCCACGCAGGTCAAGTACGGGCGTAATCTGGACAGCACGCAGCCCGCGCTTGAAGGGCTCTATGTCGGCAGCCGGATCGCCTGCCTGGTCTCCCGGTATGGACTCGGATGCGGGTGGGACGATCACGACGTGCCGTTGCTGGAGAAGGCCGTCTTCTACGATGTCGATTCGGCCAACCGACTGGGCATCAACATGGTGGCCTACGCGGTGGGGTATGCCGATGCGGCACGCCAGGAGGCCCGGCCCGAGGCCTTTGGCCTGATCGACGAGAAACGTCCTACGGATGAACTGGTCTTTGCGCAGATCCGGCACGGCGGCGCATGGAACGTCCATCCCGGCGCCGCCGCCACGCTGCTGCGCCGGATGCGCCAGGAGACATCCCTGGGCGTGAGCCTGAAGCGTGTCAGTGTCGAACTGGGCAAGGACGACAGCAGCAAGTTCGCGTTCCTGTACCTCGAGGGGTTGGACGATTTCGTGCTGAGTGGCGCCGAGGTCGACGCGTTACGCGCGTTTCTCGATCGCGGCGGAACACTGGTCGTCAACAACGGGTTGGGCCTGTCAACGTTCGACCAGGCGGTGCGGCGCGAACTCGCGCGGGTCCTGCCAGGGCACGCGTTTGCCGATGTGCCCGCCGACCATGCGGTCTTCTCCGCCGTCCGGCCGATCCCCGAGGCGACCTACACGCCGCTGGTGCAGAGCCTGTTGCCGTCCTTGCGGCAGCCGGTGCTGGAGGCGATCACGATCGACACCGATCTGCGCGTGATCTACAGCAAGTACGACATGGCCGGCGCCTGGCTGGGATGCGACTATCCGCTGTCCAAGGCCTATGCGTCCGAATCCGGCGCGGAGCTTGGCATGAACGTGCTGATGTATGCGATGACGCATTAACGTGCGGGTGCGCGTCCGACGATGCGCGACCCGGTGCGTACGGGCGACCCCGTTGTGCTCGTGGTCGGGGATTCTCCCATCATCACGAACCGTGATGCAGATTCGCACAGTTGGCACGCGCGGCCTTTTCATCGAACGTGAATGAGGCCGTGGCGGGTAGCCTCTATTCGTCGTCCCGTTCGGGCAGCAGGCCCGGCAACACCAGCGCCAGCAACACCAGCGCCGCAGCCACTCGCCACCAGGAATCGGCGCAGGCCGTACACTGCTCGCTCAAGGCAGGGACGGCGCCGCCTGGGAAGAAGGTGTCCATGAGTGCCCCCGCGGCGACGGCGGTTGCCGCGATCGCGAACAGGTACAGCACCGTCCCCATTCTGCCAATGCGGGTCCACATCACCGCGATCGTGGCGGCATTTGTGGCCGGTCCGGCGATCAGGAAGGCCATCGCTGCGCCGGGAGGGGCACCCATGTAGATGAACGATGCGGCCAGCGGGATGGAGGCGGTCGAGCAGACATAGAGCGGGATGCCGACCAGCAGCGCCATGGCGTATGCGCCCCACCCGGGTGGCAGACGCCCCTCGAAGAAGCCCGCGGGGACGCAGGCCGTGAGCACGCCCGAGATCAGCACACCCACCAGTAGCGGACGGGCGACATCGCGCGGCAGTGTGACTAGCCCCAGGCGCAGCATGCGCCGCCAGGCCGGCACGGCGACCGTCGGGCTGTTGACTGCATCGTCCGGTGCCGCCGCGACGCGTGGTGGGTCGTGCGGATAGGCTGCAGTGACCAACCCGCCGGCCAGGACGCCGGACACGAATGCGGCCACCACGCGGAATACGGTCACGACCGGTCCGAGAACGGCATAGGTCGCAACGATGCTGTCCACGCCGGTCTGGGGCGTCGAGGCCAGGAAACTGACGGTCGCGCCTTTGCTTGCGCCGTGATTGCGCAACGAGAAAGCCACGGGCAGGACGCCGCACGAGCAGAGCGGCAGCGGCACACCCAGCAGGGATGCCTTGATCACCTGCCACAGGCCCCGACCCCCCATGTGACGGCGCACCCAGGCAGGCGAAAGCACGACCGTTAGCAGGCCGGCCGCGACAAAGCCAACCAACAGGTAGGGCGCCATGAGCACCCACACCTGCCACGTGGCCACAAGTACGTTCCAGATCCAGGCAGTCATTCTATGCCGGCAGGCGCTCCCTGACGAACTCACGCAGCGCGGCCACGGTCAGGAAGTTCTTCACGTTGAAGTCGCCGTCCTCCACCACGATGCCGAACTGCTCCTCAAGCCCGACGACGAGTTCGAGCAGACTCACGGAGTCGACGCCGTAAACGTCGACCAGCGAGGCGTCGGTTTCGATCTCGGACGGCGTAACCTTGAGAAAGAGCCGATCAATGATCATATCCCTCAGTGTGGCTTCGATAGTCGCGTTGTCCATGCGTGCTCTTATGCGTTGTTTGGCCCTGAAAAGTCAAGCCGAACCGGGAACGGCCCGGCCGGTCAGACCAGCGGCGGGGCGGCGACCGCTTCGAAGGGAACGGATGGAACCTGCCGCCAGCGGCACTCGGGTTCAGATGGGCCGGATTCGCGCGCGAACACATGGCGCCACCGATGCTGGAAGGCGAGGCCGTTGCGCACCACCACGGCCGCGTTGCGGATCGAGGGCGAGCCCTGCGTAGTGGCGCTCTCAAAGTGGTACATGGCGATGCCAGGTTCGTAGATGGCCTGCCAGCCATGCTCGCGCAGTCGGTAGCAGAGATCGAAATCCTCGAACTGGACCGGATTGTACCGTTCATCGAACCCGCCGTGCGTCCGGATCAGTTCCGTCCTAACCATCAGGCACGCACTGATCAGGCATTGCACCGGCTCGCGACGGTTGTACCGCGGGTCATCGGCCGGATCGCCGCGGCCGCGGAAGCAGATGCGCCCGCGTGTCGAGACGCCCACGCCCGCGCACTGGATCGCGTGGGGCGGGACGGGGTAGACCAGCTTGGGGCCGACCATCCCCGCCTGCGCATGGTCGGCCAGCACGGCGTGCAGGCCGGGCAGCCAGCGGCGCGTGCGGGGCATGACATCGTTGTCCATGAAGACCAGAACGTCGCCGGTGGCCGCCGCGATTCCCAGGTTGCGGGCAGTCGAACAGCCGGCATTGGTGCCGGTGTGCAACACGCGTACGGGCACACCCGCCGCGCGGCCGAGGGCGACCAGATCGGTCTCCAACCACGCGCCCGTGCCGTCGGTCGACCCGTTGTCCACAACCACCAGTTCCCAGGCGGCATCGGCTTCCGAGTCACGCAGGACGGCGGTCAGACAGCGCTGGGTGTAGGCCAGCTTGTTGAAGCAGAGCGTTATGACGGAGTAGCGCATCGGAGGGCAGGGGGCAGTAAGTGGCGCGGCGTGCGGGCTATCCGGCGGCCAGTGTGCGCGCAGCGGCGACGATGCGCGCGGCGTCGGGAAGGGCGGCGGCCTCCAGGTTTCGCGCGGCGGGCACGGGACTGTCGGTGCTGGCCAGACGCCGGATGGGCGCGTCCAGCGAGTCGTAGGCGGCTTCGAAGATTCGGCAGGCGATCTCCGCCGCAAAGCCGCCGGTCAGCGGCCCTTCCTCAACGATCAGCACACGGCCGGTCTTGCGCGCCGATGCGACAATGGTTTCGGTGTCAAGCGGGCAGAGCGTGCGCAGGTCCACCACCTCAGCCGACACGTCCTCCGCCGCCAGCGTTCCTGCGGCATGCAGGGCCAGGTGCGCCATGTAGGACCACGCGATGATCGTGATGTCCGTGCCGGCGCGCGTGACAGCCGCTCGGCCGAATGGAATCGGTGCCGGCAGGGCGTCGGCGACATCCCAGCGCAGGGGATAGAGCATCTTGTGTTCGAGGAACAGCACCGGGTTAGGGTCGCGGATCGCGGTCTGGAGCAACGCTGATGCATCGCCGGCGGTGGATGGTGCGGCGATGCGCAGTCCCGGCACGCCGGTGAACAGCCGCTCCGGCGTTTGCGAGTGCGTGGCGCCGTAGCCGCGTCCGCCGCCGGTGGGCAGACGCACCACGAGAGGACAGGCCACGCCGAAGATGTACCGTAGTTTGGCGGCCATGTTCGCCAGCTGGTCCACGGCCAGCGTCACGAAATCGGCGAACATGATCTCGACCACGGGGCGTGAACCGCCCACGGCGGCGCCGATTGCCGAGCCCACCAGGGCCTGTTCCGAGATCGGCGTGTCGCGCACACGGTCCGTGCCGAACTCGTCTGCCAGACCGCGTGTCACGCCGAAGGCGCCGCCGTAGGTGGCGATATCCTCGCCGATCAGGAAGACGTTCGGATCGCGGCGCATTTCGGCGGCTAGTGTCTCGCGCAGGAGGACGGTAAAGGTGACTGTTCTCATGCGAACACCCCCTCCGCGACCGTGGCTGGATTGGCGTGTGCGCTGGCTTCCGCAAAGTGGATGGCGGCCCTGACGCGCTCCTCGGCGTCGGCGCGGCGGGCGGCCAGGTCGGCGTCGCTCGCCAGGCCTGCCCCGGTCAGGAACGATTCGAACCGGGCGATAGGCTCCCGCGACCAGGCTTCGGCTTCCTCGGCGCGTGTGCGGTATTCGCGCTTATCGCCGCGCGAGTGCCCGGACAGCCGGTAGGTGCGGCATTCGATCAGCACGGGGCCGGCGCCGCTGCGGGCATACGCGGCCGCCTCGGCCACAACCTGTCGCACGGCGGGCAGGTCGTTGCCGTCGACCGGCACGCCGAGGATGCCGTAAGCCTTGGCGCGGTCGGCCACCCGCGGGTTGGCCAACCCGGCGCAGGTGGAGGTGGACATCGCGTAGCCGTTATTCTCGCAGATGAACAGAACGGGCAGCTTCCAGAGCGCCGCCAGGTTCAGGGTTTCGTGGAACACGCCCTGGTTTGACGCGCCGTCACCGAACAGGCAGGCGACGACGCGGTTCAGGCCGCGGAGGCGGGCGTCGAGTGCCAGCCCGTTGGCAAAGGGGATGCTGCCGCCGGTGATGCCATTGGCGCCGTAGAAGCCGAGTGCGGTGTCCATCATCATCTGGCTGCCCCCGCGCCCCCGCGAGTAGCCGTCGACACGGCCGAAGAGCTCGGCCATGAGTCTTCCGGGATCAGCGCCGCAGGCGAGGAAATGGCCATGGCCGCGATGGGTGCTGGTCATCGCGTCGCCCGGGTTGAGCGCCGCCGCCACGCCCACGGCTGATGCCTCCTGTCCGATGCAGGTGTGAGCCGTGCCGCCGATGCGTCCTTCGAGAAAGAGCCTCTCGACCGCCTCCTCGAAGTAGCGGATCGTGAGCATGCGCTCGTGGCACGCGATAAGATCCATGGTCTGGGTCATGCACGATTCTCCAGCAACGCCAGGCACCCATCGTACCACACCTGCCACCGGTCGCGCGAAGGCCGATCAGCACCGGCGGCGGCGACTGTTTCCTCCGGTACGGCCAGCACACTGACGCAGTGGCCTGAGCCGCATCGGTTGGCGAGCACGACTGGCAGGCCGTCCGTGGTCGATGCGGCAACATGCGCGGTGGTGACACGTGCGACGACGCGGCCGTCGCCTGGATGATGCGGCAGGCTCCAGGCTGCGCCGAAGGCGTTGATCTGCACGACCTGAGGCGTGCGGATATCGACCGGTTGGGCACCCACGATCCGGTCGCATGATTCGGTCCACTGGCTCCAGGTTGGCCCGCTCCAGAGCACATGTCCGCCCTGCCGCACCCACACCTCCAGTGCGTCGACCTCTGGCGAGGTGAGCGCCGCTCCGGCAATCACGAGGGTCTTGAGTCCGGGCGTGATGGGCTGGTCGCCGCGTGCGATGCCGACCGAGTGCCCGCCGCGTCTGAGCAGGTAGTATGCCGCCAGCATGCGGCGGAAGAGCGCCGACGGATCGTTGCCGGGATTGCGATCATTGTCGCGCCTGTAGTATTCGCGGGGCCAGTAGATGGCCACGTCCGGCGGCTGCGGGGCAGGCGGCGTCCACGTCTGGAGGCCGCGCATGAAATCAAGCATCGGCTGCAGGTTGGGCTTGACGCGATCGCAGGCGTCAAGCAAGCCGAGTCGGCCCTCAAAACCGTGTCTGGCGTAGGGGTGAGCCTGCGTTCGGACATCGCGCAGGCACCACCAGAGGAAGCCATTCGATCCATTGTCGCGGCAGGCGGCGAGCATGGCGGAGAGGTAGGACGCGCATTCCGGCTGGCCGCACGTCAGGATCGAACTGAACTCCTGCACCATGACGGGACCAAAGGCGCGCGCGGCAAGGGTGTTGAACGGCAGTATGGCCTGGCAGAATGGATCGGTCATGCCGTCGAAGGGCACCACGTTCCACCCGGGGACGGGATACGTGTGGACGCTGTAGAAATCGGTGCCGGGTTGCTGGCCGAGGCGCCAGCCGTAGTCCGTGGTGACCTGGCCGCTGTCGAGTCCCGAGACGATGAGCGCCTGCGGGTAGGCCTCGCGGATGGCGGTGGTCACGCGTTCGCACCAGGTGCGGATGGCGGCCGGAGGTGCGCCCCAGGCGTCGGCGCAGCCCAGTTCGTTGCCGAGGTCCAGAGCCAGCAACGAGTCATGGAAGGGCGCCAGCACGGCGGCGGCGCGCCGACAGAAGGCGGCGGTGTGGCGGGTCATGTCCGCGTCGGCATAGAGGTTGCGCGATCCCTTGTCCTTGGGCCAGAAGTGGCCCCCGCTCATGAAGCCCACGACGAGTGCCGGGTGTGCCAACAGTCCGCGCTCGGCGCACCAGCCCGAGAGGTCGCGCAGGCGCTCGAACATGACTTCGTTGTAGTGGCCCAACTCAGGCTCGAAGTCCGGCCAACGGAGAAAGTAGCGGATACAGTTCAGCCCCAGGTCGTGCACCAGATCCAGGTCATGCTTGATCTCGTCGGCGGGCCACTGCGCCCACATGTCGACACCGCACGAGGCCGGCCAGTAGTTGACGCCCACGGGGAAGAGACGCTTGCCGTCGCGCGCAAAGTAGCCGTCCGCTGCCAGTGTCACGCCTGAGTTCTTCACGTCCACCCCTTGCTGCAAACCGAAAAGGCTTGGTATACCTCGGGGAATAGTAAGCTGGCTCCATCGCGGCGGCAAGCCGATTAGGATGCGACGGCGGCTTGACGCGTCCGGAAGCCCCGGGTACGCTGCTGGCGGTTTGATTCCGCGTTGCACAAGCTCTGGGGCATACCGATGAGTTACAGTGGACAGTGGCACGGCAGGACGCGCTATTTTGGCCTGCATTACGATTTTCATGCCGGCCCCGACGATACGGCCATCGGCACCGAGAGTGCACCCGATGATCTGGTGCGGTGGTTGAGCCTGATGGCGCCTGACTTTGCACAGACGGACTGCAAGGGGCACGCGGGTTACACCAGCTGGTACAGCGCGGTCAGAGGGGCCTCGGTGTCGCCGGGTGTGGTCAGGGATTCGATGCTTCAATGGCGTGAGGCCACACGGCGCATGGGACTGCCGCTGCACTGTCACTACTCGGGCATCTGGGACAAGGCGGCCGGCGCGCTGCATCCCGAGTGGTGCGCACGGGCGGCGGATGGGCGCCCCGTGGGCGCACCCGCCGGACAGAACGCCGGCGCGCCCGCTGGCGAGAAGATGTGCCCGCGCAGTCCCTACGTGGATGAGTTGATGATCCCGCAGATGTTTGAACTCATCGATCGCTATGGCGTGGACGGGTTCTGGATCGACGGCGACCTGTGGGCCACCGAGCCCTGCTACTGTGAGCGCTGTCGCGCCGCGTTCCTTCAGGAGACCGGTCTGGCTGAACCGCCGAAGGACGAGACCGATTCACACTGGCCCGCCTGGTGGGCCTTTACGCTGCGCAGCTTCGAGGCCTACGTCGCGCGTTACTGTGCGGCCGTGCACCAGCACAAGCCCGGCGTGCTCGTTTGCTCAAACTGGCTTCAGACCTTCCGCAATCCGGGCGAGCCGCGTGTGCCGACCGATTGGATCAGTGGCGACAATTCGTGGGTGTGGGGGTTCGACGCCAGCCGTTGCGAGGCGCGCTTCCTTTCGACGCGCGGCAAGCCGTGGGACATCATGCTGTGGAATTTCACCTGCTCCCACGGCATGGGCAGACCCGACTCGCCGTGGGTCACCAAACCCGTTGAGATGCTCCAGCAGGAAGCGGCGCTCATGTGCGCCTTTGGCGGCAACGTGCAGATCTACGAGAACCCGCACATCCGCACCGGCCGGCTCGTGCCTTGGCGCATGAAGCGTCTCGGCCGGGTCGGACGCTTTATCAAGGCACGGCGCGCGCTCTGTCAGGATACCGAGACGATTCCTCAGATCGCCGTGCTGCATTCCGAGGTCCACGCCCATGCCACGGTGAAGGGGCGCAACCTGATGCACGGCATCGATGTGGCCGCGGTCCAGGGGGCCGTGTTTTCGCTTCTTGAGGCGCACTACGGTGTCGATGTCCTCGACGAGTGGGCGCTGCTGCGGCGTTTGTCGGAGTTCCCCGCCGTCGTCGTGCCCGAGCAGCACGCCATGTCGGATGCCATGGTGGCGGCGCTGAAGCGCTACGTGACTGCCGGCGGGCGCCTGCTCGTATCCGGTGCCGCGTGCTTTGACCGCCTGGGTCCGGAGTTCCTGGGTGTCGCGGCCGGCGAGGTAAGGGAGAATGTCACGTTCCACGTTCCGGCCGAGGAGGGCATGGCGCCCCTTTACAGTGAGGCGTGGCGGCTTGTGGTGGCTACGACTGCCCGCGTCCGCTGCCGCATCGGCAACACGCTCAGCCCGGATGCCGACCTTCTACCCAATCCCGCCTGCACGATCAACCGTGTGGGCCGTGGCGGGGTGGGGTACATTCCGGCCGCCGTGTTCCGCGACTTTGCACGCAACCGTTACCCGATGACACGCGCCTTCATCGCCGACTGCGTGCACGCGCTGGTCGGCCGTCTGCCGATCACGGTTCTGGCGCCCACCTGTCTGGATGTTGTGCTGCGCCGCAGGGGACGACGGCAACTGGTCCATCTCATCAACCGCTCCAGCGGGTTGCCCAACCAGCCCAATGCGGGCGCCATCGATGAGTTGGCACCGGCGGGTCCCGCCCGGATCAGGATGATGTGCGCCCGCGAGCCCCGCCGTGTCCGCGCGGCGTTCGAGAAGCAGACGCTGGCGTGGGCGTGGCGGCCGGCTGGAGGCGGCACGCTGGACATCACCGTGCCGGCTGTCGCGATTCATCTGGCTGTGGTGGTGGACGGGTAGGGCCGATCGATGGACTGCATGGGGTCCTTGCTGGACATCCTCTTTCCGCGGCATTGCGCCGTATGCGGCGCGGACGTGGATCGGCCGGATGGCCTGGTCTGCTGGGAGTGTTTCCGCGGCATTGAGTTGGTTGACGGTCCGATCTGCGCGCAGTGCGGCTTGAAGGTGGAGGGGGCGTTTGGTCACGCCTTTGTCTGTGGCATCTGCCATGACCATCCGCCGGCCTTTGAGCGGGCGCGCGTGGCCGGTCGCTTCCAAGGCGCGTTGCGCGATATGCTGCACGCCTTCAAGTACAACCGCGATGTCTGCCTGTGTCGTGATCTGACCGACCTCTTGCACGGCTGTGTGCTGACGCACTTCGCCGCCTCCGAGATCGACGTGGTGGTGCCCGTGCCGCTGGCAGCAGTCAAGCGCAGGGACCGCGGCTACAACCAGGCGGCCCTGCTGGCGCATGACCTGTCGCGGCGGCTGGCGCGGCCCTACTGCGGGGAAGCATTGATGCGCGTCCGCGACACGCCCTCGCAGACCCGTCTGACCGCCGCCGCGCGCCGCGCCAACGTGCTGGGCGCTTTCAAGGTGGCGGCGCCGGGTTGGGTCCGTGGCCGGACCGTGCTGCTCCTCGACGACGTCATGACCACCGGTGCGACGCTCCACGAGGCCGCCCGCGCGCTCCGCAAGGCCGGCGCCGGGCGCGTCTGGGCCGTGGCCGTGGCGAGAGGGTGACAAGGTGCCCCCCTTCACGGTTCACTGTTTACTGTTCCCCGCCCATTCCGCTATCCTCTAAGGGCATGACACGTACCGGAATAGGCTTCGATGCGCACCGACTGGTGACCGGGCGGAGACTGGTGCTGGGTGGCGTGGAAATCCTGCACGCTCAGGGCCTGCTCGGACATTCCGATGCCGATGTGTTGACGCACGCCCTGATGGACGCCCTGTTGGGAGCGGTGGCTGACGGTGACATCGGGCGGCACTTCCCGGACAAGGATCCGCGTTGGAAGGATGCCGATAGTCTGGACCTGTTGCGGCAGGTGGTGGCGAGGGTACGTGACTTGGGCTGGCAGGTTGGGAACGTCGACGTCACGGTTCTGGCCGAAGCTCCCCGTCTGGCACCCTACGTTGCGCGCATGTGCGAACGGCTGGCTGCGGCCATGAACGTGGCGACGGGCCAGGTGTCTGTCAAGGCTACCACCGTGGAGGGTATGGGTGCCATCGGTCGCCGCGAGGGGATCTCCGCGATGGCGGTGGCGACCGTTGAGTCAATGGGCGTTGGCCTCCCTGGTCTGGAAACCAAGGGTTCAGTCCTGCCGCTGGCGCGGCCAGTTGGATTGCAGGGGAAGAACCGCAGAATATCGAATAACCAACCGCAGAATGTCGAAGGGGGCAGCCAATGACACGCTGGAAAGCACTTCGACGTTGGACATTCGTTATTCGATATTCTGCGGTTCTGTCGCCGAAGCCCTTGGTTCCCAGACCAGGTATGGGAAGGTGTTGAAGAAGAACGAGATGGAACCCCTAACCCGCGAACCGTTGAACCCCTGAACCCAACCCGTACCCCATGCACTTCTACAACAGTCTCACCCGCCGCAAGGACGCGCTCGAACCGATTGTGCCCGGCCGGATCAGCCTCTACACGTGCGGACCGACCGTCTACAATTTCGCGCACATCGGCAATTTTCGCGCCTACACCTTCGAGGATATTCTCCGGCGTACCCTGGCCCATGCCGGACTGAAGGTGACGCAGGTCATGAACCTGACCGACGTCGATGACAAGACGATCCGCGGCTCGCTTCAGGCCGGCGTGGCCCTGAAGACGTTCACCAAGCCGTATGTCGATGCCTTCTTTGCCGACTTGCACGCGCTGAATGTCGAACCGGCCGAGCACTACCCGGCGGCCACGGACTGCATTCCGGAGATGATCGCTCTGATCGGCCGCCTGTTCGACAACGGGCTGGCGTACAAGTCGGACGACGGTTCGGTCTACTTCAAGGTCGCGGCTTTTCCGGGATACGGCAAGTTGGCGCACCTTGATTTATCCGGCCTGCGGGCCGGTGCCCGCGTGGCCCAGGACGAGTACGAGAAGGAGAGTTTCGGCGACTTCGCCCTCTGGAAGGCGTGGGACGCGAACGACGGTGATGTGGCCTGGGATTCACCGTGGGGGCGGGGCCGGCCGGGTTGGCACATCGAGTGCTCGGCGATGGGGATGAAACTCCTCGGCCCGTCGTTCGACATCCACACGGGCGGCATCGACAACCTCTTCCCGCACCACGAGAACGAACTCGCGCAGTCCGAGGGCGCCACGGGACAGCCCTTCGTGCGCCTCTGGATGCACTGCGCCCATCTGCGCGTCAACGGCGAGAAGATGTCGAAGTCTCTCGGCAACTTCTTCACGTTGCGCGACATTCTGGCCAAGGGGTACAGCGGCCGCGAGATCCGCTATGTGCTGATCAACGGGCACTACCGTCAGCCGCTCAACTTCACCTTCGATGCACTCGAAGCCGCACGTGTGTCGCTGGGTCGCCTGGACGAGTTCGCGGACCGCCTGGCGGGTGTCGCGGGTGTGACCGCGCCTGCCGCCTTGCCTGCCTGGGCAGTCCAGGGGCGGGAGGCGTTTGTGGCCTCCGTGCGCGACGACCTCAATATACCCGAGGCGCTGGCTGCGCTCTTTGGGCTGGTGCGTGATGGCAACAGCGCACTGGATGCACGGGCGTTGGGCCCGTCCGAGGCGGCCGCCGTGCGCGACCTGCTGGCCGATCTGGACCGCGTGCTGGGCGTGCTGGCGTTCGGACGTAAGGACGGCGATGATGTGCCCCGCGACGTCGCGGATCTGGCGGCCGCACGCGGCGCGGCGCGGCAGGCCAAGCAGTGGGCCGAATCCGACCGCATCCGCGACCTGCTGAAGTCCATGGGATGGGAGATACGCGACGGCAAGGAAGGGCAGAAACTTAGGAAACTGTAATAGTAGCGACTCCCATGAGAAACCGCAGAATATCGAATAATGAACCGCAGAATGTCGAAGTGCGGCGGGTATGATCGGGAAATTCATTACACTCGAGGGTCCCGAAGGCGGCGGCAAGTCCACCCACGTGCGACTGCTGGCCGACCGTTTGCGCGAACGCGGGCTGACCGTGCTGCTGACGCGTGAGCCGGGCGGCACGCCCACCGGCGAGGCGATCCGCGGCATGCTCCAGCATGACGGCGCGGGCGAGGCGCCTGTGAACCGGGCCGAAGTGCTGTTGTTCTGCGCCAGCCGTGCCCAGTTGGTGGAGTGCGTGATCGTGCCGGCCCTGGCGCGCGGCGAGTGGGTGATCTGCGACCGGTTCACGGATTCGACGCTGGCGTATCAAGGGTACGGCCGCGGGTTCGACCTGGCGGTGCTGCGGGCGATGAACGCCTTTGCCACCGGCGGACTGACTCCCGACCTGACCCTGCTGCTCGACGTGGACGCCGAGACCGGTCTGGCACGGATTGCGCAGCGGCATGGCGCCAATGGTCATACCCCTGATCGCATCGAGCGCGAGGCGTTGCTCTTCCACCAGCGGCTGCGCCAGGGCTTCCTCGATCTGGCGGCCGACGAGCCCAGTCGCTTCCGCGTGATCGACACACGCCCGCCTTCCGCCGCCGTCGCCGCCGCCGTGTGGCAGGTGGTTGAACCCATAGTTACGGAGCAGGAGATATGAGAAGCTGCGCGAAACTGCGCGTCTGTGTCATTGGCATGGGGCCCATCGGCAACCGGCATGCGGACATCTACAGGGAGGGCCCGCTGGCTGAACTGGTCGGTGTGTGCGACGTGCGCAAGGACCGTGCAGAAGCCGCCGCCGCGCGCCTGGGCGTGCCGGGCTTCCCCGACGCACCCGGCATGCTAGCCGCGCTGAAGCCGGATGTGGTGAGCGTGGCTACAGGCGGCATCGAGTATGGCAGCGACCACTATGAACCCACGCTGCAGGCACTTGAGGCCGGCGCGCATGTGCTGTGCGAGAAACCGATCTGCAATGACATCCGCAAGGCGGCCGAAATGGTCGCCAAGGCACAAGCCTGCGGGCGGTGCTTCGGCGTCGACTTCAACCACCGCTTCACGCCGGCTGCACGTCTGGCCCGGAAGTGGCTCGACGAAGGCCGCCTAGGGCACCTGCTCTTCGTCAACATGGCGATGTGGATCAAGAACCCGACCGAGAGCGCGCCGTTCTTCCAGATCCAGGCGCTCCACCCGCACACCGTGGACATCATGCGCCATTTCTGTGGCGATGTTGCCGCCGTGCAGTGTTTCGCCACCAAGGCGCCGGGACGCGCCATCTGGTCGACGGCCCATTTCAGCATGCAGTTCGCGAATGGCATGGTCGGATCGCTGACCGGCAGCTATGACATTGAGCGCGGGCACCCGATGGAGCGCTGCGAAGTGGCGGGTGTGAACGGTCGCTTCGTGATCGACGACATGTGGCGCGAGGCGACGCTCTACCCGGCGGGTGATCCCGTCAAACTGGTCTATACGAACCCGGTGTTTGGTGGCGTCCGGGACTTTGGCGACACGTTCCGCAGCCGCATCAACACGTTTCTCGAACAGATCGCGACCGGCTGTCGCCCCGAGGCGATTGACGGCTCCGGCGCCGACGGCCTGGCGGCGCAGCGGGTGCTGGCCGCGGCGATCATCTCCATCCAGACCCAGACGGTCGTCAAACTGACGGAGCTGCCATGATACGCAAAGCCTTTGTGATGCACGTGAACCCCGACCAGCACGCCGAGTACGAGCGCCGGCACACCCCGATCTGGCGCGAGTTGGAGGACACGCTCAAGGCTCATGGCGTGCTGAACTACTCCATCTTTCTCGATGCGGCGACACATTTGCTTTTCGCATACGCCGAGATCGAGGATGAAGCCCGGTGGGCGGCCGTTGCGAAGACGGATGTCTGCCAGCGCTGGTGGCGGTACATGGGCGATGTCATGCCCTCCAATCCTGATCACAGTCCGGTTGCGCATGACCTGCGCGAGGTCTTCCATATCCAGCGGTAGCCGCTGCGCATGCGATGAAAGACCGCCTCGACAGTCTGGTGGTGGCGCGTGGCCTGGCCGAAAGCCGTGAACAGGCCCAGCGTCTGATCCTCGCAGGCAGCGTGCGGGTGGCCGGACAGGTGGCAACCAAGGCGGGGCATCGATTCGCCGATGACGCCGAGATCACGGTTGCCGTCCGGCCGCGTTTCGTGAGTCGCGGGGGCGACAAGCTGGAGGGTGCGTTCGTCGCCTTCGGGCTGGATGTGGCCGGTCTGGATTGTCTGGACGTCGGCGCATCGACTGGTGGGTTTACCGACTGCCTGCTGCAGCATGGGGCGGCGCGTGTGATCGCTTTGGACGTGGGGCACGCTCAGATTCACTGGCGCATCAGCGAAGATCGGCGCGTCACGGTGATCGAGGGGTTCAACGCGCGCTACCTGAAGCCCGCTGACCTGCCCTATCCGCCGCGTTTCGCTGTTGCCGACGTCTCCTTTATCTCGCTAAGATTGATCCTGCCGCGGTTGGCCGACGTCCTGCCGGTCGGCGCGGGGCTGGTCACGCTGATCAAGCCGCAGTTCGAGGCCGGGCGCGCGCAGGCGCCTGAAGGAGTCGTGCGTGACCCGGCGGTAAGGCAGGCGGTGGTGGACGCCATTCGGGGCTTTGGCACGGCGGACGGTCGACTGGCGTGGCTGGGCGTGGTGGCCTCCCCGTTGCTGGGGCCCGAAGGGAATGTCGAGTTCCTCGCATACTGGAAGAGAGTCGCATGAAACGGGTTGGAATGATCGTGAACCGGAGCAAGGCCCGCGCGGCCGAAGCTCTGCTGCGGGTGGCAGGCCTGGCCGAGAAAGCCGGGCTCGATGTCACCCTTGACGCGCGTGTCCACGATCTGGCGCCGGGGCTCGTGGCGTCGCCGACGGATCGGTTTGTCGGGTCCATCGATGGCGTGGTTGTGCTGGGCGGCGATGGCACGATGCTGGACGCCGCGCATCGACTGCGGGGGACGGGGCTGCCGTTGATGGGGCTGAACCTGGGGTCTCTTGGCTACCTTACGAGCGTGGAGGAGAGTCAGTTCGGCGCGGCGTTCGCTTGCCTGAGGGAGGACCGTTTCCGCGTCGAGGAGCTTGCGGCCCTGTCAGGCGAGATCGTACGCGCCGACGGCGCGCGCGAGGCGCTTCCGGACGCCCTCAACGACGTCGTCGTCAGCCGCGGCACATCGGGCCGCCTGGCGTGGCTCGAACTGCTGTTGGACGGCCTGCCGGTAACGACTTACGCCTGCGACGGCATCATCGTTTCCACTCCGACCGGCAGCACCGCCTACAGTTTGGCGGCGGGGGGGCCAATCATTATGCCCGGGACGCGAGCCCTGGCTATCGGCGTGATCTGTCCGCATACGCTGACCTCCCGGCCCCTGGTGGTGTCGGACGGTTCGTCGGTTGCCATCCGGGTGACGCGCGGCGAGATGGCCGTGCCGCTACTGGTCTCTGTGGACGGCCAGGATGGAATCGCCTTGGCCGCTGATGAACAAGTCTGCGTGCGGCGCAGCGCATGTGATGTGCCGGTCATTCACCTTCCAGAGTACAACGCCTTCACGGTCCTGAGCCGGAAACTGGGGTGGGGCGGACGGTAGCAGCGTTTATTTTGCGATCCCTCTTGACATCCGTTCCCAGTAGTACTATTAGCACCTTCAAGCAAAGGACCCCTTGTCGAGACGCGTTCCGCGGCCTGGTCGGTGGATGATCCGGGCGGAGGGCGAGGCCCCTGGGGGGGCGACGACGATGAGAGATATCGACAAGTCAGGTAAAGTTCGGCATCGCGTTCGGGTTCGAACGTGAGGGAACGCGGCTGACGCCTTGTCGTGCGTCAGCCGTCGACGTATTAGGGCGCTGCGTCGGTCCGTAACGCGCCTTGTGGGGAGAGTGCAGTGAGCGTTGTTTCACGGCACGAAGAGGATACGGCTCTATGCCTGGGCGACCAGGACGAAGAGCCTCCTAGTTGTATATCGTCTTTTTTCACTTCTGCGACCGCAGGGACGGGCGTTGCTGCGCCGTCGCTGTTTGATGCCGCAACGAATCCCGTGACCCGTCGGGTCATGCGGATGAACCCCAAGGCGCGCGCCTTCCGGAAAGTCTTCTTTCCCGAGGCCACCGACGCCGAATGGGCCGACTGGCGCTGGCAGATCCGCAATCGGATCACCACCCTCGACCAGATCCGCCGGATGGTCACGCTTTCGACCGAAGAAGAGAAGGCGCTGGAACTCTCCGCGGGGATGCTCCCTGCTGCCATCACCCCCCACTACATGGGTTTGGTGTCGTCCCATGACCCGGAGCAGCCTTTGCGGCGCATGGTCATCCCGACCGTGTATGAGCTGCGGCGCTGTCCGGGCGAGTCGGACGATCCCTTGGGCGAGGACCACCAGAGCCCGGTTCACGGTCTGGTGCACCGCTACCCAGACCGTGTCCTGTTGCTGGCGACAGACTTCTGCTCCACCTACTGCCGCTACTGCACGCGGTCACGTGTGGTCGGGCAGGGGGACCTGGCGCCGACGACCGAGCGGCTTCAGGGGGCGTTTGACTACATTCGGCGGACGCCTGCAATCCGTGACGTGTTGGTGTCAGGTGGCGATCCGCTGACGCTGTCGGACGAGCGGCTGGAGTGGATACTCTCCAATCTGCGGGCGATTCCGCACGTGCAGATCATCCGTTTGGGCACCAAGATCCCGGCGGTGCTTCCGCAGCGCGTGACGCCGCAGTTGGCCCGCATGCTCCGCAAGTACCACCCGGTTTGGATGAGCCTGCATTTCGCCCATCCTGACGAGTGCTGCTACGAGACGGAACGCGCGTGCGGACTGCTGGCGGATGCCGGCATCCCGCTGGGTTCGCAGACCGTGCTGCTCAAGGGGATCAACGACAGCGTCGAGACCATGAAGACGCTGATGCACGGCGTGATGCGCATGCGCGTGCGGCCCTACTACATCTACCAATGCGATCCGATCTCCGGCTCGCAGCACTTCCGCACGCCGGTGTCAAAGGGCATTGAGATCATCCGTGGACTGCGGGGTCATACCAGTGGCTACGCCGTGCCTTCGTATGTCATCGACGCTCCCGGTGGCGGCGGCAAGATTCCGATCGCCCCCGACTTCGTGGTCGGGCGGGAAGGAAACGATCTGCTGATCCGTAACTACGAGGGGAATACCTATCGGTATCCCGACACGGTAGCGGAGTAGGCGCCGAGGCACCGGCCTTGGCTTGGGCTTCCCGGCGCCGGGCCGGCAGTTGCCACGTCCGAAGATGCGGCGCGATTGCGTCGCATCTTCGGTCTTTTCCTGACCGCCGTGGGCCCGCGAACGGATCGTGTTTCACCTGACTTGGTGCAGGGGCAGAAGCTGCGCGAGTAGACGGCACGCGTTCAGTTCGCGCTTTGTCGGGGGGCGTCGCTCTGGTAACGTCTTGCCATGGCGACACGTCAGGCTATCCCGAATGCCGCTTTTCTGGAAGCTCCGGTAACAGAAGACCCGGCCGCCGCGCCTTCCCAGCCTGCTGCCGGTGGGACCGAACTGCCGCTTGATGCCGATCCGCCCGAGACCCGGCGCGAGCCGGTGCGGCTGGACCGTGTGGTCGAGAGGCTGCTCAAACGGCTGGGCGTCGAGGCCAGCCCGTGGCTGGAGCAACTGGCTGACGCCTGGCCCAGTCTGCTGCCGGTGGAGTTGGCGAAGGCGACTCGACCCGGCAAGTGGGATGGCCATATCCTGTACGTCTATGTGGCGAACAGCATGCGGCTCTATGAGATCCGTCGCCAGCACCTGCCGGTCATCGAACGGGCGGTGCGGCAGTTCGCTGGTGATGCGCGCGTGCGTGCGGTGCGGCTGACGATCGATCCCGGGTGAAGGCGCAAGTGGGGGCGAGTGCATGAAGGTTATCCAGACAGCCGGTGAGATGCAGGCATGGGCGCTGAAGCAGCGCCGGCAGGGGTTGCGCGTGGGGTTCGTCCCGACGATGGGATTCCTGCATGCCGGTCACCTTTCGCTGGTGAGGCTCGCGCGCGATGAGACCGATGTGACGGTGATGAGCATCTTCGTCAACCCGACACAGTTCGGGCCGACAGAGGACTTCAGCAAGTACCCGCGCGACGAGGCCCGTGACCTGGAAATGTGCCGCTCCGCCGGCGTGGACGTCGTCTTTCTGCCGCCGCCGTCCGAGATGTATGCGACCGAGGCCAGCGTGTATGTTGTGGAGGAGTCCTTGGGGCAGAACCTGTGCGGCGCGTCGCGTCCGGGCCATTTTCGAGGTGTCTGCACGGTGGTTGCCAAGCTGTTCAATCTCGTCATGCCGGAAGTTGCCGTGTTCGGTCAGAAGGACTACCAGCAGGTGGCGATCATCCGGCGCATGGTGCGGGACCTCAACTTCCCCGTTCGGATCGTCGTTGCCCCGATTCTGCGCGATTGCGACGGGCTGGCGCTGAGTTCACGCAACGCGTATCTCTCGGCCGACGAGCGTCGTCGTGGGTTGGGACTGAGCCAGGCCTTGCGGCTGGCGCAGGAGTCCCTGGCTGCAGGCGAACGCGACACTGCTGCCGTGCGTGGGCGGATGCTGGCCCGGCTCGAGGGCGATTACGGGCTGCGCGTGGACTACGTTGAGATTGTGGATGGCGACACGCTGACTCCGGTGGATGAGCTGAGAGTAGGCTGTGTGGCCTTGATCGCGGCCTACTCAGGCAAGACGCGTCTGATCGACAATGCGATCCTAACCGGCGGCAGATAATCGGGTTTTCACGTTTCCATGGCTGAACGGTCTCGCCTATACTGCGGGCGTGTCCATCGTAGGAGAATCCGCGTGCGTGTTGCCATCGCCTATCCGCCGCTGCCGTCGCCCAAGGGCGTGCCACTGCTGTCGCAGAACCGGCAATTCCAGTGGTTCAACCGGCCGACGTTCATCTACCCGGTAGTCCCGGCCACAGCCGCCACGCTGGCACGCGACGCCGGGCACGAGGTGACGTGGCTGGACGGCATTGCCTCGCAATGGACCCCCGAGGAGTTCGACCGGCGGCTGGATGCGTGCAACCCGGACCTCGTTCTGCTGGAGACCAAGACCCCGGTCGTCAAGGCGCACTGGGCCTACATCAGGCGGCTTAAGGCCCGTCGCCCCGACACGCGTGTCGTGCTGGTGGGCGATCACGTGACCGCCCTGCCGGAGGAGAGCTTCGGCCAGTGCCCGGTCGACTATGTCCTCACCGGGGGCGATTACGATTTCCTGCTGATCAACCTGCTGGCCTATCTGCGCGACGGCGCGCCTCTGGAGCCCGGTATCTGGTGGCGCGCGGGCGACTCCATCAACAATACCGGTCACTTTGAGCTCAAGCATGATCTGAACGCGCTGCCCTGGATCGACCGCGACCTGACCCAGTGGCGGCTGTATGCCGAGAAGAACGGCAACTACCGCCGTACGCCCGGCACCTACATCATGGCGGGCCGCGACTGCTGGCACGGCAAGTGCACCTTCTGCTCGTGGACCACGCTCTACCCGACCTATCGCGTGCGCGATCCAATCAAGGTGGTGGATGAGATCGGCCACCTGATCAACACCTATGGTGTGCGCGAGATCATGGACGACACCGGCTGCTTCCCAGCGGGGGAGTGGCTGAGAACGTTCTGTCATGAGATGATTGCGCGGGGCTACCACAAGCGCGTGCGCCTCGACTGCAACATGCGTTTCGGGCGGCTGACACCCGACGACGCGCGCCTGATGCGTCAAGCCGGTTTCCGTCTCGTTCTGTTTGGTCTTGAATCTGCGAACCAGGCAACGCTCGACCGGCTGGTCAAGGCTCTCACGGTCGACGAGATCCGCGCGGGTGCGGCCGCGGCGGCGCGCGCCGGGCTGGATGTGCACGTCACGGTCATGTTCGGCTACCCTTGGGAAGGTGCAGCCGAGATCGAGAATACCGTGCGGCTTGCCCGCACGCTCCTTCGTAAAGGGCATGCCTATACGCTGCAGGTGACCATGGTCGTGCCGTATCCCGGAACGCCGCTGTTCCGTGAGCTACAGGCCAGTGGGCAGTTGCTGACGCAGAACTGGGACGACTACGACATGCGTACCGCTGTGATGCAGGCGCCTGTGCCGGAAGAGACGATCAAGTGCGCCGTGCGCCGCGTCTACCGGGCCTTCATGCACCCCGAGACCATCGTGCGGCGCCTGCTGACTACGCGCGACCCGCTCGCCGATCTGGCCTTCTACTGGCGCGGCTTCCGGTCGCTCGTCGGACATCTGCGCGACTTCGGAGGGTAAGAAACACATGCTCGCGCTATGGCCCCGAGAGCCCTGGGGTGTGCTGGCAAGGTTGGTCATCCTGTATGCGGGCCTCGTGGTTGGGATATTTGTTTTCCAGCGGCGCCTGCTCTTCTTCCCCGAGCGTTACGCCCCGGCCGCAGCGCGCAGTCGTGCCGCCGAAGCTGGGTTGGTGCTCTGGAGCGCCGGCGCGACCGAATACTCGGGTTTCCTGGCCGAACCCCGCGGCACCGCGGCGAAGGGAACCGTGGTCGTGTTTCACGGCAACGCCGGTGACGCCTCAGCACGCGCGTACTACGCAGCCGCACTGGTACCACGTGGTTTCCGCGTGTTGCTGGCTGAGTACCCGGCGTACGGCGCCCGATCAGGCAGACTGGGGGAGTCGCCGCTGGTCGCGGACGGCGTGACGACTGTCCGGCATGTGCGGCAGGTGTTCGGCCAACCGACCATCGTATTGGGCGAGTCAGTGGGTGCCGGCGTGGCGGCAGCTGTGGCCGGTGTGTTGGGAACAAACGGCGTGGACGGGCTCGTGCTGGTCACGCCGTGGGATTCGTTGACACACCTTGCGCAGCGGCGCTACTGGTTCCTGCCCGTTCGGCTGCTGCTGCGCGACCGGTTCGACAACATCGCGCATGCCAACGCCTACGGCGGCCCGGTGGCCGTGGTTGTCGCGGAGGACGACCGCATCGTGCCCCGCTGCCACGCCGATGCGTTGTACGGTGCGCTGCGCGTGCCGAAGCGACGCTGGGTCCTGCCAAACTGCGGCCACAATGACTGGCCGGCTGACGCCGACAGTCGCTGGTGGGACGAGGTGATGGCGTTCGTCAGGAAATGAGATCGGAGCGTGTCAGGCGTTGAAGATCTCCGCGAGCAGCGCTTCCACATCCGCTGCGACGACCGGACGCGGGTTGGCTCCCGTGGAGCCGGAGGCGAGCGTCTCCTTGATGATGGCCTCGCGATCGCGGATAATCTGTCCCGTGAAGGGCGACACCAGTTGCATCTCGCGCGTCCACTCAGTGACGATGTCCGCGATGTCGCGGCCCAGCACGTGACGGAGATGGGCCAGGTCGGCCCCGATCACCGGACTGTTGAAGCGCAGCGCCGCCGGCATGCAGACTGCGCAGGCCAGACCGTGCGCGACGTGCCAGCGGCTGCCCAGCGGATGGGCGAGTCCATGCACGACGCCCAGTCGTGCATGGGATAGGGCCACCCCGGCGAGGTAGCTTCCCTGGAGCAGATCCGCGGCCTGCGAGGTGTCGCCCCGGTACATGGGCAGGAGCGCTTGCGCGATTCGCACGAGCGCCAGTTCCGAGAGGGACCGCGTGAAGGGCGTGGCGTAACGGCTCGTGAACGACTCGAATGCCTGCACAAACGCATCCATGCCCGACGCGGCGAGGGTCGCAGCCGGGCAGGCGTACAGCAACTGATGGTCGAGGATGACCACCCGTGGCATGAATGACGGGTGCCGGATCGATTGCTTGAGTTCGCAGCGTGGGTCGGTCAACACGGCCACGACGGTGGCTTCGGAGCCTGTGCCGGCCGTGGTGGGCGCCGCAATGAGCGGCAGTGTGGCAGGTGGAATCGCTGCACCGGCTTGGTAGACCGCGACGGATTCCGGTGCGTGCAGGAGTCCCGCGGCGGCCTTGGCCAGGTCAATGACACTGCCGCCGCCGACGGCGGCGACCCAGTCGCAGGAGGCGGCTCGAAGAAAGGTTCGCAGTTGCTCCACCTCGTCCAGCGTAGGCTCGGAGCCGGCATGCAGGTACGGCGTGATGGTGACGTCGCCAGGTGCGGCAGCGAGGATGGCCGTCAAGTGGTCGCCGCGCTCGAGCGAGCGTCCATGCACCAGCACGCCATGCTTGCCGAATGCACGTCCTTCGGCGCCGATCTTCAGGCTGGCGCTGATCGCAGCCAGCGTGCGGCCAGGGAGAAGCAGCTGGGGCGGCAGGGGGTGAACCGGCAACATGATGGCGTCCTTTCAGTAATGGGCTCTCAGACCATGCCCATTCTGGCAGGATCTGACGGACGGCGCAATTTGAATGCTGAAGACTGGTCTTGGCATGCGGGATGGGGTATCGTCTGCGGGCATGCACTTCGGATGGCTCATTCCCGCTGATCTGGCCGTCGCCCCATGGATCTACTTCGCCCTGGGCGGCGTCGCGACGCTGTTGACCGGCTTCAGCAAGGGCGGATTCGGTGGCGGACTGGGCGTGATCGCCACGCCGATTATGCTGACCGTGCTGCCCGCGCGGGCGGCCGTGTCATTCATGCTGCCGCTCCTGATTGTGTGCGATATCTTCACGGTCCGGCGCTTCCCCCGGGAATGGGACCCGCCGAGTTTCCGCATGCTGGCCGGCGGAACAGTCGTCGGTCTGGTTATCGGGCTGGGGCTGATGGTCGTCTTCGTACGGGGTCGGGTGGATGGCGAGTTCTGGCTGCGTCTGATCATCGGCGTCGCCTCGCTGCTGTTCTGCGCCCTCAAGGGATGGCGGTGGATGGGCGACCGGCGACGCGACAAACAGGCGGCTCCGCGGCCACCGTTGGGCTACGTCGCGGGGACAGCCATTGGCGTTGTGGCAGGTGTCACCACCATGCTTGCTCATGCGGCCGGGCCGGTGGTGGACATGTTCCTGCTGAACCGTCGCCTGGACCGGAGGCCTTTCGTGGGGACGGCCTCACGCTACTACCTCGTGTTCAACAGCATCAAGGTCCCTCTCTTCATTCTGGCCGGGATGCTGGGCGGGAAGGCGTACCTGAGTTGGGAGACGGCAGGCTGGTCGCTGGCCTTCGTGCCGCTCTGTCCGCTGGGGGTATGGGCCGGCACGTGGCTCAACCGGCGCATGAGTGGCGAGACGTTCACGCGCCTGATCTACGTGCTGCTGCTTGTCACCGGGGTGCGGATGGTGTGGAAGGCGTTGGCAGGGCCATGAACGCGCACTCGCCGACGGGCAGCCCCTGCCGGCGGAAGATGAGTTCGAAATCCGTCTGTTCGGCCTCGCCGCGCGGCATGTGCGGCACCTCACGGAAGCGCGCGTCGGCCGCCAGGCGCTTGCGGATGTCAGCAAAGTAGTCCAGATGGTCCGTCGCGACCTCAACCGTCCCACCGGGTTCCAGGCGCGACCAGAGCACGTCGAGAAAGGCCTCCGAAAAGAGCCGGCGCCGGTGGTGGCGGCGTTTGGGCCAGGGGTCCGGGAAATAGACGTGAAACGTGCGCACACGGTGGAGCGGCAGCAGGAATTGCAGGCTGTAGAACGCCTCCAGTCGTAGCAGGCGAACGTGGGTTAGACCCGCCCGCGCGAGCTTCCGGTCGATCTTGCGGATACGGCCCAGTTGACGGTCGATGCCCAGGAACTGCCGCTCGGGATGCGCCGCCGCACGAGCCAGCAAGAAGCGTCCAAAGCCGCAGCCGACATCTACTTCCAGTGGTCTGGCCGGATCGAAGAGCGAGTCAAAAGGCAGCGAAGCCGTGACATCCGGCACGTCGATGACAAAGGTGGGCTGCGCCACTTTCGGCGTGCGCGTGGCCGGCCGTGCCGTCTTCTGTCGCTCGGTCGTATCGTCGCGGACGTGTTCCGCCACAGGGGGGGTGGATTCGGTCACGACTTCGAGCCGAAGAGGCGGGCCCAGAAACTCTTGCGGCCGTCCATGTGCTTCTCGATGTAGGGCAGTGCGAAGACGCGGAAGTGCTGAATGCCGATGTTGGGCTTGTACGTGCGCGCCGCCTCGAAGAGTCCCTGACGGCCCCGCTCCATGGCTTTGTTGATCTCCGCTGTCTGCCCGGCGCCTACCCGCTTCTCGGCAAGCGTGTGCAGCAGAGGCTGGAAGATACGGGCCAGGCTGCTCTTGGCGTTCCAGTCACCCATCTGGCAGCCACGGATTGCCTTCTCAAGCAGTTCGTTTTCGGCTGCCCGGCCATTCAAGTCCAGCAGTTCGTCTTTTTGCAGCGGAATCTTCATAGAGCAGCCTCCGAGACAGTGCCGATACTATAGCGAGCATGCGGGCGCGATGCAAGTTCCGGCAGGTCGGCAATGCAATGGACGGTCAGGAACGTGGGAGTGCCCGGTCACCGGTTGCGGCATGCGCTGGGCGGCATGCCATAGCGCTGGTGGAAGGCGCGGCTGAAGTGGAACGCACTGGAGAATCCCAACCGTTCCGCGATGTCGACCAGTTTGGCCGGCGTGGCCAGCAGAAACTGGCGGCCGAGTTCAAGCCGGATGGCGTCGTGGAAGCGCTTGGGCGACTGCCCCGTGGCCGTTCGGAAGACCTGCCGGAAGCGGCGTGTGCATAGCCCTGCGGTCCTGGCCATCTCGTCCACGGCCCAGGGGCCATCCGGGCGCGTGTGCATCTGTGCGATCACCTGTGTGATTGCCGCCTGGTGCGGCGAGCAGACGAGTTGCGACTGGGCATCTGCCGCCCAGCGGTGCAGCATGTGCGCGAACGCCGCCGAAGCGAGGCTGCGTTGCACCGGCGGTTCGCGACGCAGGTTCGCGAACACATCCTGGAGCGACTGCAGTTCGCCTTCCCTGGGTGTGACGGCGAGCCTCTGGTGCAGTCGGAGCGGGAGAGGGGTGGCGGCGGCAAACTCGAACCACCAGAAGTGCCAGGCGCGCCCGGCGCAACGGTAGTGATGGATGCGGGCGTTCTCCATCACCAGGAGCGTGCCGCTATCCGCCTCCAGGGCGGTTCCCGCGCCGCAATCCACCCAGCCGCGCCCGGCCACTGTGCGCAGTGCGATCAGTCCGTCTGACGCCGCTCGCGCCCGGCGCACGTTGTACGCACTATTGGCGCGGACATGCCAGACCGTACGGAGCGTGAGTCCGCCTCCGGGTGTACCTCCATCCGCCGCGCTTGAACAGTCGCTCCACATCAATTGCCGGAATATATATCCTGATCGCCGTTTCGTCCATTCCCATCGCGCACCGTCAGACCTAGTATGACTGCATATCAACGCATTGGCAGCACTTCCGCAAACCCCGCGGACGCGCCTGCGGTGCTGGATGGAGTCCGAAATGAGTATGACGACGGTCACGACGCCCTTTGCGGATGGTGTGCACGGCATGGTTCCGCGCGAGCGGATGTGCGCCGGCGCCCGCCGGTTGCGTGATGCCTACGCGCGCGTGCCGGGGGCGCCCCTCTATCGCCGTGAGTTCTACATCTGGCAGGAGGCACTGGCGCGCTGGCAGCAGGAAGGGATGCCCGCCGACGTGCCGCATGCCGAGTTGTTCGGCTTCGACCCGCCGGGCGGCCACTCACTCGGGCAGTTGGGCTGGTGCGAAGCGGCATTTGCGCCCGTCTTTGAGACGCGTGTGCTGGAGGACCGCGGCGATACGGAGTTGGTGCAGGACCACGCCGGACGCCACGTGCTGTTCTTCAAGGGGCGGCGCCACGGTTTCATGCCCGAGTACGTCGACCATCCTGTCAAGGACATGCGCACGTGGACCGAGAACGTCAAGTGGCGGATGGACCCATGCGCGCCCGCACGCTACGCCGATCTCGACAGCCGCATGGCCGTGGCGCGCGCGGCGTCTGCCGAGGGACGGATGATCACCCAGAACCTGATTGGCGGGTACATGTACCTGCGCAGTCTGCTCGGCCCTGAGGCCCTGCTCTATGCTGTCTACGACATGCCCGATGTAGTTCATGACTGCATGCAGACATGGCTGGCGCTGGCCGATGCCGTGATTGCCCGCCACCAGCAGCACGTGACAATCGACGAGATTTTCTTCGCCGAGGACATCTGCTACAACCATGGATCGCTGATTTCGCCGGAGATGATGCAGACGTTCCTCCTGCCTTACTACCAGCAGGTGATCGCTGGGCTGAAGACGCGTCAGCTCGACCGCAACCGTCACCTGTACGTCCAGATCGACACCGATGGCTTCGCCGATCCGGTCATTCCGATCTACCGCGAGGGCATCGCCATGGATGTGATGAGCCCGTTCGAGGTCGCGAGCGGCTGTGATGTGGTCGCCACGGGCCGGGCGTACCCGGACCTCGTCATGTTGGGCGGCATCGACAAGCGTGTGCTGGCGCAGACACCGCGTGACATCGACCGTATGGTGGACCGGATACTGCCGGCGATGCGCGCGCGCGGCGGCTACATTCCCACCTGTGACCATGGCGTGCCCGACGACGTCAGTTACGCCAACTACCTGCATTATCGCAGACGCTGCATCGAACTCGGGGGCTAGCGCGACTGTAGACGCCGCGTGTCACCGAACAAGCATCCTCTCTGCTGAATCGGAGGTCGGCCTCGCCTTCACAGTTCGCTGAGACACTGCGGGTGAGTTTCGTCTGCACTCCGGCCACTGACTGCTGTATTCTGAAATCTGCCATCCAAACGAGGGGGAATGCCCGATGGGTGAGAGAAGGGCGATAGTCGCTTTGGCCGGTCGGGCCAACTCCACATGCATCCTGCTGCGAGACGTTGTGCCAGTGGGCGAAATCGCTGCGGATCTGGAGATCCATCTCGAGGGGATGTCAGGTTGGGCGCGGGGTGTGCGTCTCAACAAGGCGACGCACGACGTATGCGTGCGCTCGCATCATGTCGAGGCGTGTCTGGAGAACTGGGAACTCGACTTGGTCGTGAGTCCCGATGCCTGGTGGCCTCCGGCGCCGATCCAGGCGACGCTCTTCGTCGAGATGCGATCCGCGTACGGCGGTTGGCGCGGCACGGTTGGCGGCGCCGCACGGGGTGGCGGCGCGGAGAAGATGCCGGAGCCCGTGACGGGAACTGGCGTGCTGCGTTTGGTTTGTCAGCAAGCGCTCTCCGACGGCCGCAGGGACTTTCGCGATCTGCGTCTTGAACTTCCCGCCACACCCGAAGCCGTGACATTGGGCCGCGCGGTCACGTTGCACGAGAACTGGCCGCTGGCCGATGCCGAGGTAACGGCGTGCGACTGGGATGGAACGCGCCTGAAGGCGACCGTCGTGGTGAGCCATCCGGCCGTGGACGGGCAGGCCGCCGGCGCGCGGCGCATCGAGATCCATGTTGATGCCGAGAGGCGCGGACGCCTGTTGCGCGGGCGCTGGAGTCGCGCCGATGATGGCCGCACGGATGACCTGTGGGGCGAGTGGCGGGTGGATCCGCCGGTTCGTTTCCGCCGGTTTGTTTCACCTGGTCTGATCGTCGGTGCCGAGGACATCGCCGCCGCCCGGGACCGGATCGCCACAGGCGGCGACTGGGAGCGGGCGTGGGCGCTGCTGCGTGACCGCGCGGATGTATGGCGCGTCTGGCAGCCGCGACCTCATGCGCGGCCGCACTTTATCCACTGGAGCGAACCCGGCGCCGTGCGCGATCTGAAGGAGGATTGTGAGGCGGCCTGGGGCAACGCGTTGCTCGACGCGCTTGGCCATGGAGATGGGCATGCCCTTGCCGCAGCGCGCATTCTTCACGCCTGGGCGACGACGTTCACCGGCATCGCCGACACCGGCGGGCACCTCTCCACGTCGTACTGCTGGCCGGCAATGGTGTGGGCCGCTGATCTGCTGCGGGCATGCGGCCGCCTGGATGCGGCGACCGATGCGGCGCTGTGCCGTTGTCTGGCAGAGGTCGTGCGCCCCATCGCCGTGACCGATCTTCACGAGAACAACTGGATGACCTGGGCCAACCATCTGGAGGCATGCATTGCCGTATTTTGCCAGCGTGGCGATTGGTTCGATCTGGCCGTTGCGCGCTACCGTTGGTTGCTCGAGCGCTATACGTCGCCGAGTGGCTGCACCTCCGAGACCGGTCGCGATCTCGTGCATGCTCAGATGGGTATTGCGCCCATGGTTGCCACCTGCGAACTGGCCTTCAGGCAGGGAATCGACCTCTACTCGGAACGGCAACACCGCCTGCGGACAGTTGTCGAACTGCACGGTCCGTTCGCGATGGGGCGACTGGATGACTGGCCGCTGCAGGTTCCGGCAAGAGAGGTGGGGTCCGTCTGGCCGATGTATGAGCTCCCCGTGCGACACTGGTTGGGTCGTCTGGGGATGCCCATGCCACGCAGCGTCTCGGTGCTCGAAACGCACCGCCCCGAAGGTTTCAGCCGGATCGGATGGGGGACGCTGCTCCATGCGTGGGAAGGCGAACGCGCGCGGCTCGGCGCGTTCGAAGGATCCGACCGCTCCGCAGGCGATGCGGGGAAACGGCATGGAAATGGGTCTTAGCCACCGCCGCATCGTGCTGGCCATGAGGGCGAGGAGCCTGCGGCGATTGACCTCTGCTACGCCAGGGTCGAGCGGTGGTATACGGCAAATGCCGGCGGGGCGGCGCAGACCCGCGGATGGAACGCGGAGGGGCTCGGCTACACGTTCTTCCCGGTGGGAAACGACGTGGGTCCATTCGCAATCGCGATGGCGCGCAGGTTTCCTGACAAGGACATCCGCAAGAACGCCGCCGCAACGTGGATGCTCTGGACGTGCTATGCCGCTACGGTGCGGTCGTCGGTCGGCCTGATTCGGCCCGATTTTGGCGACGACAACGCCGGCACTGCGGGCGAGGGGACCTATGGTCAGGCGTTCGACTTCTGTCCGCCCGTCATCCAGCCGGGACTGGTCTACGTCTATGACCGGTTCTGGGGAGCAAGGGGGGACAAGAGCTTTGATGCGGCCCGGGGCGGGACAATCTACTCCATCCTGTACCACCCCGGCGACCCCGATGCCCGGATCAGGACGAGCGGGCGGACGGGGAAGATCATGGGAACACCGGTTATCAAGAGTGACGGCAGCGGGAGCGTGGTCGCCGGCATCAGCCTGAGCAACGTCGGCGTGCTCAACCACACGCGACGGTTCATCGCGGACTTTGGCGGGGCAACCGGTGCTGACGCCACATACGTGATCTGCGACACATCCGATAACGGTGTGTTCTGGCAGATGTGTTCGTTGGAGGAGAACACGTTCACAACCCAGGGCAACACCTTCATGGTGAGCGCGCGTAACGGTGCCACGATGAAAGGGACCGTGCTGTATCCGGCGGGCGACCTGAAGTTCGCAACTGGCACGCGACCGCGCGGCTCCAGATTCCTCACACACAGCAACCGCTTCATTCATCTCCAGAGTGCGGATGGTTCCTTCCTCGTCGTGCTGACGGTCGTCAGGAAGGATCGGTCGCATCCTTCCGTGAGTTCCGGCGGCGTGTGGGGCAAGTCTCCCGATGGCATGGTGAAGGTGGGCGAGCGGGTCATGGCGATCAAGGGCGACTGTGTGATAGGGCAACAATAGGCACCCTCATACGAATGAGGTTGACTGGGTGCGTGGAATGTGCGTGAATGACGCCGCTCCATGAAAGGTCGCCTGACACAGAAGGAGATGGCCCTGCGCCTGAATGTATCGCAGGCGATGGTGTCGCGTGCCTTGTCCGGGACCGCTGACGCGATCCAGGCCTCTCCCGCGACGGTTGAGAGGATCCGCCGCTCCGCCGTCGCGTGGGACTATCGCCCCAACGCAGCGGCCCGCACGCTGAAAGGGGCTGCAGCCCATACGCTGGGCGTGATCATCAAGAGTTTCGCCGACCCCTTCTTCGGGCACATGATCGGAGAACTGCAGGGTTTTGCGCGCGAGAAGCACTACGCGCTTCTCCTGGCCGGCTGGAGCGGGAGCGAGTCCGTCACCGGGGATGAGACCATTCTGCGCAAGTTTGAGCTCGACGGCCTGGTTGTCTGTGGCAGTGACTACTGTCCGTCCGCCGCACGGGCGTTCCTGGACGAAGGCAAGCCGGTTGTACAGATCGGCACCGGGAAGACGCTCAAAGGGGTGGAGCAGGTGGTCGTCGATGAGGTCGTGGGGCTGACCGAGATCCTGCGCCACCTCATCGACCTGGGGCACCGCCGTGTCGGTTTTGTGGGCGATGCGTCGCTGCCGCACATGAGACGCGAACGCCTGTTGCGCGACCTGCTGCGCCGGAGCGGGCTGACTCGGCGGGATGACTGGTTTGTGCGCGTTACGGCTGCCGACGCACGCACGCTGCTGGCGTGCGGTCTGCCCGTCGCCGTGCCGGGTGGCCCCACGGCCTTCATTGCAGCGGACGACGTCATGGCGCAGACCGTCCTTCGTGCGCTCTATGAGCATGGCATCCGCGTGCCTGCGGATGTCTCCCTTGCGGGCATCGACGATATCCCGTCGGCTCGCCTGACCATCCCCGCGCTGACCACGGTTCGTCATCCCGTGGCGACGCTGGTGAGGAATGCCTTTGAGCGGGTGACCCGGCAGGCGGAACAACCTGCGGGAGAGGTCGAACGGGGCCGCATCGTCGTGGCTCCCGAGTTGGTGGTGCGCGAGTCCTGCGCGCCGCCGCGAAAAGGTGACGTGATTGTCGCCTAAGCAGATGAGCGCACACACAGGAGGAAACATGCACGAGAGTAAGCCGATGGATGTGTTGATTGTTGGTGGCGGGATGATCACGCAAGACCTGATCCTCCCGTCGGTGTACCACCTGCAGCGCACCGGCGCCGTAGGGCGCATCGGGGTCTGCGCTTTGAATTCGGCGCCCCTGAAGACACTGGCCGAGAGTGCCGAACTGGCCGAGGCGTTCCCGGCGCAGGCGTTCGATGCGTATCCCGCGCTCTCTGAGCCGAGTGAGCGGATGTTTCCTGACCTCTACCGTGATGTTCTGGCCGCGGCGCGGCCGCGTCAGGCGGCGATCGTGGCGGTGCCGGACCAGTTCCATTACGACATCGTCAAGGCGTGCCTGCTGCACGACCAGCATGTGTTGTGCGTCAAGCCGCTGGTGCTGAGATACGTCCAGGCGGTCGAGATCGAACGGCTGGCGGCGGATCGCGGCCTGTTTGTCGGGGTGGAGTACCACAAGCGGTTTGACCGCCGGTCGCTGATGGCGCGGAGGCAGTATCGGCTGGGGCACTTCGGCGAGTTTGTCATGGGTGAGGCCAGGATGATCGAGCCCTACTACTACCGCCATTCCAACTTCCAGAACTGGTTCACCTGCGACAAGACCGATCCATTTGTCTATGTCGGATGCCATTACGTGGATCTCGTTTCGTTCATCACCGGACTCAAGCCGGTATCCGTATCCGTGTCCGGCGTGAAGCGGGCCTTCCCAAATGGCAAGGAAGGGTACATGTGGGCCAACGGACGCGTGCGGTACGAGAACGGTGCCGTGCTCTCGGTTATCGATGGGCTGGGCTATCCGGATGATGCCGCCGGCAGCAACGATCAGGGCCTGCTGATGTACTGCGAGGGTGAGGGCCGCACCGGGATGATCGAGCATGACGACCAGGACCGCGGGGTCAAGCACTGCTACCTTAAGGGGATCGGGTGCGGGGGCACGCGCTACAACTACGTGAGTCCGGATTTCTACCGGCTGGTGCCGTGGGAGGGTGCGGGCTACAAGCCGGTCGGCTACGGCTACGATTCGGTGGCCGCGAGTCTGGAGACCATGCGCAGGATTGAGGCGGAGACGGCCGGGCAGGCCGCGGAGGCGGCGCGCGAGCGACGGCGCGTGCTGATCCGCGAAGTCGATCAGGCGGGCATCATCGCCACACCCGGCAACAGTTCAGTCAACGAACTGGTCGTGGAAGCGGCGCGCCTGTCGATCCTGGCCGATGGCGATTGGGTGAGCATTGTGTATGGCGACAACCCCCATGTTGAGATAAGGAGACGGTAACCATGGCTGAATATGATCTGACGCCCATCAACGTTCCGCACATCAGCACGGCGTTCCGCACGATTCAGACGCCGCTGCCGGTGCCCGAGTCGCTGCCCATGTTCGAGGAGTTGCGGCGGTCCGAGCCGCGCTCCATGTCGGGGCAGCCCCCGATTGTCTGGCACAGGGCTGAAGGTGCCACGGTCTGCGACAGGTGGGGCAACCGCTGGATCGACTGGTCCTCGGGTGTGCTCATCGCCAATGTCGGGCACGGGCATCCTGCCATCCGGCGAGCCATACAGGAAGCGCTGGACCGGCCGCTGCTGGCCACGTACGTGTTTCCGCACGAAGGACGGGCCGAGTTGACTCGCATGCTTCGCGCGATTTCACCCGACCCCGCCCGGTACCAGGTGTTTCTGCTCAGCACCGGCAGTGAGGCGACGGAGAACTGCATCAAGCTGGCCAAGACCTATGCGCTCGAGAAACACGGGCCGAGAAAGAGGTACCTGGTCTCGTTCAACAACGCGTTCCATGGCCGGACGATGGGTGCCCAGTTGGCTGGAGGCATGCCCCGCCTCAAGAAGTGGATGGGCGAGGTGGATCCGACCTTCGTGCAGGTGCCCTTCCCTGATGGCTACAAGAACCAGGACGTTTCGTTCGACCTCTTCCTGCGGACGCTGAATGAGAAAGGGATCGCGGCCGCCGACATTGCCGGTGTGATGGTTGAGAGCTATCAGGGCGTTGGACCGGACTTCATTCCGGTCGACTATGCGCGCAAGCTCGAAGCCTTCTGCCGTGCGCATGACATTGTACTGGTAATGGATGAGGTGCAGTCCGGGTTCGGGCGTACGGGGCGCATGTTCTGTTTCGAGCACTACGGCATCACCCCTGACCTGATCGCGTGCGGCAAGGGCATCAGTTCCACGCTGCCGCTGTCGGCGGTGATCGGTCGTACGGACATCATGGGGCTGTACCCGGCGGGTTCGATGACCTCGACGCACTCAGCATCGCCGTTGGCGGTGGCGGCGGCGATGGCCAACCTGCGTGTGATCCAGGAAGAACGACTGGTTGAGCGCGCGGCGCGCCTGGGCGAGTGGTTCATCCCGGAACTGAGGCGCATCCAGAGCAAGTACCCGCGTGTCCTCGGGTGTCTCCAGGGCAAGGGGTTGGTGGCTGGTATCCAGGCCGTCAAGCCGGGCACCAGAACCCCCGATCCTGTGCTGGCTCTGCGGATCAACATTGCCTGCTTCCAGAAGGGTCTGCTGATGTTCGCGCCTGTCGGCATCGGAGGCGAATGCATCAAGATCGCGCCACCGTTGAGCATCGATGAGGATGCGCTGCGGGAGTCCGTGGGCGTCTTCGAGGAAGCAGTCGACGAGTCTGTGCGGGGTGTCGCATGATCGCGCCGCCGCGGTTGAGCAGCGTGCCCGATGGATGGGTCGACCTGCAGGTCAACGGGTTCGCCGGTGTGGATTTCTCGGCGCCAGGCTTGACGGTAGCCGATGTGCGGCAGGCGACCCGGGCACTGGTTGCACGGGGAACGGCGGCCTATTGCGCGACGCTGGTCTCGTGCGCACCGGAACGGTATGAGGAGAATCTGCCGGTTCTGGCGTCGGCGATGGATGAGCCGGACATTCGACCGCACCTGCTGGGCATCCATCTGGAGGGACCGTTCCTGACGCGTGACGCGTGCGGGGCGCATTCGGCCGACCTGTTGCAGCGACCCAGTGTGCCTCTGCTCGAACGCTGGATGAAACGGGCCTCTGGACGGGTGGCGATCCTGACTCTGGCACCGGAGCTCGACGGCGCCGAAGCCGTTATCCGGTGCGCGGCGGCGTTGGGCGTAGTCGTCTCGCTTGGGCACCACCTGGCCGATCAGGATGCCGTTGCTCGCGCGGTTGACGCAGGGGCCATGTGCAGCACGCACCTGGGGAACGGCATCCCCAACACGCTGCCGCGTCACCCCAACCCGATCTGGACGCAGCTGGCCGATGACCGGCTGACCGGTTTGTTCATCACGGACGGGCACCATCTTCCGCCGGAGTTCGTCCGCGTAGCGCTGCGTGCGAAGGGCATCGAACGCTTCGTCGTGACCAGCGATGCCGCGTCGATTGCGGGTCTGCCGCCTGGTGAGTACGTTTGGCAGGGGAAGACGGTTGTCAGCGAACCCGGCGGCCGCGTGGCTCTGAAACACGGCACCGCGCTGGCCGGGTCGTCGGCGACGATGGCCGACTGCCTGACATGGCTGCGTTCCTGGAGCGGACTCAGCGAGACCGACCTGCGCCGAATTGGCAGGTCCAACCCGTTGCGTTTGCTGGGGCTGAAAGACGCCTGACCGTGCCGGACCTCAACGGTAGGACTTCGGCTCAACGCCCAGTTGGCGGATGCGATAGTTGATGATGCGTTGCGTGGTCTGGAGGAAGCGTGCCACGGCGGCGGCATTACCGCGGTGCTTCTTGAGCGCGTCCACGAGGATCTCGCGCTCGTAACTCTCGACGAGTGTCTGCAGGCTGGCGCCGTCCTCGGGCAGGATAGCGGTGCGCGTGGCCTCGCTGGTCTGCAGGGTCGGTGGCAGGGCGTAGCCGTGGATGACATCGTCCGAGGCGGTCAGCACGGCGCGTTCAATGCAGTTCTCCAGTTCGCGCACGTTGCCCGGCCAGTGGTAGGCCATCATCATGTTGATGGCGGTGGTTGAGATGCGCCGGATTGTCTTGCCGTAGACCTCCGAATGCTTGCGCAGGAAGTGCTCGGCGAGCAGGAGAATGTCGGACTTGCGTTCGCGCAGCGGCGGTAGGTACACCGGAAAGACATTGAGCCGGTAGTAGAGATCCTCGCGGAAGCGCCCCTCGCGGATCGCCTGTTCCAGATTCCGGTTCGTGGCGGTCACGATGCGCACATTGACGGCGATGGTGGTGTCGCCGCCGACGCGCTCGAACACACGCTCCTGCAGAATCCGCAGCAGGCGCACCTGAACCGCCGGCGAGATATCGCCGATCTCGTCCAGGAAGAGCGTGCCGCCGTTGGCCAGCTCGAAGCGTCCCTTGCGCTGTTGTTGCGCGCCGGTGAACGCGCCCTTTTCATGCCCGAACAACTCGCTTTCGACAAGGGCCTCGGGAAGTGCCGCGCAGTTGACGCTCACGAATGGTCCGCTGCGCCGGTTGCTGCCGTAGTGCAGTGCGCGCGCCACGAGTTCCTTGCCGGTGCCGGACTCGCCCCTGATCAGCACAGTGGCGTTGCTGTCGGCGACTTGGGCGATCTGCTCGTAAACCTGACGCATGACGCGCGAGTTGCCGACCAGGTTGCTGGGCTGGTAGCGGTCGCCCAGTTGGCGCCGCAGCCGCTCGTTCTCGGCTACGAGGCTGTCGCGCTCGGCGATGGTTTCGCTCATGGCGGCCACGGCCTCGGCCAGCAACCCGGCCACCAGCGTCAGGAATTTGAGGTCCGCCTGGAGCATTTCATCATCGCCGATGGGGCGGCTGGAACTCATGGTCCCGACTACCTGGCCGCGATGGATGATCGGCACGCAGATGAACGCGCCTGCCTTGCCGGTTCGTGCGCGCGTGCGGTTCAGAAAGCGCGCATCCTTGGTGATGTCCGGCACGATTTCCGGCAAGCCGGTTTCGGCCACCTTGCCCGTAATGCCCTCACCCAGGCGGTACTGACCGCGCTGCATCTCCTCCTGTGTCAGGCCGCGCGACGCCTCGATCACGAAGATGTCCGTGTCCGGCTTACGCAGTGTCAGGGAGCCATGCGTCATGCCGATCTCGTTTTCCAGGATGTCCAGGACATCCTGCAACAGCGTCGAGACCGCTTGACGGTGCACGAGGGCTTGTGAGATCCGGTAGAGAACGGCAAGCTCGGTGGTGGATCGGTCGGCCATGGAGGTCCCCCCTGCAATGCGATGTGGACAAGTCGAAACGGCATGGTATCGTACGTGCTTGCTGACGCTATCAGATCGGCCGTCCAGCTACAAGAATGTTGTTTCAGCGTTTTGAGGTTGCGCGTTTGTACCAAATGGTAGTGGGCGCTGAACAACGACATTCATGTCGGCGGCTGAAACGAGTCGTGACATTTTTGTATCGCTGGTCATTGTGGATTGTGGCCGGCAGGGCCATTTGGCCTCCAAAAGCCTTGTTTCATTCTCTGTGAGCGATTGGCACATCGTCTGCATCATAACACTCCGTTCAGTACCGAGAACGCGCCATGAGGGGTAGTCTGCATGCAATCGAAGCCACCGTTCCTCAGTCGCATACCTGCGATGCAGGGCCTGTACGATCCAGCTAACGAGCACGATGCCTGCGGGGTCGGCTTTCTGGCCCATCTGGACGGTAAGCCTTCGCATGAGATCGTTGACAATGCGATCACGGTGTTGCGCAACCTGCTGCATCGCGGGGCCGTTGGCGGCGATCAGGCGACGGGCGATGGCGCGGGCATTTTAACCCAGGTGCCGGACAAGCTGTTTCGTCGTCTCTGGAAGCTGACGCAGCCCCTGCCGCCAGCGGGCACCTACGGCGTGGGGATGTTCTTCATGCCGCGGCACAGCGAGGCGCGGGCGGCCTGCATGTCGGCCTTGGTGGCGACGGTGAAAGACGAGGGACTGGGGTTCCTGGGCTGGCGCGATGTGCCGGTTGACGAGTCGGTCCTGGGCGCACTGGCATTTGCCGGGCGGCCGTTTGTGATGCAGGGCTTTGTCCATGGTGGCGGCCTGACGGGCGCTGATCTGGACCGCCGACTCTATGTCATTCGCAAGCAGGTTCAGCAACGTGTGCGTCCCGTCTTGCCGCCGGACGAGACGTTCTACGTGGCGAGTTTCTCCTGCCGCACCATCGTTTACAAGGGCATGCTGATGGGCGGGCAGGTATCCGGTTTCTACAAGGACCTGGTAATGCCGGAGTTTGAGAGCGCGGTGGCGGTCGTGCATCAGCGTTACAGCACGAACACCTTCCCGTCGTGGGAACTGGCCCAGCCCTTCCGCTTCATCGGTCACAACGGCGAGATCAACACCCTGCGCGGTAACCTGAACCAGATGCGGGCGCGCGAGGGTGCGCTGGCCTGCGACGCGTTCGGCGGAGACATCAAGAAGGTTCTGCCGGTCGTTGACCCGGGCGGCAGCGATTCGGCCTCGCTGGATAACGTGGTGGAGTTGCTGCATGCCGCGGGACGCTCGTTGCCGCACACCATGATGATGCTCATCCCGGAGGCGTGGGGACCGAAGTACCCGTTGGGTCCCGACCAGAAGGGCTTCTTCGAGTATCATGCCGGGCTGATGGAACCGTGGGATGGACCTGCGACCGTGGCCTTCACCGACGGCACCGTGGTGGGCGCGATTCTGGACCGCAACGGTCTGCGGCCGGCCCGATACACGGTCCGCAAGGATGGCTTCGTCGTTCTGGCCAGCGAGACCGGTGTGCTCAGCATCCCCGCCAGCGAGACGGCCGAGAAGGGCGCCCTGCGCCCCGGCCAGATGCTTGTTCTCGATCTGGAGCGGCACCGGATCATGCGAAACCCGGAGATCAAGAGCTTGCTGGCGCGTCGACAGCCCTACCGCCGCTGGGTCGAGGAGAACAAGATCACGGTGCAGGGGCTGTTTGGCGCTGTGGCGCCGGTTGTCCCCGAACACGCCACGCTGCTGCGGCGCCAGCGGTTGCACGGCTACACGCGCGAGGATGTGCAGGTGCTGCTCGAGCCGATGGGCGCCAAGGGGCACGAGGCGATCGGTTCCATGGGGCATGATGTACCGCTGGCGGTCTTCTCAGAGAAACCGCAGCCGCTTTACAACTACTTCAAGCAGGTCTTCGCCCAGGTCACCAACCCGCCGATCGACCCGATCCGCGAAGAGCTGGTGATGTCGCTGATGACGTTCATCGGCACGCCGGCGAATATCCTCGTCGAGACGCCGGGCTATGCGCGGCTGGTCAAACTGAGGCACCCGGTGCTGGCCAATGAGGATCTCGAGCGCATTCGCGGACTCAGGATCGCCGACTATCGCGCGCGCACGCTGCAGACGGGTTTCCCCGCCGGGGGCGACGGCGCCTCGCTGGAATCGGCGCTGCATCAGTTGAGCGTTCAGGCCGAAGCGGCCGTCACGCATGGCTCGAACATCCTGGTGCTCAGCGACCGCAATCTTCCGGCTGACTATGTCCCCATTCCCGCCTTGCTGGCCGTGGCGGCGGTCAATCAGCATCTGATCGCCAAGGGCCTGCGCACGCCGACCGGGTTGATCGTCGAGTCGGGCGAACCGCGTGAGGTCATGCACCTGGCCCTGTTGCTGGGCTATGGCGCGACAGCGGTGAATCCCTACCTGGCGTTCGAGACTGTGGCGGCGCTCGCCGAACGCAATGAATTGAGTGCGGCGATCAGCTCCGCCAAAGCCGTCGAGAACTACATCGCGGCCCTGTGCGAAGGGCTGCGCAAGATCATGTCGAAGATGGGAATCTCCACGCTGCGCGGCTACCGCAACGCACAGATCTTCGAGGCCGTCGGGCTCAACCGCAAGGTGATCGATGCCTATTTTCGAGGAACGGCATCGCGGGTCGAAGGACTTGGGCTTGATGAGATTGCCGCCGAGGCGAACGCCCGATGGGAGCAGGCCTATGAGCCCCGTGTCGACATGCTGCCGATCCTGCCCAGCGGCGGTTTCTACCGCTTCCGCAAGGATGGCGAGCGGCACCTCTGGACCACGGACTCGATCGCCAAACTACAGCAGGCCGTGCGCACCGACAGCACGGCGCTCTACCGCGAGTATGCCGAACTGATCAACAACCAGGTTCGGCAGCAGTTCACACTGCGGGGCATGTTCGAGTTCTGCGAGACGCGGCCTGTGCCGCTGTCCGAAGTGGAGCCGGCCGAGCAGATCATGCGGCGTTTCGTCACGGGCGCGATGTCGTTTGGCTCGATCAGCCGCGAGGCCCACGAGACGATCGCGATCGCCATGAATCGCATCGGCGGCCGGAGCAACTGCGGCGAGGGTGGCGAGGACCCCGCGCGCTACCAGGCTCTTCCCAACGGCGACAGCCGCTGCAGCGCGATCAAGCAGGTGGCCAGCGGGCGCTTCGGCGTGACGGCCGAGTACTGTGTGAACGCGCGCGAACTTCAGATCAAGATTGCCCAGGGCGCGAAGCCCGGTGAGGGCGGGCAACTGCCCGGTCACAAGGTCAACGCCGAGATCGCCAAGACGCGGCACGCGACGCCGGGCGTGACGCTGATCTCGCCGCCGCCGCACCATGACATCTACTCCATCGAGGACATCAAGCAGCTCATCTACGACCTGCGCAACGTGAACCCCGAGGCCGAGGTATCGGTCAAGCTCGTCTCCGAGATCGGCGTCGGCACGGTGGCTGCCGGTGTCTCCAAGGCCGAGGCCGATCGCGTGCTGATCAGCGGCTATGACGGCGGCACCGGCGCATCGCCCCTGACCTCCATCAAACACGCCGGCGCGCCGTGGGAACTGGGACTGTCCGAGACGCACCAGACGCTGCTGCTCAATGCGCTGCGCGACAAGGTGCGCGTGCAGGTTGACGGCCAACTGAAGACGGGGCGCGACGTGATCATCGGCGCGCTGCTGGGCGCCGAGGAGTTTGGCTTCGCCACGACGGCGCTGGTCTGCATGGGTTGCGTGATGATGCGCAAGTGTCACCAGAACACCTGTCCCGTGGGTGTTGCCACACAGGACCCCAAGCTTCGCAAGTGTTTTGCCGGCAAGCCCGAGCACCTCGAACGGTTCATGCGGTTCATCGCCGAGGATGTGCGCGCGCGCCTGGCCGCCCTGGGGCTGCGTTCGATCGACGAGGCTGTCGGTCGCAGCGACCTGCTGGAAACCAACGCGGCGATCACGTTCTGGAAGGCGCGCGGGCTGGATTTCTCGCGCGTTTTCTACCGTCCCGAGATCGACACGCCGCGCCGCTGTGTCAGCCCACGCAAGCACGACCTGTCCGACACGATCGACGCCCGGCTCCTGCCGCGACTTGCCGATGCCATCGAAAACGGGACGCGTGTGCGCCTCGACGTGCCGGTTCGGAACGTGAATCGCACGGTCGGAACGATGATTGCCGGCCGTATCGCCAAGCGCCACGGGCATGCCGGGCTGCCTGAGGACACGATCACGCTGCGTTGCACCGGGACCGCCGGCCAGAGTTTCGGCGCATGGGCGACGCGCGGGTTGACCCTGATCCTCGAGGGCGAGGCCAATGACTACGTCGGGAAGGGGCTTTCTGGCGGCAAGATCGTGCTGCGGCTGCCGCCGGATGCCAGCTTTGATTCAGCCTCCAATACCATCGCGGGCAACGTGCTGTTGTATGGAGCGACCTGCGGCGAGGTGTACATCGCGGGGACCGTGGGCGAGCGCTTTGCGATCCGCAACAGCGGCGTGCAGGCGGTGGTCGAGGGCGTTGGCGACCATGGTTGCGAGTATATGACCGGCGGGCGCGTTGTCGTGCTTGGGCGAACCGGGCTGAATTTCGGTGCGGGCATGAGCGGCGGCATCGCCTACGTCTATGACGAGGATGGTTTCTTCGACACGCGCTGCAATCTCGATATGGTGGACCTTGAGCAAGTCGTCAGCCTGGGCGATGTGTCCGAACTGCGGACGCTTGTCGAGAAGCACGTGGCGGCCACCGGCAGCCGCCGCGGCCAGGTCATCTTGGAGAACTGGGAGGCCGAGTTGCCTCGATTCGTCAAGGTTTTCCCGATGGAGTATCGCCGTGTGCTGGGGCAGATGATGCGCGAGGACGAGCAGACCGAGCGTGAGGAGGTGGCTCATGGGTAGCGTGACCGGTTTCATGGACATCGCGCGCCGCGCCGCGGGGTATCGCGACAAGGACGAGCGGTTGCACGACTGGAAGGAGGTCGAGAAGCCGCTGGGCGATGAACTCACGCGTCAGCAGGCGTCGCGTTGCATGGACTGCGGCACGCCCTTCTGCCATGGCTGCGGTTGTCCGCTGGCGAACCTGATCCCCGAGACCAACGAACTCGTCAACCAGGGACGCTGGCGTGATGCGCTCGACCTGCTGCTGAGCACGAGCAACTTCCCCGAGTTTACTGGACGTGTCTGCCCGGCGCTCTGCGAAGGGTCGTGCGTGCTGGGCATCAACGACGAGCCCGTGACGATCCGCAACATCGAGTTGGCCATCATCGAGAAGGGTTTCGCCGAAGGATGGGTTGTGCCGCGTGTGCCGGCCAGGCGCCTTGATTGCCGCGTGGCCGTCATCGGCTCGGGTCCGGCGGGGTTGGCCGTAGCCGATTCGCTCAACCACATCGGCTATACCGTTACGGTCTATGACATGGCCTCGCATGCCGGCGGCATTCTGCGCTACGGCATCCCCGAGTTCAAGCTGGAGAAGCGCGTGGTTGACCGGCGCGTGCGACTGATGGAAGCCGAAGGCGTGCGTTTCGAACTCGGGTTGCGGGTGGGAGAAGATGTGTCCGCGCGCTACCTGTTGAGCCGCTTTGATGCCGTCTGCCTGACCGGTGGCGCACGCGAGCCGCGCGACCTGAACGTGCCGGGACGCGACCTCAACGGCGTCTACTTCGCGCTGGATTTCCTGCGCTGGCAGAACATGCGTCTGGACGGCGATGTCCTGACGCCGGAACAGGACGTCTCCGCCGCCGGCAAGCACGTCGTGATCATCGGTGGCGGCGATACCGGATCCGATTGCCTTGGCACGTCGCTGCGCCAGGGGGCCAGGAGCGTCCGGCAGTACGAGATTCTGCCCGAGCCCCCTCCGACCCGCGCCGCCAGCACGCCCTGGCCGATGTGGCCGAACATGCGGCGCGATTCCAGCAGTCACAAAGAGGGCGGCGAACGGCGATGGTGCATCACGACGCGCGAGATACTCGGACTGGAGGGGCGCGTCGTGGGACTGCGGGCCTGCGAGGTACAATGGGGTGCCGGTGCCGACGGCCGGCCAAGCATGCAGATGCGTCCAGACACGGAGTTCGACGTGCCCGCGGACCTGGTTCTGCTGGCCATGGGCTTCACGGGCCCGCGCAAGTCGCGGCTGTTGACCGACTTGGGCGTCGCGTTTGACCCGCGCGGCAACGTCGCCAAGGATGCCAGCCACATGTCCAGCGTGGCTGGCGTCTTCGCCGCCGGCGATCTGGCGCGGGGCGCGTCGCTGGTGGTCCGTGCGATCACGGACGGGCGGGCGACGGCCGAGAGCATCCACGCCTGGCTGAGCCGGAAATAGCGGCGCGGGCCAAAACGACCACAATCGGGGGACTATCCATGGAAACCGGCCAAACGGGTGGCGGCGATTCGGCACGCGAATACTGTGGTCTCTTTGGCGTTCACGGTGTGGCAGACGCGGCCAAACTGATCTATATCGGGCTGTTTGCGCAGCAGCACCGCGGGCAGGAAGGCGCCGGCATCGTGACCAGCGACGGCGAACGGCTCCGCAGTCACAAGGGACTGGGGCAGGTCGACCACGTGTTTGCGCCTGAGAATCTTGCCTTTCTGCGCGGCGGGATGGGAATCGGGCATGTGCGGTACTCGACAACGGGAGCCTCGCGCGTGCAGAACGTGCAGCCCCTGGTGGCCGAGTGCGCGGGCGGGGCCTGGGCGATCGCGCATAACGGCAACCTGACCAACGCCGCGGAACTGCGCCACAACTACCAGGAGTCGGGGTCGATCTTCCAGACGACGACCGACAGCGAGGTGCTTGTACACCTGCTGGCCGATCCGCACTTTCGTAACCGCACCCAGCACGTGGGACGTGCGCTGGCCGAGTTGCGCGGTGCATTCGCATTCCTGCTGATGACCCGCGACAGCGTCATGGCGGCCCGTGACCCGATGGGGTTCAAGCCGTTGGTGATCGGACAACTGGGTGGGGGATACGTGTTCGCCAGTGAGACGTGCGCGCTGCGGCAGGTGGGCGCAACGTATGTGCGCGAGGTCGAGCCGGGCGAGTTGGTCGTGATTAACACGCGCGGACTTACGAGCTACCGGTTCGCCGAACCGCGCACGCGTCATGCCCAGTGCGTGTTCGAGATGGTCTATTTCGCCCGGCAGGACAGCACGGTGTTCGGACATAACGTACACCAGGTGCGCGTGCAATATGGCATGGCGCTGGCCAAGGAACACCCAGCCGATGCGGACGTCGTGGTGCCGATCCCCGACAGCGGCATGTCCGCTGCGATCGGCTATGCGCGCGAGAGCGGCATCCCGCTGGACATGGGGTTCATCCGCAATCATTACGTCGGACGCACCTTCATCATGCCGAGTTCCGCTCAGCGCGTGAGCGGGGTCGACATGAAGCTGGCCGTGCTGCCGGAGGTCGTCTGCGGCAAGCGTGTGGTGATCGTCGACGACTCGATCGTGCGCGGCACAACCATTCAGCGTCGTGTGGCCTGGTTGCGCGACGCCGGGGCCCGCGAGGTTCATGTGCGCATTTCGTGCCCGCCCACGCGCCATCCCTGCTTCTTCGGCATCGACTTTGCGACGCGGTCAGAACTTGTGGCGGCCAACCGCGAGGTCGACCAGATCCGGACGTACATCGGCGCCGACAGTCTCGGGTACCTGAGCGAGGAGGGGTTGCTGGCGCCGTTCAAGGACGGAGCGGCGCAATTCTGCCGCGCCTGTTTCACCGGCGAGTACCCTGTTGATGTGAGCCACATGATCGGCAAGTTCGAACTTGAGACCAACCAGATCGAAGAGGAATGACGAGGGGCTATGACCAAACACGTTTTCATCACGGGCGGGGTTGTGTCTTCGCTGGGCAAGGGGTTGACGGCCGCGTCGCTGGCGCTGCTGCTGAAGAAGCGCGGCTACCGCGTGCGCATGCAGAAACTGGATCCCTACCTGAATGTCGACCCGGGCACGATGTCGCCCTACCAACACGGCGAGGTCTATGTCACCGTGGACGGCGCCGAAACCGACCTCGACCTGGGACACTACGAGCGCTTCACGGGCCAGGCGTGTACGCGCAACTCCAACTTCACAACGGGCAGCATCTACAGCGCGGTGATTCACCGTGAACGCCAGGGCGGCTACCTGGGCAAGACCGTTCAGGTCATCCCGCACATAACGAATGAGATCAAGACCGCCATCCGGTCGATGGACGCGCCCGACGTCGATATCGTCATGACCGAGATCGGCGGTACCGTTGGCGACATCGAGAGTCTGCCGTTTCTTGAGGCCATCCGCCAACTGCGCCAGGAGATCGGGCGGGAGAACGGACTGTTCGTGCACGTGACGCTGGTGCCGTACATCAAGGCGGCGGAGGAGCTCAAGACGAAGCCGTCCCAGCAGTCTGTGGGGATTCTCCGTACGATTGGCATTCTTCCTGACTTCCTGGTCTGTCGGTGTGAACGGCCGATGGGCGACGAGCACCGGGAGAAACTCGCACTCTTCTGCAATGTTGAGCTCGAGATGGTGATTGAGGAGCGCGACGTTGCGCACTCCATCTACGAAGTGCCGGTCGAACTGGCGCGGCAGGGGATGGACGTCTACCTGCTCGAGAAGCTCGGACTGCATGTGCAGGAGATTGATCTGGCCGATTGGAGGGGGATGCTGACGCGTCTCATCACGCCGACCAAGGGCGAAGTCGAAATCGCCGTGGTGGGCAAGTACATCACCCTGCGTGACGCTTACAAGAGCATTTACGAGGCCCTGACACATGGCGGCGTGGCCAACGACGTGCGGGTGCGGCTGCGCCTGATCGAATCGGAGGAGATCGAGTCGAAGGGCGCGGCGGTGCTGCTGGACGGGGTGCATGGCGTGCTGGTGCCGGGTGGCTTCGGCAACCGCGGGGTGGAAGGCAAGATTGCGTCCGTGCAATATGCGCGCGAGCGCGGCGTTCCCTTCTTCGGGATATGCCTGGGCATGCAGTGCGCCACGATGGAGTTCGCCCGCAATGTCTGCGGATTGGCAGGCGCCAACAGCACCGAGTTTGACGAAGGCACGCCGCATCCAGTGATCGACCTGATGGAGTCGCAGAGGAAGACGACTGACAAGGGTGGCACCATGCGCTTGGGCGCCAAGCCCTGCGTGCTGACCCCGGGGTCACTGGCGGAGCGCATCTATGGCGCGCGCGCGATCAGCGAGCGCCACCGTCACCGGTACGAGTTCAACAATGCCTACCGGCAGCGACTCGAGCAGGCCGGCCTCTCGCTCTCGGGGCGGTCGCCGGACGACACGCTGGTGGAGATGATCGAACTGCCGGCGCACCCCTGGTTCGTGGCCTGCCAGTTCCACCCCGAGTTCCAGTCCACCCCGCTACAGGCGCATCCGCTTTTCAAGGCGTTCGTCGCCGCCGCTGCGGCGCGAAGAGGCTAACACAAACACAAATGTGTGAAAGAAACGGATCATCCGCGTCAGTCGACATGCCGCTGGATGAAGTGCTCGCGGATGTAGGTGATGGCCTCGTCCAGGGTGGGCAGTATCTTGGTGCAGTACCGCACCATCCAGGGCGAGCAGTCCTTGAACGTGAACGGCGAGAAGGCTACGACGAACTTGCCTAGGTCGTGCGCGGCGAAGAAGACCTCCATCGCCGTGCCGATGGATGCCTTGTTGTAGTTCACGAGCAGGATGTCCGTGTCGCGCACGTCCTGCAGGTCGAACTCAACAATCTCGTTGGCGCTGTCGACCTCCCGGTCCTTGAAGTTGCGCCTCATCGGGTCAAGCATGACGAAGTGGTCACGCAACTCGGTCTTGGCGCGTTCGCGCCAGGTCTGAGCCGTGCCAACGTGTTCGTCCATGATGGGACCGCTCAGGTAAATTCGCTTCTTCGGTGTCATGACGCGTCCTTTTCTAGAATCGCCGGGTAATTGAGGCGCCCAGCGTGCGCGGGGTGCCGGGCTCGCCGACATAGCCTGATAGCGAGAGCGGGTAGGGGAAGGCCAGCGGCACATAGTCACGGTCGCAGAGGTTGCGGACCCAGAACTCAAAACGCCAGTCCCCCGAATCGACGCCCGTGCGGATGTTTGCCAGCGTGTAACTGCCTTGCGAGGCACCGGCGATCGGGTCATACGCGTAGCCCCCGGTGCCGACGACCTCGCCGCGCACAAACCCGCGCATGCGACCATGCAGTGTCCGTGTGTATTCGGCACCCGCGTGCCAGGTGGCGTGCGGCGCGAAGGGCAAGTCATTGTCGCCGATGTCGGTCCCGCCTGATGAACTGCCTTGTGCGAATTCCGTGTCGAGCAGGCCGATGCTGCCGAAGAGCGTCAGGCCCTTGAGCAGACGCGCCTGCAACTCCAGCTCGGCCCCGCGGCTGGTGGCGCGGCCGGCATTGTCGATGTAGTAGAGGTTCGGCAGTCCCGATGGCACATCCAACTGGATGTCATCCCAGAGTGTCCGGAAAACGGCCAGATTTGCGACCAGGCGGTCTTCCATCCAGGCGGTCTTGAGCCCAGTCTCGAACGTCCAACTGGATTCCTCGTCATAGGACTCCTGTCCTGCCGGCGACTGCGCGTTGAAGCCGCCCGACTTGAACCCCTTGGCCGCCTCGACATAGGCCAGCATGTGATCGGTGAAGTGGTAGGCCAGCGTGAACTGCGGGCTCAGGTGGCGGAATGTCTGCTCCCCATCGGTCTGAGCGGGTGGCTGGATCGTGGGTCGTGTGTAACTGCGTGTGTCGGCCGAGCGCTGCTCAAGATCCGCGCGCAACCCGACGCCTAGTTCGAGGCGTTCATCGAGTGTGAAGGTGGACTGGCCGAACAGGCTGGCGCCACGGTTGCTGAGGTCGGCATCGTCGTGTTGCCGGTAGGGCATGGGCAGACTGAACAGCAGGGCGCCCAGCGGCCGGTAGTCATTGAACGCGCGCTGGCTGTAGTCTGACGTGAAGGCGAACAGCCCCGTTAACCAGCGCAGGGCGAGTCGGTCACCGAGACGCACGGGTGTGTCAGATGGCGAGGACAGGCGCATCTCCTCGATCCAGGCCTGCTGCATCTCCTCGTTGTCGCGTCGCATCAGGCTGATAGGCAGCATGTCCAGGTCTGTCAGGTCGTGCGACCACCACCCCTGAAAGGCCGAGATGGACGTGAAGTCCGCCCAGTCGCCCTTGCGTTCGGCGGTCAGTACCGGTTGGACGAGGTCGCGGTCGGAACGGCCGTCGTAGTCATGGCATACCTGGTCAGGACGACTGCGGACCGAGCCGAGGTCCTTGAGCACGTAGTCGCCGTCGCGGTCGCGCTCGCCGCCCAGACTGAGCCGGAAACTCCATTGTTGCTGGCCCGGCCAGTAAAGCTGAGCGAAGCCGAAGAGCGCCTCGCGGCCGTCCGGGCTGTCGCCGGTACGGCGGTTCTGCGTATAGCCATCGCGGCTGGCGTACCCGCCCGCAAGGCTGGCGGAAGCCGTTTCAGGTCCAACGGGCCCGTTGACGGAAAAGCGGCTTTCGCGCGCATTGTAGTCGCCCCCCGCGAGCGTCAGCGATCCGGCTGCATCGCGGGTCGGAAGCAGGGGCACGATGTTGATGGTGCCGCCCAGCGCGTTCTGTCCGTACAGGGCGCCTTGTGCGCCGCGCAAGAACTCGACCCGGTCCACGGAGAGGAACTCCTGGTTGGCCGTGGCGTAGGAGAGTTGAGGTACGCCGTCGATGCAGGTTGTGACCGCCGGGCTGTTGCGGCCCGAGCCGATGCCCCGCAAGTACGGGAATGTCAGCCGACGGACGCTGAAATCGCCGAGTGTGAGGTTGGGGACGGAACTGGCGGCGTCGCGCAGGTTCTGGACACCGGCCTGCTGCAGGGCTTCACCGTCCTGGACGGTCACGGCGCCGGGCACGCGCTGCAGCGGTTCGAACCACTTGCGCGCGGTGACCAGCACGTTAAGCGTATCCGCCGCCACAGTCGGCGGACGGTTGGTTGGGTCGGTTGCGTCTCCCGCCGGCGCGCAAAATGCCACGCCACAGCAGAGGACACACAGACCAAAGCGACTTTGCATGCCATGGTTAATAATGCATAGTCCAAGAATTGTCAAGCGGCCAGCTCTTTTGGGTCTTGTATCCCCGCGCGGGTTTGCTACGCTCTCCGACGATTGGGTTCGGAGTGTCCGTCTAGATCACTGGAGCAGTCATGTTTACTGGAACGTTTACGGCCATCGTCACCCCCTTCAATCAGGATGGGCGCGTCGATTTCGGCTGCCTGAAGGCACTGGTCGACTGGCAGGCCGAGAATGGCGTCGAAGGAATCGTGCCGGTCGGTACGACCGGCGAGTCTCCGACGCTGGATAATGACGAGCACATCGAGGTTATCCGCGTCGCGGTGGAAGCCGCCGGGGGGCGCATGAAGGTGATCGCCGGCACGGGCGCGAATGCGACCGCCGAGGCTGTCGAGTTGACGCGGCAGGTATTGGATATGGGCGTCGACGCGACCCTGCAGGTTACCCCGTACTACAACAAGCCAAACCAGGAAGGGCTCTACCGTCACTTCCTGGCCGTGGCCGATCTCGGTCTGCCGATTGTCCTCTATAATGTTCCTGGCCGTTGCGGCCGTGAGATCGATGTCGCCACCATCGCACGCCTGGCGCAACACCCCAAGGTTGTGGCGGTCAAGGAGGCGGGCGGCAGCGTAGACCGCGTCAGCGCCATTCGTACGGCCTGTGATATGGCTGTGCTCTCGGGTGACGATAGCTTGGCCGTGCCGATGATCAGCGTCGGAGCTCAGGGCCTGATCAGCGTGTCGTCGAACGTGGCCCCTCGCGCCGTGTCTGACATGGTTCGGGCGGCGGTGGGGGGCGACTTCGTCGCCGCACGGAGCGCGCATCTGCGGCTCTATCCGCTCTTCCGCGACATGTTCATCGACACCAACCCGATCCCAGTCAAGGCGGCTCTGGCGCTCATGCACCGGATAGATGAGGTCTACCGCCTGCCGTTGTGCGAGCCATCCGACAAGATTCGCGCGCAGATCCGTCAGACTCTGGCCGAACTCAACCTGATCTGAGGGGATGATCATGTCCAAAGTCGCCATTCTCGGGGCTGCCGGCCGCATGGGGCAGATGCTCATCCGTTGCTCACGCGGCCTGCCTGGCATTGAGGTCGTTGCAGCTGTGGAGCAGTCTGGCCATGCCGCGCTGGGCCAGGACGCCGGCATGCTGGCTGGTGCGGGCAGTCTGGGTCTGCCGTTGGTGGCCGAGTGGCCGACGCAGGCTGAGGTCGTCATCGACTTCACGTTTCACACTGCCGTGACGGCGAACATCGCGCAGGTTCTGGCTCAGCGACAGGGCTTCGTGTTGGGCACGACCGGTCTGTCGGAGCCTGAGCGGCAGGCCGTGCTGGATGCGGCGCGCAAGTTGCCGGTCGTCTGGGCGCCCAACTTCAGCCTCGGAGTCAACCTGCTGCTCGACCTTGTGCGCCGCGCGGCTGCGGTGTTGCATGCCGATTACGACGCCGAAATCGTCGAGATGCATCACCGGCACAAGCGTGATGCTCCGAGCGGAACGGCGCTCGGGTTGGCCGAAGCGTTGGCACAGGGGCGAGGGGTTGCGCTCAAGGACGTGGTCTGCTATGGCCGTGAAGGAATCACGGGGGAGCGTCCGGTTGGGCAGATCGGCATCCACGGGGTACGAGGCGGCGATGTGGTTGGCGATCACACGGTGATTTTCGCGACGGACGGCGAACGCGTCGAACTCAGTCACAAGGCGTCCTCGCGCGAATCATTTGCCAAGGGCGCGCTGACCGCAGCCCGCTGGCTGCAGGGGCGCAAGCCCGGACTCTATACCATGCGCGATGTGCTGGGGCTGGACTGAGCGCGGCATGAGCCACACCATGGAAGCCGCACTCTCGCTGGGCAGCAATCTGGGTGATCGCCTGGCCAACCTGTGCCGGGCCCGCCTCGGTCTTGCGCACCTGCCGCTCACGTCCGTCATGGCTTCTTCGCCTGTCTACGAGACTGAGCCGGTGGACGTGCCGGAATGCCATCGCTCGGCCGGCTTTCTGAATGCCGTTGTGGTCGTTGAGACGCGGCTCGCGGTGGCTGCTTTCTCCGACGCCATACACGCGTTGGAGGCCGAACTGGGACGCCGGCGCGGCTCCGAGCACCATGCTCCCCGGCTGATCGACATCGATATCATCTATTTCGGCGACCTGACCCGTACCGATGTCGCATTGCGGCTTCCACATGCCGAATGGATGCGACGTCGCTTTGTCTGCGCACCGTTGGCCGATGTCCGTCCCGACCTGGTTCTGCCCGGCCAGACGCAGCCCGTTCGGCGGGTTCTCGCCGCGTTGCCAGCCACGCCGTCGGCTGTTCTGGCCGCCGAGCAATGGTGAACGCGGAGAGGTAGGGCTACCTCCCGGTGCGGTGGTGTGCTATGATCTGACCGCCATGAAAATCTGGACAACGCTCAAGATCCGTCAATCCAAGGGCGTGCAGAAGCTGGCCTGTCTGACGGCCTATGATTTTGCCAGCGCCAAGCTCATGGATGAGGCGGGGATCCCGCTGATCCTGGTGGGCGACTCGCTGGCAATGGCTGTGCTTGGGTACGATAGCACGCTGCCGGCGACCATCGACCAGATGCTGCATCACACGGCGGCCGTCGCACGCGGCACATCCCGTGCCCTGGTTGTTGCCGACATGCCGTTCATGTCCTACCAGGTCTCAACCGAACAGGCGTTGGCGAATGCCGGCCGGTTCCTGAAGGAAGCCGGCGCCGACGCAGTCAAGATCGAAGGCGGGGCGCTGCGCGCCCCGCTGGTCCGCTCGTTGGTGGCCAATGGCATTCCCGTGCTCGGGCACATCGGGCTGACACCCCAGTCGGTAAACGTGTTTGGCGGCTACCACGTGCAAGGCCGATCCGAGGCCGAGGCCGAAGGACTCCGGGCGGACGCCGTCGCCCTGGAGATGTCCGGCGCCTTCGCGATTGTGCTCGAATGCATTCCAGCCGGCCTCGCGACCGAGATCACCGCGACGGTTCGGGTGCCGACCATCGGCATCGGCGCGGGGCCGGGTTGCGACGGGCAGGTCCTGGTCATGCACGACATGCTGGGGATGTTCGATGCGTTCACGCCGCGATTCGTGAAGCGGTACGCCCAGGTCGGACAGACGATGCGGCAGGCTTTCCAGGACTACGCCCGCGAAGTCTCCGAGGGTGAGTTCCCGGCCGACGAACACGCGTATGGCGTCGCCAAGGACTAAGCAGGTTGTTTCCATCGAATTGTGCTGCATGGCAAAAAAGAGCGCCAACCCGGATGATGTTGTAATCGTCGGCATGTCCTGCCGCTATGCGGGTATAGCCACACCGTCGGAGCTTTGGCAGGCGATCCTCGAGCAGAAGAGCAATCTGGGTGAACATCCGGACGCGACGCTTGCAGACCGCGTCGAGTTGAGTCCGGTGCTTTCTGATCGGACGCCGAGGCTGCGGGGTGGCTACCTGCGCGATCTCTATGCCTGCGACCCCGAGGCGCTTGGCCTCTCTGCGGATATCCCGGAGGGTGAGAACGCCGACCCGTTGTTCGCGGCCCAGTTGGCGGTCGATGCGCTGCGGGATGCCGGACTGACCCCCAAGACATTGCCGACTGATCGAGTGGCCGTGCTCATGGGCTATGCGGCTCCCCTGAATGCCGGGACCGTCAACTGGTTGCAGCATGCCCTCGCGGTGGACCAGACCACGCTGATCGTGCAACGCTTCTTCCCGTCGGCCACCGAGGCTGACCTGGCAAGCATTCGGCAGCAGCTCAAGGACGCGCTGCCACCCATCCAGGCACACACCATCCGGAGTGCCTACGGCCATGCGCTGGCCGCGCGCGTGGCGGGTATGCTGGGGGTCTCCGGCGCGTCCTGTGCGATCGACGGCGGCAGCCTTTCGGCCTTGGTCGCTGTTCGTACCGCGATGGACAACCTGCGGGCTCATCGGTGTGACATCGCGCTCGCCGGGGCGCTGCAGGGACCGCTGAGTTTTCCGGCATTGGTCGGCCTTTCGTCCCTGCTGGAACAGACTCCGCGCGATGTACCCGTGCCGTTGTGCCGCGATGCCGACGGCACGCTCTACGGCGAGGGTGGCGGCGTGCTCGTGCTGCGGCGGCGGCATGATGCCGAGCGCACGGGTGATCGCGTCTACGCGGCGATCAAGGGCATAGGACTCACGACCTGCGCCACGCCGGTCGAGCGACAGGCCGACCACGATGCGGGCGGCCTGCTTGCGCGCGCCATGGGCGAGGCACTGCGTGAGTCCGAGGCGCTGCCCGAAACGATCGACTTGATCGAGGCACACGGGTCCGGCGTGCCCCGCGAAGATGCGGCGGAGATTCAGGCGCTGCGCGAGATCTGCGGCGAGCGGCGCGGCGTGCAGCCCACGATTGGAACCGGTTCGATCAAGTCGACGATCGGGCATGTCCTGACGGCTGCCGGTATGGCCGGCATGCAGAAGGCTGCACTGGCGATCTACCACCGCGTGCTGCCGCCTTCGGCACGGTACGAGCGCCCGCACCCCAGGCTATGCCATCCACGCTCACCCTTCTACCTGGTCTCCGCGCCGCGGCCGTGGATCCGTGGACGGTCGCAGACACCCCGCCGCGCCGGGGTAAGCGCCATGGACTTTGCCGGTGTCTACGGGCATGCCGTCCTTGAGGCGCATCCGGAGGGCGTATGAGCGCCCGGCGGCATCTGCATGACATCTTCGCAAGTGAGCTGGTCCTGGTGGGCGCACCCACCGATGCCGCGCTTCTGGAGCGCGTCGCGCACCTGATGACGTTCCTGGATCACGCCCCGGATGTGTCTCTCCAGGATGTCGCGTTCACCTGCGGACAGCTGGCGCGGCGGATGCCGGTGATCCTCGCGTTGGTTGCTTCGTCGGTGGCCGAGCTTCGCGACAAGTTGCGCGTGGCGCAGCGCAAACTGAAGGATGGTGCCGTGCGCATCCGCGATAAGTCGGGCGTCTACTACGCGCGCGAGCGGCTGCGGCTCACCGGTCGGCTGGCCTTTGTCTTCCCCGGCGAGACCTCGCCCTACCCGGACATGCTGCGCGATCTCTGCCTTGTGTTTGACGATTGCCGTGCCGCGTTCGACCAGGCCGACGAGGCGTGCCGCGCCGCCGGGCACGATGCCTCGCTGCCCAGTGAATGGATCTTCGCCGCCGGCACGGGGCACCGCCCGACGGTCTCGAGCGGGTCGCTCACGGCACTGGCTGGAGCGCTCGAGGTGTCGCATACGGCCAACACGGTTCTGGCACGCATCTTTGAGCGGATGGGCATTCGCCCCGACGCCGTCATCGGCCACAGCGGTGGCGAGATCGCGGCACTTGAGTGTGCCGGCGTGTTCGGTCCGCTCGCGCATGACCGCCGTGTGAAGTTTCTGCGCGAGGGGTACCAGCTGATCCTGCGTCTGGCTGCGCGCAGCGATATTCCGACTGGCGTTCTGGTCACGGTGGAAGGCCTGGACCGCGCCGCCATCGACGCGCTGCTTGAGCGCTACCCGGGCCGTCTGGCGCTGGCCATGCACAACGGTCCCCACACGTTTGTGCTGTGCGCGTCGTCGGCGGAGGTGTCAGACGAGGTGACGCGCGCGATTGAGCGCCGGGCGACACGCATCGACGCCCTGCCGTTCCAGCGCCCCTACCATACGCCGTGGTTTGCGCGTGGGCTCGCATCCCTGTCGCAGTTCTTTGGTTCGTGGGTGCGCCATCCGGCGACGGTGCCGGTCTACAGTTGCGCCACGGGCAGCCTGCTGCCGGAACGCACGTCCGAGCTGATCAAGACGTGTGTCACCCAATGGACCAGCCCGATTAGCCTGGTGGACGCCATCGAGAAGATGTACGCCGACGGATTCCGGATCTTTGTCGAACTGGGGGCGCGTGGACAGCTCTCGATGCTGATCGGTGACCAGCTCGAGGGCCGGCCGCACCTGGCTCTGGCGACGAACCGCATTCACCGGTCGGGAATGCTTCAGCTGAACCACGCGCTGGCCCAGTTGGCGGCGCACGGCGTGAGCATGGACGCCAGTGCGCTGCACCGTCAGCGCGCCTCGCGTCTGCTGAACTTCGACCGCCCGGCCGCGCTGGTGCCGCGCACCGATACGACCGTGAAGCTTCCGTTCCGGCTGCCCGAGATGCGCGTGTTTGCGCCGCCCGCCCTCCTCGCGGCACGCACCGCGGCTCCGGCCGCCGCCACGGGCGTCGGCGCGACTGAGCCTGATGTCGGCCGCCGCAACATTTTCGGCGCCGATTTCCCTCTGCTGGCAAGCGCCGAAATCGTGAACGAGCGTGCTGGGGAGTGTCTGACGCTGACCAAGACGTATGCCTTGGACGACTACCCGTTCATTCAGGACTTTGCGCTGGGCGCCGCGCGCCTGCCCACCGCGCATTCGCGCTTGCACGGCTTCACCGTCCTCTCCATGACGACCTGCCTTGAGATCATGGCTGAAGCCGCACGCCGCGTCGCGCCGCGCAAGCGTGTTGACCAGGTTCTCAATCTGCGGGCGCAGGGGTGGATCGGGTTCGAACACGGCGAGGTGCGCCTGACGATCCAGGCCGAACGTATCGACTGGTCGGATCGTCGCCTGACGGCGGTCAAAGTGCAGTTGCGCGAGGGCGATGCCCGTCGCCAGTTCGCGCGGCCGCTGGCCGAGACCACGGTGCTGCTCTCGAGCAGCCCGGTGGAGACGCTGGCGGCCAAGCCGGCGCCGCTGCGGGCCACCCGTCCCGTCGCCTGGACCGGCCAGGAGATCTATCCGGACCGTTTGCCGCAAGGCCCATCGCTGCGCTCGGTGCAGCACGTCAGCCAATGGGGCGAGGACGGGCTCGATTACGAGCTGTGCGTTCCGCCCAGGGCCGACGCCGTGCGCTACACGCGCATTCCTCTGTTCACCTGCTGGCCGCTGCTTATGGACGGCGTGGGTTCAGGCATGGCGCTCTGGCGCTCATTCGAGAAGTTCAGCGGCTCGATCTCGGTTCCGTTCCGCGTGCGACACATCCGCTTTCTAACGTCTGCATTCCCTGACAATATGCGGCTGCGCGCGTACCTGCGAATCCGCGCGCTGACACCCAAGTCACATGTGGCGGACATTCAGGTTTCGGATGGTCAGGGCCGACTGCTGATCGATATTGCGGGCTGGGAGGAACTTGACACAGAAGTGTCGTCGCGTTTCCATCGCTTCGCCCTGCGTCCGGCTGAGAACTTCGCGACGGACGAACTGCCTGCGGCGCTGCTGGGAGACGGACCGGCGACAGTCGTCGGCGCCGTCGCCTCCGGGTTCCCGCAGGGCCTGTTCGAAACAAACCACGAACTCTGGCTGAAGACGCTGGCGTTTGCGGTGCTGAGTCCGTCAGAGCGCGAAGACTGGATCGGGATGAAGGGCTCCGCCTCCCGCCGTATCGAGTGGCTCCTGGGGCGTGTCGCCGCCAAGGATGCCGTGCGGCGCTACCTCCGCCTTCACCATCACATGGCGTGCGCCGCGGCCGATATCCCCGTCTGGGCCGACGATTCGGGCAAGCCCCATCCGCACGGCGCCTGGCGCGACCAGGTGTCGATCAACCTGGACTTGTCGATCGCGCATACTCCGGACCTGGTGGTGGCTGCGGTGGCTGCCAATGCCCGCATCGGCATTGATTTGGAGCGGGTCGGCCGCGATCTCAGCGAGGATTTCACACAGGGCGTGTTCACGGCAGAGGAACACGAATTGGCGGCGCGTTCGGGCGAGGGCCCCACCGCCATCCTGCGCTTCTGGTGCGCCAAGGAGGCCCTTTCCAAGGCTCTGGGGACCGGCATCCGTTACAGTCCGAGCGACCTGCGCGTGCGCAGTGTGGACCTTGTTTCCGGGCGGCTCGAAATGGAGGTCACAGGGCAGTGGCTGGATGCCTTCAAACAGATGCGCCGACACCCCGTGACCGTTCAGACCGCACTCTTTGAGAACCATGTCTTTGCGTCATGTGTGCTGCCATTGACTGTTTCGGGCGGGGCGCTCTGAGTTCGGCAAGACGATTGGGCTGTCCGCAGCTGACACCCGTGAAAACGAGGAATGAGATGAAGACGCCGCAGTTCCGAGCGTGGATGGTGTGGTCCCTCGTGCTCACTATCACAGGCATTCTGGGTGTTGTGGACTGGCAGACCGGGGATGAACTCAACTTCTTTGCTTTCTACTTGCTTCCCGTCGGGCTCGCCGCCTGGCACCTGGGCTTTGGTGCCGCCGTCATCCTTGCGGTGATGTCATCTGTTGTCTGGTTCTGGGCCAACGCGGGACAGCCCTATTCTTCTCATATCTTCGCGGTCTGGAACACCATCATCCGACTTGCCTCCTTCCTGGCGATCGGCTGGGCGTTCGCCAGGCTGAAGCAGTCCCTCCACCATGAGCGCGAGGCAACGGAGGCCCTGCGCAGATCGCTTTCTGAAGTCAAGGTTCTTGAGACATTCCTGCCAATCTGCGCGCAGTGCAAGAAGATCCGCAACCAGAAGGGCGTCTGGCAGCACCTTGAAGTCTACATTGGGCAGCACTCCAACACCCAGTTTTCGCACGGCTACTGTCCCGCGTGCGCCAGGGCCGCGATGCAGGAGGCGGGCCTGACGGACCACGAGGTGGGCGTACGAAAGTAGTCGCGTCCGACGAGCGGCTGCGGCTTCCTAAAGGTGAGCCGCTGCGTTGATGAGCGCAGCAAACAGAGCCGCGCTGTGGGTTTCGCCGGGCAGCCGTTCCGGGTGCCACTGGACACCCAGCAGAAAGCGCTCGTCGTCTGTGCCTTCGATGGCCTCGATCGTGCCGTCCTCGGCCTGCGCCGCGATCACCAGTCCATGCCCCAGGCCGCCGGGATCAACGGCCTGGTGGTGGCACGAGTTCACCTTCAGTTCGGTGTGTCCCACGATGCGGCTCAGGCGTTGCCCACCGCAGATCCGTATCGTGTGGCAGGTGTCGCACCCGTCTCCGGCGTGCTGTGCCGCCTGGGACAGGTGTTGGATCAGCCGTCCACCGCAGACGATATTGAGCAGTTGTGCTCCGCCGCAGATGCCAAGCACTGGCCGGGTGGACATGAGCGCGGCCTCCATCAGCCGGTTGTCGAAACGTGCGCGCGACAGATCCATTGCCGCTGTCTTGGGGTGCGGCGCCTGGTCGTACCAACTGGATGGGTAGTCCGGTCCGCCGCTGAACAGGAAACCCCTGCAGATGGCCAGCAGCGCCGGCGGCAGGTGGCTGCCGTCGGAGAAAGGCGCCAGCAGCAACGGTTCACCGCCCGCCGCGAATACACTATCAGCATAGCTGGCGTTCAGCGCGTAGCGCCGCTGAGGCGGGGCGCCGGCAACCACCACGCCGCAGTTGATGCCGATGACAGGGCGGGATGTCACGCGAGCTTTCCGAGCGCCTGCCGCACGCGCTCCTGAATGGGCCCCTCGATCGGCTTGAAGGGGAGTCCGGTCACGATCTCGTAGGCCTGAATGTAACGCCGTGCCGCCTCAACGCGCACGTCATCAGTGAGCACCGGAATGGGACCGTCGCCGCGGAAGCCCTGAGCCACCAACCACTCGCGCACGTACTCCTTGTCCAACTTGCGTTGGTCCTGGCCTCGGTCGAAGAGCGCCTGATAGGTGTCGGCATACCAGTAGCGCGAGGAGTCGGGTGTGTGGATCTCGTCGCTCACCACGAGCTTGCCGTTCAACTTGCCGATCTCATACTTGGTGTCGACAAAGATCAGCCCCTGCCGGGCCGAGTGGCGCACGGCGGCGTCGTACAGACGGAAGCAGATGTCCGCTGCGGAATCGAAAGTTGCGCCGTCGATGAGACCCTCACTCAGGGCCTCGGCGCGCGAGACATTGCGGTCGTGCGCCTCATGCTTGGTGGTTGGTGTCAGAATCGGCGCCGCCAGCTTCTGGTCTTTGCGGAGCCCTTCCGGCAACACATTGCCGCAGAGGTTGCGTACGCCCTGCTGGTAGTTGTACCAGGCCGATGTCTTGGTGACGCCGGTGATGTACCCGCGTATGATGAACTCCAACGGCAGTTGCTCGCACTCGGCGACCACCATGACGTTCGGGTCAGGTACGGACAGGACGTGGTTGGGCACGATCGCACGTGTCTGCTCGAACCAGAACGCGGCGATCTGGTTGAGCACCTGTCCCTTGAACGGGATGGTGCCCAGGACACGGTCGAAGGCCGATACCCGGTCGGTCGTGACGAGCACGCGCTTGCCCTTCAGCAGGTAGCTGTCACGCACTTTGCCCGTCACTCGCTGTCCAAGCCCGTCAAACCGGGTCTCGTCCAGAACATTTGCCAACTCCGCGCGAATCCTGGCTTCCGAAATCATCACCCCTCCGCAAGTTCAATTTTTGGCCACGATATCCTTGACTGCATTCAGAAACTGGTTGACGTCCGCGAATCGCTTGTAGACCGAGGCGAACCTGACGTAGGCCACTTCGTCCAGCCGCTCCAGTTTGGTCATAACCTTCTGACCGATGGCGCTCGAAGGCACCTCGCTCTCGAACTCGTGCTCAATCTCCTCGATGATCTCGTCGACCAGCACTTCGATCTGGCTCGGGCTTACCGGACGCTTCTCGCAGGCGCGCATGATGCCGCTCATCAGCTTCAGCCGGCTGAGTTCCTCGCGCCGTCCGTCGCGCTTCACCACCCGAAGCTCGTCCTTGACAATCTCCTCATAGGTCGTGAAGCGCTGGCCGCACGCCAGGCAGGTCCGCCGCCGGCGGACGGCTGAACCGTCGCGCGCCGCGCGGCTGTCGAGCACCTTGTCATCCATATGGCCGCACTTCGGGCAACGCATGGCGCACTCCTCAGCGTTTGCCCGGGCGGGCCGCAGCCACCGCGGCGAGGGTGGTGCTAATGATCCGGTCCACGGACAGGTCCTGCACGATCCTGGCCGTCGTGACGTCGAGTTGCGCTACGTGCTCGATGCGCGCCCCCGGCGCGTCGATGCCGTAGACGACCACCGGTATGGCCTGCGTGGTGGGAAGGCGGCGCAGGGTGCGCAGAACTTCGTCGGCGCTCATGTCATCCAGTTCCAGTCGCATGACCACGGCATCCGGCTTGCTCATGACGGCCAGTTCGAGCGTCTGGGGCCCCTTGAAGACCGACTCGACCTGGAAGCCCGCTCGGGTGAGTTCATCGCGCAACTTGGCGTTGAAGTCAAAGTCGCTCTCGCCCAGTACGACGCGGCGGGTGTTCAGGACGGTCTGTGCCGTGCCGGCCGTCTGCCCGCTGTGAGCGAAAATGATGCGGTTCACTTCCATCAGCAGGTCAGCCGGATCGCAGGGCTTGGCAACAAACCCCTCGATCTGCCGGTTCGCGAAGTATTCCGCCATGGCCGCGCGCGCCGTCAGCACCAGGACGGGGTACTGCGTGCTGCCGTCAGGCGTCGTGATCCGGTCCAGAAACCCCACGCCGCCCATGCCGGGCATGCTCATGTCCAGGATGATGACATCCGGTTTCCTGCGGCGCAACTTGACGAGGGCCTGCTCACCACTTTCCGCCGTCTCGACGTTGAACCCCTCGTAACTGAGGAAGTCGCTCAGTGTCTCGAGCAGGCTGATGTCGTCATCAACCACGAGGATTGTCCGCTGGTTCTCGCTGCCGTCTTTCATCCAGAAGCTCCCTTAGGGCGCATAGGCGCTGACACGACACAGCATAAAGGGTTGACCGGACCGAGGCAATGCGTTTTCCTTGTCAGGGGGCCACTTTTACGGCGTAGTCCACGCTGCATTCGTATGCGCCGGTGCTGCCGGCGGGTTTCGAGTAGATGCGCAGCAGGTAGTCGCCCGGCGCAAGCGGCGCGACCAGAATGTCACGCCTGGACCCATCCTCGCGGATGGTCAGGTTCCCCGCGCCGATATCCCTGCCATTGGACGTCAGGCTTGCCGCAACCTGCACGCCTTCGGGCGCTGACAGGATTACGCCGGTGCCGCTCCCCTGCGATACGGTGATCGTATCCGAGAACTGGTTCCCCAGTCGAAGTCCGTCGCGGAAGAACGCCGGTTTCAGATTGGGGAGGGTCTGAAACGCATCGCTCGGAACGGGGTTGGCCAGCAATTGCCAGTCCGATGACTCGGGCAGGTGGTCGAAAACCATCTGATTGGCCGGTGTCTTGAAGTAGTAGGCGCTGCGCGCCAGGTAGTCGGCGTCGGACTCTCCGCTCTGGCGCGCCCCCCAGGTCGCGTCCATCAAGTACCAGGTGCCATCGATCTCGACGCTGTTCCATGCATGCTGATAGGGGCTGATGAGTTCGTCGTCCGCCGTGCCCCGATAGCCACGCACATCGCCTATCACGAAAGCGGCGTTCATGCCGACCGAACGGGCCAGGTCATCATAGAGCCAGGCATAGCCTGCGCAGACCGTTGTGCCGCGCTCAATTACGCTGAGCGGGTCATGGGGCAGCAAGTAGGCATTGGCGCCACCCACAATGTTGGCCCATTCCTTCCAGTCGTAGGTGATATGCCCCGTGACCCAGTCGTACAGGGCCTTGGCGCGCTCGGCATCCGTGCGACAGTCGCGGGTGATCTCACGGGCCAGTGCGGCGACTTTCTCCGAAACGGCGTGTCCGCGACTCGCCCGCAGCGCCGCGAATACAGGCAGATCGCGGCTCACGCGTTCCATGCGGTTGGTTCGGGCCAGCGCGCGTCCGCTGCCCGCCAGGCCGCCTTGGCGCAGGAGGCGCCCGTCGAGGGTCGCCGGCCTGAACACACCTCCCGCGGGCGATGGGTTCGTGTCCGCCAGGTAGAAGTCATGTGACACGGGCAGCATGGAACCGGCATGGCGTCCCTGCGCGGGACGTGCCCGGCGTAGCGCGTCCGCGGTTGCCTGGTCCTCTGCTGCGATTCGGTTGGGGGCAGCCGGCCAGAGCAGCTGGCTCAGCATGAGGCCCGCCGCAACAGCCGCGATGATACACAGTACCAGTGGGCCAACGCGCAGTTTGCGCGGTTCGGGAGTCAGACCCGGTCTGTGTGGCAAGTGGTTCATGGCCAGTGTGGGGCGTCGTCCACGCATCTGTACCGCGCGGCGCGGATGCAACCTGAACGCGCGTCGAAGTAGCGTATCACAACTGCGGGGTGCGTCCAGTTCCGTCTCACCGTCCGGACGCCCTTTTGCTGTTGCGCCGGGGGTGACTGCAGAATACTGTTGGATCGCATGTTGGCGGGTGCCGCCAGCCTGAACGGTCACAGAACACACGCAAGTGGGAACGCTGTATGCGCAAGATGACGGGCACGGGGCAACTGACGGCGGCATGGGTCTCCGCTCACACTCTGCCGGGATGTGGTGCCAGGCACCGTCATTGGCCGGCCTTGCCGTGCTGACCGCGGTGCCGTCGGCCTGTACTCGGAACGCAAGCGCGCCGGTCCTGCGGCGGTCGGGCGAACGCGCACGCACCTTGACGGCACGTGCGCAAAAGTGGAGGATGCAGGCCCATGCAAGAAGATGACCAGACTCAAGGCACTGTTTCGCGCCGCCGTCGGCTGTTTCGCGCGCTGGCCGAGCCGCGCAACCTGCTCTGCCTTGCCGCCGCGTTGGTCAGCGGCGCGATGCTCTGGACCGCGTTTCCGCCGCTCGACCGGAGCGACAGCGCCTGGTTTGCCCTGGTGCCGCTGATCTTGCTAGTACGCCATGCGAAACCGCGTGCGGCGTTCGGGTGGGCGTGGCTGGCTGGAATGGCGTTCTGGCTGCCCTCGCTGACGTGGCTCTGGCAGTTGATCGGCAATGGCGGTCCCTGGGCGCTGGTCGTGCTCGGACATGGCGCCCTGGCGGCCTACTGTGCGCTCTACTTCGGTCTCTACGGCCTGGCGGCCGCCACGCTGTGGCAGGTGGTGGTCCGGCATGCCTGGCGCGGCTGGCGACTGCTGGCCGTCGTGGTGGCCGAACCGGTGCTCTGGGCCGGCAGTGAGTATCTGCGTGGCACGTTGCTGTCCGGTTTCCCGTGGAATGCGCTGGCCGTGAGCCAGGCCGGCAACGCGGCCCTGATCCAGCCGGCGGCGTGGGGTGGGGTGGCGCTGGTCTCGGCCCTGCTCTTCGGTGTGAGTGCGGGCGTGGCCAGTATGATGGAGCGTGTGGCCCAGCCGCTGTTCGACCGTGGCGGGGAGCGCCCGCGATTCGATCCCTGGCGCAGTGCCGAGGGGATTCTGCCCCTGCTGATCCTGGCCGCCTGCTGGATGGGCGGGCTGGAACGTGTCCGGGCTCGCACGCGCTCCCAGGCTGCGCAGGACGAATGGCGTGTGGTGCTCGTGCAGCCCGATACACCGTCGATCTTCGAGATCACCGACGAGGTCGTACTCGAGCAGCGCCGTATCCTGCTCGACCTGACAACATACGCCGCGGCCGCCTGTCCGGATCTGGTGATCTGGCCGGAAACGGCTGTGCAAGGGGTGATGCCGTGGCACGCCGACGTGATGGCGCTGGCCAGCAACGCGGCGCATGCGGCGGGTGCGCCGTTGCTGACCGGGACCGTTGAGGCGGAGTCCATAGAGCGCGCCGGACAGAAGCCCGGCGCACGATTCTACAACGCTGCCTGGCTCTTTGACACCAACGGCACGGCGAACGGCCGCTACCGCAAACAGCATCTGGTCCCGTTCGGCGAATTCGTGCCCGGTGATCGCTGGCTGCCGATTCTGGAACGGTTGTCACCTGTTGGTTTCAGCTGCACACCGGGAAGGGAGAGCACCGTTCTGCGCGTGCGGGGTCGCGGCGGCCGGACGTCCGGTGCGCTGGCGTTCAGCCCGTTGATCTGTTTCGAGGACGTTTTCGCCGGGCTGAGTCGCCGGGCCGTGCGGCGCGGGGCGCGCCTGCTGGTGAATATCACCAATGATGCCTGGTTTGACGGCTCCAGTGAGTCCGAACAGCACTTGCGCCAGTCCATCTTCCGGACTGTGGAGAACGGGGTTCCGATGGTGCGTGCGGCGAACACCGGCGTGTCGTGCCTGATTGACGCCTCCGGTCGCGTGAGCCGTTTCGATGCCGGGCCTGGCGGCGCCACGGGTTTCATGCCGGCCAGCGTGCGCATTCCGCCTACCCCGCAATCCGCCACGCTCTACAATCGCCTGGGCGATTGGGTGCTTGGAATCCCGGCTGCCATCTGCGTGCTGGGGCTGGCCATGGCCGGTTGGTGCCGGGGTCGGGCCCGGTGCGTCAAATGAAAACGAAACCGGAAGCGTGAAAAGTCCCCCTGGCGGGTGCAGGCGCAAGCGGGCGCATCCGCGATTCGGTGCACCGCCATCCAACCGCGTGGACGTCTGCCACGCTGGTCAGCGGTCCCGTAGGTCCCGCTGTACTATCGGCGCCGCGCTGTACAGCGGGACCTACGGGACCGCTGCGGCTCAAGTCACGCGAGCGTGACGTGCACCGAATCGCGGATGCGCGAGCAGTGCCGGGCGAAAGCAGTTGTCGGTGGATGGCCGTTGTGTCATACTCTTTGCCTTATCTGGCGGCAGGTGCCGTCGGAGGGTAGCTGATGTCCGCCGCGCCTGGTGGCGCGGACAAACGGATCAGCCCAGTCACGAACAACAACAATACATAACCCATCAATTGACGGCAGGCTGGCGCGTATCGCGCCGGTGGGTCGGTTCGCTTGGATCCCAGCCTCACAGGCTGATTCCCGGTTTGGCCTCTCTGCGCTCCCGGCACGGCTACGTGTCTGTGGTGCGTTCTGTTCGTCTGTTGCGAGAGTTCCCGCTATGGCAGTTCGCAAGCCCATGACCCCCATCGTCAAGTCCGGTGCCAACTACGACGCGATGTCCGCTGCGCTCGACGCGCAGATGAACCAGTTCACGCCCGAAAGCATCGTCAAGGGGACGATTCGCGGCATCAATGGCAACGAAGTCTTCATCGACATCGGCTACAAGTCGGAAGGCGTCGTCTCGGCCAACCAGTTCGAGGATATCAGCCAAGTCAAGGTTGGCGATCCGGTCAGCGTGCTGCTGGAGGCCCTCGAGGGCGAAGACGGCATGGTCATGCTCAGCAAGTCCAAGGCCGATGACAAGCTGCGTTGGGACTCGGTGCTGGCGAAGTACACCGAAGGCGGCGTCGTGCAGGGCGTCATCACGGCCCGCGTGCGCGGCGGCCTGATCGTCAAGGTCGACGGCGTGGATGCGTTCCTGCCGGGCTCGCAGGTCGACATCATTCCGGTTCATGATCCCGAGCCGTACATGAACCAGACGTTCGATTTCAAGGTCATCAAGATCAGCAACGAGCGCCGCA